>JAOTRV010000046.1 GCA_030247575.1 Sulfuritalea sp.
AGTCTGGACCGTGTCTCAGTTCCAGTGTGGCTGGTCGTCCTCTCAGACCAGCTACGGATCGTCGCCTTGGTGAGCCTTTACCTCACCAACTAGCTAATCCGATATCGGCCGCTCCAATCGCGCGAGGTCTTGCGATCCCCCGCTTTCTCCCTCAGGACGTATGCGGTATTAGCTATCCTTTCGGATAGTTATCCCCCACGACTGGGTACGTTCCGATACATTACTCACCCGTTCGCCGCTCGCCGCCAGGTTGCCCCGCGCTGCCGCTCGACTTGCATGTGTAAAGCATTCCGCCAGCGTTCAATCTGAGCCAGGATCAAACTCTTCAGTTCAATCTGTCTTTTTTACTTCTCGCTCAAACGAATCTCAGAGGCTAAATTTGCATTTAACCTTACTCTGTTTCTTCGTGTAAGCACTTGCTTCATACTCATTAGCATCCAGCAGCAGCAGATCCTTCACGCAGTTCTTCCGAACTACCCTCAGAACTCAACCCTCGTCTTTCGACTCCGGTCAGCACCCGCCCCTTCGATCTCGGAACGACTGCCCGCTACCACCTCCAGCACAGCAAGCACCTACACCTATCGGTTGTTTGGTTTTTAAAGAACTTCGCCGCTTTCGGCGACTCCGCAATCAGCAGAGAAGCGAGATTATAGGGGTGCATTTCCTTCGTGTAAACCCCTTCACGCTTTTTTCTTTCTGACGCGTGGACGAGGCGAGGCCAAGCCGCCTTCCTGCATCCGCCGGCACGCGACCCCGCGCCTTTCACTGAAACAGAAATCTTCCCTTCGCGGGCATCGTAGAATCCTGCGCCATGACTCCGTACGCCCTGATCCGCCCCGTCCTCTTCTCGCTCGATGCCGAGTACGCGCACGAACTGACGCTCCGCCTGCTTGCGATTGGCGATTCGCTCGGACTTCCCCACTCTTCGCCGCCAAGCGGCAAACCGGTCGAGGTCATGGGACTCCGCTTCCCCAACCGCGTCGGCCTGGCCGCCGGGCTCGACAAGAACGGCACGGCCATTGACGGTCTGGGCCGCCTCGGCTTCGGCTTCCTCGAAGTGGGCACGGTCACACCCCGTCCCCAACCCGGCAATCCAAAGCCCCGCCTTTTCAGGCTGCAGGAACACGAGGCGATCATCAACCGCATGGGCTTCAACAACGCGGGGGTCGATGCGCTGTGCGGGCGACTGGCGGCGGTACGGTATCGCGGCATCCTTGGCATCAATATTGGGAAGAATTTCGACACGCCGATCGAGCGGGCGGTCGATGACTACCTGATCTGCCTCGACAAGGCCTATCCGCTGGCCAGTTACGTCACGGTCAACATTTCGTCGCCCAATACCAAGAACCTGCGCCAATTGCAGGGAGCCTCCGAACTCGACGCCCTGCTGGGCGCCCTGAAAGCCCGGCAGACCGCCTTGGCCGACCGGCACGGCAAATACGTACCGCTAGCGCTCAAGATCGCACCCGATCTCGACCCGGAGCAGATCACCAACATCGCGGACGCCCTCCGGCGCCATCGAATCGACGCCGTGATCGCGACCAATACGACACTGGGGCGCGCAGGAGTCGAAAAATCACCCCTGGCGGCCGAAGCGGGCGGGCTTTCCGGCAGCCCGCTGTTCGAAAAATCGACAGCGGTCATCTTCAGCCTGGCACAGGCATTGGCCGGCGAACTGCCGATCATCGCAGCGGGAGGCATCACCAGCGGCAAGCGTGCGCGGGCCAAGCTGGACGCCGGCGCGGCGCTGGTGCAGATCTACAGCGGACTGATCTACAGGGGCCCGCAGCTTGTCGCCGAGTGCATCGAAGCTACCAACATCTGAGTGCCGCGGGTACAATTTGCCGCTCCCGCATGCATGAATACCCTTACAAGCGAGACAATTTGATCTCCCTCAGTTGTTGCGGAGCAATTTCAGCTTTCCGCACGTCATGACCAGCTATCTTTTCGTTGTTCTCGGCGCCGTCCTGGTCAACAACGTCGTCTTCGTTCGCATTCTCGGCTTGTGCCCGTTCATGGGCGTCTCGAAGAAGCTCGAGACCGCGGTCGGCATGGGCGCCGCCACCACCTTCGTCCTGACCATGGCCTGCGGAGCGAGCTTCATCATCGACCGCTGGCTGCTGATGCCGAATCAGCTCGAGTATCTGCGCACGCTGTCCTTCATCGTCACCATCGCCGCCATCGTGCAGCTTACGGAGCTGGTGATCCAGAAAACCAGCCCGCTGCTGCACCAGGTGCTCGGCATCTACCTGCCGCTGATCACCACCAACTGTGCGGTGCTCGGCATCCCGCTGCTCAACGTGAGCCTGCGCCACAATTTCCTCGAATCGCTGCTATTCGGCTTCGGCAGTGCGGTGGGGTTCACGCTGGCGCTGATCCTGTTCGCCGGCATCCGCGAACGACTCGAGGCCGCCGACGTTCCGGTCCATTTCCGCGGCACGGCCATCGCCATGATCACCGCGGGCCTGATGAGCCTCGCCTTCATGGGTTTCGCCGGGCTGGACAAGTACAAGTAATGGCCCCCCCCGCTCGCAGAATCGTCTCGCTGCCCCTCACAGGGGGGCGCATGCTTCCTTGGGGCGGCCCGGCGGAAGCATAGCCATGTTCGAAGCGATTCTGGTCATGGCGTTCGGCGCCGTTGTGCTGGGCGCCGCCCTCGGCTATGCGGCGGTGCGCTTTCGCGTCGAAGGCGATCCGCTGGTCGAAAAGATCGATGCCATCCTGCCGCAGACGCAATGCGGGCAGTGCGGCTTCCCCGGCTGCAAGCCCTACGCCCAGGCCATCGCCAAGGGCGAGGCCGAAATCAACCAGTGTCCGCCCGGCGGCGAGGAAGGCATCCACAAGCTCGCCGACCTCCTCGGCCGCGAGTTCAAGCCACTTTCCGCCGAACACGGCGTCGAAAAACCGAAATCCGTCGCGCTCATCGACGAACAGGTCTGCATCGGCTGCACGCTGTGCATCCAGGCCTGTCCGGTCGATGCGATCGTCGGCGCCGCAAAGCAGATGCACACCGTCGTCGCCCCGCTGTGCACCGGCTGCGAACTGTGCCTGCCGCCCTGCCCGGTGAACTGCATCACGATGGAACCGATCGGCGAGAGCGTGGAAACCTGGAAGTGGAAATACCCCGTGTTCAAGATCAATCCGGCGCAGCGGGAGGCGAAGTGAGCGCCCTGCAGCGCCTGTTCAAATTTCATGGCGGGGTCAAGCCGGCCTACAACAAGGAAGCCTCGACCGGGCTCCCGATCGCCGTGGCGCCAGCGTCGACTCTGCTCGTGATCCCGCTGCACCAGAGCATCGGCGGCATGCCACGCCCGCTGGTCAAGGCGGGCGAGCGTGTGCTCAAGGGCCAGCGCATCGGCGGCGCCGACGGCAATGCGTCGTCCGCCGTGCATGCCTCGACCTCGGGCACCGTGGTCGCCGTCGAGATGCGCCTGATGCCGCATACCTCGGGCCTTGCGGCACTCTGCGTGGTGATCGAACCGGACGGGCGCGACGAATGGATGGAGCGTCACCCCTTCGACTACCGCAGCGCCTCGCCGACGCAAACCCGCGACTATCTGCGCGACGCCGGCGTCGTCGGGCTGGGCGGAGCGGTGTTCCCCACCCACCTCAAGCTCAACCCCGGCAAGCAGGGCAAGCTCGATACCCTGGTCTTGAACGGCGCCGAGTGCGAGCCCTTCATCACCTGCGACGACGTGCTGATGCGCGAGCGCGCCGAGACCATCCTCAAGGGCGCGGTCATCATGCGCGAATTGCTCGCCGCGGGGCAAGTGCTGATCGGCATCGAGGACAACAAGCCGGAAGCCATCGCCGCCATGGAAATCGCCGCCCGGGCCGTCAATCAGGCGGCCGGCGATTCGGCGATGAAAGTCGTCGCCGTGCCGACGCGCTACCCGGCGGGCGGCGCCAAGCAGCTGATCCGCGTCCTCACCGGGATCGAGGTGCCGCACGGCAAACGTTCGACCGACTACGGCGTGCAGTGTTTCAACGTCGGCACGGCCTATGCCGTCTACGAGGCGATCGCACTCGGGCAGCCGCTGCTCTCGCGCATCGTCACCGTCGCCGGAAACGTCAGCGGGGCGCGCAACTACGAAGTGCTGTTCGGCACCTCCATGCGCGACCTGATCGCTCTGTGCGACCCTCTGCCCGACAGTGATCGCGTCATCATGGGCGGGCCCATGATGGGCCTGCTGATGCCCAGCGACGACGTCCCGGTGGTCAAGGCTACCAATTGCGTCCTGGTCGGCTCGAAAAAACTGTTCCCGCCGCCGCCGCCCGAGATGCCCTGCATCCGCTGCGGCGAATGCGCCAAGGCCTGCCCCAGCGACCTGCAGCCCTTCGAAATGTATTGGTTCTCGCGGGCGAGGATTTTCGGCAAGGCGCAGGAGTACAACCTGTTCGACTGCATCGAATGCGGTTGCTGCGCCTACGTCTGTCCCTCTCACATTCCGCTGGTCGATTACTACCGTTTCGCCAAGAGCGAGATCTGGGCGCGCGAAATCGAGAAGGAAGCTGCCGACGTGGCGCGCGAACGCTACGAGTTCCGCCTCTTGCGCGAAGAGCGCGAGAAGCAGGAAAAGGCCGCCAAGCTCGCCGCGAAAACCGCCGCGGGACGCGAGAAGGCCGCGGCAGCGCTGGCAGAAGCCACCAAGCCCGCCGCCACGCCAGAAGAGGACGCGAAGAAGGCCCTGATCGCGGCAGCGCTCGAACGCGCCAAGGCACAGAAGGAGCAGGTGCATCCGGAGAACGTGAGCAACCTGACGTCCGAGCAGCAGGCCGAGGTCGACGCGATCGAGGCGCGCCGCGCCGAGATTCGCGAAATGGCCAAGCCGCATCTGCGGCAGGACGACTGAAGAAAGCGTCTCGTGAACAATTCCCCCTACTTTCTCAAGCCCGCCAGCGTGCAATCCGTGATGTTGCGCGTGCTGGTCGCGCTGCTGCCGGGTATCGCGGCCTACGTCTGGTTCTTCGGCGCCGGGATACTGGTGCAGATCGTGTTGGCCTCGGTCACGGCGCTGGTCGCGGAAGCGGTGATGCTGAAGCTGCGCGGCAAGCCGCTGATGCTCTTCCTCAGCGACGGCTCGGCGCTGGTCACCGCCTGGCTGATCGCCCTGACCTTCCCCTCGATCGCGCCCTGGTGGCTGACCGTGCTCGGCACGCTGCTCGCCATCGTCGTCGCCAAGCATCTGTATGGCGGACTCGGGCAGAATCCCTTCAATCCGGCCATGGTGGCCTTCGCGCTGATGATCGTCGCCTATCCGCTGCTCATGTCGCAATGGCCCAGAGTCGACGCCACCGACTTTGCAGTGCAATGGCAGGCGATTTTCGGCAACCGCCAGATCCTCGATGCCGTGACCATGGCCACGCCGCTCGACGCGCTGCGCACCGTGCTGCGCGATCCCGAGCAGCGCGCGATGATAGGCGGCCTGCTGGGTACCAAGGCCACCTTCGGCAACGTCGGCGGCAAGGGCTGGGAGTGGATCGCCGCCGGCTACTTCCTCGGCGGTTTGTATCTGCTCCAGCAGCGCATCATCACCTGGCACATGCCCGCCGCCTTCCTCGCCACGTTGTGCGTCATCTCGGGCGCCTTCGCCCTCCATGATCCCGAACGCTTTGCCGGACCCGGCTTCCAGTTGTTTACCGGCGGCGCCATGCTTGCCGCCTTTTTCATCGTCACCGATCCGGTTTCCGGAGCCACCACGCCGCGCGGCAAGCTGATCTTCGCCGGCGGCGCCGCGGTGCTGACCTGGATCATCCGCACCTTCGGCGCCTACCCGGACGGCATAGCCTTCGCCGTGCTGCTGATGAACATCGCCGCCCCGCTGATCGACATGTACACGCAACCACCGGTCTTCGGCCACAAGGACAAACGGGGAGGCCCGCCATGAGCGGCCCCATCGAAGTCGCGCACCGCGAGTCCAGCGTGCTGCGCATCTCGGTGCGCACCGCCGCCATCCTGCTGGCCTTCACGCTGGTGTTCACCGCGCTGATGGCCGGCACCTACAAGGCCACCGAACCCATGGTGGCGGCCAGCGCGCTGGCCGAGAAGCTGCGCCTGATCGGCGAAGTGCTGCCGCCCGGCCAGTACGACAACGACCTGATGGCCGATGCGATAACACTGCCCCCGGTGCCGGCCCTCGCACTGGACGACGAGACGCGTCTCTGGCGTGCACGCAGGAACGGAGTACCCGTGGCGCTGGTGTTCGAAGCGGCGGCGCGGGATGGCTATTCCGGCCGCATCGGCCTGATTTTGGCGGTCAATGCCAACGGCCGGCTGCTGGCCCTGCGCGTCACCTCCCACAAGGAGACGCCGGGACTGGGCGACTATATCGACCCGAAGAAGGACAAGAACAAGGCGCTGCCGTGGATCGCGCAGTTCAGCAACATGGGCTTCGACAGTGTGCCGCCCAAGAAATGGCGCGTGAAGAAGGACGGCGGCCGCTTCGACCAGATGAGCGGCGCCACGATTTCGGCCCGCGCCGTGACCAACGCCAGCGGTCGCGCGCTGGCGTGGGCGATGGAGAACCGGGACAAGCTGTTCGCCCTGCCGCCCAACAGCCGTTTTGAGGAGAAGGAGCCATGAGCGCCTACAAGGAAATTGCCTGGAACGGCATCTGGAAGCAGAACAGCATCCTCGCCCAACTGCTGGGCCTGTGCCCGCTGCTGGCGATCAGCACCAATTTCGTCAATGCGACGAGTCTCGGCCTGGCGACCATTCTCGTCATGATGCTGTCCAATTTCGGCATTTCCGCATTGCGCGCCTTCATTCCCTACGAGATTCGCATCCCCGTCTTCATCCTGATCATCGCCGCGCTGGTTACCGTGGTCGATCTCCTGTTCAATGCCTTCCTGCACGACATGTATCTGGTGCTCGGCATCTTCATTCCGCTGATCGTCACCAACTGCATCGTGCTGGCCCGCGTCGAAGCCTTCGCCGCCAAGAACGGCCTGCGCGCAGCCACCTTCGACGGGCTGATGATGGGCATCGGCTTCGTCTGGGTCATCGCGCTGCTCGGCGCCGTGCGTGAGCTGGTCGGCCAGGGCACGCTGTTTTCCGGCATCGAGATGATCTTCCCGACGCTGTCGGGCATCCAGGTCCTGCCGGAAGGCTACCCGGGTTTCCTGATCGCCATCCTGCCGCCGGGTGCCTTCTTCGTCCTCGGCCTGCTGATCGCCGGGCGCAACTGGCTCGATGCGCGCGCCAACCAGCGCATGCGCGAACAGCGCATCCACCACCAGGCCGAACACCCGACCGATCACCCAAGTTCTGCGCCGGCATGAGCCCGAAGAAGGTCCGCGAGTTCTTCTCCCGCCTCGCGGCGGCAAACCCGGAACCGAAGAGCGAACTCGAATACTCGACGCCCTATCAGCTGCTGGTGGCCGTGGTGCTTTCGGCCCAGGCCACCGACAAGGGCGTCAATCGCGCCACGCGCGCCCTGTTCCGCGACCACCCGACGCCGCAGGCCATTGCCGCGCTGGGTGTGGAAGGCCTGTGCGAATACATCAATACCATCGGCCTCTATCCGACCAAGGCCAAAAACGTCGTGGCCCTGTCGCGCCTGCTGCTGGAGCGTCACGGCGGCGAAGTGCCGCATGATCGCGCCGCGCTCGAAGCCCTGCCCGGCGTCGGCCGCAAGACCGCGAACGTGGTGCTCAACATCGCCTTTCACGAACCCACTATTGCGGTCGACACCCACATTTTCCGCGTCGGCAACCGCACCGGGCTCGCGCCGGGAGGCACGGTCGATGCGGTGGAGCAAAAGCTGCTCAAGGTCGTGCCCGCCGAATTCCGCCAGCACGCCCACCACTGGCTGATCCTGCATGGGCGCTACACCTGCAAGGCGCGTTCGCCCGATTGCGTGCATTGCGGCGTCTTCGACCTCTGTGCCTGGAAAGAGAAGAATGTTTAATCCGAGCCGCGACCAGGCCCGCCAGTTCCTGATCGATGCCTGGGCCAAGCGCCGCAACAAGCTGCCCGGCACGCCGATGGACACCCTGGCGGCCGACCTCGTCGAGAGGCATCCCGAATACCACGCCCTGCTCGAAGCCGAGGACGCGCTGACGCGCGAATGGAAGCCGGAACACGGCGAGACCAACCCCTTCCTCCATCTGTCGCTGCACCTCGCGATCGAGGAGCAGTTGTCGATCGACCAGCCGTCAGGCATCCGCGCCGCCTTCAACACCCTGCAAAGCCGTCGCGCCGACCGCCACGAGGCGTTGCACGACGTACTCGAATGCCTCGGCGAAATGCTCTGGCGCGCCCAACGCAGCAAGCTGCCGCCCGATGGCGAAGCCTATGTGGACTGCGTGCGGCGCAAGGCCGGCTAGGAGTCGACGCTAGCGATACGGCAACAAAGTGCTCACACTGCGATAATCTATTGCTTCAACCCTGAAAGAAGACATCATGCGCTTTGAAGGAACCAACACCTACGTTGCCACCCCGGACCTGATGCTGGCGGTGAATGCCGCGATCACCCTGCAACGCCCGCTGCTGATCAAGGGCGAGCCCGGCACCGGCAAGACCATGCTGGCCGAGGAAGTCGCCGGCGCATTGGGCGTGCCGCTCTTGCAGTGGCACATCAAGTCCACCACCAAGGCGCAGCAGGGCCTCTACGAATACGACGCGGTGTCGCGCCTGCGCGATTCGCAGCTCGGCGACGAGAAGGTCAAGGACATCGCCAACTACATCGTCAAGGGCGTGCTGTGGCAGGCCTTCGAGCAGGGCAAGCCGTCCGTGATCCTGATCGACGAAGTGGACAAGGCCGACATCGAATTTCCCAACGATCTGCTGCGCGAACTCGACCGCATGGAGTTCCATGTCTATGAAACGCGGCAGACCATCCGCGCCGCGGTGCGCCCGATCGTCATCATCACCTCGAACAACGAGAAGGAACTGCCCGACGCCTTCCTGCGCCGCTGCTTCTTCCACTACATCAAGTTTCCGGACAAGGAGACCATGGGGCGCATCGTCGATGTGCACTTCCCCAAGCTCAAGCAGAACCTGCTGCGCGAGGCGATGGAAGTCTTCTTCGAGCTGCGCGAAGTGCCGGGCATGAAGAAGAAGCCCTCGACCTCGGAACTGCTCGACTGGCTCAAGCTGCTGGTCGCCGAAGATATTCCGCCGGAAGCCTTGCGCTCGAAGGATCGCAAGACCGTGGTACCGCCGCTGGCCGGCGCGCTGCTGAAGAACGAACAGGACGTGCATCTGTTCGAGCGCCTCGTCTTCATGGCGCGGCAGAACCGTTAATTCGCCGTCCCGCCAGCGCCGACTCTCATGCTGATTGACTTCTTCCTCCACCTCAAGGCGAAGAAACTCCCCGTTTCCACGCGCGAGTTCCTCACGCTGCTGGAGGCGCTTAAGGAGCATGTCGCGGGCAATTCGATCGACGATTTTTACTTCCTCGCGCGCACCTGCCTGGTCAAGGACGAAACGCACTATGACAAGTTCGACCAGGCCTTCGGCGAGTACTTCAAGGGCGTGACCAAGCTGCCCGGCCTCGACGCCGACATCCCCGAAGAATGGCTCAAGATGCTGATGAAAAAGCATCTGACGCCCGAGGAAAAGGCCAAGCTGGAAAAGCTCGGCTGGGACAAGCTGATGGAGGAATTCAAGAAGCGCCTCGAAGAGCAGAAGGAACGCCATGCCGGCGGCAGCAAGTGGATCGGCACCGGCGGCAGCTCGCCCTTCGGCCACGGCGGCTACCATCCCGAGGGCATCCGCATCGGCGGCGAATCCGCCGGCAACCGCACCGCGATCAAGGTCTGGGAGAACCGCGAATACCGCAACCTCGACGACACCGTCGAGCTCGGCACGCGCAACATCAAGATCGCCCTGCGTCGCCTGCGCCGCTTCGCCCGCGAGGGCGCCGAGGACGAGCTGGATCTGGACGGCACCATCGCCGGCACGGCGCGCAACGCCGGCTGGCTCGACATCAGGATGCGCCCCGAGCGCCACAACAAGGTCAAGGTGCTGCTGTTCCTCGACATCGGCGGCTCGATGGACGACCACATCAAGGTCTGCGAGGAACTCTTCTCCGCGGCCAAGAGCGAGTTCAAGCACCTCGAGTACTACTATTTCCACAACTGCATCTACGACTACGTCTGGAAGGACAATCGCCGCCGCCATGGCGAGCGTTTCCCGCTGTGGGACGTGATGCACAAGTACGGCGAGGACTACAAGGTGGTGGTGGTCGGCGACGCCACCATGAGCCCCTATGAAATCCTCCAGCCCGGCGGCTCGGTCGAATATTCCAACGAGGAAGCCGGCGCGGTCTGGCTGCAGCGCATGCTCGACACCTGGCCGCGCGCCGTCTGGCTCAACCCCGAGCCCGAGCGTTTGTGGGACTATCGCCATTCCATCGAGCTGGTCCGCACCATTTTCAACAACCGCATGTTCCCGTTGACGCTCGCCGGCCTGGAGCGGGCGATGCGCGAACTGAACAAATGAAACCCAAGCTCTCACCCCAGAGACACAGTGGCACAGAGGAAAACTGATTTGCCTTTCTCCGTGCCTCTGTGTCTCTGTGGTTAATTGGTTTTGCTGGTCCGTCCAAGATGAAAGGAAATGCCATGCAACTGCGCCGCCGCTTGCTGAAAGCCCTCGCCGCCGCCGGCCTGTTCGGCCCGGCGGGAATCTCCGGACTGATCGGCAACGCCCTGGCCAAGGGCAATGCGCCCGTGGCGCCGGGGCTGCACAAGCTGCGCGGCACCGTCAGCGTGAATGGCAAGCCGGCGCGGGAAGGCCAGTTGGTCGGCGCTGGCGACACGGTGACGACCGGTCCCGGCAGCGAAGCGATCTACGTCATCGGCCAGGACGCCTTCCTGCAACGAGAAAGTTCGACGGTCAGCTTCGGCGCCGATGTGGCGCAGAACCTGATGCGCGTTCTCAGCGGCAAGATCCTCTCGGTGTTCGGCAAGGGCGCGCGCACGATCCAGACAACGACCGCCACCATCGGCATTCGCGGCACCGGCTGCTATATCGAGGACGAACCAGGAGGAGTCGGCGCCGGCGGTGCGGCGGCGACCAAGGCCCAGACCTATTTCTGCCTCTGCTACGGCAGCGTCGACCTCGTCCCCAAGGCGATTCCGGACCAGAGGGAAAGTTACAGCGCCACGCACCACGACAAGCCGATGATCATCCACGACGACGCGGACATGCCGAAGTGCATGGTTCCGGCGGGAGTCATCAACCACAGCGACGACGAACTCAAGCTGCTCGAAGCCCTGGTCGGGCGCTGGCCGCCGTTCTATGGACAGGGCGGGCCGAGGTATTGAAGGGATCCCGTCGGGATTCCTGCTTGAATCCCGCTTATCCCTGTCTGCTTTCTACCTATTCTGTTGAAAAACCCCTCGATATGCCATATGCATTGCTGATATGATCATGGCATTGTTTAGGGGGATGCATTGCCATGATGGGTCGCCAAGCAACGGGTCGTGAGCAACTGTTCTACACGTTCAGTATGGAGACAGCCGGGGAAAATGGAAGCAAATCCACGCACGGAACGCGGAGATTGGGACCGCAACCTGATGAAAGCGTCACTCAGCGCGCCCACGGCGGCGCAGGGCTCAGCATCCGCTCGAGTTCGGCGAGGAACACCGCGACCTTGGGTGCGCGAACGCGGCTCGGCGTGTAGGCGGCGTAGATGTAGCGGCCGAAACTGACCACCGGCTCGAAGTCGTCGAGCACGAGTTTCAGCGCACCCGAGGCCAGGTCCGCGCCGCAGACGTAGAGCGGCAATATCGCCAGGCCGTGGCCGTTGCGCGCGGCGTCGTGCATGCAGGCGATGTCGTTGAACTGGAACCTGCTGCGAACCGGGATGTCGGTTTCCCTGCCCTGCCTGTCCGCGAGGCGCCACACCTTGTCGTCGGTGAGCAGGTAGCTGAAGCACTGATGGCCTTCCAGCTCCCCGGGCGTTCGCGGCTCGCCGTGCGCCTGAATATAGGCCGGTGAGGCACAAATCACCCGCTTCACCTCGATCAGCCGCCGGACGACGGCATCCTGCGGCGGATCCCGGGTCATCCGTATCGCCAGGTCGATGCGATCGTCGACCAGGTCGACGGTCTGGTCGGCGAGGACGAGTTCGCACTCCAGGTCGGGATAGCGGGCGATGAGGCCCGGTATCAGCGGCGCAACATACATGCGGCCGAAGGCGACGGTGGCGCTGACGCGCAGCATGCCGCGGGGTTCGTCGCCGAAGTTTCTGACGGCGACCTCGGTGGCTTCGATGGACTCCAGGGTGCGCAGCGCATGCTGATGGAAGACTTCGCCGGAAGGCGTCAGGCTGATCCTGCGCGTCGATCGCTCGAACAGGCGAACCCCGAAACGCCGTTCGAGTTCGCCAATCTGCTTGCTGACCTGCGCGCGCGTGCAGTCCAGACGACGCGCCGCTCCGGCCATGCTGCCGGTTTCGACGACCTTGACGAAGGTTAGCCAACTGCTCAGCCAGTTCATTTGTAAATGAATTGTTGACGGAATGATGCAAATTATGGGCTATTTGTATTTGAACTTGTTACCTATAGTGACGGGCATCGAGTTAGCGCAGTGGAGACCAGTCATGTTTCGTTCCATCCGTAGCCCAGAGGTTCTGCTGACGACCCTGGCCGCGGCCGGAATCCTGATGGTCACCATGGGTGCCCGCCAGTCGCTGGGCCTGTTCGTGGCACCGATCAACGAATCGACCGGCCTCGGCATCGTCACCATCAGCCTCGCGCTGGCGGTGGGCCAATTCACCTGGGGAGCCATGCAGCCGGTGGCCGGCGCGGTGGCCGACCGCTACGGTCCGCGCGCCGTGCTGATCGGCGGGCTGGTGGTATTGGCGATCGGCTGCGCGCTCACACCTTTCATGACATCCGGTATCGGCCTCATCGTCTCGCTCGGCCTGCTCTCCGCGATGGGCGCCGGCGCCGGGAGCTTTTCCGTGCTGATCGGGGCGGCAGCACAGCGCATGCCATTGGAAGCACGGGGAACCGCTTCCGGCGTCATCAATGCCGGCGGCTCGCTCGGTCAGTTCGTGTTCGCGCCCATCATCCAGAAACTGATCAGCGTCTTCGGCTGGATGGGGGCGATGTGGTCGCTGGCACTGCTGACGCTGACCGCGCTGCCTCTGGTCGGCAAGCTGACCCAGCCCGGCGCGGCGCCGCCAAAGCATGCCGAGGCCGACGCCGGACTAAAAAATACCGTGGTCGGGGCGATGCAGGACCGCAGCTATTTGCTGCTGCACGCCGGCTTCTTCACCTGCGGCTTCCACATCGCCTTCCTCGTCACCCATCTCCCCGGCGAGGTGGCGCTGTGCGGGCTGCCGCCCAGCGTGGCGAGCTGGTCGCTGGCGATCATCGGCCTGGCCAACATCTTCGGCAGCCTGTATGCCGGTTCCTGCGTCGCCAAATACCGCAGCAAGTACGTGCTGGCCTGGATGTATGCCTCGCGCGCCGTGCTCATCGTCGGCTACCTGCTGGCGCCGCGCACCGAGCTGAACTATTACATCTTCGCCGCCGGCCTCGGCTTCACCTGGCTGGCGACGGTGCCGCCGACCGCGGCGATCGTCGGCAAGCTGTTCGGCGTGCGCTACCTGGCGACCCTGTTCGGGCTTACCCTGCTGTCGCACCAGGTCGGCGGTTTCCTCGGCGCCTACCTCGGCGGCCTGACCATTTCGCGCTTCGGCGACTTCGGCTGGATGTGGTATGCCGACATCGTGCTGTCGCTGCTGGCAGCGATCCTCAACCTGCCGATCCGCGAAGCCAGGATCGAGCGTCCCATCATTGCGGCGCAATTGGCGCCGGTTGCATCGAAAGGAAGTATTCCATGAGCAAACTGCGCCCGGAAATTTCGATCGAGATCCTCAACGAGCGGGGCAGCGAGTACCTGCCCGGCTTTCTCGGCATCGAGATGATTGCGCTGGCGCAGGATTCCCTGCGCAGCAGGATGCCGGTCAGGAAACTGCACTTCGCGCCGAACGATTTCCTGCATGCCGCCAGCGTGGTGGCGCTGGCGGATACGACCTGCGGCTATGCCACAGTGGCGCACATGCCGCAGGGCGCGCAATCGTTCACCACCATCGAGCTGAAGAGCAACCATCTCGGCACCGTCAAAGAGGGATCGATCGCTTGTGTGGCCAGCGCCCAGCACCTGGGGCGAAACACCCAGGTGTGGGATGCGACGGTCACGGATGAAACCACCGGGCGCAAGATCGCCCTGTTCCGCTGCACGCAGATGATCCTCTGGCCGAAATCGACCTGACGCGAGGGTCCGCCCGCCAGGGCATCCATCCGGCATCGACGGGGTCGATGCCGGCAGCGGAATGGCCGCCGCTGTTCTGAGCGCTACGCTTGCCGCGCTACCAAGGCCGCATCAGGCGCGAAGGCGTTTGGTTTGATAGGTTCCCCAGCCACTTTTCATCAACGACGCCAGAAACGCCCAAAGGCCGCTTTCATTGGGATGAGGATCACCGCCCTCGGCGATTCGCTTCAACTGACGCGAATACCAAAGTATTTCCATGATGCCCATGCGATCGATGGCCTTGATGCCGGTGGCGACCGGGCGCACACGCTGCTTGCAATCGTGACCTTCCAATAGCGCCTTGGGTGCGTCGGGATCGATCGCCAGCAGGCGTGCCAGCCCGACAACATCCAGTGCCCCGGTTTGCAGTGCCGCATTCATGCCGGCAAGGGTGCGAAAGCCGCCGGTCAGCATCAGCGGCACCTGAACGGTGGAGCGCAGCTTTTCCGCAAATGACAGAAAGTAGGCCTCGCGTATGGCGGTAGACGAGCGTTGTGGCTGTTGTACGACACCGCTCATGGCCGGCGCTTCATAGGTGCCGCCGGAAATTTCGATCAGGTCAATGCCTGCGTCGGCCAGCGCGCGGATGGTCGCCATGGATTCTTCTTCGGTAAACCCGCCCTTCTGAAAGTCGGCCGAGTTGAGCTTGATGCCGACCGGAAAATCCTTGCCGACTTTCCGGCGTATCTCCGCATACACCGCCAGAACAAAGCGGCGGCGCTTTTCCGGGCTGCCGCCCCATTCATCTTCGCGTTGGTTGTGGTGCGGCGACAGGAACTGGCTGATCAGATAGCCATGGGCGCCGTGAATCTGCACGCCACTGAAGCCGGCTTTCTTGCAGATGGCCGCACTGCGCCCGAAGCGCTGAATGATCTCGTCGATTTCCGCCGTCGTGGCCTCGCGCGGCGTTTCAAAAAAGCCCGCCATGTCGGCACGGAACGGAATGGCAGACGGGGAAAGATTCGAGCTGTTCAGCCCCTTGGGCGATTGCTTGCCCGGATGGTTCAGCTGAACCCAGATCGCCGCCTCCTGTTCAGTGGCCGCCTTTGCCCACTGCTGCAAGACCGCAAGGTCGGATTCGTCCTCGATCACCACATTGCCGGGCTCACCCAGCGCGCGCCGATCAATCATCACGTTGCCGGTAATGAGCATGCCGATGCCTGACTTGGCCCAGCGCCGGTAAAGTTCGACATGCTTTTGGGTCGCATGGTTATCGTAGGTGCCAAGCACCTCGCTCATCGCGGCCTTGGCCAGGCGGTTGCGTAGCACGCTGCCATTGGGCAGTTGCAATGGCTGGTTGAGAAAATTGCTTTCGGGTGAGTTGGATTTTGTCATGGTGATTTTTACCGGGTCGAGTGAGTGGTGTCGGTGAAATGCAGCCTTACGCGATGCGCAGCTGCTTGCGGATTCCTGCATCCAGAAGGCTGGCCGGCAATAGCGTGTGCATCAGGCGCAAGCGCGCGGCTGCCGTGCCTACTGTGTATCGCGCTTTGGGGCTGGCCGCGCTTGCGGCCTTCAGTACCGTGTCGGCGACCACATCGGGGGCCTCGGCAACTTCCAGCATTTCCTTGAGGCGTCTGTCCATGGCGATCCGCACGTCCCGGTACGCGTCCAGCTTGGCATCCGCATCACGCGAGTTGGCATCGATCGCGGTCTTCATGAATCCCGGCTCGATCACCGAGACGCGGATGCCCATGGTGCGAAGTTCATGGTCGAGGGATTCGGAGTAGCCCTCGATCGCATGTTTGGTGGCCGCATAGAGCGCCATGTAGGGCATAGCCATGAAGCCCAGGACCGAGCCGATGTTGATGATGCGGCCGCTGCCTTGCTGCCGCATGTGGGGAACGACGGCCAGGCTCATCCGCACCATCCCGAAAAAATTCGTATCGAAGATGTCCTGAGCCTGCTGGATGGAGCTTTCTTCCGCGCCACCGACCGCGACATTGAAGCCGGCGTTATTCACCAGCAGGTCGAGGCGCCCCGCGCGCCGGATGACGTCAGCGACGACAGCCTTGACGGATGCGTCACTGGTCACGTCCAGCGGCAGCATCTCGAACGAGGCTGGCGACGCGGATGCTCCCCGTCGGCTGGTGCCAAATACCTTGTAGCCTGCCTGGGCCAGGCGAAGGGCCGTGGCTTCACCAATGCCTGAAGATGCCCCAGTTACCAGGGCTACCGCCTGATCATTTTTCTTCATTGTTCAAATCTCCGTATGAAAGTGTTAGTATCAATCCGATACGAACAATACTATCAATTTGAAAGTAAGTCACTATCTTTTTAGTATGAACAACGAAAAAACTTATCAAGACACCTGCCCGATCGCACGGAGCCTGGCTTTTGCTGGCGACGCATGGAGTTTGTTGATCTTGCGCGACGCCCATGCGGGTCTGACGCGCTTCGACCAATTCCGGAAAAGCCTGGGTATCGCGCCGACGATCCTGACCCGCCGGCTGGCGGTTTTAACGGAGGAAGGATTGCTGGAGAAGCGACGCTACTCGGAGCACCCGCCACGTGAAGAGTATCTTTTGACCCCGGCCGGGCAGGATTTTCTGCCGGTACTTTTCATCATTGGCGCCTGGGGACGCAAACACCGGGGTGGCGGGAAACTGGTCCGCTTTCTGGATGCGGAAACCGGCACGGAAATCAAGGCGGTGGCGGTGGATGAGGTCACCGGGGCCAGGATTGGAACGCGTCCGATACATATCGTTGCGCCGGATGAAAGCTGACGGGGGCTGAGTGTGCGTCTGTCGCGCGCTTGTCGCGCGACCGGCTGCAAATGACCGGTCCGCCGGCGGGGGCGGTCAAGTCGCGTCGAACATCGGCGGTGCGACCTTGATGATTTCGGATATCGTCGTCAGCCCCGCCGCGACCTTCTTGGCGCCGGCGATGCGCAGCGGCTTCATGCCTTCGCGCATGGCCTGCTCGCGCAGTTTCGACAGCTCGACGCCGCCGGCCACCAGCTTCTTGATGTCGAGCGACATCGGCATGATTTCGTAGATGCCGATGCGTCCCTTGTAGCCGGTCATGCGGCATTCGAGGCAGCCCACGGGACGGTAGATCTGCGTCGGCATGCTGGATTTCCAGGGCGCCACCAGCGCGGTCCATGCCGCCTCGTCCTCGGCGCGCAGCCCGCCGGGCTGCTTGCAATGCGGGCACAGCGTGCGCACCAGACGCTGCGCCATGACGCCGAGCACGGTTGCCGACAGCAGGTAGGGCGGCACGCCGAGGTCGATCAGCCGCGTCATCGCGGAAGGCGCGTCGTTGGTGTGCAGGGTGGACAGCACCAGGTGGCCGGTCAGCGCCGCCTGGATGGCCATGTCGGCGGTTTCCAGGTCGCGGATCTCGCCGACCATGATGATGTCCGGGTCCTGGCGCATCAGCGAGCGGATGCCTTCCGCAAAGCCCATGCCGATGTCGGGCAGGATCTGCACCTGGTTGA
>JAOTRV010000047.1 GCA_030247575.1 Sulfuritalea sp.
AACCGCTCCACCCCTTGTTGCAGGCGTTTTTTTGCTAGCATCCACCATGGCTGATCCTCCTTGTTATCGAGCGTGACTTCAGACACCACGATCTTAGCAAGTGAGGCTCTCAGCCATCCTTCTTTTGCCACCCTGATCATCTCAGCGGCTTAAGGTAGTGCCATGGGGGTCAGCATCACATTCTTTTTCATTTCTCTCTCCTCAGAATCCAAATCCGGTTTGTTCTTCCATGCCGTCCGGCGTGGTCGCCTTCCCCTGCGAGCGCCCTCTCTTGGGCAGCGCGCGGCGCACACCCACCTTGGCGCAGATGCGCTCGGAAAGATGGTCATCGCCCAGCGGTTGGCTTTGAGTCAGCGCCAGACGGATGTCACCGAGGGCGTCAGCGTCGAGTTCGGATCGGAACAGCGCCCGGTAGCTCGCCTGCCGTTCGTCGTCCGCGGCGCCCAGGCCTCGATACATCGCGTGGGGCGTGAGTCGCTCGTCGGCTTGCCCCAGACCGTTATGCCGGTAGCTCGACCACCGGTAGTGCGCCGGGTCGCTCACCATGCCGGCGCGCACGGGGTTGAGTTCGATGTAGCGCATGCAGGTGAACAGATAGGCCTCGGCCTGCACGGCGCTGGATTTGTAGCGCCCTTCCCACAGGCTGCCGCTGCGCTGGTAGGCGCGATTGACGTACTGCACGTAGCGCCGGCCGAGGGATTGCATGAGCCGGGCCGGGCCATCCGGCCGCTCGGCGGTGATCAGCAGATGCACGTGGTTGGTCATCAGGACGTAGGCATGGACGGCGCAATTCCAATCGGCAGCCGACTTCTGCAGCCAGTGGAGGTAGCAGTGATAGTCCTCCTCGGCAAAGAAGCACGGCTCTCGATTGATTCCTCGCTGGACGAGGTGCATCGGGATTCCGGCAAGGTGGATTCGCGGGCGGCGCGGCATGGTCAGAGGCGCATCGACGCGATGCCGTTCAGATTGCTCGACACCGTCTTGTCGATCATTTCTCATCGCTGACGAACCCGATCGGCCGCTTCTTCGCTACTGCCGGCGGCGCCATCAATTGGCGGATGGCATCGAGAATGCCGGCAATGGCCTGATCCTGGGTCATGAGCTTGCGCGCCATGCGCGCTTCCAACTCATCAAGACGCCGCGCCAATTCCTTGTGACCGGAGAGCAGTTCGCGCAATTGAACGAAGGCGCGAACCACGTAAACCGAGACATCAACCGCATGCGGGCTATTGAGCACGGTGGCGGCCATGATCGCCCCGTGCTCCGTAAAGGCATAAGGCAGGTACTTCCGATGCTGGCCGCGCCCGGTCTTTAAGGTCGCAATTTGCGACCTTAAAGACTCCCACTCATCCGGTTCGAGCATGAACATGAAATCCGCGGGGAACCGCGTCAGGTTGCGCCGCACCTGCTCATTGAGTCGCTTTGTCGGCACGCCATAGAGCGCAGCCAGATCAGCGTCGACAATGATCCGCTGCCCGCGCAGCGTGAGAATGCAGCTGGCAATGGCTTCAACCGCTACGGCGGACGCACTCGTCGCCGTGGCACCAGCGCCGACTTTCAGACCACTCACTTTTTGCATGTTCTTGTGCCCTCGCCATTCGTTCGTTCCATTGCCTTCACCGCTCCCGCAAACTCTCGCTGCCATACTGCAGCAGCGGACTCAGGAAATACTCGATCACCCTCCGCTTGCCGGTCTTGATTTCAACGGTCACCGCCATGCCGGCCGAGAGATTCACGGTCTTGTCTTCCACCTGCATGGTGGCGCGCTGCAAACGGGCACGGGTGGAATAGATCGGGCCGCGCTTCTCGTCGTTGATGGCGTCACGCGAGACATGGATGAGGCTCGCGGGGATCGTGCCGTACTTGGTGAAGGGGAAGGTCTCGATCTTGACCTCCGCCACCTGCCCGGCATTGACGAAGCCGATGTCCTTGTTCTCGAGGAAGGCTTCGACTTCCAATGCGTCGTCCTTCGGCACGATGACCATCAGGGCCTGGGCTTCGGTGACGACGCCGCCGACGGTGCGCACGGCCAACTGCTGCACGGTGCCGTCGACCGGCGCGGTAAGCGTCATGAGTTTTCCGCGGCTTTCGGTCTTGACCAACTCCTGGCCGTAGCCGGTGGCTTTCTGCTCGGCTTCGTTGAGGGTGTCGAGCGCGAGGCGGCGGGTTTCGGCGACGGCGGTGCTGCGCTGGCCCTTGGCCTCGTCGATGGCCGCGGCGAGCTCCTTGAGGCGACTCTTCTGGGTTTCGAGGTCGGCTTCCTGCTCGATGCGGGCCTGTTCCTTTTCCAGATAGCCGTGTTTGGAAATGAAGTTCTTCGCCACCAGCCCCTTGAAGTCCTCGGCGCGCTGGCGGGCGATGGGCGCGGTCTGTTCGAGTTTCTTGACGATCTCCTGGGTCGAGCGGCGCTCGGCTTCGCGCTTGGCGATTTCGGCGTCGATGCGGGAAACCTTGGCCTGGTATTCGCCGTACTGGCCGTTGAGGATGCGCTGTTCTTGCGCAATGCGCTCGGGGCCGATGCCTGATGGAGCTTCGATGCGCGGCGGCTTGGTGGCGGTAAGCGCCGCCAAGAGGCCGCGGGCGCGAGCGGCTTGCAGTCTGGCCGTGGTCAGGTCGTTGGCGGTGCGCGTGCTGTCGGCCTGGGCCATGGTGGCGTCGAGTTCGACCAGCACTTGGCCGGCCTTGACGGCCTGGCCATCGACCACGTGGATGGCTTTGACGGCGGCGGTCTCGATCGGCTGGATGAGCTTGCTGCCTTCGTTGGGCACGATCTTGCCCTGCGCCGTGGCGACCACGTCGATCTTGCCGAAGATCGCCCACAGTACCGCGATGAGTGCGAAGGCCATCAGCAGCCAGGCGACGATGCGCGGTGCGGGGGAGACCGGGGTTTCCTGCAGCTCGAGGGCGGCGGGAAGGAATTGGGCCTCGTGCGGCAGGCGTGGCGGAGGGTCGAGTTCTTTGCGTATTTTCCAGACGTGGCCGAAGATGGTGGCGTAGCGCTTGAGGAGATCGAACGTGGCTTGAAGACGGAGGGTGAGGGCTTGGGTCATGGTCGTCATCCCTGCTGCATCCGGTGCAGCCGCGAGTAGTGCCCCGCCTCGTGCCGTAGCAGCTCGGCATGACTGCCCTGCTCGACGATCTGGCCGCGGTCGAGGACGACGATGCGGTTGGCGTCCCTCACGGCGGACAGGCGGTGGGCGATGATCAGCACGGTGCGGCCCTTGCAGATCGCCTTCATGTTGTTCTGGATGATGCGTTCGGACTCGTAGTCGAGCGCGCTGGTGGCTTCGTCGAAGATCAGGATGCGCGGGTTGCCGATCAGCGCGCGGGCGATGGCGATGCGCTGGCGCTGGCCACCCGATAACGTCGAGCCGTGTTCGCCGACCAGGGTGTCGTAGCCTTCGGTCAGTTCGAGGATAAATTCGTGCGCACCGGCGAGCTTGGCGGCGGCCATCACGGCTTCGATCGGCAGGCCCGAATCGGCCAGCGCGATGTTGTCGCGGATGCTGCGATTGAACAGCATGTTCTCCTGCAACACGACGCCGATCTGGCGGCGCAGGCTGGAGCTGTCGGCCATCGCGAGATCGATGCCATCGACCAATACGCGGCCGCGTTCGGGCAGGTAAAGGCGCTGCGCCAGCTTGGCCAGCGTGCTCTTGCCGGAGCCGGAACGGCCGACGATGCCGATCACTTCGCCCGGTTCGATGGCGAGGCTGATTCTGCGCAGCACTTCCGGCCCGTCGGGGCGGTAGCGGAAGACCACGTCGTCGAATTCGATCCTGCCGGCCAGCGGCGGCAGCGTGGTACCCGAACGTACCCCCTGGCCACCCTGCCCGCCCGATTTGGCCAGTTCCGTGCGAGTGTTGAGGATGTCGCCCAGACGCTGCACCGAGATGCCGGTCTGCTGAAAGTCGGTCCAGAGCTGCGCCAGGCGCATGACCGGCGTGGCGACGCGGCCGGCGAGCATGTTGAAGGCTATCAACTGCCCCAGGCTCAGGCTGCCGTCGATCACCAGCCGCGCACCGAGCCACATGGTGACCAGCGTCACCAGCTTGCCGATCAGGGAAACACCTTCGTGCGCCAGCGTGCCCAGGGTCGCGGTGCGAAATCCGGCGGCGACATAGGCGGCCACCTGGTTGTCCCAGCGGCGGATCATTTGCGGCTCGACCGCCATGGCCTTGACGGTGTCGATGCCGTTGATGGTCTCGACGAGGAAGGCCTGGTTCTCGGCGCCGCGGTTGAACTTCTCGTGCAGCCGGGCGCGCAGCAACGGCGTGATGCCGACGGAAAGCAGGACGTAGCAGGGAAGCGAAAGCACCACGACCAGCGTCAGCCAGCCGCTGTAGACCAGCATGACGCCGATGAAGACGACGGAGAACAGCAGGTCGAGCACCAGTGTAATGGCGTTGCCGGTGAGGAATTGGCGGATATTCTCCAGTTCTCGCACGCGAGCCACGGTGTCGCCGACACGTCGTGCCTGGAAGTAGGCCAGCGGCAGGTTGAGCAGGTGGCGAAACAGCCGCGCGCCGAGTTCGACGTCGATGCGGCTGGTGGTGTGGGCGAAGACGTAGCTGCGGATGCCGGACAGGGCCACTTCGAACAGCATGACGACCAGCAGGCCGATGGCGATGACATCAAGCGTGGTCATGCCGCGATGAACGAGCACCTTGTCCATCACAACCTGGAAAAACAAGGGTGTGACCAGCGCAAAGAGCTGCAGGACGAAGGAGACCAGCAGCACTTCGCCGAGCAGCTTGCGGTACTTCACCACGGCCGGGATGAACCAGGTGAAGTCGAACTTGGCGAGTTCGCCGGCGAGCGAGGCACGCGAGGTGAACAAAATCAGCTCGCCGTTCCAGCGCGCGGCGAACTCGGTGGCGTCGAGTACCTGCGGGCGTTCGACGCGCGGATCGTGGATCAGTATCTGGTCGCCATCGACCCGGGCGAGGATGAAAAAATGGCCGTCGAGATCGACGGCCATGGCAGGGAGCGGGGTTTGCGGCAGCCGGGACAGTTCGGTGCGGACCTGCTTTGCCTTGAGCCCGAGCTGTTTGGCCGCCAGCAGGATCTGCGGCACCGTGAGGTCCTTGCCGGACTCACGGAAATCGTGCGCCAGTTGATCGGCATCGGCAGCAATATTGTGGAAGCGGGCCAGCATGACCAGGCCGATCAGGCCGGTGTCGGGTTCGCGTCCGGGATTGGCGGAACCGCCTTCGCTTTGCGCTTCGGCCACGAGCGACAGGGGCGTGTCGCTCATGGCCTGCCCCGCACCGCGTCCGACACGGCGGGCGCGTACCGAGAAGCGGCCGCCCGATTACGGCTTGCCGGCACACGCCGCTTGGATTGCGACACGTTGAACTTCAATTCCCCCTCCAGACCCGACGGCCGAGGGCGTTTCCCCGGCCGGCACGGCAGCAAAAATGGTCGTACGAACCGAGCTGGCTCGCCAGCTACGTGACTCGTCTGTCCATCTGTGTTTTGCTTCTCCTCCCACGTTCCGATCGACGGAACACTGCCATGGTCCTGCCGCGCTGGTTCGTTCTTTTTTATGGAGGGGTACTTCTACCGGTACCGGGCGCGGCCGACGTGTTCATCGACAGTTGGCGAATCCTAGCATGCTTTCGCAAGGAATTGCAAATGACATAGTTTGATATGGCATATTCCAGGCCTTAACTATCCGCATGTCTTGAACTTGCCGACAGCCGCCGATGCCGCGGCCACCAGGGCCTCCGGCGCCTGCAGGCCGTCCACCACGACGTCGGCGCCGGCGGAAACGCGAAGCTTCTGGACTTCCAGGATGGTGCGGACCTGCCCGGTGTAGTGCCCGAGATAGCCCTCCAGCCAGCGCAGGAAGTCACGCGCATCGCCGCGCGGGTCGGCCAGCGCGTCTGCCGCCAATGACTTGATGTTGCGGGCCAGCGCGACATCGAGGGGAATCTCGACCCAGATCACGATGTCGATCAGGTGCGCCGTCGCGGCGTACTCCCTGCCGAGCGGCATTTCCAGCACCACGTGATCGCCGGGCACGATGCGTGCGCCGGTCACCGGATCGGTGGCTGCTTCGCCGCGTTTCAGGGCTTCGAGCGCAGTCAGCAGGCCCGGCGCCTGAATCTCGTTGAAGTCCGCGCCGTCGGCAATCCAGCGCGCCAGCTCGGCGGGTGACTTTTGCGTGGCGAGCTCGTAGTGGTCGAAGTGGACGGTCGAGGCCCCGTCCAGCGCCTGGGCCAGCCCCTGCACCAGCGAGGTCTTGCCGCCGCCGATGGGGGCGGCGACCGCGACAATGCAAGTCATGGCGTTGTCCCGACGGGTTCGTTGCACGGCGCCGGTTCAGCCGAGGGGATCATAGTAGAGGGTCAGGAAATCCTGCCCGTCGCGGCTCAGGCCGCCCGACAGGTGCCCGAGGGGTTTCGTCGCGACGCCGCCCCACAGGCACGCGAGCTGCGCGGGCGGGATCGCATAGTGGCGGAACATTTTCGCGACTTGATGCCGGATGTCGGCGAGCTTCAAGCCGGCGGCGTGGAAATTGAGGTCGAACGAGGCGCGCGGTTTGCCCTCCTCGCTGACTTCGAGATACATCAGTTGTTCGTTGCTCCGCGTCGCCGCCAGCCGCACAAGATCCTTGACGAATCCATACGAAGCGTGCGCTGTGTCGCAGTTGTAGATTCCGGCGATACGTTGCATCACCTGCTGGCGCGACAGGCGCGGAAAGCAGGTGTAGTTGGCGACGGTGCGCTTGCTGCCGTCCTGCGCATCCCATTTGAAGGCCTCATGCAGCAGGATGGATTCGTCGCCCTTGATGCGGGCATCGTTCCAGCGCTTCCAGTACTCGAGATAGATCTTGAAAATGCCGCTGTGGCTGCCTTCCTCGAAGCCGAAATGGATGGTGTCGGCGCCGGAAAGGTCACTTTGCAGTCGCGCCAGAAATACGTCCGGCATGCCCAGCTCGCGGCAGATTTCGAACAGCCGTGCCGGCGGCAGTCGATCGGCCGGCAGGCCGGCGAGATAGCGGTTGTGCAGCAAGGTCTGCGGGCTCATCTTGAAGGACTTTTCGTAGCCTTCGAGACGCTGCGTGAGCAGCCAGGCGAGCAGGCGCCCTGCCCTTTCCGCGGCGCCCGGCGTTGCCCCCGCCGGCGGCCGGGGCCCGTTCAGCCGGCCTTGAGGCGCGCCTTGCACTTGATGCCGGCCGGTACCTTGTTGCCGGGGTTCGGGAGTTCGAGCCGGATGCCGAAGGTGCCGCTGGCGGCGTCGATGAGGCGGTCGACGACGACCACCCTGGCCTTGTACACGCCGCTCAGCAGCGGGTCGAGGCGCACCTCGGCGCTCATGCCGGGCTTGACTGAGCCGAACAGTTCCACCGGGGCGATGACTTCGACATTCAAGGGGTCGATCTGCGCAATCCTGAGGATGGCCTTTTCGTTGGCGACGCGTTCGCCGGGCCCCAGGTAGCGCTCGACCACGACGCCGTTGAGCGGGCTGCGAATCGAGCGCTGATCCACGACCTGCTCCTGTTGCCTAACCTCGAGGCCGGCGATGCGGGTCTGGGTTTCGATCTCGTCCTTTTCGTTGGCGGAGATCAGTTCCTTGCTGAAGAGTTCCTTGTTGCGTGCCACCTTGCGCTTGCCGAATTCTTCCTGCGCGCGGCGCAGCTCCAGATTGGCAGTCTCCACCGAAGCGTTGAGTCGCGCCACGACCTGCCCCTTGGAGACGGCGGCGCCGCGATCGGCGAGGATCTGGTTCAGGGTTCCCTCGACCGGGCTGCCGACGTTGGCGACCAGATGCGGTTCGAGCAGGCATTCCATGTCGTCGCCGAGCTTCTTGCCGGCGTTGCCGCTCTGCACGGCCATCGGCAGGCGCGGCGGGGCCAGCGGCGCCACGGCCGGAGGCTTCGGCGGCGGCAGATCGGCCGCCAGGGCGGCGGGCAGGTTGCCGACCAACATCAATGACACAAGAATCCTGAATGAAGACTGCTGCATTTCGTGCTTCCCCTGATGTTATTCCGGCCTGCCCGAGAAGGACAGGATATCGCCCTGCTGCTTGTCGGACTTGAGCAGCTTGCGCCGCACGCCCGACTGCGTCCGTTCGGTGCGCCACTGGGCGAAATCGATGAAGCGCTTCTTCGCCGCGTCCGCCTTCGGGTGGCCGGGACGGGTGAAGCGGCGCATCAGCCATTCGAAGACTCCGCCCTTGAACGGAAGCACCAGCGGATCCTCCAGCGAGAGTATGGCCTCGAAGCTGCCCGGATCACCCTGCCGCGCGCAGCGCCCCGCCAGTTGGCGGTCGATGCGCCCTGCTTCGTGGCGTTCCGACAATATCACATGCAAGCCGCCCAGTTCCTCGACGCCGGGGCCCAGCTTGATGTCCGTGCCGCGGCCGGCCATGTTGGTGGCGATGGTGATGCGGCCCGGCTCGCCGGCCCGGGCGACGATCTCGGCTTCCACTTCGTCCTGCTTGGCGTTGAGCACGCTGTGCTCCACCCCGCGCTCCGTCAGCAGGCGGCTGGCCACTTCGGAGGCGGCGACGGAACGGGTGCCGAGCAGGACCGGTGCGCCCTTCGCGTGCAGCTCCGCCACGCGATCCACCACGCATTGCCATTTCTCGTCCTCGGTTTCGAAGATGCGGTCCGGCGTGTAGATCCGCCGGCTCGGGCGATGAGTCGGCACCGGCACCACGGCGAGGCCATAGACGTCGCCCAGCTCGCCGGCGACCTCTTTCGCGGTTCCGGTCATGCCGGACAAATGCCGGTAGCGGCGGAAGAAGCGCTGATAGCTGATGCGCGCCAGAGGCTCGCGGCGGGCCGTGATTTCGCAGCCCTCCTTGGTCTCGATCAGTTGGTGCAGGCCCTGCCCCCAGGAGCGGTCGGCCATCACCCGCCCGGTGAATTCGTCGACCACCTGGACCTTGCCGTCGCGCACCAGGTAGTGCTCGTCGCGGACGAACAGGTTGAGCGCCGTCAGCGCCTGCGTAACCAGCTCCTCGCGGCGCAGGGCTCCGTTCCAGACGCCGCCCAGCGACTTGCACAGATCGATGACGCGGCTGTGGCCGGTCTCGGTCAGCGCGATGCGCCGCTCGGACTTGATGATCAGGAAATCGTCGCCGACCACCAGTTGCTGCGCCAGGTCGAGAGCTTGCCGCGCGACGGTGGCTTCGTCGGGAGATGACGCTTCCGCGGAGATGATCAGCGGCGTGCGCGCCTCGTCGGCCAGCACGCTGTCGGCCTCGTCGACGATCGCGAAATTGAGCCCGCGCAGCAACAGCCGGCGGATGCGCGCGTCGGCGCCGTAGATCTTTTCGAGCTTGAGATGCAGCGAGCTGGAATTCGAGCCGAGCAGGATGCGATCACGCAGGTAATCGAAGACCACGGTCTTGTTGGTGCAATAGACGACATCGGCCAGATAGGCGGCTTGCCGGCTGCGATGGTCCATCTCTGCCGTGGCCGCCGCGACGGTGAGGCCGAGGGCCTCGTAGATCGGCCGCATCAGCTCGCAGTCGCGCTCGACGAGATAATCGTTCACCGTGATTACATGCACCGGAATCCCGGCCAGCGCGGCGGCGCAGGCAGGCAGCGTGGCCGTCAGCGTCTTGCCTTCGCCGGTGTGCATTTCCGCGACCATGCCGTTGATCAGCACCCAGCCGCCGAGCAGTTGCACGTCGAAATGGCGCATGCCGAGGACGCGGCCCGCGGTTTCCCGGATCAGCGCAAACGCGCGGGCGACGAGTTCATCGCGCAGGCCGTCGCGCCGCAGCTCGCGCTTGAGTTCCCGCGCCGCTTCGCGCAGCGCGTCTTCCTTCAGGCCCGCATAGCTGTCCGCGACCAGGTTCACCCGGTCGACGATGGCGTTGATGCGCTGCGGACGCGAGCGCACGGCCCGGCTGACGCGCCCGGTGAGGGCGACACCGAGCCGGTCGAGCCATTCGTCGGTGGCGATCTCTCCCAGTTCCGGGTAGATCTCGTCGAAAGTAGTCGCTGGCGCTACGGCGTCAAACATTGAATTTCTTCAGGAAGACGCGGCGCACGTCGCGGTACCACTGCTCCGCCAGTGGCTCCGGCTGATGTTCGAAGCGGACGTGGATGCGTCCGCCGATATAGCTGGCCGGCGCGCCCGAGACAAGATCGAGATCCAGCACGAAGAGCTTTTCGAGTGCCTTGCTGCCCTCGCCGGATTTGCCCGGATCGAGGCCGATCTTGCCGCCGCCCTGCAGGCTCAGGGTCATGCTCGGCAACTCGTCCGTGGCGGCGGGCACTTCGCGCCTGATTTGCGCCGTGATCGGCTGGCCGATGCCGCCGACCGGCCGGATTTCCACCTTGCGGGTGCGCTTGCTGACCAGGTTCTCCTCGGCCTGCGGCACCACCACGCGCACCTTGGTGGCGGCGCCGTCCATGACATAGGCCAGCACTTCGCCGCGCTGCGTGAATTTGCCCGGAGCATTCGGCACGTCGGCCATGACGAATACGCCGTCGGCGGGACTGCGCAGCTGCAGCTCGGCCTGGCGCCGGTCGGCAAGTTCGAGCGCGGCGATCAGATGCTGTTTTTGTTCGAGGATCATGTCGGCCTGCACGCGCCGGGAAACGATCGAGGCGTTATAGCGCGCTTCGAGTTCGGCCAGCTGGGCCTGCAGCACGCTGGTTCGCGCCGCGAGTTCGGGATCGTCGCACTCGATCAGCACGTCGCCGCGGCGCACCGGCTGCCCGGGCCTGGCCACCACCCGCGTGATGAAGCCATCCACGGTGCTGCGCACCTGCGCCTCCTCCGGAGCCCAGATGACGCCCTGGGCGCGGGTCGAGGAAGGCGCCGGCAGCCACGCCAGCAGCGCGGTGACAAGCAGCACGATGAGGCCGGTCGACACCAGGGCGCGTTGCCGGTGCGCATCGAGCTGGGGGCCGGCGATCAGATATTGCAGTTTTTTCCCGATCGGAATCACCAGCATCGTCGCAAACGCCCAGATCGCCAGGACGATGCCGATGAAGAAAAACTGGCTCGCCACCAGCAGGGCGATGGAAACCATCATGAACATGCGGTAGGCGAAGGAACCGATGGCGTAAAAGACGAACCAGCCCCGCTCTCCCGTGGCCTCGACCGGCGATTTGCCGCCCTCGATGCCGAACAGGTAGCGGTTGGTCAGATAGCCCAGGTATTCGTTCGAGCGCTGCGCCAGGTTGGGGATTTCGAGGTAGTCGGACAGGATGTAGTAGCCGTCGTAGCGCAGCAGCGGATTGGCATTGAACAGCAGCGTGGACACGCCGGCGACGATGATCACGTTGTAGGCGATCGCGCGTTCGGTGCCGGGTTCGAGGTTGACCCAGGCGAACACCGCCAGCGCCGCGATGAACAATTCGAGCAGCATGCCGGCGGCGCCGACCAGCACGCGGCTGCGCTTGTCGCGAAATGCGGTGGCGCTGGAGGCATCGACATAGGGGATGGGCATCAGCACCAGCAGCATGACACCCATTTCGTGCACCTCGCCGCCGTCGACCTTGGTCGCGATCGCATGACCGAGCTCGTGCAGCAGCTTGATCAGCGGGAAAACGAACCAGATCAGCAGCAGGTTCTGGAAGGAAAACACCTGGTCGATCAGGTCGCCGGACAGTTGTTTCCAGTGCATCGCGATCAGCGTCAGCGCCCAGCCCATGACGACGAGCCAGACGGCGGCTCCGTAACGATTGCACAGCGGCTTGACCAAGGGCATCAGGCGATCGAGCATGCGGTCCGGATCGAACAGCGGGATGCGCAGCGAGAGCGGATTGCCGACGTACTGCTTCCAGCGCATGCGCACATGCTTCTTGCGCCTTTGCTGCAGTTCGTGCAGGTCAGGCGGCGCGTCGCTTTGCAGCACGTCGGCGCGGTGCAGGTCGGACAGCAGCTTGATCACTTCGTCCTGGGTCGGCACCTCGTCGCCGAGACGGTTGCAGGCGACGTCCCAGATTTCCTGCAGGCTGCGCCGACCGTCCATCAGGCCGATGATCAGGTTCGCGACGGGCGTGAAGCGATGGAATTTTCCGGTCGAATGGTTTTGCAGCACGTACCAGACGCCGCCGCGATACACGTGGCGGTGGATCTGGGCATGGTTGCGCAGCCGCGGCTTGATGTCGGCCACGCGGTACCACGAGGTGCTGTAGAGCGACTGGCTCACGGCGCGATCAATCCTAGAACCAGGCCCAGAGCGTCAGGCGCAGCCAATCGACGAACTTGTGCGTCCAGATCCAGATCAGCCTGGCGCGCCCCGCTTCCACCTTGGCGACGCCTTCCATGCCGGGGCGCAGGCGATTCGACGTCTGGCCCAGCAGCGCTTCGACGCGGAAATAGCTGCGACCTTCACGCGCCACGGCGACCGGCGTAACGTGCGTGACGGTGAGGGGAAATACCTCGTCGGGAATCGAGGTCAGCGACAGCGATCCCTTCTGGTCCGCCCTGACCGCGGTGATGTCGCTCTCATCGACTTCGAGGATTACGCGGTAGGCATTGAGCGGCGCGACCTCGAACAGCACCTGGCCGCGGCGCACCGCGCTGCCGAGGGACTGGTGCAGGTCGCCGCTGACGACAATGCCGGCGAACGGCGCGGCTATTTGCGTGCGGGAAAGCTGTTCCGCCAGCAGGTTCATCTGCGCATCGGCCTGCTGCACCTGCGACAGCGTGATGTTGCTCTGCGCGCGGTCATGCTGGGCCATGGCTTCCTGGTACTGCTTGGCATACTGCGAGCGCTGGCTGGTCCACTTGTAGTACTCCAGCCGCAGGTCGCGGTCGTCGAGCGTCGCCAGCACCGTCGCGGCGGCGACGACGTCGCCGGCGCGATGCGTGGCCGTCGCCACGTAGCCGTCGAAGGGCGCGACCAGCACGCGCCGCACGGCGCCTTCGAGCGTGGCATTGGCGGCGACGCGGTGTTCGCCGGTGGCGAAGCTGAAAAACACGGCCAGCAGCATCAGCACCGACGCGGCCAGCTTGCGTCCGAAGTGTCGCGGCCCGATGAACTTGCGCAGTTCGGCTTCCGCGGCATCCTTGATGCGCGCGACCAGCAGGCGCTCGTTGAGGCGCCGGGCCTCGAGGATGCGGCAGCCGAGGGCGACCACCGCCTGGCACAGTTCGACCGTGTCCGGGTCGAAGGGACGAGTGCCGGGTCGCTCGAAGCTGAAGGCGCCGGACGTCAGTTCGCCAACCGCGAACGGCACGGTGAGCACGCTGTCGCTGCCGAATTGCCTTGCCAGTGCGGCGTGATCCCGCGTGACCAGGGTTTCATCGCCGCGTGCCGGCAGGACGATGATGGATTTTTGATCCAGCGCTTCGTCCATCGCGGTGCCGATGGCACGGATCAGGTTCATGCGCTCGCCGAATTCGGCGCTGTGCGACACGGCGACCACATGGGTGTTGCGCTCGCGCAGGAAGCCGATGCTGACGCGGTCGCAATCGAGGCGGATGGCGAGGTCGGTCGCCAACGCCTGGGCGGCAGCCTGGAATCCGTCTTCGGCCAGCGCCGAGGCAACCATGTCCAGCGTGGCGATCAGGCGTTCGCGCGTCATCTGCTCGTCCTGCGACTGGTCGCGACGCAGGATCGCCTCGAGGCCGCCGCTGCCCCAGCGCAGTTGCGTCAACTGCTGCTGCAGACGGCTTTCCTGCTGGGCGGAACTTTCGATGGCGACGAGGCCGTGCAGGTGGCCATCCACCATCACCGGCGACGCCACGACCGAGTGCGGACGCTGCTTGAGGATCACCGGCCGCCGCTGCGCCAGCGCATTGCCGGCGACTTCCGCCAGCAGCGGCGTGGCTGTCTGCCCGGGCGGCCAGACGCTCACCGGCACATAGGGCCCGCTGTCGGGAGGCCCGAGCACCAGAACGCCGCGCGATGCGCCGTCGATCATCGAGCACTGCAGCGCCAGCCATGCCTGCCCCGCCGAATCCGCGGATCCGGCAACAGACATGGCCTGCCAGAGCGCATCCTCCTCCCCGGTCGCGGGCGGGCTCTGCGCGGCGTCAAGCACGGGAGTGGGCAAAAGCGGATTCACCGGGCGTCGGGAAGAATGAACCGGGGCGCGGCCTGCAGGCCGCCCCGGGATTCAATGCCGGAAAGGATGAAGCTCAAGCCTCGAGCTTGAGCTGGCCGTAGCGCGCTTCATATTCCTTGAGGACGCGATCGAGCAGACCGGCCAGACGCTTCGCGGCGTAGGGGTTCAGCACCACGCGGTCGGAGAGCAGGACCTTGACTTCCTTCTGGCCCGAGTGCCAGGCCTGGTTGGCACCGAACAACAGCGTGATCTCTTCGCGCGATCCGAGCACATTGCAGACGTTCGAATAGGACGTGTTCATGCGGGAATCGTCCCACACGACTTTCTGCACGTCGGTCTGCTTGGTTTCCTCGATTGCTTCTGCGGCATTGCTCTTGGCCATAGGGGTTCCTCAGTCTGATTTCTGCGATCCAGCAGCTTTCGCCTCCGCCGCTGCGGACCGGGGCTCGATACCGTCGCCCCAGTCGATGACGGCGTGGCCGGCTATCTTATCGCCATACTGCGTATTCTGGACGCTGGAGTGCAAGCCGTATGCGCTGTCCAGCCACTTTTCGGCCGTCTGTTCGATGGCGCCGGCCGGCAGCTTGCGGCCGGGCTCGGGCCGTGGCGTGGCGCGGCGATCGAGCATGACCGTCTCGCCGCCCTTCGTCCCGCTGGCGGCGCGGATCCACTGACCGAAGCGACCTTCCTCGACCGCGCTGGCGATGCTGACCTCCGCGGCGTCGCTGCGCGACTTCTCCGCCTTGCTCTGGAAGCGTGAATACCATGCCTGCATGCCCACAAGTCCGGCCATCAGCATTTCGAACGGCTCGGCCTTCCCGGCGGATGCGCTTGAATCGGCGGCGGCCAGCGAATCGCCCCAGGCGATTGACGCGCGGCCGGCAGCCGGATCGAGGGACGGCGGACGCGGAGCGTCGTCTGCATCGGTTTGAGCTTGGGCGGCCGCGTTGCCAACGGGAGGCTGGTCACCGGAATCCGTTGCCTGCGGCCGGTTCTGCGGAACACCTTGCTCGTCGCCGGGAACGGGGCTGGCGCCGGAGGGCGCTGCCGAGTCGGGAGCCGGCGCTGCCTCGTCCGGAGTCGCGGGTGCCTCATCGCTGCTGCCTTCCGCGTCCGGGCTGCCGGCCTCGTCGGCAGACGGCGCCGTCGACTGCGCGCTCTCGCCGCTGTGCGTGTATTCGACACCCGAGATGGTGGACAAGGTCACATACTCCGCCAGACGCGTGGCAGGGCTTCCGCCAATGGTGATTCCGCCGGCGGGAGGCACGTACACCGAACCGATGACGAAGGAACTGCTCGCAGGACGCGTGTAGGTGAACAAGCTGTCCTGCACCTGAGCGATCAGATCGTTGGTGCCCGCGCCGTAACGGATCACCGACGTCACATGGCCCGCCGCGTCGAAAATCACACTCGCATAGTCGCCGGCCAGCACGTCGTTGGTCAGGTTGCCGTAGATAAGGTCCTCGCTGTCGCCGCCGAGCAGAACGTTTTGGCCACCACCGCCGTCCAGCTGATCGACCGCGCCGATGAAGGGATCGATGGTTTCGGCGAGCCGGATGGAGCCGGCGGAATACGTTGCCCGCCCGCCGTCACCCATCAGCATGTCCTGCCCCGTGCCGCCCGTCAGGCTGTCGGTGCCGTTGCCGCCGATCAGTGCGCCGCTGCCCTCGCCGGACGACAGAACGTCGCTGCCGCCGATGAGGGGATCGGTGGATTCGATGTTGGCCCACAGGCCAAGCGTGTCGAAGCTCGCCGTGCCGTTGTCGCCGAGCAGCGCGTCCTGGCCGGCGCCGGTCGTCACGCCGTCGTTGCCGGCCCCGGCAAGGATGACGTTGTTGCCGCCGGTGGCGGTGATCATGTCGTCGCCGCCGACAGCGGGACTGGTCGTGGCGAAGCCTGCGAGGACGCCCGTCGCGTAGTAGTTCAGGCTGGCGTTGTCGCCGGCGATGTAGTGGGTTCCGGTGGCAACCGCGATAGTGTCGTCGCCGACTCCGCCGACGATGGTCTTGGTGCCGTCGACCGAGGTGATCGAGTCGTTTCCGCCGAGGTCGGGCTGGGTGCTGACGGCGCTCTCGAACACCAGGCCGGCCGCGTCCATGGTTACCGTACCGCCATCGCCTACTATCGTGTCGGTGCCATTGCCCGTGGCGATGGCGTCGTCCCCGTTGCCGGCCAGCACGACGTTGTTGCCGTCGCCCAGCGTGACGGTGTCGCCGGCGCCGGTCGCCGCCACGGTATCCGTGGTCGAGTAGCTGAGGATGTTGCCGGCGCCGGTCTGGCCCAGGGCGACGTAGGTCACCGTGCCGTTGTCGCCGACTACCGTGTGGTCGCCCGTGCCCAGCGTGACCGCATCGCTGCCGTCGCCGGCCAGCACGGTCTTGGTGCCGGTGCCGCCAGTCACGGTGTCGTTGCCGCCCAGATCGACGAGACTGCCGCCGGTCGTCGGTTGCGAGAAGGTGCTGATCTGCGCAAAGTTGCCGCCTTGCGCGTCCATCTGTACCGTGCCGTTGTCGCCGAGGACGGTGTCGGTGCCGGTGCCGGTCGTGACGCTGTCCGCGCCCATGCCGCCCAGCACGATATTGTTGCCGTCGCCCAGCGTCACGGTGTCGCCGCCGCCGGTGCTTGTCACCGTGTCGAGCGTCGTCACGCTCAGCAGCTTGCCGTCATTGACCGGCTGCCCCGCCCCTGCGTCCACATAGGTGATCTGCGCGTTGTCACCCGCCACGACGTGGCCGCCCAGGCCCAGCGTCACGTCATCGCTGCCGTCACCGCCCACCACCGTCTTCGTGCCGTCACCGGCGACGATGGTGTCGTCGCCGTCCGTCGTGAGGTTCGTACCCGAGATGCCCAGCTGGGTGCTCGTCACCGACACTCGCTCGACCCCTTCGGCATCCATCTGCACCGTGCCGTTGTCGCCGAGAATCAGGTCCGTACCGTCGGCCGTGGTGACCGTATCCGCGCCCATGCCGGCCAGCACGACGTTGTTGCCGTCGCCCAGCGTGACGGTGTCGCCGGCGCCGGTCGCCGCCACGGTATCCGTGGTCGAGTAGCTGAGGATGTTGCCGGCGCCGGTCTGGCCCAGGGCGACGTA
>JAOTRV010000048.1 GCA_030247575.1 Sulfuritalea sp.
CGCCGCCGGCAGCCAGTCGCCGCCCGCCGTGAAGGCGCTCTACCGGCTGATCTCGCATCGCCTCGGCGCCGCGGCGCATGTCATGCAGCCGCGCGCCAAGACGCTGCGCGAGCAACGCCGCCTGGCGGTGCCGACCAGCTGCCTGTATTCGCTGGGCGACGGCGTGGTGCCGCCGCAGGAGGCCACCATCGACGGCGACCCGGCCATCCACGAGAACATCCAGGTGCCGGGCAGCCACCTCGGCCTCGGCTTCAACGGCATCGTGCTGGCCATCGTCGCCGACCGCCTGGCGCAGCCGGAAGGCGCCTGGCAGCCGTTCCAGCCGCAGGGCCTGCTCAAGCGCGTGTGGCACATGACCGCGAGCCCGGCGCATGTCGATGCGCGCAATGACGCACAATCCCGCGCCGTCTGAACCAAGGAATCGCATGCGACAACTCAGCGAACACGATGCCGCCTACGTCTATTCGGACAGCGCCCACGCCAATTCCAACGTCACGCTGCTGCACATTTACGACCAGTCCACCGCGAGCGGCGGCATGGTGCGCTTCAAGCAGATACTGGCGCATGTCGAGAGCCGCCTCGGCCGCATGCCGATCTTTCGCCAGAAGATACTGCGCGTGCCGCTGGACATCGACTACCCCTACTGGATCGAGGACGAAAACTTCGACATCGAATACCACGTGCGCCACATCGCGCTGCCCAAGCCCGGCGACTGGCGGCAGTTCTGCATCCAGGCCGCGCGCATCCACGCCCGCCCGCTCGACCTGCAGCGCCCGCTGTGGGAAATGTACGTGATCGAAGGGCTGGACAGCTTCCTCGACCTGCCGGTGGGCAGCTTCGCCGTGCTGCTGAAGATCCATCACGCCGCGATCGATGTCGAGCACCACAACGAAATCACCGCGCTGCTGCATGACATCTCGCCCGATTCGCCGCCGCCGGCGCCGCCCGAGCCGTGGTTTCCCGAGGATGCGCCGGGCAGCGTGAACCTGCTGGTGCGCGCCGGTTTCAACGTCGCCACCTTCCCCTTGCGCATGGCGCAGCCGCTGGCGCGCAGCTGGAGCACGCTGAAGTCCGCCGCGCGCACCTTCGTCGGCGAATTTCTCGGCCGGCCGCACGAGTTCCCGATGACGCGCTTCAATACCGAAGTGTCGCCGCACCGCGTGTTCGAAACCCGCCGGTTTGCGTTGAAGGATTTCAAGGCGATTCGCCGTTTGGCGCCCGGCGCCACGGTCAATGACGCGGTGCTCGCCGTCTGCGCCGGCGGCTTGCGGCGCTATCTCGACCAGCAGGCCGAGTTGCCGGACGACAGCCTGGTCGCGGCGACGCCGATTGCCGTGCGCGCAAGGAATGGCAAGGAAGGCGCCGAGGAGGGGCCGCCGGGTTTTTCCTGGGTGCGCCTGGAGCTCGGCACCGATATCGCCGACCCGGTCGAGCGCCTGGTCGCGATCCAGGCCACCAGCTCCTCGTCGGACATCGTGGCGCGGGCCGTCAGCGCGCGCGAACTGGTCGACCTCGCCGAACATGCGCCGTCGGCCGCGATTGCCGCCACCAGCAAGATGCTGCGTTCCGCCTCGGCCCTGCTCGGCGACTGGGTGCCGCTGGCCAATTGCGCCATCGCCAATGTGCCCGGACCGCAGGTGCCGCTGTACCTGCAGGGCGCGCGCCTGACCTATCTGTCGGCGATCATGCCGATTTCCGACGGCATGGGACTGGTGTTTTCGGTCACCAGCTACAACGACATGATGATCATTTCAATCACCGCCTGCTACGAGCAGGTACCCGATCCGCAAGTCTTCGCCCAGTACCTGCGCGACAGCTTCCAGGAATACCTGGCGCTGGCGCGGCCGGCGGCGCGGCGCAAGGCGCGGAACCCGCGCACCAAAGCGCTGCACGCGGTCGCCACGCCGAAGCCCCCGCGCCGCAAGCCCGTCGCCCGCGTCGCGGCGCACTGAGCGATGAGCGGCGCGCCGCTGCACATCGAATACGAGTCGCTCGGCGACCCCTCGCATCCGGCCATCGTGCTCATCATGGGCCTCGGCATGCAACTGATGGCCTGGCCCGACGACTTCTGTCAGGCCTTGGTGGCGCGCGGCTACCGCGTGGTCCGTTTCGACAACCGCGATTGCGGACTCTCGGGACGCGCGCCGGGGAAGAGGCGCGCCAACCTGCTGCTGGCCATGGCCGCGTCGGCGCTCGGCCTGCCGGTGCGCGCGCCCTACACGCTGGACGACATGGCCGGCGATGCCGTCGGCCTGATGGACAAGCTCGGCATAGCGCGCGCGCACATCGTCGGCGCCTCGATGGGTGGCATGATCGCCCAGGTGCTGGCGGCGAAGCTTCCGCAGCGCGTGCTGAGCCTGACCTCGATCATGTCTTCCTCCGGCAACCGCAAGGTCTCGCAACCGTCCAAGCCGGCGCGCAAGGTGCTGCTGAGCCGGCCGTCCGACCCGAAGGACCCCGAATCGGTAATCGATCACCTGGTCGAGATGTTCGGCGTGATCGGCAGCCCCGGTTACCCCTCGACGCGCGAGGAACTGCGCAGCCGCATCGGCAAGAGCGTGCGCCGTGCCTATGACCCGGCAGGCGTCGCGCGCCAGTTGCTGGCCATCATCGCCTCCGGCGACCGGCGCAAGCTGCTGCACACCATCGCCGTGCCGACGCTGGTGATCCATGGCGCTGCCGATCCACTGGTGCCCCTCGCCGCCGGCCGCGACACCGCACAGAACATTCCCGGCGCGTCCCTGCTGGTGATCGAGGGCATGGGCCACGATTTTCCCGCCGCTCTGATGCCGCGCCTCGCGCAGGCGATCGCCGACCATTGCGGCCGCCACGCCGGGAGCGGGCCGAAGGCGGCGGCCGCATAGCTGCCGCTCTGCAATGGTGCGGCATTCCATGTCGATGAATGCCAGGTCGCTGCGGCGCATGTCGCTTGCACTGGCCTGCGGCCTCGCGGCGCTGTCTTGCGCAAGCCAGCCGCTGACGGGCGGCGATCGCGACTACGACGCGCTGCTGGCGCTGACGGCCGGTGCGCGCGTGGTCATGCTCGGCGAGGCCACCCACGGCAGCCGCGAGTTCTACCGCGAGCGGGCGCGCATCACGCGCCGCCTGATGGAGGAACAGGGCTTCGGCGCGGTGGTGCTGGAGGCGCCATGGGAGCCCATGCGGCGCGTCGATGCCTACGTTCGCGGCGAGGGTCGCGACCGCGATGCGGTTGCCGCGCTGTCCGGTTTCGTGCGTTTTCCGACCTGGACCTGGCGCAACAGCGAAGTGCGCGATTTCGTCGAAGGCTTGCGCGCGCTCAACCGTGAGCGCAGGCCCGGGGCGGCGCCGGTTCGGCTGTACGGGATGGACCTCTACGGCCTTCCCGAGTCGGCCGATGCCGTCGTGCGCCATGTCGCGCGCCGTTCCATCGCCGCGGCCGCCGCGGCGCGCCAGCGCTACCGCTGCTTCGGCGACTACTTGCCCGAGCCCATGCTCTACGGCCGCGAGGTCGTGGCCGGCCGCGCCCCTTCGTGCGCCGGGGGCGCGGCGGCGCAACTGGCGGAAATGGACCCGGCAGCCGCGGACGAGGACGACTTCGCGGCCTGGCAGAGTGCGCGCGTGGTGAGCAGCGGCGAATGCTACTACCGGCTCTTGTATCAGGACAGCCTGGGTTCGTGGAATCTGCGCGAGCGGCACATGGCAGCTACCATTGCCCAGGTCATGGAGCGCCTCGGGCCGCAGGGCAGGGTGGTGGTCTGGGCTCACAACCTGCACCAGGGCGATGCGCGCGCCACGGATCAGGGACGCAACGGCGAGCTCAGCCTCGGTCAGTTGATGCGCGAGCGCCATGACGAACAGGCGGTGCTGGTCGGGTTTTCCACGTATGGCGGCAGCGTGCGCGCGGCGCCCGGGTGGGGCGCGCGCGACCGGGCCTGGCGCCTGCTTCCGGCGTTGCGCGGGAGCGCGCACGAGCGCTTGCACCGCCGCGGGCCGCCCGCCGCGCTGTGGATCTTCCGCGGCGCGCCGGAACTGGCCGCCGAGTTTGCCGAGCCGCAGTTGCAGCGTGCGGTCGGCGTCCTCTACCTGCGCGCGACCGAGCGACGCGATCATTATTTTCACGCCGCGCTGTCGGGGCAGTTCGACGCCGTGATCCATCTCGACGTGACCAGCGCCCTCGATTCCCTGCGCTAGCGGGCCCGGCGGGCGCCGGCGCAATGCGGCGCTCAGCTGCCCAGCAGCATTTCGGCGGCAGGCATCGGCATGGCAAACAGGTAGCCCTGGCCGTAGTCGCATCCCGCCGCCTTGAGCAGATCGCATTGCTCCGCCGTCTCGACTCCCTCGGCGATGACCTTGAGGCCGAGCTTGTGGGCCATGACGATGATGGCCTCGACGATGGCCTGGTCGCCGTGGTCGGTCGCCATGTCGCGTACGAAGGACTGGTCGATCTTGATGAAGTCGAGCGGGAACTTCTTCAGGTAGGACATCGCCGAGTAGCCGGTGCCGAAATCGTCCAGCGAAACCCGGAACCCGGCATCGCGGAACTGGCGCAGTTTCGTCGCCACTTCAGGCCGGTCGTCGAGCAGCAGGCCCTCGGTGATTTCGATGGCGATGCACTTGGCCGGCAGGCCGATCTCCTTCAGGTATTCGACCCAGGTTTCGTGGGTGTTGCCGGAGAAGAACTGTCGCGGCGACTTGTTGACGCTGATCTGGATCAGTCCGTCATCCCCGGCTCCGAGAAGGCCGGCGTCGAACCAGCGCTTGGCCGCGCGCGCCGATTTCCTGAAAACCCAGTCGCCGATCTCGCCGATGAGGCCGATCTCCTCGGCGATCGGAACGAACTGCGCCGGCCCGATCGTGCCGTGCACCGGGTGGTGCCAGCGCAGCAGCGCCTCGGCCTTGACGACGCGGTCCGTGGCCAGCTCCACGATGGGCTGCAACAGCACTTCGAGCTGGCCGGCCGCGATCGCGTTGCGCAAGTCGTTGCTGAGCTGCAGCCGCGTCTGCGCGGTCGCCTGCATCGAGGCGGTGAAATAGCTGAAGCGGTTGCGGCCCAGTTCCTTCGCCGCATACATGGCCTGGTCGGCGTGCTTCAGCAGGGATTCGACGTTGTCGGAGTCGTTCGGATAAATCGTGATGCCGATGCTGGCGGAAACGTAGGCCGTTTCGGCGTCGAGCACGAAAGGCGCCGCCAGGGCCTGCAGCATGGCCTGGGCGACCTCGCCGACGCGATGGGTGTCGGCGAGCTCGGACATGATCACGGTGAATTCGTCGCCGCCGAGGCGCGCTACCGTGTCGGTGGTGCGCACGCATTCGCAGACGCGGCGCGCCGCCTCGATCAGCAGCAGGTCGCCGGTGTGGTGGCCGAGGGTGTCATTGACTTCCTTGAAGCGGTCGAGGTCGACGAACAGCAGCGCCACGTAGTGGCCGCCGCGCTGCGCCTTGAGGATTTCCTGCTGCAGCCGGTCGCGGAACAGGCGCCGGTTGGGCAGGTCGGTGAGCGAATCGTAATTGGCCTGGCGCCAGATGGTTTCCTCGCTGCGTTTCTTTTCCGTGATGTCGGACGACATGGCGATGCGTCGCAGCACCTTGCCGCTGGCATCGCGTATGGTGTTGATCGAGAGCCACTCCGGGTACTCCTCGCCGCTCTTGCGCCGGTTCCAGATCTCCCCCTGCCAGCGTCCGGTGGTTTCCAGCGCGTGCCACATCTCCTGATAGAAGGGTTCGTCGTGCAGCCCGCTCTTCAGCAGGTTCGCGGGTTGGCCGATGGCTTCGTGCTCGGCATAGCCCGTGACCTGGGTGAAGGCCGGGTTCACGGCGATGATGCGGTTGTCCGCATCCGTCACCGCGATGGCTTCGCTGATGGCCTGGTGCACCGAAGCGGCGATGCGAAGTTCGTTGTCGGTGCGCTTGCGCTCGATGGCGAGTCCGGCCAACTGGGCGGCTTCGTGCATCAGTTCGATGTCGCCGCTGTCCGGGACGGCGGGCTGCACCCAGAAAAAGGCGAAGGCGCCAAGCGGCTCGCCGTTGATGGCGAGGATCGGTTCCGACCAGCACGACACCTGCTCGCCCGCCATCTCGGGCAGCCGGCAATCCGCGCAGGTCGGGTGGGCGTAGATGTTGTCGATGACGCGGCGCGCGCCGCGATGCGCCGTCGCCATGCACATGGGGCCGGCCTCGTCGCCGGGCGACGTTCGCTTGCCGTTGACGCGTCCCGGCAGGTGCGGCGAGGCGCCATAGATCAGTTGCTGGCCGGATTCGTCCAGCAGCAGGATGGAGCAGGTCATGCCGTGGGTCTGCCGCTCGGCGCCTTCGGCGATGAGGTGGAGTATCTCGGGCAGCGTGGCATCCTCGGCGAGGCGGCCGGTCACCGTACTGCGCACGCGCTGTCGTTCCTCGCTGCGCTTGCGCACGGTGATTTCGAGGCTGTTGCCGAGATAGCCGGTGATCCTCCCCTTCTCGTCGTGCAGGGCGGCGGCATTGCCGTTCACCCAGACCATCTTGCCGTCGGGTTTGAGGAAGCGGTAGTCCATCGACCATTCGCTGCCGGGCGAGAGGGGAACCCCCTCCCAGAGCGAGGCGACGGCATCCCTGTCATTGGGATGGATGCTTCGCATCCACCCCCGGCCGGCGGCATCCAGGGGCTGGATGCCGGCGATTTCGCACCAGCGGCGGTTGACGAACAGGCAATTGCCCTCTGCGTCGATCTGGTAGATGCCGACGGGAGCATGGGTCGCCAGCATGCGGAAGCGCTCCTCGCTTTCCCTGAGCTCGGCGACCCGCTCCCTGATTTTCGATTCCAGCAGCGCCTGGTTGGATTCGAGCTGGCGGCGCTGGCGGTAGAGCTCGCAAAATACTCTCACCTTGCTCTGCAGGATGTGGGGGTCGAAGGGCTTGATCAGGTAATCGACGGCGCCCAGGTCGTAGCCTTTGAACTGCATGTGCAGGTCCTTCACCCCGGCGGTGATGAAGATGATCGGCAGGTGCCGCGTCTTGGGATTGGACCGCATCAGCTCGGCCGTCTCGAATCCGTCCATGCCTGGCATCTGCACATCGAGCAGCACCAGCGCGAAATCCCGCTTCAGGGTCTGGCGCAGTGCATCGTTGCCGGACGTCGCCTTGACCAGGTCGAGATCCTGATCGCCGAGCACAGCCTCCAGCGCCACCAGATTCTGGGGGCGGTCGTCGACCAGCAGCAGGGCGATCTTCGCGGTCATCCCGTCTCCCTGGTGCCGCGCGCCATCGCGGCGCGCCTGGGCGCCAGCTTCTGCAGCAGCGCCGCGATTCCGTTCAGGGCCAGGATGTGGTCCACCTCGGTCGCCGCGATGGCGGCCTGCGGCATTTGTCGGGCTTCGGCATCCTCCGGGTCCTGGACGATGGCGATGCCGCCTTTCTGCTTGATGGCCTTCAATCCCAGGCTGCCGTCGAAATTGGCGCCGGTGAGGACGATGCCGATCAACTGCGGGCCGAAGACTTCGGCGGCCGACTCGAACAGGACATCGACCGACGGCCGGGCGAAACTCACGTGGGGGTCGGCGGAAAGCGACAGGAAGCCCTCGCGTTCCACCAGCAAATGGTAGTTGGGCGGCGCCAGATAAGCCTTGCCGGGAAGGATTTCATCCTGTTCGTCGGCTTCCTTGACGCACAGCGCGCAGCATTCGTCGAGCAGTTGTGCCAGGCCGCTTCCGGCATCCGCGCGCATGTGCTGAACGATCAGGATGGGAAGGGGAAAGTCCGCCGGCAACCGGCCGAGCAGGGTTTGCAGGGCATGCACCCCGCCGGTGGAGACGCCGATCGCCACGGCTTCGAATTTCCTACGCATAGCGCTTCCTGTAGATGCGCAGGTTGGCCGCCACTTCCTCGTAGCGTTCGCCGATTTTCCTGCGCTCCAGGGTTTCCTTGAGGCCGAGGCAGAGGAATCCGCCGGGCAGCAGGCTGCTGTCGAACAGGCGCAGGCAACGCTCCTTGAGCGCCGGCTTGAAGTAGATCATGACGTTGCGGCACAGGACCAGATTCATCTCGCCGAACTCGCCGTCGACCGCCAGGTTGTGCGGGGCGAAGACGATGTCCTTCTTCAGCGCGGACGACAGGATCGCGCGATCGTAGCGGGCGGTGTAGTAATCGGCGAAGGAGGCCGTGCCGCCGCCCTTCTGGTAGTTGCGGGTGGAGCGCTGCATTTCCGCGATCGGCATCACTCCATCCGCGGCCTTCTGCAGCACCGCCTCGTTGATGTCGGTAGCGTACATGCGGTAGCGCCCCGACATGCCTTCCTCGTTGAGCAGGATCGCCATTGAATAGGCTTCCTCGCCCGTGGCGCAGCCGGCATGCCAGATCTTGACGAAGGGGTAGGTCTTGAGGAAGGGCACCACCTGTTCCCGCACCGCCCGGAAAAACGCCGGATCGCGGAACATTTCGGTGACATTGACGGTGATGCCCCGCAGCAGCGACTCGAACACGCCGCGGTCGCGCAGCAACTGCGACTGGGCCTGCGAGAAGGTGTCGAATTCCGACTCCGCCAGCCAGTGGTTCAGGCGGCGCTTGATCGAGGCGTCGGCATAGTCGCGGAAGTCGTAGCCGTAGATCTGCTGCACCCCTTCGAGCAGGAGCCTGATTTCCACGTCTTCGACGTCGTCGCGCTTCATGGCGGGCGGCTCAGATGTGCTGGAAGATCCAGACGCGGATCAGAGACAGCAGCTTGTCCACTTCGATCGGCTTGGCGATGTAGTCGCTCGCTCCCGCCGCCATGCACTTGTCGTGGTCGCCGCGCAGCGCCTTGGCGGTCATGGCGATGATCGGAATATTCACCAGACGGGGATTGCTGCGGATTTCGCGCATGGCGGCGTAGCCGTCCATTTCCGGCATCATGATGTCCATCAGGATGATGCCGATGTCGTGATGCTGCTCGAGCCGGGCCAGCGCCTCGCGGCCGTTTTCCGCCTCGATCACCACCATGTTCTTCTCCGCCAGGACGCTGGAAAGCGAGAAGATGTTGCGCATGTCGTCATCCACCAGCAACACCTTGCGGCCTTCGAGCATCGCCTCCTTGTCGATCGCGGTGCGGATCATGCGCTGCTTGTTCGGGTGCAGGTTGCTCTCCACCAGATGGAGGAACAGGGTGACTTCGTTGAGCAGCCGTTCCGGGCTCATGGCGCCCTTGATGATGATGCTTTCGGCGAAGCGCCGCAGCTTGCGCTCGTCCTCGTGACTCAGGTCGCGGCCCGAATGGATGATGACCGGAATCCGCCGCGCCCACTCCAGGTTCTGGATGTAGTCGAGCAGTTCGAAGCCGGACATGTCGGAAAGGCCCAGGTCGAGGATCATGCAATCGAAGGGTTGTGCCGCCAGCAGGTCGATGGCCTCCTTGCCGGTTCCCGCCACCGTGATATCGACGCCGCTTTCCTCGAGCAGGGCGACCATGCTCTTCGCTTCGTCCGCGTTGTCTTCGACGATCAGCAGCCGGCGCACCGATTTGGTCAGCGCGCCCTCGATCGACTGCAACACGTCATTGATCTGCGCCATGCTGACCGGCTTGGTGACAAAGCCGATGGCGCCCATCGCCATGGCCTTCTGCCGGTCTTCCAGGCAGGTTATGAAATGCACCGGGATGTGCCGTGTGCGCGGATGGTCCTTGAGCCGGCGCATCACGCCCCAGCCGTCGATATGCGGCAGCATCACGTCGAGAATCACGGCACTGGGCAGATAGCGCTCGGCCATGGCAATGCCGGATTCGCCGTCGGCCGCCATCAGGGCGGCAAAGCCGCGGTCGTTGACCATTTCCTGCAGGATCCTGGCGAAACCGAGATCATCCTCGATGACCAGTATGCTTCTGTCGCCCGCCCCCAGTTGGGCGCGATCGTCCGGCAGGGACGCCGGCAAGCGCGGAGAAGCCTCGTTTTCCGCGGCGGACGGACGCGGCGGCGGAACCGCCAGGCGCGGCGCCTCGCGCGGGCGCGCGGGGGTGGTATGGACCGGCTTGGACGTTGCCGGCGTTTCTTCGGCCGCCACCGCCGACAGCGGCATGTAGAGCGTGAACACGCTGCCGCGGCCTTCTTCGCTGCTCATGCCGATGTCGCCGTGCATCTTGTGCGCCAGCTGGAGCGAAATGGAAAGGCCCAGCCCGGTGCCCCCGTACTTGCGGCTGATCGAGCCGTCCGCTTGCTGGAAGGCTTCGAAAACCAGACGCTGCTTCTCGGCGGGAATGCCGATGCCGGTGTCGCTGACGATGAAGGCCAGTGCCGGCACCGGCAGCGGATTTTCACCCGCCGCGGGGGAGGCGACGCGCAGGCTGACTTCGCCCGACTCGGTGAATTTCAGGGCATTCGACAGCAGGTTCCTGAGTATCTGGTGCACCCGCTGTTCGTCGCCGTGGAACAGCGCCGGAATGCCGGCATCGGCGGCCACCCTTAAGGCGAGACCTTTTTGCTCCGCCAGCGGTTCGAAGATGGCACGGAGTGAATCGCACAGATCGGACACCGGCAGCGCGGCGAAGCTGAACTGCATCTGACCGGCTTCGACTTTGGACAGGTCGAGGATGTCGTTGATCAGGCTGAGCAGGTCCGCACCGGCAGAATTGATGGTGGCGGCGAATTCGACCTGCTTCTCGCTCAGGTTGCCTTCCTTGTTCTGCTTCAGCAGGCTGGAAAGAATCATCAGGCTGTTGAGCGGAGTGCGCAGCTCGTGCGACATGTTGGCGAGGAATTCCGACTTGAAGGTGCTGACGCGCTCCAGCTCGGCCACCTTCTCGCGCAGAATCCGGCTCGCGGCCTCGATTTCCTGGTTCTTGAGGCGGATGTTCTCGCGTTGCTGTTCCAGCATCTGCGCCCGTTCTTCCAGTTCCTCGTTGCTCTGCTGCAATTCCTCCTGCTGCGCCCGCAACTCCTCGGCCTGCTGCTCGGTCTGCTCCAGAAGTTCGGCCGTGCGGTGGTGGGCGAGGTTGGCGTCGATCGCAATGGCAATGGTTTCCCGGGCGATTTCCAGAAACTTCACCTCGTTCTCGCTGAACTCGCGGAAGGTGGCGATCTCGATCACGCCGACCAGGCGGTTGCCGTGCAGCAGGGGAATGGCGACGACGATCTTCGGCACGGCTTTGCCCAGGGCGGAGCCGATCGGCAGGTAGTCCGGCGGCACGTCGGCGAGGGTGATGATCTTCTGTTGTCGCGCCGCCTGCCCGATCACGCCTTCGCCGAGGCGGAATTGCTCGCCGAGCTTCATGTCGCTGGCGGCGGAGTAGGTGGCGGTAAGCGACAGTGCCGTGCTCCGTTCGTCGAACAGGTAGAAGGCGCCCATGCCGGCGCCGAGGTGGGTCACCAGGAAGCCCAGCACCTTGTCCGCCATTTCGGCCGTGCTCTGCTCTTCGCGGATCAGGGAATTCAGCTCGTTGCGTCCGGACTTCAGCCAGTCGCGCGCCGCTTCGCTTTCCCGCGCCAGCCGCAAGGATCGGGTCATGTCCTGGAAGGCTTCGTCGAGCCCGACCTGAACCTCGCTGAGATGGGCCGCCGTCTTCATCAGCGCGCCCAGCTCGTCCCTGGGAAAATTGTCGAGATCGATCCGCAGCGGTTGCGAGACCACCACGTCGCCGCTGAGGTCGCCGTTGCTGATGGCATTGGCGGCGAGCACCTTGTCGGTACTGTCGGCGATCAGGCCGTGCACGGCGTTGGCGGCAACCTGCAGCGACTGCCGGACGCTGCGGACGATCAGGAAGGCCACCGCGGCGCCGCCGCTGACGATCAGGATCAGCATGAAGGCGATGGTGCTCATCGCCGCGTTGCGTTCCCTCAGCGCCGACTGTTCGAGTTCGGCCGCCTTGGCGGCGGAAAAATCGCCGACGTCGCCTATCTCCCTGAGAGCGGCTTCGACCAGACCGGCGTCGCGGCCGCCGTTCAATGCCATCGCCTCGGCGCGGCGCCCGCTGCGGGCCAGCGCCAGGGTTTCGTCGCGGGCGGCATGCCAGTCGGCCAGCGCCTTCGCGGCTTGCGTGATTTCGACCGGGCTGCCGGTGAACCGCTCGCGAATCATCGCCATGTTCCTGTCGATGCGGGCCGTCGCTGCCGCGAGTTTTTGCCGCAGCGGGTCGGCTTCGGCAAGGGTGGCCTTGGCAATGAGATCGCCCGCCAATTTCTGGCTGGCGAGGGCATCCGACCGGATATTGAGCACGGCGCTCGTTATGGCGAATGGATGACGGAAGATGTCCGAGCTGATCGCCGACAATTGGGTGACGCTGCGGACGCCCAGATAGCCCAGGACCAGCGCGCCAAGCAGCATCAGCAGAAAGCCGATGGCCAGCCGGGTGACGATCTTCATTCGCTTCAGCATTGCCTGGTTCCCATCCAAATCAAGGCATTGATCGACAGTCTCGAGCATCGCAGGAGGCAAAAAGCCCCCAGTGATGGCGTACCGCAGGGATGGATGCCCACTGCCCGAACCGCTTCCAGAACAGGTCTGGCCAGCCGGCTGGACGGTGGTTCCCTTCTTCTCCCGGAGAAGGGACTGACTACGTTGCTGCTCTTTTTCTTATTGTGCGACCCCGCGCATCATAGCCCCGATTTTCGCAGCCGTCATTTGTTGACGTTTGTCATTTGCGGCGACGCAAGGGGCAAGCCGAAATTTCCCGCGGGAGGAGCCTGTTGCGGGTGCTTCCCGGCTTCCTTTCCAGGGACGGGCGTCCGCCGCGGCGCGCCGGTCAAGCCGGCAGCAGCTTCGTGCCGGCCACGGTGAGGCCGCAGCGCCTCGGCGTCAGACTGGTCTCCGGCGCGCGATCAGATGATCCAGGGAAAATGTTCCGGCGCCTTTGGCGATGAGGAACAGCAGGACGGTGGCCCAGACGCCATGCGTCGGATAGGCGTCCGGGTAGACCAGAAACTGGATCGTCATCGTCATGACCAGCAAGGCGACGGCGGAAATGCGGGTCGCCAGGCCGAGCAGGATCAGCAGCGGAAACAGATGTTCGGCGAAGGCCGCCAGTGGCGCCGCGAGTTCCGGCGAGATGAACGGCAGGCGGTATTCGTCGCGAAACAGCGCGACGACGGAGTCGGACAACTGCGGCATGCCGAACTGGAATTCGCCGCTGACGATGTCCATGGCGAAGCCCTGAACCTTGGTCTGTCCGGATTTCCAGAACACCGCCGCGATGGAGAAGCGACCGATCAGCGAGATCAGGGAATCCGGGATGCGGGCAAAAAGGCTGGTCAGCGTCCGGAGCGGACCTTGCACCCAGGAGGCAGTGACGGGGTTTGGCGTAGTGGCGATGGCGCCTGTATTCATGATGTCGCACTCCTCGGGATGGTCATGGTGGTGATGGCGCCGCCACGCATCAGCAGTCCCAGCGTCGCGGCCAGGTCGAACGCGGGATCGGCGGCCGAGGCCTGCTCCGCCGCGTCGCCGAAGGCGGCGCCTTGCCGCATTTGCTCGATGAATGCGGCGGCGCCATCCGGGATGCGGGAGATTTCCACGTCGAGCCCGGCGCGCAGCACCAAGGCCGTCTCGGCGGCCTCGGGATCGACCGCGGCCAGCGCCTGCGCCGCATCGGCCGCCTGGTGTGCCGCCCACAGGGAAACCACCGCATGGCCGGAACGCAGTACGGCGAGCGACGGGTGCAAGCCGATTCGCGCCTCGGGCAGGACGGCGACGTCCGCCAGCAAACGGGAGATGGCTTCCGCGGTCAGCGGCATGGCATCGGCGGCGTGGTAGGCCGACACGCGCAGCATTTCGAGCCGCGCCACGTCCGCCAGATAGGGGACGGCGGCGGCCGGCGCGAATGCCTCGATGAAATTCGCCAGTCCCTCGCCGTAAAACGCCAGGATGCGCGAACGCGGCGGATGTTCCTGAACGAACAGGCGGGCCATGGCGCGGAAAAATTCCTCGCCGACCAGTTGCTGCGTCACCGGGAAGGTATCGGCCAGCGCGTCGATCAGCGAGACGATGACGTTGCTGCGATAGATCGCGAAGCGGCGTTCCGGATCGGAACCGTTCCAGGCCGTCAGACCCGGCGGGCAGCTCGGCCTGCCGGTGAGCAGGGCGTCGGCAAAAATCCTCTGATCGCTCACGCGCATGCCCCGCACGGGAAACCTCGGGCGATCGACGGCGCAAGGGCTTCGCCCATCAATCTCTCGGCTTGGTGCGCCTCGGCGAGCAGCACGGGGAGGGCCGGGATGTCGTTGTCGCGCTCGATCAGGGTCGCTACCGGCCCCACGCGCGCCAGCGCATGGCGGTAGAGATCCCAGACGGCCTGCGCCACCGGCGCGCCGTGGCTGTCGATCAGAAGCGGTTCGCCCGCCGCGTCGACGTCCTGCGCAAAACCCGCCAGGTGGATTTGCCCCACGGCTTCCGCCGGCAGAGCATCGATGTAGGCATAGGGGTCGCGGTGATGGTTGACGCAGGCGACATGGACATTATTCACGTCGAGCAGCAGGCCGCAACCGGTGCGGCGCACGACCTCGGCGATGAATTCGGTCTCCGCCATGGTCGACGCGGCGAATTCGACGTAGGTCGCCGGATTCTCGAGCAGCATGCGGCGCCGGAGACGATCCTGCACCTGGTCGATGTGGTCGCAGACGCGTGCCAGGGTGCCCGCGTGATACGGAACCGGCAACAGATCGTTGAGAAAGACATCGCCGTGGCTGGCCCAGGCCAGATGCTCGGAAAAGGACTCGGGCTGGTAGCGGGCGAGCAGCATGGCCAGCCGGTCGAGATGATCCGCATCGAGCGGCGACTCGCCGCCGATGGACAGGCCGACGCCGTGAATCGACAGCGGATAGCGCTCGCGGATGCGGCCCAGGTAGTGATGGAAAGGTCCGCCGTCCACCATGTAGTTTTCGGCGTGGATTTCGAAAAAGCCGATGTCCGGCGCGGTGGCGAGAATCTCCCGGAAATGCTCGGGCTTGAGACCGACGCCGCCCCGGGCAGGCAGGCCCCGGGCGGCGGCGCCGATCGTATCCGGCACGGAGAAGACAGGTGCGTTCATGGCCGGCGCTTCGCGTTCGCGATCGACTCAGCCGGCCATCTTGGGCTTGAATTCCTTGAGCTGGCCGTAGCCGGTCGGCGAGGTCTTCGATACGGTCTTTTCGCAGGTGCCCTTGGGAACCGCCACGAAGGCATTGCTCTGGTAATCCGTCTTTGACGTTCCGGCGCAGGTCGTTCCGGCGCCGGCCTTGCAGTCGTTCTTGCCCTTGAGGGCGACGCCGTAGCAGTGCTCCTTTTCCATGGACATCTTGCCGTCGGCGGCGGCAGCCGGCGCGGCAGCGACAGTCAGGGCGGCACCGAGGGCCAGGGCGAGGGAGGCGGCAGTCATAGTCTTGTTCATGGCAAATCTCCTTAAATCAGTGGGTTGGATGCATCGTTTGCTTGCAGGCGCTCGAGGATTTCGATCCTGCTGTGCCAGTAGTCGGCGCGGCGCGGAATTCCTTACACCTTTGATTGTTGAGAAGTGAAGCGGAAGGAAACCCGCTTCCGGCGCGACCGGCCGGCATTCCGCGAACCCTCCTGTCAGGGCTCCGCCGGCTGCGAAGCCGCGCGCGGCCTTTCCGGCCGCATGCCGCAGCGTGCGAGGACCAGGCCGATGTCGGGCGCATTGCGCGCCTCGCGCAGTTCGCCGAACAAGCGCTCCGCCTGCGGATAGCTGCGCTGCATGAGGCCCAGCCACTGCTTGAGACGGCCGGGCGACTGGTGCGGCGGCAGCTTCTGCTGCACGCGCATCCAGAATTCCGCGATCATGTCCCGCAGTTCTTCCCAGTCGGCATCCGTCGCGTGATCTTCCTCACCGGCACGGATGCGCCGCGCCAGCAGCGGGTCGGCCACCGCGCCGCGGCCCAGCATGACATCGGCGCAGCCGGTGGCGGCGCAGATCCGCCGATAGTCGGCGACGTTCCACACCTCGCCGTTGGCGATGACCGGCAGCTTCACCGCCTCGCGGATGCGTGCCACCCATTCCCAGCGCACCAGCGGCCGGTAGCCGTCGGCCCTGGTGCGGGCATGCACCACGAGTTCCTGCATGCCGCCGGCTTCCAGCGCCAGCGCGCAGTCCAGCGCGCGGCCGGTGTCCTCGATGCCGAGGCGCATCTTGGCGGTGACCGGAATCGTCGGCGGCACGGCCGCGCGCACCGCCGCGGCGATGCGCTGCAACAGCTCCGGCTCGTCCAGCAGCGCGGCGCCGCCGCGATTGCGATTCACCAGCGGCGTCGGGCAGCCGAAATTCAGGTCGATGCCGGCCGGATCGAGCAGCGCGAGGTGCGCGGCATTTGCCGCCAGCATCGATGGATCGGAGCCCAGCAGCTGGATGCGCACCGGCGTGCCGCCGGCGGTGCGCGAGCCGTGCTTCAGCTCGGGGGAGAGGCGCGTGTATAGGGAGTGCGGCAGCAGCGTGGTGGTGACGCGCACGAATTCGGTGACGCACCAGTCGTAGCCCCCGGCCGAAGTCAGCACCGCGCGCAGCACGTCGTCGGCGAGGCCTTCCATCGGCGCGAGGATGATGCGGCTCATCTGATGCATTCTCCCTCCCCTTCAAGGGGAAGGCGGCATGCGACGTTTGCGATTGGAGGGCCGGGGAGGTCTTGCATTCTCCCTCCCCTTCAAGGGGAAGGTCGCATGCGACGTTTGCGATTGGGGGGGCCGGGGAGGGGATGGGGCGGCATGAGCGACACGAGTGGCTCCCCATCCCCCCTCCAACTCCCCCCTTGAAGGGGGGAGAGCAAATCTGTTTCTCAATGCGCGACCGGAAGGATGCTGATCTGCCGGCCCTTCTTCAACTTGCCGATGACGTGCATTTCGCACTTCTTGCAGTCGAAGCGCAGGGTGAGCTTTTCCTTGCCATTGACCAGCGTCATCGGGTCGGGGCGGAGGCCCTTCACTTCTTTCGGGCAGA
>JAOTRV010000049.1 GCA_030247575.1 Sulfuritalea sp.
CCCTGATCTCCCTCTCCACCGGTGCGGTACTGAGTTGGGCGCTCGGACCGTGTCGGGGCAAACACACCGGCGAGCAAGCCTTGTTCCGCACGCTGATGGCGGACTTGAGCGCGGGCGATATCGTGTTAGCTGACCGCTATTACTGCAACTACTTCACGGCAGCCTTGTTGGTCGAACGCGGCGTCGATCTGGTTACCCGGCAGCATCAGCGTCGCATCACCGACTTTTGCCGCGGCCAGCGCTTGGGGCGGCGCGATCACCGGGTCGACTGGATCCGCCCCCAGCGTCCCGGCTGGATGGATGCCGAAACCTACGCGCGCATGCCGGAACGCCTGGCCATGCGCGAAACCAAGGTCGCCGGCCGCGTTCTGGTGACGACTTTCCTCGACCCCAAGGCTGTCAGTGCGATGGAGATCGACGCCCTGTACAAACGGCGCTGGCAGGTGGAGGTGGATCTGCGTTTGATCAAGGCCGAGATGGGCATGGACATTCTGCGCGCCAAGTCGCCCGCCATGATCAACAAGGAAATCGCGGCCTATTTGCTGGGCTACAACCTCGTCTGTGCGCTGATGAGCCGTGCGGCAGCGGGTACGCAGGTGCTGGTTCGAGCGCTGAGTTTCAAGGGGGCGCTGCAATTGTTCCAGGCCTTCGAGCAACAACTGCGCTTTGGCGCGGGTACCGGGGCGAGAACCATGACCGCCCATTTGCTCGGTGCGATCAGCATGCTCCGACTACCGATACGTCCCGGCCGGGTCGAACCTCATGCCATCAAGCGACGACCTAAGAACCACTCTCTGCTCACCGTGCCGCGTGACATTGCGCGCGCTACGATTCTTAACTCACGATGTACAACGGCTTAAGGTAGTGCCATGGGATGCTGACCCCTTTAGTTGGCGACGGGGCGGAGGGGGCTGTCACGACATCGGCGGGTTGCGAAGGGCTGGTGGGCAAGACGATGCAGGCGTTTCATGGGGATGACTGGCGATCACGAGCCACACGCAAAAGTCGGCACTGGCGGGACGGCAACCGAGGTGACAGCAGAAGAGTCGGCGCTGGTGAAACGGCGGTCGATTTTCGGGGGAGGATGACGGCATGAGCGGGCTCTTTTTATTGGCTGTTCTCGCAATCCTCAGTTTCATGGCCATTCTCGTCGCGCGGCGGATCGCGCGACCGATTCGAAACACGTGGTTGCGGATGGGGGCTACCGCGCTTCTGACGGTAGTGTTCATGACACTGCTCGTCGTCGACGAACTCATTGGTGGCTACCAGTTCAGCCAGCTTTGCCGGAAAAATGCCGTGCTACGCATCGATCCAGAGAAGGCGCGAGGACGGACGGTGACGGTCGTGAACGACCCACTGAATACTGTTGTGCCGTGGAGCCCGGTTAGGATTTATCACTCGCGCCTAAATTTTCGGGATGCCAAGACCAACGAGCCAATTGCTGACTATGACTGGTACACGATAAGAGGTGGTTGGTTTATTCGCCTTCTCGGAATATCGGAAGGAAACGCCCCTCTGACCATTGGTCGGCCGGGCTGCTCTCCACCTAATTCAGGAACCATTCCTCAACGTTACGGATTCACGCTCAGTAACTGACTCCAGGGAGAACAACAATGTCATCGATTGCCGATATCTATATAAATGCTCTGCTTGCCGATGCATCATATGCGCTGGAGCTGGCCGATGGTCAAAGTGGGGCGACCTTGGAGGGGCGGCTATCAAGTAGTATGACCCCCACTCTCGCCAAATTCATCTCGTCCAACTTCTCGATTACGTCGCACAACGAGTCCGACGATTCCCTTCTATCAGACGGCTCAGGCTTCGACGCAACGGTCTGGAAGGGAAACACAGGCACTCCCTATGCCGACAAAGTCTATGTGTCCATGCAGGGAACGCTTGGTGCGCAGGATTTCCTCTCCGATATCAGTCTCGCCACAATCGGCAAACCTCGTGCGCAGCTTATTGAGATGATCAATTGGTGGCTGCGAATCACCACGCCTGCAGATCAGCTCGCACGGCAATTGACAATTCTGATCGGCGGCAATGTCATCGTGGGAACGCCCACCGTCGGTACAGGTCAGCTGGTCGGTGTCACGAACGTCGAAGTTAACGGTCACAGCCTGGGCGGCTTTCTGGCCTCCGCGTTCGCCCGAATATTCGGTGGCAATCTCAACATCGACCAAGTCACCACCTTCAACAGTCCGGGTTTTCAGGCCAGCAGCGAAGGCGTCTTTGCGTCGCTCGACCTGTTGCTCCAGTCCGGAGTCGGAGGATTCCTGAACAATGTGCAGACCAACGTCTTCGCCGAGCATGGGCTCAACGTCACCACCAACAGTTTCTTTTTCGATCAGATCGGGCATCGGCAATCCGTCTTCAACGAAGAAGGCACGGGTATCCCGAACCACTCGATGTACAAACTCACCGACGCGCTAGCGCTAGCCGATGTCATGAGCATTCTCGACCCGAGTTTTTCGCTGCAGAACGCAAACGCGATCCTGAATGCCGCTTCGGCTATTCCGGCCAAGTCCCTCGAAACGATACTCGACGCGCTGCGCAAACTGGCTGGCACCACCGATACGACGCCAACCATCGTTGGCGACGCCGGTGACTCGGCCGCAAGCCGAAACGATTATCACCAGAAGCTGACATCGTTGCGGGGTCTTTTGACCGAAGACTGGACGTTGCGCGGAACCATCATTTCCCTCGCCACTCTCAGCGCCGCCGACCTCCAATCCGCTGCGAACAACCCCGATGCCCTCGCCATCCGCTACGCCCTCAAGGAACTCAATCCCTTTGCCATTCTCGGCGACAACAGTCTCTACACCAAGTTCAACACCGGCGAAAACGAACACGAACTCGACCTCTATGACACCGCCACCGGCAAAGGCCTGAGCGATCGGTGGATCGAAGACCGCGCCCGGATGCTGAATGCCTTGATCCGCGGCAACACCGCCGATACGACCAAGGTTTTCGATCTGAATGCAGGCGGCACGTGGGATTTCGAAGACCGCGGCAGCAACCAAAAAGTCACGCTGAGCAGTTTCGGCATCAATGTTTCGGACACTGCCCGGCAAAAGATCATCTTCGGCAACGACCAAATCGATGGGAGTAGCGAGTCGCTGCCCGGCAGCGACTTGGCCGACCGCCTCTACGGCGGTGCCGGCGCCGACACCCTCAAAGGCAACGCCGGCGACGACTACCTCGAAGGCGGCACCGGCAACGACACCTTGCGCGGCGGCAAAGGCAACGACATCTACCGCATCGACAAGAATAGCGGCATCGACACCCTCATCGACTTTGCCGGCGGCAGCGGCGGCGATGGTCTGGGTACCATTCATTACAACGGTGAGGACTTCATCGATACCCTTACCCGCGATGGCACCGTGCGCAACCGCTACCATTCCACGACCCATCCCGAGTTCAACATCCGCTTCGTCGGCAACCCCGGCGAGCGCGGCGACCTCATCGTCATCGACCCCGACGGCGCCCGCTTCATCCTCAAGGGCTGGAAGTCCGGCGAACTCGGCCTGACGCTGGAAGACAGCCCCAGCACCATCCAGACCACCGACCTCACCGGCACCGATGAGGGCGACAACGGCCAGCTCACTGAAGCCGGTCACGGCGCCACGCTTACCAGCACCGCCGCGAACCAGATCGTGTATGGCCTGGGCGGCGCGGACCTGATCGAGTTGGCCCATGAAGGCGCCATCGGCTACGGCGGCAGCGGCAACGACATCATCACCAACGGCGCCGGCAGTCAGACGCTCCACGGCGAAGAAGGCAACGACATCCTGATCGCCTCATCCGGCGACGACATCCTCGACGGCGGCCTCGGCGACGACGCCCTGCAAGGCGGCGCGGACGATGACCTGCTCGACGGCGGCGACGGCATGGACCTGCTCGACGGCGGCAGCGGGGCCGACGTCATCAAGGGCGGAACGAGAGACGACTTCATCCTCGGTGGCGGCGCGGACGAACTGTTCGGTGGCGCGGGGAATGACTATTCCGGAATCAAGCGGAAGCCGGGCGCCGATGTCATTAGAAGACGAGGCTCGCGAGGAAGTCGGCGCTGGCGAGACGGCGGTTTGGCCGTCGCAAAGAGCAAAAGTCGGCGCTGGGGGGACGGCGGAAAGGGGTGGCTGTCCATAAACGACGCGCAATGGAGGATTCAAGCGTGAGGATCTTCTATGGATTGATGATCGCATCCCTGTTTCTAGTCGGATGCGAAAAAGCCCGTCTCGATCAGCAGGTCAAGGAACTCTGCGCCAAGGATGGCGGCGTGAAGGTCTATGAAACGGTGACACTATCAACCGACATGTATGACAGGTACGCAAGAACAAATTGGATATTGCCGGACAAGTCGGATGCCAAGCCAACAGATGACTACTACATTGAGATTCAGCGGCACTACTACAAAACGGGGAATCCGGAGATGTCCAGGCGTCAGTATCGGATCATTCGGCGAAGCGATGAAAAAGTGCTCGGTGAATCGATTAGCTATGGCCGTGGCGGCGGTGACCTCCCTGGCCCGTGGCATGGATCTTCGTATCACTGTCCATCAGGCGAAAGTCTAAGCATTGAAACCAAAGTATTTCAGCGAGGGAGCAAATAATGAGCACCATTATTGACTATTACGCGCAGGCTGAACTGTCGCTTGCGGCATATTCAACCTTGTATGCGGGAATTTCCGGTGACGCTTATCGGTCAGCGCTCGTAAGCAATGGACAGGGTATGTCGCCAAAGTGGAGGAACTAAAGGGGTCAGCATCGGATTTCTTTTGACCTGACCTGACCATGCCACGCCGCCCGCGAATTCATCTTGCCGGACTGCCGATGCACCTCGTCCAGCGAGGCATCAATCGAGAGCCGTGCTTCTTTGCCGAGGAGGACTATCACTGCTACCTCCACTGGCTGCAGAAGTCGGCTGCCGATTGGGGCTGCGCCATGCATGCCTATGCGCTGATGACCAACCACGTCCATCTGTTGGTCACCGCAGAACGCGCAGACGGCCCGGCGCGGCTCATGCAATCGCTGGGCCGGCGCTATGTGCAGTACATCAATCGCGCCTACAAGCGCAGCGGCAGCCTGTGGGAAGGGCGCTACAAATCCAGCGTCGTGCAGGCCGAGGCCTATCTATTCACCTGCATGCGCTACATCGAACTCAACCCCGTGCGAGCCGGAATGGTCAGCGACCCGGCGCACTACCGGTGGTCGAGCTACCGGCACAACGGACTGGGGCAGGCCGACGAGCGAATGACGTTACATCCCCTGTACCAAAGCCTGGGACGCGACGCAGAGGAACGACGGGCCAGCTACCGGGCGCTGTTCCGCTCCGAACTCGACGACGACGCCATCGACGACATTCGTTTGGCCCTGGCGCAAAGCCAGCCGCTGGGCGATGACCGTTTCGCCGAGCGCATCTGCGCCAAGGTGGGTGTGCGCCGCGCGCTGCCCAAGAGAGGGCGCCCGCCGGGGAAGGCGACCACGCCGGACGGCATGGAAGAACAAACCGGATTCGGATTCTGAGGAGAGGGAAATGAAGAGAAATGTGATGCTGACCCCTTTAGTTCCGAGTCCGCTGCTGCAGTATGGCAGCGAGAGTTTGCGGGAGCGGTGAGAACGTTGAAGCGAACGAACTAGAAAGGTACTGACATGGATGGAAAGTGTGAATTGAAAAGTCGACGCTGGCAACACGGCGAGCAAAACTTGCGAGCGGCTAACAACGCGCATTGGAGGAAAGCGACATGAAAGGAAACCATAGGTGGTTAAGGCAAATGCCGAAACTTGGATATCTCTTGATGATAGGGACGGCCATGAATGCGGAAGCGGGATTCCTTGGGTTCGGTGGCGATAGCTGGAAAGAGGAGGCCTTGCAGCCCGATGGCGCGAAGATCGTCGTCGAACGGAACGTTGCGCGAAAGGGCCGGCATGAAATCGGCCAAAGGCCGGCCATCGGCAACCAAAGCCTGGCATTCGCGATGCCCGGAACAGGGGAGCGGGTGAAGTGGGAAGACACCTACAGCGAAGACGTGGAGGGCGGAAATTTCAGTCCGATGCTGCTGGGCGTGCTGCAGGGCAAGGCCTATGTGCTGACCTCGCCGACGGGTTGCCTGGCTTACAACAAGTGGGGGCGACCCAACCCGCCTTATGTGGTCTTCCGCTACGAGGGCAAGGAGTGGAAGCGCATCGCACTGGCCGACCTGCCGGCCGAATTCAAGATGCCGAACCTGATCATTTCCTCGCCGGACGACGAGGTGGAGAAAAGCGGTGCGCGCTTCATCACGGCGGAAATGGTCGGGCGCATGAATCAGGGGTTTGGTCAAGCCGAGTACAAGGCTATTTTGAGGGAGGCCATCAAGAATGCAGGCGGGAACTGCGGCGAGATGGTTCGTACCAGCGATGGCGGTTGGATCGGGATAGGTTGGTTTAGAGATCAGCCATCTCGTGAGGCCTGCTTGAAGTATTGCGCGTTTCGGAAAGTAGACGCCAAGTATTGTCCCTGTGATTCCATCTTTGAGAGGAAATAGTCGTGACCATCAATGTCGAATATGCGCTGATGGCGGGCGCTTCATATATTTCCACTCGTCCCGACGTCAACAAGTTTGCTGTTCCTGTCGGATGGGCAGAAAGAACAGACAAGAGGGAGAGCAATCCGACCAGCGGTTTCGAAGCCACCTACTTCACAAAAGGTTCCGAAATTGTCATCTCCTACGCGGGAACCGATCCGAGCGACAAATGGGGCGACATTGCCGCCGACTTGGCGCTTGCGGCGGGGCTGCTGTCCGATCAACTCCGTCAAGCCGCGGACTATTACCTTGCCGTCAAAGCCAGCGCTCCGACGGGAACGACCATCACCTTCACCGGGCACAGTCTGGGCGGCGGGCTGGCGTCACTGATGGCCGTCATGTTCGGCGAAAGCGCCGTTACTTTCGATCAGGCGCCCTTTCTCAACTCGGCGCGGACATTTGTCGACACTGACTTCGACGGCAATCAAACCAGCCGCTCCGTTGCCCAGCGGCTTAGTGCCTATCTGGGCGATAGAGCCCCCGCCGCACTGCTGGCCTACATTGCCGCCAACGACCCGCTGGGTTCGAACCCGAACTCGGCCGACACGCTGGCCGTTCGCAGCGGACGTGTCAGCAACATCAACGTTGACGGTGAATTCCTTACATCGTGGTATCTCGTCCCATCTTCAAATCGCATAGGGTCGCAGTCGAACATTGCAAACAGCAATGCGGGCGTGGGGGGAATTGACCTCCATTCGCAAGCTCTGCTCGCTGCCCTCCTGCAAAGCGAGCAAACGGCAACTACCGTGGCCGGCCAAAAGCAATCCCTCAGCGAAGTCACCTTCAAGCTGACGGAATTGCTGAAGATGATTTATGACAAAAATCTGTTCGCCTATCCGGCCGACAACAGCAATACAAGGAATCCAAACTTTCTTGAGCTTATTGTCAACCATCAAGCTGGTCGCAACCCATGGAGCAGTGCCTCGATTGCTCCCGACGCCATGGTCACTCGCTTCACCCGCGACCTCTGGAAGATCGCCCAGGACGATGGCCTGACCCTGACCAACAACTTCGTTGCCAAGGCGCTGACCGCCTTCGCCATGCAGGCCTACTACGAAGACACCGACAACGCAAAGAACGCGACCAAGGAACTCTTCACCGAACTTGAAGGTGGCGGCGGCATCCGGTTCGACATGGCCGACGTCGCCAAGGCGTTCAAGACTGCATTTGATCAAGGCAAAGGACTCGATCTGGACGATGCCAAGGGTGCGGTGCACGTCCGCAACTACATCGAAACCGCATTCAGCGAAGGCGAACGCCAACTTATCGACTCCCTCCTGCCCCTCCTGCGCGACTGGTACATCCAAGCTGGCACCGACGCGCTGAACACCGCCGACACCCAGAACCGCAACGCGTTCCTGCTTGGCGGAACTGGTGACGACGGCCTGGTCGGCGGCAGCGGCGTCGATCTCCTCATCGGTAACGGCGGCGCCGACCTGCTCCAGGGCAAGGCCGGCAACGACTTCCTGTTGGGTGGCAAAGGCGAGGACACCTATGTCTATATGACAGGCGACGGCCTCGACACGATTCTCGACACCGAAGGACAAAACACCCTGGCCGTCGACGGCGATATCCTCGATGGCGGCACCCAGTACGGCGATGCCCTTGTCCATCGCAGCAGCGACGGCAAGCACCTCTATGTCCGGGTCGCCGCCGACACACTGCTGATCGACGGCAACATCGTCATTCGCGACTACGCCAGCGGCGGCAGCTTCGGTCTCATCATGACCGACGCCGCTACCGACGAGAACCCGCAGACCACCCGCGAGATCACCGGCGACATCAAGCCCGACGACACCAACGCCGCACAGGCCGGCATCCAGGCCGTGCGCGACGCTGAGGGCCGGCTCGTGGGCACGGCCCAGCCCTACGAAGACATCCTGGTCGGCACCAGTGCCAACGAACACATTCGCTCCGGCGAGCTCGACGACAACATCGGCGGGCGGGGCGGCAACGACTGGATTGAAACTGGCGCCGGCAAGGACCACGTCTACGGCAACGAAGGGAAAGACCTCATCGAAGGCGGCGCCGGCGGCGACATTCTTGCCGGGGATGACGACGACGACCGGATCTACGCCAATACCCGAATCGACACTGCCGATGCCATCGCCAATGGCCGCGAGGACACCGCCAGCGGCGAGAAGGGCGACTGGCTCGCCGGCAATGCCGGCGATGACATACTCGTCGCCGGCGCCGATAACGACGTCCTGACCGGCGGTGCCGGAGAGGACCTGCTGATTGCCGGCGCTGGCGATGACTTCATCCTGGGCGACGCCGACTACACCCCCCAGTTCATTTTCGAAGACTCGTGGCGTTACAGCGAGGGAGGCAACGATTACTGGTACCACACCACCAGCGCACCCTTCGAGTGGTCCGTGACGCCGCAAGAAACGACATATCTGTTCGAGCCGGTCACCGGCGAACAGGATCCGGAAAATGCTGGCGTCGACGTCATATATGCTGGCGCAGGCAAGGACTACGCGTGGGGCGGCACCGGCAACGACGTCCTGTTTGGCGAGAATGATGATGACAGCCTCTATGGCGAGGATGGCAACGACATTCTGCTGGGCGGCGCAGGCATGGATTCGCTCTATGGCGACGGAGACGGCGAGGCGCAGGAAATCCCTGGCAACGATTATCTGGACGGTGGCGACGATATCGACCATATCTGGGGTCTCGGCGGTGACGACATCATCATCGGTGGCGAGGGGGATGATGTCATCGATGGCGGCGCCGGCCGGGACACCTACATCTTCAACCAGGGCGACGGCGTCGACGAGATATGGGACGAGGACAGCGGCCCCGAAAAGAGCGTTCTCATCTTCGGTGAAGGATTCGATAAAGACAGCATCAAACTGCGCACCGGATCGTTGCTGCTCGACATGGGCAATGGCGACGCCATCCATATCGAGTACTTCGATCAGGTCAATCCGCTCGCTACACAAACCTTCGCCAGTTTTCAGTTCGCCGACGGCAGCAGCCTCGGCTGGGAAGGTCTCCTCGCCCGCGGCTTCGACATCGACGGAACCGACGGTGATGACACTCCCTTGATGGGCACTGGTGTCGACGACCGCATTGACGGGCGTGGCGGGGACGATTTCATCCACGGTCTCGATGGCAACGATGTCATCACCGGCGGCCTCGGCACCGACGGCATGGCGGGCGGGCTGGGCGACGATATCTATATGCTGAAGGCGGGTGACGGCTTGGTCGGACGAACTGCCGACGACCTTCCCCTCCTCGAACTGGTATTGGACGACGGTGGCGACGACACGATTCGCTTCGCCGCCGATATCCTGCCCGCAAGCCTGAACCTGACCGCCGACGCCTACGGTTGCCTGACCATCGATTATGGGAGCGACGACGTCGTCACTATCGCCGATGGTCTGGCAGGTGCGATCGAGCACTATAGAGTCGACGCTGGCGATACGGCGCGAAACCTCAGCTACACGCAATTCATCGGTGAATTCGGCAACGGACTCTATGCCGGTACGGATGCCGAAGGTCATTGGCACCTGTCCGGTGGCAAAACGAATGACAGCCTGTACTCCGCTATCGGCGGCGCGACCGTCTCCGGCGGTCGCGGTACGGACATGCTCAGGGTCTACGGCACCGCCAATACAATCCGCTACAGTGTCGGTGATGGCACAGACCTGGTGGAGACCCGTGGTGGTGCCGACACCGGCAACGTGTTGATACTGTCCGGAGCAACGGCGGAGGATCTCGTCCTCCACATGGGGCTGACGCGCCAGCTGGCGCTTCGGGTCGGCACGGATGCCGCTGATATGATTCTGTTCTCGACCTTCAATCCGGCCGACGTTTTTGCATCGCAGCCTTTCGATCGCGTCGAGTTCGCCCCTTCGACAAGCTCAGGACAATCGGGAATTACTCTGAGTTACGGTGCGCTGATGGCCAGAGGTTTCGAGGTGACGGGCACCACCGGAGGCGATGTGTTGGGCGGCACCAGCGTCACCGACCGCATCGCCGGCGGCGCCGGTGACGATTTGCTGATGGGCGGTGCAGGCAACGACAGCTATCGCTTCAACGCCGGTGACGGGCTGGATGTGCTTCAGGATGATGTGGGCCTGAACGTTGTCGAGTTCGGCGCCGGGTTGACGGTGGCGGGCATGAGCGTCGCGCAATCACGCGCCGAGGATGGCCAACGCTATCTGGACCTGGACTTTGGCAACGGCGACCGGCTCTCCGTGATGGATGGTGAATTGGCTCGCGTGAGTTCATTTGCGTTTGCCGATGGCACGACCTTGAGTACGACACAGTTGCTGGCCTTGTTGCCTGCAGTGAATCTGCGAGGTGCCGACGCCAGCGAAGCATTTTCGGGCTTTGGCGGCGATGACCTGATCGACGGCGGGGCCGGCAACGATGTCGTCACCGGTGGCGATGGCGCGGACAGGCTTTACGGCGGGATGGGAAACGACCTGCTTCAGGGTGATGCCGGCGCCGATGTATTGGATGGTGGCGCCGGCAATGACACTCTGAACGGAGGCGGCGGCGTAGATACCTATCGCTTCGGTGCCGGCATGGGACAGGACACCGTGCTTGAAACCGGGGGCGAGGCTTCGGTGCTCGATCTGATGGCAGGAACCACCATGGTCACGATGACGGCGCGACAGGAAGGCGATGACCTGCTCCTGGCCACCCGGGTGGGCAACGATGCCCTGCGTATCTCGGGGTACTACGCCGACCCGAATGCGGAGACGAACTGGACGGTGAAGACCGCCGACGGCGTGGTGCGGGATATGAGTGCCTTTCTGCAAGGCATGGGAAATCGAGCGGCGACCGGCAGCCAGTTCATTGCGGAGTTTCGCGAACGGTGGGTTTCCGGGTGGAATGCGTGGCATGTGAATGATGGATACACCGTTGGCGCCGATGGCGTAGCGCGACGGTCCCAGACATCGATGAGCACCTCCGGGACGTCGACGTGGCTTCACTCGAAGACAGAGTCATGCACGCTCGCTGTGGAAGATTATGAAACTGGGAATGGAGAAGATACGTATGGCACCTGGTACGGGTTCCCCTACCGCTACGAACACTCGTTCACCTGGCCGGAGCTTCGATCGGAGACGTACCAATCTTCGGTGACAACCACGTCGTCGGCGATACGTCAGGCAGTCCTCTCGTCCAGAACGGCTCTGGATCCATGGGATCAGCCCGTTTCGGAGATTCCGTCGGAGCCGTTCTTCATTCCGGCACAGGCCGGACTAAGGGTTTCCGGATTCCGGCTGCCCGAGGGCGCGACGACGATGATTGTCGAGAATCCCGACGGCAGCCTCAAGGGCACCTGGGTCTATCCCGCGGCATCGCCGGTTCCGCCGCAACCCGGGGAACAGACGATTACTGTTCAAAAGGAGGTGATCGACATCGCCACGATCTATACGACTCCGATTTCCTTCCTGGGCGCCGGCGACGATGCCGTCGCCGGGCTCAATCTCGACGGTGGCAGCGGGAATGATCTGCTGGCTATCGACAGCGATGAGCTCTACGCCTTCAGTCGTATGAATCTGCCGGTGTTTCTTTACGGTAATGAAGGCAACGACTGGTTGAGGATTGCCGGCGAATCCGAAGGCATTGTCGAAGGCGAGGCGATTATGATCGGCGGGAGTGGGCGCGACCGGCTGGAAGGCGCCGCCGGGCGCAATGTCTTTATGCTGCTGGAAGAAGACTCGATCGACACGATTATGGACCGTGAGGCTCCGCGATACGGATCGCCTCTCGCCACAGATGAAGTTATTTTTGGGCCCGGCGTTACGGCCGAATCGCTCCGCGTTCTCTGTGTTTCAAGCGATGTCTCGCTACCGTGGAACTATCAGGACTCGCGGTTTCTGCAACTCCTGACGCCGGATGGAACCGGTGCAAGAATTCAGATTGCCGGCGCCAATGACCCGTTGGGTACCGGCATCGAACTGGTTTCCTTCAGCGACGGAGCCCGGCTGACGGTCTCTCAACTGCTGGCCAGATTGAATGATAGTCAGATCGTTATGGGTTCGACATGGAACGACACCCTTCTTCTGGGCGCGGGAAACGACGTCATTGATGGTGGGCAGGGCAATGACGTACTCGTCGGTGCCGCCGGAAACGACATCTATCGCTTCGGTCGTGGCGGCGGGCAGGATGTGATCGACCAGACCAACGCTGTCGCGACTGATCTCGACGTATTGCGGTTCTCCGACGATGTGTTGCCATCGGATATTGCGGTGTACCGCGATGAGCGGAATCTCTATTTTGAAATTGCAGACAGTGGCGATCTCGCGGTCGTGGAATCATTCTACGAGGGCAACCTGCATCGGCTATCCGCCGTCGAATTCGCTGACAGCACCGTCTGGGCCGGCTCGCAGTTTGAACTGGACGTGCCATCCAAATTCAATGGGAATCTCGGTACGACCGATTGCGGAATCGGATATTTCGGTACCGACGGAGACGACGAACTCCGTGGCCTTGGAGATAGCGTCCAACTGTTTGGCGGCGCCGGCGACGACACGCTGTATGCGGGATCCGGTGCCCGCGTGCTGACAGGCGGTGCCGGCAACGACCGCTACGTGTTCGGTCGTGGCGACGGCGCGGAATGGATATTCAGAGATAGTGGGGGTGGTTACCATAATGATGGGGACTATGGCGATTACACGCTACGCGATGTTGCGGCAGTCATCGATCAGTCGGATGCGGATGATGCCGATATGGACTACATCCGTATGGAATACGGAGTCGCATCGGCTGACGTGATCGTCGCCAGAGCCAGGGATGATCTGGTCCTGACCATTGTCGACACGGATGACCGGCTGGTTCTGCAAGACTGGCTGGTTTCACCGTCGAATCGGGTTCGCGGCGTCCAGTTTGCCGATGGGACGGTGTGGAACCAAGCGAATCTCGAGGAAATGGCTCCGCTGCCAAAGATCGTCGGGACCAATGCTGATGATGTTCTTCTTGGAACCAGCGCAGCCGAATCGATTCAAGGCTTGGCGGGGAACGACGAAATTCATGGATTCGATGGCTCTGACAGGCTTGAGGGCGGCGCCGGCGATGATCTCGTGGCCGGAGGCCAGGGCAGTGACGTGTTCCTGTTCGGGCGCAATGACGGTCATGACGTCATCGACCAGTCGGATGCAGGCCCCGACGATGAAGACGTTGTTCGACTGAAAGCCGGAATCGACCCGACGGATGTCCTTCTCGAACGGAATGGAGGAGGCTTGCGGCTGACGATAGGTGGCACCGAAGACTCTATCCAGATAAGTGGTGCGGGAGTCGGCATGCTCATCAGCCGCGTCGAATTCGCCGATGGGACTGTATGGGCTTCTGCACTGCTCGAGGCCGCGCCGTTCTCGATTGTTGGCAGTGAAGATTCTGACTACCTTGAGGGTAGCGAAGGTGATGACGTGGTCAGAGGACTTGGGGAAGACGACTTACTGGCTGGCAGCTATGGGAATGACGTTCTGATCGGCGGCGCTGGTGACGATGAACTCATGGGTGGAGCCGGAAACGATGTTTATTGGTTCGGACGAGGCGACGGTCACGACCTTATATATACCGACGGCGAGGACGGGCATGCCCCAGAAAACCTGGACGTCATCCGCTTCGGCGACAACGTTGTGCCCGAAGACGTCGGCGTATTCTTTGGGCCGTACGATCTCGTCCTGTTCATTGCAGATACCGGTGACAGCATTGCTATCGAAGAGTGGCAGTCTTCATGGGGCGTTGGCATCTCCCGAATCGAATTCGGCAACGGGACGTTTTGGGACGAGGAAACTCTCCTCGGCATGTCGATGGAAATCATCGGCACTGACGATGGTGACGATCTGTTTGGCACCCGCCGCGGCAATCTGATGATGGGCTTGGCTGGGGATGACTATCTTGACGGCAAGGGGGGCGACGATACGTTGACGGGGGGCTTGGGTGACGACTGGCTGGAGGGAGGCGCCGGCAACGACGTCTATGTGATTTCTCCAGACGACGGATACGATCAAATCTTCGAGCACTCAAGTGGCCCGGAATCCATTCCAACCGAAATCAGCACGATCCGGTTCGAGCAGGGTATCGCGCCGGAGGATGTCGAGATAGGCCGTGGCGAATATGGCGAATTGGTCTTCTCGATACAGCAGGGATACGGTCAGGTCAGTTTCGACGCCTACCCCGGTGCCGCCGTTCAGGTGGAATTTTCGGATGGAACGCTGTGGGGGCAGGAAATCTTTGCGGCTGCCGGAGAAAATCTGGCTCTAGGCACTAATGAATTTCCGCTGATAACCGGGAGCGGTGGCAACGACTTCCTCGAGACGGCCTCGTCGATCTATGCCGAGATTTTCGGGCTGGCCGGCGACGACGTCCTGGTCGGCGATGACGGCGATTCGTACCTAGTCGGTGGCGCCGGCAACGATACCCTTGCCGGGGGCGCCGGCGAGGATAGGTATTTTATGGACGCCTTCAGCGGCTATGATGTCATCGCCGAAGCACCCGATGGCGGGGATGACTGGGACTCTATTGAATTCGGGCGAAGCATCACTCAGGATCAGTTGCGTTTTGATCGCTATGCGGGGGATGGCAGCGATCTTCTGGTGTCCATCGTCGGCACGACTGCATCGGTCCTTGTCGATGACTGGTTCGCATCGGTGGCGTCGTCAAGCATCGAGGGCTTCTATTTCTTGAACGACGAAAGCGAATGGGGTTCCGGCGGGATCGACGCCGCCATCTGGGCCAACAATGAGGCTCCGGTGTTCGTCGCGGAGAACCTCGAAGCCTGGACGGGCGAAGCATTCAGCCACTCGCTTGGGGAATCCATGCTGACCGATCCGGATGGCGATCGCCTGTCCTACTCCGCCACGCTTGCGGACTCCGGCGCATTGCCCGCATGGCTCGACTTCGACACCGAGACGGGTGTGCTCTCCGGCACTCCGGACGGCAGCGATATTGGTTCGCTGGAGATCTTCGTGACAGGCTTGGACGCAGGAGGAGAAAGCACGTCGGGCAGCCTCACCGTTACCGTTGCCGCCCCCGTCCCGTCCAATAGTGCGCCGGTAGTGGCAAACGCCCTCGCAAACCGCGTCGGAAGCGAAGACCTTGCGATTAGTTTCGTTGTGCCAGTCGATACGTTTGCTGACGATGATGCTGGTGACACGCTGGCGATGTCCGCGACGCTGATGGATGGTTCCGCACTGCCGGTCTGGCTGACTTTCGACACGGCGACAGGTACCTTCAGCGGGACGCCCAGTGCAGGAGACAATGGTGTTGTGGGGTTGCGAGTTACCGCGACCGACCGCGGCGGGTTGTCGGCGCAGGCCGAATTCAGCCTCGCGATCGGCCAGCATCTGCGCGGAACGGCTGGCAGCGATACGCTGAATTATTCGGCGAGTACGTTTGTCGGGGTCCCGCTTATCGATGGTGGCGCCGGCAACGATGTCATCACAGGCAGTTCCGGGGACGACATCATCGTGGGTGGCAGCGGTACCGACAATCTCAACGGCGGCGACGGCGACGATACCTTCCTGTTGAGTGGCGCCGATGCCGGCTACGACCGGTTCGAAGGAGGAGCCGGCTATGACGTGCTGCGGGGCAGTGCCGGAGATGACACCTTCCGCATGTACAACTTCAGTGGCGCGGTGACCGTCGAGAGGATCGACGGCAACGGCGGCCACGACATTCTTGCCGGGACCGGCAGCAGCGACACGCTGGACTTTTCGGGTACCGAGCTGGTCGGCATCGCCATGATCGACGGCGGCGCCGGCAACGACGCCATCACGGGCAGCGCCGGCAACGACCTCATCGTCGGCGGGGCGGGTACCGACAACCTGAACGGTGGCGATGGCGACGATGCCTTCCTGATCGCAGGCACCGATGCGGGCTACGACCGCTTTGAAGGCGGCGCGGGTTACGACGTGATTCAAGGCAGCGCCGGCGACGACACGATCCGGATGTACAACTTCAGCGGCACGGCGACCGTCGAGAAGATCGACGGCAACGGCGGCCACGACATTCTTGCCGGGACCGGCAGCAGCGACACGCTGGACTTTTCGGGTACCGAGCTGGTCGGCATCGCCATGATCGACGGCGGCGCCGGCAACGACGCCATCACG
>JAOTRV010000050.1 GCA_030247575.1 Sulfuritalea sp.
TAGGCGATGATCTTGTCGTCGCCCTCGCCTTCCATCTTGCCGTAGCCCATGGTGCCGACGTGGATGCCGGAAGCGCCCTGCAGGCGCGACATCTTGGCCAGCACGAAGGCGGTGTAGCCGCGCTTGGCGGAAGGCGAGGTGACGGCGCCGTGGCCCGCGCGGTGGTAGTGCAGGTACTGGTTCGGGTACTGGCGCCGGGCGGTGGTGACCATGCCGGGACCGCCGACGTAGCCGTCGACCAGGAAGGCCAGCTTGTCGGCGTCGGGGCCGAACACCTCCAGTCCGTAGTCGGCGCGGGCGCACATTTCGTAGTGGTCGTCGGCGGTGATGTTCATGGAGAACAGCTTGGCTTCGCCGGTTTCGTCCTGCGCGCGCTTCAGCGAGTCGTACACCAGCGGCAGCACCTTCTTCAGCGGACAGAAAACCTGGTTGCCCTGCGGCTCGTCGTTCTTGATGAAATCGCCGCCGAGCCAGAACTGGTAGGCAGCCTGGGCGAAGGGCTCGGGACGCAGGCCGAGCTTGGGCTTGATGATGGTGCCGGCGATGTAGCCGCCGTCCTTGACCGGGCGGCCGAGAATGCGCCACAGGTCGGAAATGTCCTTGGCCGGGCCGTCGAACATCTGGATCACGCGGTCGGGCATGTAGAAGTCGATCATCTTGGCGTGCTCGATGTCGCCCATGCCCTGGTTGTTGCCGATGACCAGCGTCAGGAAGGACACCAGCATGAAGCGGCCGTCGGTCACGTTGCGGTCGAAGAGTTCGATCGGATAGGCGATGCGCATATCCTCGGTGGCCTCGTCGATGTAATACACCAGGGCGTCGACGCCCTTGGTGAAGTCATCGGTGGTGGAGACCTCGACGTTGGTGCCGGTGGAGGATTCGGCGGCGAAGTGGGCGGCGCCTTCCAGGTAGCCGGTACCGGCCTTGGGCTTCATCTTGTAGGCGACCAGGATGTGCTTGCCGCCCTTGATCAGGTCTTCTTCCCTGAGGCTCAGGTCGGCATAGCGGTTCGATTGATCCATTCGGTTCTCCTCATTCTCGGCGTGGTGAAGTATCGCATTTCGTCGGCAACTGCATGCATCTTAGCCAGCGGCATCCATAACTAACAGTCACATGTTTTTATCATTGCCATCAGGTTTTATTGATGGTGTCCCGGTGCCATGCCTGCAGCAGATCGAGGTCGACCAGGGTTCTGCCGTGCAGGGTGCCGCTGCGGACGACGCAGGGCCGGTCCGGCTCGCCGAGGTCGGAGAGCACTGCCAGGGCGCCGGCGAAGTCGTGGTCCTGCGTGTATTCGCTGATCGTGACCACGGTCGGCAGGCCGGCGGCGAGGCTGGCCTTGAGCCCGTTGGCCGAGTCTTCGAACGCCAGGCAGGCCCCGGCAGGCAGGCCGAGCTGTTGCAGCACCCACAGATAGATGTCGGGAGCGGGCTTCTTGCGCGCCACCGTATCACCGGCGCCAACTGTTTCGAACAGCGCCAGCAGGTCCGGAGGCAGCAAGGCGGTGACGTTCTCCGGCGTGGTCGTGGTCGCAATGGCAAGGCGCAGCCCGGCGCCGTGCGCTTCGCGCAGCAGTCGCGCCACACCGGGCTGCAGGGGAATGCCGCCGCGTTCCAGCAGTTTGAGATAGTGGCGGGTCTTGGCGGCGTGCAGCGCCCTGATGCGCTGTTCGGCACCCGCCTGCGCGAGAAAACCCGGATCGTGGCGCTCGCAGTAGAAGCGCATGCGTTCCTTGCCGCCGGTCACCGCCAGCAGTTCGCCGTACAGTGCCTCGTCCCAGTGCCAGGCCAGCCCGGCCTCGGCGAAGGCCGCGTTGAAGGCCGGACGGTGGCCGTCCCGCTCGGTGTCGGCCAGGGTGCCATCGACGTCGAAGATGAGTGCTTCAAGCATGAAGCGCAGCATAGCCCCGCGACATCCATAAGGAACAGTCATGCTTTCTTATGGCAGTGATAAGATGCCCGGCAAATGGTGGATTACAAACCATAGGCGACGGCAAGGGGGAAGCATGGCAGGGGATTCGAGCGACGTATCGGGCCTGATGAAGTCGGTTCGGGAAGAGGTGGTGATGGCCACCTATTCCGTCGCCATGATTGCCGGCACCGTACTGGTGGCCGGCAACATGGCGCGCAACCTGCACCTGGGCAACCCGCTCAGCGTCCCGCACGCTGTCATCTACACCGCCTTCCTGATCGTTTACCTGCTTCGTCGCCGGATCGGTGCGAAGTGGCTGGCGCCGATGCTGCTGACCACGCTGTATCTGGCGGCAAGCTTCGCCTACTTCTATTACGGTTTCATCGGCAACTCGGCACCGGTGTATATGGCGATGTGCATCGTCGCGGCCTCCTTTTACGGCCCACGCGGCGGGCTGGTCGCCGCCCTGGCATCCGGTGCGGTGATACTCGTGGCGACGACGCTGGTCGCGTCCGGCCACATGGCGCTGGACTTCGACGTAAAGGCCTTCATCGACAGCCCCTTCAGCTGGATCGCCGCCTTGGCCACCTTTGCCGCCGCGAGCGCCCTGGCGCTGACCCAGGCCGGCATGATGCATCGCAACCTGGTCTCGCTGCTCGACGAACAGCAAACCCGCATGAACGAGATGGCCGACGCCAACCTCCGGCTCAACGCCGAAATTGCCGCGCGCACCACCGTCGAAGCCGAGTTGCGGCGCCAATCCGCGCTGCTGGAAAACATCATCAGCGGCCTGCCGCAGGGCATCAGCGTGTTCGACGACCAGCTCAGGCTGCTGAAATGGAACCAGGGCATGATCGACGTGCTGGAACTGCCGCAGGAACTCGTGGTCAAGGATGTGCCGTTCGAGGATTTGATCCGCGTCCCGGCGCGGCGCGGCGACTACGGTCCCGGCGACCCCGAGGAACACGTGCAAAAGCGCCGCGAACTGGCCCTGCAGTTCCAGCCGCACAGCTTCGAACGGGCGCGCGCGGGCGGTCGCACGCACCTCGTGGTCGGCAAGCCGTTTCACGTCGATGGCCGGATTGCCGGCTTCATCACCACCTATACCGACATCACCGAGCGCAAGAAGTCGGAGCTGGAAATCCAGCGCAGCAACGAGGTGCTGAAAAGCATCCTCGACAATATTCCGGTCGGGGTCAGCGTCGCCGACAGCGACCTGCGCATGATCGCCTGGAACGAGTTGTTCAAACAGCTGCTGGACTTGCCCGACCAGCTGTTTGCCGATCCGCGCCCCGCGTTCGAGTCCTTCATCCGCCACAACGCATCGCGCGGCGAGTACGGCAGCGAGAACGTCGAGCAGAAAATCGCGGAAATCGTCGAACGGGCACGGCATCCGGTGGCCCACGTATTCGAGCGCGAACGTCCCAACGGCACCGTGCTGGAAATTCGCGGCGTACCCCTGCCCGGCGGCGGCTTCGTTACCATCTATGCCGACATCACCGCGCGCAAGCGGGCCGAGCGCGAGCTGCTGAGCCTGCACGAGCGCTTCGCGATGGCGCTGAAAACCGTGGGGGTCGGAATTTTCGACTGGGATGCCGAGAAGAACGTACTGCTCGCCGACGCGCGGGTATTCGAGATATTCGGCGTTTCTCCCGAGGGAAGAGACGGCCTTTTCAACGACTGGAGCGACTATCTGCATCCGCAGGACAGGGAGCAGGCCCTCGGGCAGATCGTCGCCTCGCTGCGCGGCACGGCCAGCGACGTCAAGCTGGCCTACCGCATCATCCGGCCCGACGGCGGCATCCGCTATCTGGAAGTGCATAACCACATCGTGCGCGACGCCGGCGGCAGAACGCAGCGCCTGATCGGCGCCGACTTCGACGTGACGGCGCGCAAGGAAACCGAAGAACGCCTGCTGCTGACCGAGAAGGTGTTCGACAACAGCCCGGTGGCGATCGTCATCACCGACAGCGAGAACCGCATCATTTCGGTCAACGAGGCCTTCGTCACTACCACCGGCTATGCCGAATTCGAGGTCCTCGGGCTCGACCCGAAGATCCTCGGCTCCGGCCAGCACGACAAGGAATTCTTCGCCGCCATGTGGCGGTCGCTGAACGAAACCGACTTCTGGGAAGGCGAGATCCTGGACCGGCGCAAGACCGGCGAAATCTACCCGAAATGGATGACCATCAACGTCGTGCATGACCGCGAGGATCCCGAGCGAATCCATTACGTCGGCATCTTTTCCGACATCACGGAACGAAAGCAGGCCGAACAGCACATTCACCACCTGGCCCATCACGACGCACTGACCGGCCTGCCCAACCGCATGGCGCTGGAAGCGCGGCTGACGCAGTCGCTGGCCGAGGCCGACCGCAACCGGCGCAGCGTGGCCGTGATGTTCATCGACCTCGACCGCTTCAAGTTCATCAACGATACGCTGGGCCACCATGTCGGCGACCTGCTGCTGATCGAGGTGGCCCAGCGCCTGCGGCGCACCGTGCGGGCCTCGGACACCGTGGCGCGCCTTGGCGGCGACGAGTTCGTCGTGGTCCTGCCCGCGCTGGAATCCCCGGCCGTCGCCACCACCATAGCGAGCAATATCATGGCTGCGCTGGGCGCGCCCTACCTGATCGAAGACAAGGTCCTGCACAGCACGCCGTCGATCGGCGTCAGCATTTACCCGCAGGATGGCGGCGATGTCGCCACCGTGATGAAGTTCGCCGATACCGCGATGTATCACGCCAAGGAATCGGGGCGCAACGGCTTCCAGTTCTTCTCGCCGGAACTGAACCATGTCGCCGTCGAGCGGCTCGATATGGAGCGCCAGTTGCGGGAGGCCTTGCGCCTGGGGCAGTTCGTGCTGCACTACCAGCCGCGGCTCGATCAAGGCGGCCGGATCAACGGCGTCGAGGCGCTGATCCGCTGGAACCGGCCCGGCCATGGCCTCGAATTGCCCGGCCGCTTCGTTCCCGTCGCGGAGGAAAGCGACCTGATCGTTCAGATCGGCGAGTGGGTGCTGGCAACGGTGGTCCGTCAGTTGCGGGCATGGCTCGACGCCGGCATCCCGGTGCCGGCGGTGGCCATCAATCTGTCCGCGCGGCAGCTGCGCATGGCCGACCTGCCGCAGCGAATCGCGGAAGCGCTGGACCGAGACGCCGTGCCGGCCAGGCTGCTGGAATTCGAGATTGCCGAAAGCGCGACCATGGCAAGCCCGGAGCGGGCAGGCGGGGTGCTGCGGGAACTGCGCCGGATGGGCATCGCGCTCGCCATCGACGATTTCGGCACCGGCTATTCGTCCCTGTCCCACATCAAGCACCTGCCGTTTCACCGCCTCAAGATCGACCGCGCTTTCGTCGCCGGAATCGCGCTCGATCCGGGCGACCTCGCCATCGTCAGGGGCACCATCGCGCTGGCGCACAGCATCGGCCTGAAGGTGGTCGCGGAAGGTGCGGAGACGGCGGAGCAATTCGCCCTGCTGAGAAGTACGGGCTGCGACGAATTCCAGGGCTTCCATTTCTCCCGGCCGTTGCCGGCCGATGAACTCGAAGCCTTCCTTGCCACGCATGCACCGGGCGCTCCCCGACCATGAAGAACGTCACCCTGCGCCAGCTGAAAATCTTCGAGGCGGTGGCACGCCATCTGTCCTTTTCGCGCGCCGCGGAGGAACTGCACCTGACGCAGCCCGCCGTCTCCATGCAGGTGCAGGCGCTGGAAGATCAGGCGGGACTGCCGCTGACCGAACAGGCCGGCAAGAAGGTGCGACTCACCGCCGCCGGCGAGGAAATCGCCAGCCAGGCGCGGCGCATCGCCGAACAGCTGCGCGAAGCCGGCGAAGCGCTGGCCGCGCTGAAGGGCGTCGAAGCCGGCCATCTGAAGATCGGCGTGGTCAGCACGGCGAAATACTTCGCGCCGGCGCTGCTGGCCGAATTCCGCCGCCGCCATCCCGGCGTCGAACTGCAGCTGACGGTCAACAACCGCGGCACCATCGTGCGCCATCTGATCGAGAACGACATCGATCTCGCCATCATGGGCACGCCGCCCAGCGAGTTCGAGACCGTGGCCACGATTTTCGCCGAGCATCCGCTGGTCTTCATCGCCGCGCCCGACCATCCGCTGGCGAGCAAGAAGCGCATCGACCCGCAGCGGCTCGCCGAGGAAACCCTGCTGATCCGCGAGCCCGGTTCGGGCACGCGCGGCGCGCTGGAACGCTTTCTCGAACTGCACAAGGTCACGCCGGGCGCACTCATGGAACTGGGCAGCAATGAAACCATCAAGCAGGCCGTGATGGCGGGGCTCGGACTGTCCTTCATTTCGGAACACACCATCGGTCTGGAGCGCTCGGTCGGCCGGCTGGTCAAGCTCAACATCACCGGCACGCCGGTCAAGCGCCAGTGGCGCCTGGTCTATCGCACCGACAAGCGCCTGATGCCGGCAGCGATCGCCTTCGTCGAGTTCATGGACAGCGAAGGGTCCCGGCTGATCGAGGCGCAGGTCGGCAAGCATTCTCCCGCCGAGGCGGAGAAGCCCGGAAGCTGAAAGACCCGGTCGTGCGGCCGTCCGCACGACGCTCCGCGCCGGGCCGCTAGGTCTCCCGCCACTTGATCGAACAGCCGATGCCCGGCGTCTGCCGGGCCGGGCCCTGCCCGCTCAGCGCCACCTGCTTCATTGCCTCGAACAGATCGCGCCGCGCGCCTTCGGGCGCCGCTTGCTTGCGCGACTCGTCGAGCCGGCCGCGGTACTGCAGTTCCAGATCGGCGTTGTAGCCGAAGAAATCCGGCGTGCACACGGCGCCGTAGGCTTTCGCCACCTGCTGCGACTCGTCCAGCACGTAGGGAAAGGGAAACTCCAGCTCGCGTGCGATGCGCTCCATGTTCTGCCACGAATCCTCGGGATAGTCGGTCGGATCGTTGCTCATGATGGCGATGCTGCCGATGCCGAGCCGCGCCAGTTCCCTCGTGTCGCGCACGATGCGGTGGATCACCGCCTGCACATAGGGACAGTGATTGCAGATGAACATCACCAGCAATCCCTGCGGGCCGCGCGCGCTGGCCGGGCTGTGACGCCGGCCATCGACGCCCGGCAGGTCGAAATCCGCGGCCGGCCGGCCGAAGTCGCAGACGGGAGGAGAAAGACTGACCATGCGCTGCCTCGCGAATTTGGGGATAATGCAAACATGATACCGAGATTCTTCTGCCCCTTCCCGCTGCATCCGGGCGCCACGGTCGAGCTTGCCGCCGAGGCAAGCCACCACGCGCTGAAGGTCTTGAGAGTCGGCGCTGGCGACACGGCGATTCTGTTCGACGGACGCGGCGGACAGTGGCGGGCGACGCTGCACCCTGCCGGCAAGCGCCTGCGCGCGACCCTGGTCGAATTCGACGGCGCCGACTGGGAGGCGCCGCTGGACCTGACGCTGGTGCAGGGGCTGCCCGCCGGCGACAAGATGGACTGGGTGGTGCAGAAGGCCGTCGAACTGGGGGTCAGAAAAATCCAGCCGGTGGCGGCCAGGCGCAGCGTCATCCGGCTTTCCGGCGACCGTGCGACGCGTCGTGTCGAGCACTGGCGCAATATCGCGATTGCCGCCTGCGAGCAATCCGGGCGCAACCTCGTCCCGGAAGTCGCACCAATTCTTGATCTGCCGCAATACCTTGGCATGGCGGCGCAGGAAAATGGGCTACGGTTCGTCTGCGCGCCGGAGGCTCAAGGGTTTTTGCGCGACCTGAAGCCGCCTGCCGTTCCGGTCAGCCTGCTGATCGGCCCGGAAGGCGGGTTCGACGAAGGCGAATTGTTGGCGGCGCGGGCCGCCGGCTTCCATCCCATCAGGCTGGGGCCGCGGATTCTGCGCACCGAAACCGCCGGGCTCGGCGCCGTGGCGGCCATGATGGCACTTTGGGGAGATTGGTAATGTTCGAATCTGCGGAAATCGGTCACAAGATCGACAAGGACACCTACAAGAAGGCGGTGCCGGAACTGCGCGCCGCCCTGCTCGACGCACAATTTGACTTGAAGGAAAACGGCAAGATTCCGGTCATCGTGCTGGTCAGCGGCCAGGACGGCGCCGGCAAGGGCGAGACCATCAACATCCTCTACGAGTGGATGGACCCGCGCTACATCTCGACGCTGGCTTTCTCGGCGCCGAGCGACGAGGAACGCACGCGGCCCTTCATGTGGCGCTACTGGCGCGCGCTGCCGCCCAAGGGGCGGGTCGGCGTGTTCGCCGGCTCCTGGTATTCGAGCCCGATACATGACCGCCTCGACGGCGGCATGAGCAAGGCGGCGATGGATGCGCGCATCGACCAGATCAACCGCTTCGAGGCGATGCTGGTCAACGAAGGCGCGCTGGTGCTGAAATTCTGGTTCCACCTGACCAAGGACGGCCAGAAGCGTCGCCTGAAGGCACTGGAAAAGGACCCGAAGACCGCCTGGCGCGTCACCAAGTGGAACTGGGAACGGCTGAAGGCCTACGACAAGATGCAGGACGTGGTCGGTCACGTGCTGCGCATGACCAACACGGCATGGGCGCCGTGGATCATCGTCGAGGGCGAGGACGACCGCTACCGCTCGCTGACGACCGGCAAGATCCTGCTCGAGGCGATCCGCCAGCGCCTGGACAATGCCGGCAGGCTGACCACGCCGGTGGCGCCGCCGATCCGGGTGAACATCGACGGCCGCAATGTGCTCTCCGAACTCAACCTGAACAAGACGATCACCGAGAAGGACTACGAGGATCAACTGGCGCACTGGCAGGGCAAACTGTCGGAACTGGTGCGCGACCCGCGCTTCAAGGGCCGTTCGCTGGTCTGCGCCTTCGAGGGTGCGGACGCAGCCGGCAAGGGCGGCGCCATCCGCCGCATCGCCGCGTCGATGGATGCGCGCGACTACCAGATCGTGCCGATCGCCGCACCGACCGAGGAAGAACGCGCCCAGCCCTACATGTGGCGTTTCTGGCGGCACATTCCGCGCAACGGCCGGGTCACGATCTTCGATCGCACCTGGTACGGCCGAGTGCTGGTCGAGCGCGTCGAGGGCTTCTGCAGCGAAGCCGACTGGCTGCGCGCCTATTCCGAGATCAACGACTTCGAACACGACTTGTCCGAAGCCGGCATCATCGTCTGCAAATTCTGGCTCCAGGTCAGCCAGGAAGAACAACTGAAGCGCTTCAAGGAACGCGAGAAGATCCAGTTCAAGCGCTTCAAGATCACCGAAGAGGACTGGCGCAACCGCGAGAAATGGGATGCCTACCAGCAGGCGATCTGCGACATGGTGGACCGCACCAGTACCGGTTCGGCGCCGTGGACGCTGGTCGAGGCCAACGACAAGAACTACGCCCGGGTGAAGATCCTGCGCACCGTCTGCCAGCGACTCGAAGCCGAACTGGAAGGCAAGCCCGTACCGACCGAGAAACCCGAAAAGCCGGCCAGGGAAGACAAGGAAAAGAAGGGCGGCAAGGACAAGAAAGACAAGAAGAAGGTCGGGAAGGAAAAAGCGGCGCCGCAAGCAGCACCGAAGGTCGCACCGACGGCAGCACCGAAAGCGACAGCGAAACCCCGGAGCGCGAGGGTTCCGCCGAGACCTGCCAGTCCCAGGGCGCCGGCAAAGGCAACGGCAGCTGCGCGGCCGGCAAGGACGACGAAAGGCAAAACCGCTACATGACCCTGGAGACCCGCAGCACCCAGCCCGATACCGATGCCCGCCTGGTTGCCTGGGTGCGCCAGGCGGCGCCTTACATCCACGCCTTTCGCGGCCGCACCTTCGTCATCGCCTTCGGCGGCGAAGTGCTCGAGGCGGGCGCCGCGCAGGCGCTGATTCACGACATCGCGCTGCTCGACAGCATGGGCATCCGTCTGGTGCTGGTACATGGGGCGCGACCACAGATCGATGCCGAGATGCATGCGCGCGGCCTCGTGCCGAAGTTCCACAAGGGCCTGCGCATCACCGACGCGGCGGCGCTGGAATGCGTCAAGCGTGCCATGGGCGTCACCCGCATCGAAATCGAGGCGCTGCTTTCGCAGGGCTTGCCCAACACGCCGATGGCGGGCGCCTTCCTGCGGGTCACGGGGGGCAACTTCATCACCGCGCGCCCGGTCGGCGTGGTGGACGGCATCGACTTCCAATACACCGGCGCGATACGCAAGGTCATCGCCGAGGAAATCCAGGCCGACCTTGCCCAGGAAAACGTGGTGCTGATCACGCCGATCGGCGCCTCGCCGACCGGCGAAATCTTCAACCTGGCCTGGGAGGAAGCCGCCGAGGCCGTTGCGGTGGCGATCAAGGCCGACAAGCTGATCTATCTTTGTGAAGGGCCGGGGCTGGTCAACGCCAAGGGCGCATTGATCGATGCCCTCACCGCGGACGAGGCACAGAAGCTGGTCACCCGGCATCTCTCGGCGCAGGCGCCGGAAGCCGCCCGGGTCCTGCCCAGCGCCATCCGCGCCTGCCGCGCAGGAATCGGCCGCGTGCATTTCCTCGACCGCCAGGCCGACGGCGCGATGCTGATGGAATTCTTCACCCGCGACGGCGTCGGCACGGTGATGACCAGCGCCCCGCTGGCGCTGCTGCGCGACGCGACGATCGACGACGTCGGGGCGATACTGGGCCTGATCGAGCCGCTGGAGGCGGACGGCACGCTGGTCAAGCGCGGACGCGAGCGCCTCGAAATGGAAATCACCCGTTTCTCGGTGGTGGAACACGACGGCGTGATCGTCGGCTGCGCGGCGCTCTATCCGTTCTCGACCGAAAAATCGGCGGAACTGGCCTGCCTTGCGGTAATGCCGGATTTTCGCCGCAGCGGCTACGGCGACCAGTTGCGCAGCCATATCGAGGCCCGCGCCAAAAAGCTGAAGCTGAAGCGCCTGTTCGTCCTGACGACCCGCACCGCGCACTGGTTCATCGAACGCGGCTTCGCCGAAGCGGGCGTCGATGCGCTGCCGGAATCACGGCGCGAGCTCTACAACCTGCAGCGCCGCTCGAAAGTGCTGGTGAAGTCGCTGTAGACCGCGGCGAAACTCGGGGTAAACTGGGCGCCTTCTTGTAGTCTTTGCGAAAGGAAACTCTGTGGCACGCATGATCAATTGCATCAAGCTCGGGCGCGAGGCGGAAGGCCTCGACCTGCCTCCCATGCCCGGCGAACTCGGCCGCAAGCTGTATGAGAACGTCTCCAAGGAGGCGTGGCAGCAGTGGATCAAGCTGCAGACGATGATCATCAACGAAAACCGCCTGAGCCTGGCCGATGCCCAGCATCGCAAGTATCTGGCCGAGCAGGTGACGAAGCACTTCTTCGGCGAAGGCGCCGACCAGGTCGGCGGCTACGTTCCTCCGCGCTGAGAGCCATGCCTCTGACCAGGTCAGAGGCTTTGGTTGCGGCCGCTGCGCCTGGTGCCGATGACGCCGGCGTCAGTAGCGTCCGCTGAAATCAGAGATTTCCGAGCTGGCGGGCGACTTCCTTTTCCATCGCCTCCAGCCCGATGTGGCGCACGTCGCGCCCCTTGACCAGATAGACGACATACTCGGAAATGTTCTTCGCATGATCGCCGATGCGCTCGATCGACCGGGCGACGAACAGAAGATCGAGCGAGCTTGAAATGGTGCGCGGATCTTCCATCATGAAGGTGATCAGCTGGCGTGCCGCGGCCTTGTAGGCCGAATCCACTTCGCGATCCTGGCGCACCACCTCGGCCGACGCATTCACGTCGAGCCGGGCAAAGGCATCGAGCGCCTTGCGCAGCATGGCCACCGCGATTTCCGCCGGCGGATCCAGATCGACACGCGGCACGACGCGGGTGTCGCCGCCGTGAATGTCGCGCGCCATTTTGGCGATTTTCTTGGCTTCGTCGCCGATGCGCTCGAGGTCGGTGATGGTCTTCACCACGGTCATGATCATGCGCAGGTCGACCGCCGCCGGCTGGCGCCGGGCGATGACGTTGTTGCAGGCCTCGTCGAGTTCGACTTCGTGCCGATTGACCTGCCGGTCGGTCGCGATCACCTGTTCGATGAGCGCCATGTCGCCCGATTTCAGGCCCTGCATGGCGCGGATCAATTGCTGCTCGACGAGGCCGCCCATCGCCAGCACGCGCGTGCGCAAGCCTTCGAGATCGGCATCAAACTGCCGGCTGATGTGTTCCTGATTCATGCCGCCACTCCTGTCTGCAATCCTGGCACTATAACGAAGGCATGTGAACGAATTATTTCAGCGCGTGTAGGTCTGTACGCCATCGGCCGCGGCGAGCAGCAATACGTCCGCGCCGCGCTGCGCGAACAGGCCGTTGGTGACGACGCCGACGATCTGGTTGATGTGCGCTTCGAGCCCGACCGGGTCGGTGATCGACAGGCCATGAACGTCGAGGATCAGGTTGCCGTTGTCGGTGACCATGCCTTCGCGCACTTTCGGCTTGCCGCCCAGCTTGGCCAGCTCGCGAGCGACATAGGCGCTGGCCATGGGAATCACTTCCACCGGCAGCGGAAAGCGGCCCATGACCGGCACCCTTTTCGACGCGTCGCAGATGCAGACGAAGGTCGTTGCCACCGCCGCCACGATTTTCTCGCGCGTCAGCGCGCCACCGCCGCCCTTCACCATGGCCATGCCGGGATCAATCTCGTCCGCGCCATCGACGTATATGCCGATGGAGTCGATGCCGTTGAGGTCGAGCACACGGATGCCGTGGCCTTGAAGCCGCTTCGCCGTCGCTTCAGAACTGGCGATGGCGCCGCCGATGCGGTCCTTGATCGCGGCGATCTCGTCGATGAAGAAATTCGCCGTGGAGCCGGTGCCGACTCCCAGAATCGCTCCGACCGGCAGCCGGTCCGCCACGTAATCCCTCGCCGCGCGCGCGACGGCCTGCTTCAGTTCGTCCTGTGTCATGAGATCCTTCAGGAAATACGGGTAAATTCGATCCGGTCATAGTCCGGCCCGCGGTCGAGCAATGACTCGAACCGCAGCCGCCAAAGTCCTGCTTCGCTGCGTACATCAACATCCATGCCGGCGACAAAAGTGTTTGCCGGCAAAATGAGTTCCCTGCCGTCCCGGTGAACGATGATAGCGTCCGACCAGCCATGGCCGCCGCCATCCACCGTCCCGGTCCATGCGGTTTCCTCTACGATCGGCTTCGCCAGGGCGCTAAGCGATGGCCACGCCAGGGTTTCGATCCCGATCCCGGGACGATTCGCGGCATCGCGCCCGATACGACGAATCAAACCCATGCGCCAATCCAGTCCGTCCGCTTCGCGAAAGCAGATCAGCAGCCCGATGCGGTGACGCGGCAGCACCGCAGGCACCAGAACGCCGATGCCGGTGGCGCTGCTATCGACCTGCGTCCAGCGTTCCATTTGCGCCTGGTCACCAGCCGTTTCCAGCCGGCGCAGAATCTCCATCGGGCTGACAGGCTCCGCCGCTGCGGGTACGCCCGCCGCACTCCCGGCGGCTTCGTCCTTGACGGCGACGGTACCGAATCGGGTCTCGTCGAACTGCCGCGTGATCCGCTCGAAATCGTTGCCCCGATATTCGAAGGAACGACCCATGCGGGCAAAATGCGCCGCGGCGATCATGCGCCGGGCAAGCCCGAAGCCGAGCATGACGCGCAACTCGCTCTTCTTGCCGGTCCGGTCCTTGCCCCGCTTCGGCGGCGCCGGCGCCCAGTAGGTCATCAGGATCGGAATGGCGCTTTCGATCTGCTTTCGGCTGGCAGGCAACTGCCCCAGCCACAGGGGAGTCCCTTCTGTCTTCTTCAACTGCGCCGCCAGCCCCATCAGGGAGCCGCGCAACTTCAGCACGGAGCAAAAATGCCGGCCCTTGACTGCCGGTTCGCCCGGCTTCAGCCGCTGCGGCCCCTTCGCGACCGAGAGGTCGATACTGTGCGTGCTCTTTTCATTGGGCTGCGGGTTCAATTCCATGCCATCGCAATTGCGCAGGATGTTCTCGACGAATTCGACTTGCTGCGGCACGAGATTGCCGATCGGCGCAAGCTCGAGGTAGAGGCCTATCAGGTACTCGCCCAGCGGCGTCGTCTGTTCCTCGTTGCGGTAGGGAGCAACGCGGGTTCTCATCAGGCCCAGACGCCCCAGCAACCGCAGCAATTCGTGCGCATCCTGCCAAAGCTCCGCCGCCGGCGTGCGATAGCGGAAGTGCTGCAGCTTCTTGCGCAAAGTCCAGGCCATCAATGCCCGCACCGCGCAGCGCGCCATGCGGACTCTGTCGTCGTCGGTGGCCAGTTCCATCGACTCGGTCAGGAAGGAGCGGTAACAGCGGAACTGATGTTCCGCATGCGTCTCAAGCGACGACCAGGCCGAATCCGTCAGATATTCGCGTTCGCCGATGGAAAGATAGCGCGACAGCAGATGCCGCGCACCGGGACGGGAGAACTGGTCGAGCCGGGCCAGTGCACGCAAGGCCAGCGTCGGACCGATCTCCTGCACGGTGGCCTCCATGCCGGCAAGCCATTCGTCGATATCGAACAGCAGGCGTCGCGGATCCGACTCGGGAATGCCGGCCATCAGCGCATTCAGACCCGCGTCCGAAGCCAGCGGATGGCCCGACGCCTTTTTCTTGTCCTGGAGCCGCGAGATGAGCTTGTTGAACACAGTACCGGGCAGTGTACCTCTGATCAGCTCATTTCTTGCGCATCGGCGGCAGGTCGGTGCAGGAGCCGTGCGCCACCTCGGCCGCCATGCCGATGGTTTCGCCCAGGGTCGGATGCGGATGGATGGTCTTGCCGATATCCACCGCATCGGCGCCCATCTCGATGGCCAGCGCGATTTCGCCGATCATGTCGCCGGCATTGGGGCCGACGATGCTGCCGCCGATCACGCGATGGGCGCCGTTGCCATCACTGTCATCGAACACCAGCTTGGTGAAGCCGTACTCGGCACCGTTGGCGATCGCCCGGCCCGACGCGGCCCAGGGGAATTTGGCGACGCTGACCTTGCGTCCGGCCTTCTTCGCTTCGTCCTCGCCGACGCCGACCCAAGCCACTTCGGGATGCGTATAGGCGACACCGGGAATCACGGTCGCATCGAAATGACTCTTCTGCCCTGCCGCCGCCTCGGCCGCGACGTGCGCCTCATGCACCGCCTTGTGCGCCAGCATCGGCTGGCCGACGATGTCGCCGATGGCGAAGATGTGCGGCACGTTGGTGCGCATCTGGCTGTCCACCGGGATGAAGCCTCGCTCGTTGACCACGACACCCGCCTGATCGGCGCCGATCTTCTTGCCGTTCGGCGCGCGTCCGGCGGACTGCAGGATCATGTCGTAGCGCTGCGCGTCGGCGGGTGCCTGAGTTTGCCCATCTGCGCCTTCGAACTTGACCCAGAGGCCGTCGGGCTTCGCGTCAACGGCGACGGTCTTGGTCTTCAGCATCAGCTTGTCGAAGCGCTTCGCATTCTGCTTTTCCCAGACTTTGACCAGGTCGCGATCCGGGCCCTGCATCAGGCCGTCGAGCATTTCGACGACATCGACTTTCGCACCCAGCGTCGAATACACCGTGGCCATTTCGAGGCCGATGATGCCGCCGCCAATGACCAGCATCTTTTTCGGCAAGAAGCGCAGCTCCAGCGCGCCGGTGGAATCGACGATGCGCGGGTCGCGCGGGATGAAGGGCAGGTGGAAGGCCGCGCTGCCGGCGGCGATGATGCACTTCTGGAAGCGGATCACCTTTTTCGCGCCGCTCTTGTCCTGCGCTGCGCCGGTGGTCTCCTCGACTTCCAGATGATTGGCGTCGAGGAAGTGGCCGTAGCCGCGCACGGTCTCGACCTTGCGTGCCTTGGCCATGCCGGTCAGTCCCCCGGTCAGCTTGCCGACCACTTTTTCCTTGTGCGCGCGCAGCTTGTCGAGATCGACCTTCGGCACTGCAAAGCTGACGCCCAGGTCGCTCGCATGCTCGGCCTCCTCCATCACGGCGGCGACATGCAGCAGCGCCTTCGAGGGAATGCAGCCGACATTGAGGCAGACGCCGCCCAATGTCGCGTAGCGTTCGACGATGACGGTTTTCATGCCGAGGTCGGCGGCGCGGAACGCCGCCGAATAGCCGCCGGGGCCGGCGCCGAGCACCAGCATTTCGCATTCGAGATCGGCCTTGCCGGCGAATTTTCCGGCAGCGGCAACGGGGGCTGGCGCGGGAGTCGACGCTGGCGGCACGGCGGCGGCCTTGGTCGCCGCAGCGCCAGCGCCGACGTTATTGCCGGCGTCGACTTCGGCGCCGGCGATCAGCGCGACGAGCGTGCCTTCGGCCACCTTGTCGCCGACCTTGACCTTCACTTCGGTCACCACGCCGGAGACCGGCGAGGGCACGTCCATGGTCGCCTTGTCCGATTCCAGGGTGATCAGCGAATCCTCGGCCTTGACCGTGTCGCCGACCTTGACCAGCACTTCGATGACCGGCACATCCTTGAAGTCGCCGATGTCGGGGACTTTCACTTCAACGCTGTCACTCATCGCGCT
>JAOTRV010000051.1 GCA_030247575.1 Sulfuritalea sp.
AGCAGGCGGTGCGCATCATGCTCGAACCCAAGAGTTCGCGCATCCCGCAGGACGAGTTCATGGCCGTGCTGCTGGCGCACACCAGCCTCGAATCCAGCGTCTCGGTGAACCTGACCATGGTCGGCCGTGACGGGCGGCCGCAGCAGAAGAACCTGCTGACCATCCTCCACGAATGGATCGCCTTCCGTTTCGCCACGGTCGAGCGCCGCAGTCGCCACCGCTTGGCCGAGGTCGAACGCCGCATCCACATCCTCGAAGGCCGCATGGCGGTCTTTCTCAACATCGACAAGGTGATCCGCTGCATCCGCGAATCCGACGAGCCCAAGCCTGACCTGATGGCGCGCTTCGGCCTGACCGAACTCCAGGCCGAGGACATCCTCGAAATCCGCCTGCGCCAGCTGGCGCGGCTCGAAGGCATCCGCATCGAAAAGGAACTCGGCGACCTGCGCACCGAGCACGGTCAGCTCAACAAGCTGCTCGACTCGAAGAGCGAAATGACCCGGCTGATCCAGAAGGAAATCGCCGAGGATGCCAAGCGCTTCGGCGATGAGCGGCGCACCCTGATGGAGGCCGTGACGCCGATCTCGCAAGGTGAAATCGCCGTGCCCGACGAACCCGTGACAGTGATCATCTCGAAGAACGGCTGGGTGCGCTCGCGCCAGGGCCACGGCATCGACCCGGCCGGCATCACCTACAAGACCGGCGACTTTCCCTGGATGGTGGCCGAGACGCGCACCGTCTGGCCGCTGATCGTGATCGACGGCAACGGCCGCAGCTACAGCGTGAAGGTCTCCGACCTGCCGGGCGGGCGCGGCGACGGCGCACCGCTGAACACCATGATCGACTTTCAGGAAGGCAGCAAGCTGGCGCTGGCCATCACCGCCGCGCCCGAGAGCAAGTATCTGGTGGCCGGTTCGATGGGCTACGGCTTCGTCGCCAGCGTGGCCGACATGGTGGCGCGCAACAAGGCCGGCAAGGCCTTCCTGACGCTGGACAAGGGGGAGAAGCCGCTACCGCCGGCGCCGCTCGCCGGGGACAGCGTTGCCGTACTGACCCAGGGCGGCCGGCTGCTGATCTTCCCGCTCGCGGAACTCAAGGAAATGGCCAAGGGCAAAGGCTTGATGCTGATCGACCTGGTGAAAAGCGACGAGGTCGTCGGCATCGCGGTGAGCGGTGGTCAGGCGCTGATGATCGGCGGCAGCGGACGCGGCGGCAAGCCTGTCGCACAGGCGCTGGATGCCCGCGCACAGGCCGCATTCCGCGGCACGCGGGCACGGCGCGGGCAGGAAATTCCGTTCAAACTAAAACCCGCGAGCCTGAACTTGACAAGCGGCCAATGATGCTAGAATCTTTGCAAAACTGGCCTATCGGCATCTGCTTCTGATTTCCTCGAATGGATGCCGCCGACGGAGAATAAAATGCTCTTCATCCTGTACTACATCCTCGCCATCGTTGTGCTGGTCATGCATTTCACGGGATTTCTGGCACGCCACAATCTGGAATGGCTGATACTGGTGCTGGCCATCACGGTATTCCCGGCGGTTATCTATTTGTAATTTTCAGGCGCCGGGCGCCGTTCCGCCGGCGCCAGCGCGGTGCGTCCCTTCGGGAACTTCCGTCAGCGCCGCCCGCCGCACCGCATCAGCATTCGCGGATGATGATGCCCTTGATCTGATCCACCTTCGCATCAACCAGTTCGACCCGCTGCGGCAGGTTTTCCAGACCCTCGAGTTCCACCGGCCGCACCGGATCGCGGCCCAGGGCTTCGCGTATCGTCTCGGCGAATTTGACCGGTTGGGCAGTCTCCAGCAAGACCATCGCCTCGCCCTCAACCCGGCGCTCCCGCGCCACCTTGATCCCGTCGGCCGTATGCGTGTCGATCATCAAGCCGTAACGCTCCCAGACATCGCGTATCGTCGCCAGGCGATCGGCGTGTGAACTGCAGCCGGAGACGAAACCGTAATCCGCCACCTTGGCGGCGAACGGACCGCCGGCCAGGCTGAAGCTGCCGCCGGCATCGACCTCGCGCCACAGTTCACGCACCGTGGCCGCGTCGCGGCCGACCAGGTCGAAAACGAAACGCTCGAAATTCGACGCCTTCGAAATGTCCATCGACGGGCTCGAGGTGACGTGCGTCTCCGCCGTCGTCCGCGGCCGGTAGACGCCGCTGCGGAAGAACTCGTCAAGCACGTCGTTCTCGTTGGTGGCCAGCACCAGGCGGGAGATCGGCAGGCCCATCATGCGCGCGATATGGCCGGCGCAGATGTTGCCGAAGTTGCCCGAGGGCACACAGAACGCCACCTTCTCGCCGTTGGACCGGGTGGCTTCGAACCAGCCCTTGAAGTAATACACGATCTGCGCCGCGACGCGCGCCCAGTTGATCGAATTCACCGCGCCGATCTTGTACTTCGCCTTGAACCCGGCATCGTTGGAGACCGCCTTGACGATGTCCTGGGCGTCGTCGAACATGCCGCGCACGGCGATGTTGAAAATGTTCGCATCCTGCAGCGAGTACATCTGTGCACGCTGGAAGGCGCTCATTTTTCCTTCCGGCGAGAGCATGAAGACGCGCACATTGTGCTTGCCGCGCATCGCGTATTCCGCCGCCGATCCGGTATCGCCCGAGGTTGCGCCGAGAATGTTGATGGTTTCATTGCGTTGGTCCAGCACATACTCGAACAGGTTGCCGAGCAGTTGCATGGCCATGTCCTTGAAGGCCAGGGTCGGCCCGTTGGACAGTTCCAGCAGATGGAAGTCCGGCTCCAGCGACGTCAGCGGCACAATATCGGACGCACTGCGGCCGGGACGGCACCAGCGATAAGTCTGCGCCGTGTAAGTCTTGTCGCAGATGGCCTTCAGGTCCGCCGGCGGAATGTCGGTGATGTAGAGCGACAGAATTTCAAAAGCCAGTTCGGCATATGACAGGCCGCGCCATTCGTCGAGCCGGTCGGCCACCTGCGGATAGGACTCGGGAAGGTATAGCCCGCCATCCGGCGCGAGGCCGCCGAGCAGGATGTCGCAGAACTCCTGCGGCTGCGCGCCGCCGCGTGTCGAGATGTATTTCATGTCAGCCCAGCTCTTCCATGCGCAACCGGATCACCTTCTTCTTCACCACCGGCAGTGCCTCGATCTTCGCGATCGCCGCATCGACATTCTTTTCGCGCGTGATGTGGGTCAGCATGATGATGTCGGTCTGGTCTTCGCCTTCGCCCGGTTCGCGCTGGATCATGGCGGCGGTGGAAATCTGCTGGTCGGCGAGGATGCGCGTGATGTCGGCCAGCACGCCCGGCTTGTCTTCAACGCGCAGGCGCAGGTAGTAGCTGGTCTCCACTTCGGACAGGGGCAGGATCGGCGTATCTTCCAGCGCATCGGGCTGGAAGGCCAGATGCGGCACGCGATGCTCGGGATCGGCCGTATGCATGCGCGTCACATCGACCAGGTCGGCGATCACCGCCGAGGCGGTGGGCTCGGCGCCGGCGCCCTTGCCGTAGTACAGCGTGGCGCCGACGGCGTCGCCCTGCACCAGCACGGCGTTCATCGCGCCTTCGACATTGGCGATCAGTCGCTTGGCCGGAATCAGCGTCGGGTGCACGCGCAGCTCGACGCCCTCCGGGCGCCGCCGCGTGATGCCCAGCAGCTTGATGCGGTAGCCCAGCTGCTCGGCGTACTTGATGTCGTCGGCGTCGAGCCGGCTGATGCCCTCGACGTGAGCCTTGTCGAACTGCATGCGAATGCCGAAGGCCAGCGCCGACAGGATGGTGATCTTGTGCGCGGCGTCGATGCCCTCGATGTCGAAGGTGGGATCGGCCTCGGCATAGCCCAGGCGCTGCGCCTCCTTGAGCACGACATCGAAGGCCAGGCCCTTGTCGCGCATCTCGGACAGGATGAAGTTGGTGGTGCCGTTGATGATGCCGGCGATCCACTGGATGCGGTTGGCCGAGAGGCCTTCGCGCAGCGCCTTGATGATCGGAATGCCGCCGGCCACCGCCGCCTCGAAGCCGACCATGACGCCCTTTTCGTGCGCCGCAGCGAATATCTCGTTGCCGTGCACCGCGAGCAGCGCCTTGTTCGCCGTCACCACGTGCTTGCCGTTGGCGATGGCCTTCAGCACCAGTTCCTTGGCGATGCCGTAGCCGCCGATCAGTTCGACGACGATGTCGATCTCGGGATCGGTCACCACCGCAACGGCATCGTCCGTCACGTCGGCGCGGCCGGCCGCCACCTGGCGCGCCAGATCCAGATTCTTGTCCGCCACCTTGGTGATGCGGATCGGACGTCCGGCGCGGCGCGTAATCTCGGCTTCGTTGCGCGCGAGAACGTTGAAAGTACCGCCACCGACGGTGCCGATGCCGAGGAGTCCTACATTGATGGGTTTCATTTCAAATTTTTCCTGAAGCAGAAGGATGGGATCACCATGCCTTCGCGAAAGTAGAAGCGATGCGCATCGGTGCGCTGGGTTCCCGAATCGAGCGCCAGCACATCGCACTGCAGGTTCCGTGCATGTCGTTCCAGATGATGAAGCAATGTCCTGCCGACGCCCCGCGAGCGATGCGCCTCGTCGGTCACCAGGTCGTCGACATAGAGCCGGCGACCCTCATAGGTGTTCTCGATCACCCGCCACACCGCGACACCCCGCACCGCCGCCTGTTCGGTGGCCACGCTCATGCGTGCGCCGTTGGCGAACACCGCGCGCAGACGCCCGACGTAATCGGCGGGCAAGCCGCTGCGCAGCTGGCGGTGCACCGGCTCGGCGCGGGCGAGCCACGACGACTCGACCACGCTGCCATCCTTGCCCGTCACCTCGACTACCGGAAACTCAATTGCCATAGCGCTTGCGATAACCTTCGAGGAAGCGGGCGATGCGGCCGATGGCCTCGCGCAGGTCGTCCTCGTGCGGCAGGAAGACCAGGCGGAAGTGATCGGGATGCGGCCAGTTGAAGCCCGTGCCCTGCACCAGCAGCACCTTTTCCGCCACCAGCAGTTCGGCGATGAACTCCTGGTCGTCCGTGATCGGGTACATCTTCGGATCGAGGCGCGGAAACATGTACAGCGTGGCTTTGGGCTTGACGCAGGTGACGCCCGGGATCGCAGTGATCAGTTCGTGGGCCACGTCGCGCTGGCGGCACATGCGCCCGCCCGGCGCCACCAGGTCGTCGATGCTCTGGTAACCGCCGAGAGCCGTCTGGATGCCCCACTGCCCCGGCACGTTGGCGCACAGGCGCATGGAAGCCAGCATGTCGAGGCCGTCGATATAGTCGCGGGCATGCTTCTTTTCGCCTGAAACGATCATCCAGCCAGCGCGATAGCCGCAGGAGCGATAGTTCTTCGACAGGCCGTTGAAGGTGATGGTCAGCACGTCCTCCGAGAGGGAGGCGATCGAGGTATGGGTCACCCCGTCGTAGAGGACCTTGTCATAGACCTCGTCGGCATAGATGATCAGGTCGTTCTGCCGGGCGATCTCGACGATTTCCTTGAGCACGGCGTCCGGATACACGGCCCCGGTCGGATTGTTGGGGTTGATGATGACGATGGCCCGCGTATTGGGCGAAATCTTGGCGCGAATGTCGTCCAGATCGGGCAGCCAGCCGGCGCCCTCGTCGCACAGGTAGTGTCGCGGCGTGCCGCCGGAGAGGCTCACGGCCGCTGTCCACAGCGGGTAGTCGGGAGCGGGCAGCAGCACTTCGTCGCCGTTGTCGAGCAGGGCGTTCATCGCCATCACGATCAGCTCCGAGACGCCGTTGCCGATGTAGATGTCCTCGATGGTCACGCTCTTGATGTGCTTCTGCTGCGAGTAATGCATCACCGCCTTGCGCGCCGAGAAAATGCCCTTGGAATCGACGTAGCCGGCCGCCCCGGGCAGGTTGCGGATCATGTCCTGCTGGATCTCTTCGGGCGAATCGAAGCCGAACGCGGCGAGGTTGCCGATGTTCAGCTTGATGATCTTGTGGCCTTCCTCTTCCATCTGCTTGGCCCGGGCGAGCACGGGCCCGCGAATGTCGTAGCAGACGTTGGCGAGCTTGGCGGATTTTGTTACGGGCTGCATGAGCAACCGTCCTTTCTGCGTGATGCCGACCGGGACGGGCGGCAACGGTAAATGTATAATGTTACCCAAGCCCATGCTGCACCGCAAATCCAGATTTGATGCGGCTTTCAGGCACTCCCGCCCCACTTCGTCCTTTGCCGGCACCAGCTGCCAAACCCGCGCCCCGAATGAAGCTGCATTCCACTGTCACCGCCGGCCTGCTTGCGATCACCGCCTACGATGCCGGATACATCGCCGTGAATGGGCGCAGACTGACCAGGAGCTTTCTCCTGACGCCGCGACGCATGGTGGAAGACTGGCCGCCCGCTTCCTTCGACGCCCTGACCGAGGCCGATCTCGGCGCAGTCGCCGAACTGGCGTGCCCCATCGTGCTGCTGGGAACCGGAGCACGCCAGCGCTTTCCCGCTCCCGTCCTGCTGCGCCCGCTGATCGAGCGACAGATGGGCGTCGAAGTGATGGACAGCTTCGCCGTCTGCCGCACCTACAACATCCTCATGGCCGAAGGACGCGACGTGGCCGCGGCATTGATCGTCGAATGAGAGAAATCATCGAACTGCGCCGCGGGCCTTTGCTGGCCCTGATCCTGATCTTTGCGCTGGTCTGGTTCGGCACGCTGGAGTACCGCCGCCTGATCAACCCCGACGAGGGCCGCTATTCGGAAATTCCGCGCGAGATGGTCGCCACCGGCGACTGGCTGACGCCGCGCCTGAACGGCATCAAGTACTTCGAAAAGCCGGCGCTGCAATACTGGGCCACGGCCGCGGCCTTCACCGCATTCGGCGAGCATCACTGGACCGCCAGGCTCTGGCCGGCGCTCACCGGCTTCCTCGGTGTGCTGTTCACGGCATTCGCCGCGGCGCGACTATTCGGCCCCCAGGCCGGAGTGATCGCCGGCGCGGTCCTCGCCGGCAGCGTGCTGTGGAATGTCATCGGCCACGTCAATACGCTGGACATGGGAGTCAGCTTCTTTCTCGCCGCGGCGGTGTTCGCCCTGTGCCTCGGCCAGCGCGACGATGCGAGTTTGCGTGACGATTCGCGTGAAAGCCGGCGCTGGCAGGACGCCGCCTGGGTGCTGCTGGCGCTGGCCGTGCTCTCCAAGGGCCTGATCGGCCTGGTGTTGCCGGCCGCCACCGTGGTCGCCTATGCCGTCTGGCAGCGCGACTGGGGGTTCATCCTGCGCATCCGCCCGTTCCGCGGCCTGCTGATCCTGCTGGCCATCACGGCACCCTGGTTCATCGCGGTGTCGCTGGCCAATCCCGAGTTCGCGCATTTCTTTTTCATCCACGAGCATTTCGAGCGTTTCCTGACCAAGGCCCACGGCCGCTACCAGCCGATGTGGTACTTCATCCCGATCCTGCTGCTGGGCATGCTGCCCTGGCTCGGCAGCCTGCTGCCGGGGATGGTCGCGGGTTTCCGGCGCGAAGCGGGCCGCCGCTTCCAGCCGCAGCGCTTCCTGCTGGTCTGGGCCGTGCTGGTCTTCGTCTTCTTTTCGGTCTCGAGTTCCAAACTGGCCTCTTACATCCTGCCGATTTTTCCCGCGCTCGCCGCGCTGATCGGTCTGCATCTGGCGGGCTATGCCGCATCCCGCCGCGTCGAATGGCATGCCCTGCCGGCGATCGTCATCGGCGGCGCCAGCCTGTTCCTGGTGCCCCACGTCACCCGCTTTGCCAACGAAAAGGCTCCGGTCGCGCTCTACGAGGCGTATCAGCCGTGGCTGTATGCGGGAGCCGCCGCCCTGCTACTGGCCGGCATCGCGGCGTTCTGGCTGGGACGGCAGGGACGCAGCGTGGGTGCCGTATGCACGCTGGCATTCGGCGGCTTCGCCTTCGGCCAGGGCTTCCTGCTGGGTCACGACAGCCTGGGTTCGGTCAATTCCGCGCACGACGTGGCGGCGGCGATCCGCCCGCAGATCCCGCCTGGCGCGCCCTTCTTCAGCGTGGATACTTACGACCAGACCCTGCAGTTCTACCTGAAGCGCACCACGACCATGGTCGCCTATCGCGACGAACTCGGCTTCGGCATCAGTCAGGAGCCGCAAAAGTTCATCGCGGACCTCGCCGCCTTCGAAACGGCATGGAATGCGGCGCCCGCCGCCTGGGCGCTGATGTCGCCGGCCACCTGGCAGGAACTGAACAAGAAAGGATTGCCCATGACCGAAGTCATCCGCGACACGCGCCGCGTCATCGTCAGGAAGCCTTGAGATGAACGCCGTCAGCTTCTCCCTGGTGCTGGCCGGCGTGTTGCTGAACGCGGCCGCGCAACTCTTCCTCAAGGCCGGCACCAACGCCGTCGGACATTTCGAGTTCCATGCCGACAACATTGTTCCGGTCGGTCTCAAGCTGGCCTTTCAGCCCTTCATCATGGGCGGCATGGCCTGCTACGCGGTGAGCCTGGTACTCTGGATCATGGCGTTGTCGAGGGTTCCCGTCTCGATCGCCTATCCAATGCTGTCGATCGGCTACGTGATCAACGCCTTCGTCGCCTGGCAATGGTTCGGCGAACCCCTGGCGGCGCAGAAGCTGCTGGGCATCGGCTTCATCGTCGTCGGCGTGTTCCTGGTGGCAAGGTCATGAGCGAGCCGTTCCTGCCGTTTACGCGCCCGTCGATCGACGACGAAACCATCGCCGCGGTGGCGCAGGTGCTGCGCTCCGGCTGGATTACCAGCGGCCCGCAGGTGCTGGCCTTCGAGAAAGCGCTGTCCGAGTACTGCGGCGGCCGCCAGGTGCGCGTTTTCAATTCGGGAACGGCCACCCTCGAAGTCGCGCTGCGCCTCGCAGGAGTAGACGCCGGCGACACGGTGATCACGACGCCGCTGACCTGGGTCGCCACCGCCAACGTGATTCTGGAGGTCGGCGCCACGCCGGTGTTCGTCGATGTCGATCCCGTGACCCGCAACATCGATCTCGATCTGCTCGAAGCGGCCATCACGCCGCAGGCCAAGGCCATCATCCCGGTGGACCTTGCCGGCCTGCCAGTGGACCGCGAACGACTCTACGCCATCGCCCGCAAACACAATCTCCGCGTGATCGAGGACGCAGCGCAATCCTTCGGCGCCTCGTGGAGGGGCCGCCGCATCGGCGCCTCGTTCGGCGAGCAGCGCGACTTCGTCTCCTTCAGCTTTCACGCCAACAAGAACCTCACCACCGCCGAGGGCGGCGCCCTGGTGCTGCCGGCCGACATCGACAGCGGCCTCTGCGAGCGCCTGCGCCTGCAAGGGGTACGGCGCTCTCCCGACGGCGGCATGGATGTCGATGTACTGGGCGGCAAGTTCAACATGACCGACATCGCCGCCACCATCGGACTGGGCCAGATGAAGCATCTCGAAGCCTTCACCGCCCGCCGGCGCGAACTCGCCCGCCAATACTTCGACCGCATCGATCCGGCGCTCGGGCTCGAACTGCCTGTAGCCGATTTCAGCAACAGCAACTGGCACATGTTCCAGGTCTTGCTGCCCGAAGGCGTCGATCGCGGAAAATTCGTGGCAGAGATGAAACAGCGCAACATCGGCGTCGGCGTGCATTACCCGGCGCTGCACCTGTTCTCGCTCTATCGCGCGCTGGGTTTCAAAGCGGGCGATTTCCCCCGCGCCGAGGACATCGGCCGCCGCACCCTCACCCTGCCGCTTTTCCCCGCAATGCTGGATGGCGACATCGACCGCGTCTGCACGGCGCTGCGCGCAAGCCTGTCGGAGACTGCATGAGACCACCGAACCTGTCCGTCGTCATCCCCGTCTACAACGAGGAAGCCACGCTCGCCACGCTGTTCGCCCGCCTCTATCCGGCGCTCGACGCATTGGGCGAAAGCTACGAGATTGTCTTCGTCAATGACGGCAGCCGCGACCGCTCGGCGGCGATCCTGCGTCAGCAGTTCGAGGCGCGCCCCGACGTCACCCGCGTCATCCTTTTTTCTGCCAACGCCGGCCAGCACATGGCCATCATGGCCGGCTTCGAACACTGCCGCGGCGACATCATTGTCACGCTGGATGCCGACCTGCAAAACCCGCCAGAGGAAATCGGCAGGCTGGTCGCGAAAATGCGCGAAGGCCACGACTACGTCGGCAGCATCCGACGCAAGCGCCAGGACAGCCTGTTCCGCACCTGGGCCTCGAAGGCGATGAACCGGCTGCGCGAGAAAATCACCCGGATCAAGATCACCGACCAGGGCAACATGCTGCGCGCCTATTCGCGCAGTGTGGTGAATGCCATCAACAGCTGCAAGGAAGTTGCCACCTTCATCCCGGCGCTGGCCTATACCTTCGCCCGCAGCCCCGCCGAAGTGGTGGTCGAGCATGAGGAACGCGCTGCCGGCGAATCGAAATATTCGCTCTACAGCCTGATCCGGCTCAACTTCGACCTGATGACCGGCTTTTCGCTGGTGCCGCTGCAGTGGTTTTCGATGCTCGGCATCCTCGTCTCGCTCGGCTCGGCGGCACTGTTCGTCCTGCTGATCGTGCGACGCCTGCTCATCGGTCCGGAAGCCGAGGGGCTGTTCACCCTGTTCGCACTGATGTTCTTCCTGATCGGCCTGGCGCTGTTCGGCATCGGACTGCTCGGCGAATACATCGGCCGCATCTACCAGCAGGTTCGCCACCGGCCGCGCTATCTGGTCGAGGCCATTCTGGAGCAGAACGACCAGGCATCCTCATGAGCAAGGCCATTGTCTTTGCCTACCACAACGTGGGCGTGCGCTGCCTGTCCGTGCTGCTGGCGCATGGCGTCGATGTGGTTCGCGTCGTCACCCACACCGACAGCCCGACCGAGACCATCTGGTTCGACAGCGTCGCCGAACTCGCGGCACGTCACGACATCCCGGTGATCGCGCCCGAGGACCCCAACGATCCCGCGGTGGTCGCCGAACTCGCCGCGCTGCAACCGGACTTCCTGTTTTCCTTCTACTACCGGCTGATGTTGAAAGCGCCGCTGCTGGCCCTGCCGAAACACGGCGCATGGAACATGCACGGCTCGCTGCTGCCCAAATACCGCGGCCGCGTGCCGGTGAATTGGGCAATCATTCATGGCGAACGGGAAACCGGCGCCAGCCTGCACCGGATGGTCGAAAAGCCGGACGCCGGCGGCATCGTCGCGCAACAGGCGGTGCCGATCCTGCCCGACGACACGGCCTTCGAGGTATTCAACAAGGTCACGCTGGCGGCCGAAATGGCGCTCGACCGCGTGCTGCCCGACCTGCTGGCCGGTCGTGCCAAGGCAAAGCCGCAAGACCTCGCTGCGGGCAGCTATTTCGGTGGCCGCCGTGCCGAAGACGGCCGCATCGACTGGACCCGGCCCGCGGCGGAGGTGCATAACCTGATCCGCGCGGTCGCGCCCCCCTATCCGGGCGCCTTTTCCGACACCGCCAGGGGCCGGCTCAAGGTGCTCCGCTCCCTGCATCCGACGGGTGAAACCAGCCCCTGCGGCGGCTGTCCGACCCTGTTCGTACGCAACGGGCATCTGTATGCCGAATGCGGCGATGGGCGGCTTTTGCGCCTGCTCGCGGTAGAATTGGAAGGTTCGCCGCTGGCCGCATCTTCAGCGGATAACCAGATCAACGCAATTTTTGGAACCCCGGCACTTTCCCTCTCATGAAGAAGATCCTCATCCTCGGCGTCAATGGCTTCATCGGCCACCACCTTTCCCAGCGCATCCTGAATACGACCGACTGGGAGGTCTATGGCATGGACATGAACTCCGAGCGTGTCACCGAGCTGATGCAGAACCCGCGCTTTCATTTCTTCGAAGGCGACATCATGATCAACAAGGAGTGGATCGAGTACCACGTCAGGAAATGCGACGTGATCCTGCCGCTGGTGGCCATCGCCACGCCGGCCACCTATGTCAAGGAGCCGTTGCGCGTCTTCGAACTCGACTTCGAAGCCAACCTGCCGATCATCCGCCAGGCGGTCAAGTACAGGAAGCGCGTGATCTTCCCGTCGACCTCCGAGGTCTATGGCATGAGCCAAGACCCGGAATTCGATCCCGAGAATTCCAACCTGGTGCTGGGCCCAATCAACAAGCCGCGCTGGATCTACTCCTGCGCGAAGCAGATGATGGATCGGGTGATCCACGCCTACGGCCAGCAGGAAGGCCTGCAGTACACGCTGTTCCGTCCCTTCAACTGGATCGGCCCGGGCCTCGATTCGATCCATACGCCGAAGGAAGGCAGCTCGCGCGTCATCACCCAGTTCCTCGGACACATCGTGCGCGGCGAGCCGATCAAGCTGGTCGACGGCGGCGCCCAGAAGCGCTCCTTCACTTATGTGTCCGACGGCATCGACGCCCTGATGAAAATCATAGCCAACAAGGACGGCATCGCCAACGGCAAGATCTACAACATCGGCAACCCGAAGAACAACTATTCGATTCGCGAGCTCGCCGCATTGATGCTTGATCTCGCCAAACAGTATCCCGAATACGCGGCAAGCGTAGCCCAGGTGAAAGTGCTCGAAACCACCTCCGGCGAGTATTACGGCAAGGGCTACCAGGACACGCAGCACCGCGTGCCGAAGATCACCAACACCATGCAGGACCTCGGTTGGGAACCCAAAGTCACGTTCGAAGACGCGCTGCGCAGCATTTTCGAGGCCTATCGCAACGACGTGGCCGAAGCGCGCAGCTTGATGGACTGAGTGCGCAATATGGCCCCCCACGCTCGCATGGTTCGCGGAGGGTTCGCCTTGCAAGGCTCGCCCGTTTTGGCGGCACAAAGGCGTGCTTTGCGAAACCCTGCCAAAACCCCCGCCACAGGGGGGCGGCTGCCCTCCAGGGACGGCCCGTCGAGGGCAGGATGAAACTGGCGCTGAAAATCGATGTCGATACCTGGCGCGGCACCTTGCAGGGAGTGCCGCGCCTGGTGGAGATTCTGCGTCGCCAGCGCGCCGACGCGAGTTTCCTCTTCTCGCTCGGCCCCGATCACACGGGCCGTGCGATCAAGCGCGCCTTCCGTCCCGGCTTCATGAAAAAGGTGCAGCGCACCTCGGTGGTCTCGCACTACGGCATCAAGACCCTGATGTACGGCACCCTGCTGCCCGGCCCGGACATCGGCCGCCGCGGCGCCGACATCATGCGCGCCACGCGCGAGGCCGGATTCGAAACGGCGATCCACTGCTGGGATCACGTCAAGTGGCAGGACGGCATCGAAAAGGCCGATGCCGCCTGGACCGAACTCGAAATGCGCCGCGCGCACCGGCGCTATGTCGATATCTTCGGCGGCGAGGCGCCGGGCCATGGCGCCGCTGGCTGGCAGATGAACGCTCACGCGCTGCGTCTGACGCAGCGGCTCGGCTACCGCTGGGCCTCCGACTGCCGCGGAACGCACCCTTTCATTCCGGTATGGAATGGTGAAATCGTCGCCTGCCCCCAGTTGCCGACGACCCTGCCGACGCTCGACGAACTGGTCGGCACCGATGACCTGACCCCGGACAATGTTCATCTGCATTTGCTGCGGCTGACGACGCAGCCAGCGCCCGGGGCCAGCAGTCGCGACCACGTTTTCACCCTGCACGCCGAACTCGAAGGGCTCAAGTTCGGCGATACCCTGGAGCGCCTGCTGACAGGCTGGCGCGAACAGGGCTACGAAATGGTATCGCTGGGCACGATGCGCGATGCGCTCGACCCGGCGCTGCTGCCTCGCCACGAAATGGTCCGGGGCGAAATCCCCGGCCGCGCAGGCCGCCTGATGCTGCAGGGCGAGGAGTTTCTGTCAACATGGAAGGAAGCTGCATGATCGATACCAAACCCGTTCCCTCGGCCCTCGGGCTGCATGTTCCGGATTTCACCGTGCCCGCCACCGGCGGCGAGTTCACGCTTTCCGCCCATGGCGGCAAACCATTGGTGCTGTATTTCTACCCGAAGGACAATACCCCGGGCTGCACCACGCAGGCACAGCAGTTCCGCGACCTGCACGACGAATTCGTCGGGGCCGGCTGCGTGGTGGTGGGTGTCTCGCGCGACTCACTGAAGTCGCATGAAAGCTTCAAAGCCAAGCTGGGGCTGCCTTTCGAGCTGATTTCCGACATAGAAGGCGTACTCTGCCGCATGTTCGACGTGGTCAAGAACAAGATGCTGTACGGCAAGAAAGTGCTCGGCATCGAGCGCAGCACGTTTCTGATCGACGGCAACGGCGTGCTGCGCCAGGAATGGCGCTCCACCAAGGCCGACGGCAACGCCGCCGCCGTGCTGGAAGCCGTGCGCCGGCTGTAATCGCGAACAGGGCCCGGATTCGGGCCTTTCCTTTCATCTTCCGCGACGGGGCGGCTGGCTATCGTGAGCATGGTCCCACCCTCGCCCACTTTGCCTTGAGGCTTTGATGAACGCCAAGCGCGCCAAGATTCCGAAGAGTTCCTCCACCAAGCTGTTCGTGCTCGACACGAACGTGCTGATGCACGACCCCCTGAGCCTGTTTCGCTTCGAGGAGCACGACATCTACGTGCCGATGATGACGCTGGAGGAACTCGACGCCAACAAGAAGGGCATGTCGGAAGTCGCGCGCAATGCGCGCCAGAGCAGCCGCCTCCTCGACGAAATCGTCACCGGCGCCGAACACCACATGGCCCACGGCATCGATCTCAGCGGCCCCTCGCGCAACCTGGCGACCGGCCACCTGTTCTTCCAGACCGAAGCCATCAACGGCGTCCTGCCGATTTCGCTGCCGACCGCCAAGGCCGACAACCAGATCATCGGCGTGGTCATGCATCTGGGCCAGAAGCTTCCCAAGCGACCGGTGATCCTCGTCTCCAAGGACATCAACATGCGCATCAAGGCCCGTGCAATGGGCCTCGAGGCGCAGGACTACTTCAACGACAAGGTGCTGGAGGATACCGATCTCCTCTACACCGGCACGCGAGAGCTGCCGCCCGATTTCTGGGACAGCCACGGCAAGGGCCTGGAGTCATGGAAGAAGGACAGCCGCACCCATTACCGCGTCAGGGGTCCGCTCTGCCCGAACCTGCTGGTCAATGAATTCGTCTGGCAGGAAGGCCCCCAGCCGCTGCAGGCGTGGGTAAGAGTAGGCGCCGGCAAGACGGCGGAACTCGAGACACTGATCGACTACAGCCACGCCAAGAATGCGGTATGGGGCATTACCGCGAGAAACCGCGAGCAGAACTTCGCCCTCAACCTGCTGATGAACCCAGAGATCGACTTCGTCACGCTGCTCGGCCAGGCCGGCACCGGCAAGACCCTGTTGACCCTGGCCGCCGCCCTGACGCAGACGCTGGAGACCAAGCTCTTCGGCGAGATCATCATCACGCGCGTCACCGTGCCGGTCGGCGAGGACATTGGCTTCCTGCCCGGCACCGAAGAGGAAAAGATGACGCCCTGGATGGGCGCATTGGAAGACAACCTCGACGTGCTCAACAAGCCGGCCGAAACACCGGCGGGCGCGCATGCCGGCGCCACTTACGGCGGCGACTGGGGCCGTGCTGCGACCATGGACCTGATCCGCAGCCGGATCAAGATCAAGTCGCTCAACTTCATGCGCGGCCGCACCTTCATGAACAAGTTCCTCATCATCGACGAGGCGCAGAACCTGACGCCGAAGCAGATGAAGACGCTGATCACCCGCGCCGGACCCGGCACCAAGGTGGTTTGTCTAGGCAACATCGCCCAGATCGACACGCCCTACCTGACCGAAGGCAGTTCAGGCCTGACCTACGTGGTGGATCGCTTCAAGGGCTGGACGCATTCCGGCCACGTGACCCTGCAGCGCGGCGAACGCTCGCGGCTGGCCGATCACGCGGCGGAAGTGCTGTAGTACATTGCCTCACCTCCTGCAACAGCCTGCCGAGTTCAACGCAAAGTTTTAGTTCCGGCCGGCGCTGCGCGCCTTAACTTGCGTTCCGCAAATTAGCCTGCACTGAAATTTTGCTTCAGGTTCTGTACGAACCTGAATGGCTGTTTTAGTTCCGGCCGGCGCTGCGCGCCTT
>JAOTRV010000068.1 GCA_030247575.1 Sulfuritalea sp.
TGAACCGCCGCAATGCGCTCTTCGCCGGCCACGACGAGGGTGGCCGCAACTGGGCCCGCTTCGCCAGCCTGATCGGCACCTGCAAGCTGAACGACGTGGAGCCTTACGCCTACCTGCGCGATCTCTTCACAAGCATCGCCACCGGCCACCTCGACAAGGACATAGACGCCTTGATGCCATGGGCCTACGCGGCAGCGACCAAGACCTCACAATGAGCACATCCGGGACTCCCGGCTGAGCTCATTGTGAGCTTCACTAACCGGCACTCGCCCCCCAACGCACCCAACTCGCGCTCCCAAGCGCACCCCAAATCCCAATGGGACGGAGACGGCGCTTACTCATCAAACAAGGTTGGTGCTACTTCAGTTTCTTCCGGCGGAGGGGGCGGGTTAAACAGATAGACCTGTCCAACGTGATGCTCGCCCAGCCTCCCTGCTCGCCCCTTTATTGGAAAAAACCCTGTTCGGCAGCCTTCGCCTGAGATCGACCCGGGTGCATGCTTCGGTCCGTGGTCAGCGCTGTGGCTGCCAACATGATGCTGGTTCAATGCAATTCCGATGTGCCCATCTCATTGGCGTGCTCGATACGATCGGCATCAGTCCTGAGCACGGCATCACCGGAACCGCGTCCCGTGGGGACCTCGAAGGCCCGCGATCAGGCGGGCAGCAGTCTGGAATCTGTGTCTTCAGCCGGCATGAAGCACGGGAATGTCAAAACGGAAGTCGGTGTCATCCTTCCACATCCGGTGCAGGATCACGGCGATGCGGCGGGCCAGCGCAACCATCGCGCGCTTGGCACCCCGACGGCGCGCAAGTTTTGCCGCCCAGGTTCGCAGCCAGCTCGCCCGTCCACGATGCATCATGACGGTTGCGGCCTGGCACAGCGCGCGTCGAAGGTTGACGTCGCCTGCCTTGGTGATCCCGCCCGAGATGTCGCGCTCGCCCGACTGGTTGCGAGACGGCGTCAGGCCGACCCATGGTCCGACCTTCTTCGAGGATGTGAAGCGGGCGGGATCATCGACAGCGGATCGATAGGTCAACGCCACGACGGCGCCGATCCCGGGCATCGACATCAGCCGACGACAGACCGGATCTTCCTGGGAGAGTTGACGGACATTGCGTTCAAGACCCGCCAGCTCTCGCCGCAGCGCCGCGCGCGCGCGAAGCATGGGTTCGGTTGCCGCTTCCAGCATCGGGTTGCCCGCCGCCAGTTCGCGGATACGCTGTTCGAACCTGCCGCGGGATATGGTGCCAACCTTGAGCCCGAAGTTCCGCAGCAGCCCGCGCAGTGACATTTCCAGCGTGATAAACCCTTGTTGCACAGCCTTACGAGCGCTGAGCACCGCTCTAACCTCCTGTGCAGACACCGATTTGCAATGAACGGGTCGGAACCAACCAAGATGAATCAGACGTGCAATACCCTCTGCATCCCGCCGGTCCGTCTTGATCGGCATGGCCTTCAGGGCGCCTTTTACCTGTCTGGTTTCCATTAGAACGACAGGTAGTCCCGCATCTGACAACCCGCGATGCAGCCACTGCGACAAGGGGCCAGCCTCAAGCCCGACGGCGGCAATTGCGCCGTCCTGGTCGCAGATCCAGCACGACAGCGCTTTGGGCTCGCTGGCCACCTGCGCCTCCTTCACGATCTTCCCATGCTCGCTGATCACGCAGATCGCGGTCTTCTCCAGCGACACATCCAGCCCGACAAACAGCTTCATCCCGCAGTCCTCCATGTAGATCCGATACGGGAATGGCGCCAGCTTGCCCTCAATCTTGCAACGGTAACGGGCGGGTCGCGACGCAGGCCCCGTTACGGCATCTCATTGAGTTTCA
>JAOTRV010000069.1 GCA_030247575.1 Sulfuritalea sp.
GGCCTTGACCGTGTCGCCGACCTTGACCAGCACTTCGATGACCGGCACATCCTTGAAGTCGCCGATGTCGGGGACTTTCACTTCAACGCTGTCACTCATCGCGCTTTCCTTCCAGCTTGACCTCATGAACCACGATCGGCGGCCCGGACGAGGTATCGAATTCGATGCCCGCGGCGACACCGGCCCGTGCAATCTCCGCCGCCGACAAGCCGCTGTCGTAAAGCGCATGCATCGCGCCCAGCGCGAAGCTGCGGCCGGAACCGGCGGCCCAGACGCGGTCGAACTCGAACACCTCGCGGTACGAATAGACGCCGTAAATGCCCGAGCTGTTGGCGATCAGCGCCTGGATCTGCGAACTCTCGTAGGGATCGTCCTCGTCTTCCTTGGGATTGAGGAAGGCGTGCTCCTTGAGGATCGGATGCAGGCGGCGGAAGGTCTCATAGACTTCCATGCGCGAACCGAGCTTGACGTCCTCCAGCTTCGAGAACGCGCTTTGCAGCACCAGGTGGTGCGCCGAGGAGCCGCAGATGCCGATCCATGAGCCAGCAATGCCGAGGATCTTGTCATGCTCGCCCTTGTAGCTGCGCGCCAGCCGCGTGTCGCCGAAGGTCGTCAAACCATCCGCGGCGATGGCGACGGTATCGCCCTTCTTAACCACGGTGAGCGTCGTCACAGCATGCTCCTGCGCATGTCGGCCAGCAGTTGCGCCAGATAGACGTTGAAGCGCGTCGCCAGCGCGCCGTCGATCACGCGGTGATCGGCGGTGAGCGACAACGGCAGGATCAGGCGCGGCACGAAAGCCTTGCCGTCCGGATCCCATTGCGGCTTCATCGCCGACTTGCTGACGCCGAGGATCGCCACTTCCGGCGCATTGACGATCGGCGCAAAGCCGGTACCGCCGATGCCTCCGACGCTGGAAATGGTGAAGCAGGCGCCCTGCATGTCGGCGGGCTTCAACTTGCCTTCGCGCGCCTGCTTCGCCAGCTCGCCCGATTCGCGCGCCAGGTCGAACACGCCCTTGCTCTCGGCGTTCTTGATCACCGGCACCACGAGTCCGTTCGGCGTGTCGGCGGCGAAGCCGATGTTGAAATACTTCTTCATGACAAGATTGTCGCCGTCGATGGACGAGTTGAACTCGGGATACTTCTGCATCGCCTTGACACAGGCCTTGATCAGGAAGGCGAGCATGGTCAGCTTGGCCGCGGTTCTGTCTGCGCCCTTTTCGTTTTCCTTGTTGATCTGCAAACGGAAGGCTTCCAGCTCGGTGATGTCGGCGTCCTCGTGATAAGTGACGGCGGGAATCATGGCCCAGTTGCGCGACAGGTTGGCGCCGGAAATCTTCTTGATGCGCGACAGCGGCTGCACCTCGATGGCACCGAATTTGGCGAAGTCGATCTTGGGCCAGGGCAAGAGATCGAGGCCGCCGCCCGAACTGGCGGCGGGTGCGGCCGATGGCGTCGCGCCACTGATGACGCCCTTGACCCAGGCCTGCACATCGCTTTGCAGGATGCGTCCTTTCGGACCGCTGCCCGGCACCCTGGCGACATCGACACCGAGTTCGCGCGCGAAGCGACGCACCGACGGGCTGGCGTGGGCCGCATGGCCCGGCAGCCGCTCGGCTGGCGTGGGCATGGACACGCGGGGCTGGACGGGGATCAGCTCGGTGTCACCCGGACGGAAATCCGAAGCGGGGCCCGCAGCTTGAACTGCCGGCACGGTCGCGGGGGCTACAACGGAT
>JAOTRV010000052.1 GCA_030247575.1 Sulfuritalea sp.
CTCGAGGATCTGCCCTATGTCCAGGGCGGCGACCGCAACGCCCTGCTGCAGCGGCGCCTGGTCCAGTATTACTACAACACCTCGCTGTCCGCCGCCATCTCGCTCGGCCGCGCCAAGGACGGCCGGCGCGATGAAAAAGTGCTGTTCGCCGCGCTCACCCGGATCGAAACCTTCACGCCCTGGCTCGATACGCTGCGCGCTGCGGAGATCGCTCTGGTGGGCGTCTATTCGGTGCCGCTGGTACTCGCGGGATGCGCTCCCCAGCTGATGGGCGAAACAGGTCCGGTGCTGTTGGTCAGCCTGACCCGCGGCGGAGTGCGGCAAAGCTTCTTCGACCAGGGCAAGCTGCACTTCTCCCGGCTGTCGCAGCTGGCCACCCACAGCCTGGAAGAAATCGGCCGTACCAGCGCCGACGACTCGGCGAAGATATTCCAGTATCTCGTCGCCCAGCGGCAGATCCCGCGCGGCGCCGCCCTGCGCACCGTCGTCCTGGCCCATGCCGGACAGATACCGGCATTGCAGGATTTCTGCCGCGACACCACCGAGCTTCGATTCGAGTTCGTCGATCTGGTCGCGACAGCACGCCAGCAGAAGCTCAAGGACATTCCCGCCGACAGCAGCGCCGACAACCTGTTCATTCACTGCCTGGCGACCAAGACACCCGCGCAACAGTTCGCCCCGGCCAACGAGAGGCGCTTCTACAATCTCTGGCGGATGCGCTTTGCGCTCACCAGCGCCGCCTGGGTCATACTCGCCGGGTGTCTGCTGTTTGCCGGCAAGACCGCCCTCAATCTGTACGACCTGCGCGACACGACCGAAGTCACCAAGGCCCTGACGGCTGCAGACACCCAGCGCTACAACGCCATTCTCGAGGGGCTGCCCAAGGTCAGCATCACCCCTGACAATCTGCGTGCCCTGTCGGCCCGTTTCGAGACGCTGCAAAAGCGCACTCCGGCAATGGAGCCTCTGCTGACGCATCTGAGTCAGGCGCTGAACGAGTACCCGAGAGTCGAGCTTACCCAGCTCACATGGAAGATTGCCGATCGTCTCGATACCGGCCCGAAGACGCCGGCAGATCCGAAACAGGCCGCCGGCGCAACAGGATGGGTCACCGTCGAAATCCAGGCGCAGCTTCCACTCGGGCTCGTCAGCGACCAGCGCGCCCAGCTCGAACTGATCGACAGCTTCGCCGCCCGGCTGCGCGATCCGCAAACGGATGTCGCGGTGCTGCGCCGGCCCTTCGACATCGAATCCGACAAGCCGCTCAGGAGCACCGGCAAGGATGGCCAGGTGCAGCCTGCGGATGTACCGAAATTCGCCATGCGCATTGCCCGCCCATTATGAGAATTTCAGTGAGAACCGCATGAAACTGGATTCCAAGGACCTCAAACGCCTGCAATGGGCCATCGCCCTCCTGGTCGTCATGACCCTGATCGGCGGCGTTTCCGTGTGGACCACGCAGCAGTGGAAAAAGGGCGCCGAGAAGACCTACAAGGAAGCTGCCGCCGCACGCAAGGACATCCAGACCAGGCTTGCGCGGGCACGCGTCGAGGAACAGGAGCTGCGCGACAAGATCGTGCGTTTCCAGGCTCTCAGAGACCGCGGCTACATCGGTCCGGAACGGTGTCTCGACTGGGTCGAAGCCATCGCCCGCATCCGCACCGCGCGCCGCATCGTCAAGCTGGATTATGAATTCGCGCCGCAGCGGCCGGTCGACGCCGGCATACTGCCCGGAGGCTCGACGGCCGGAGGCTTCGCCATCATGTCGAGCCAGATGCGGATGCAGATCCAGGTGCTGCACGAGGGCGAATTGCTGGCTTTCCTCGCCGAGCTGCGCAACACGGTGCAGGCGCTGCTGCAGGTCCGCTCCTGCGCGATCGAGCGCATCCCGCCGAGCGGCATCCAGCGCGGCGGCACCAATGCCCAGCTGAAAGCCGAGTGCGCACTCGAATGGATTACGTTGAGGGAGGGCAAATGAGGCCGTCGAGCCGGATCGTCGCGGGCCTGCTCAGCCTGGTCGTGCAGGCTCCCGCCCTGGCCGCCGAGACCCCGGAGCTGGGCCGCCTGTTCTTCACTCCCGAAAGGCGCGCCACGCTCGAACGTCAGCGCACGCTCAACATCGAGGAAACCCAATCGCTGCAGGGCACCAGCATGAGCCTCGACGGTGTCGTCTATCGATCCAGCGGCAAGGCGACCGTATGGGTCAACCGCCAGGCGCAAACCGAGAAGGAAAGCGCGCGCACCGGCGTCACCGCAATCATCTCGCCCCGATCACCGGGCAGCGCCCTGCTTGCCCCGGGTGAAGAAGCACCGGCGCAACTCAACGTGGGCGAGACCATCAACCGGGCCACCGGCGAACGCAATACGCGGTTGGGCAGCGGTGCCGTGGTGACGCCGGCCACGCCGGCCCCCAGGCGCTGACAGGGAATCATGATGAATCGGCGACGGCTGTCGCTGGCGCGAAAGCAGCAGGGCTTTCTGCTGATCGCGCTGCTCGCCCTGCTCGTGATGAGCGGGTTGTTTTTCTTCGTCAGCAATCTGACGCCGGCGGCGATCGAGGCGCTACGGCAGCAGAAGACCGATGAGGCGCTGGCACAAGCGCGCGACGCATTGCTTGGGTATGTCATTCGCTATCGCGAGGCAAATCCAGATACCGGCACCAAAGAATTCAAAGAGGTCTATGGCTATCTACCGATGCCGGACCTCGGCAGTTCTCGCAACAACAACGCGGCTGATGCCAACTGCTATGGAATGGAAGGTTGCGAAGCCTACAATTTTTCCGGCAACGGCGCCAATTTTACGGTAATCGGCCGCTTCCCTTGGCGCTCCCTGGGAGTCGCCGCACTACGCGACGGCCATAGCGAATGTCTCTGGTACATCGTTTCGGGGGGAAACCAGCGCATCCAGCAGAGCAGGCCGATGAACTGGGACACTCTAGCCCATCTGGACTTGAAGACCGCCAACGGGTCCGCCGCACTGGCAGCTGTGCTGACAGAAGCACGGGTACACGACCGCCCGGTTGCAATAATTTTTTCTCCTGGGCCGACCTTGTCGGGACAAAATCGTTCCAAATTGGGTAACGACAATGTCGACATCTGCGGCGGCAACTATTCGGTCAAGAACTATCTTGACCCCTATCTTGACCCGCCCAACTCCGCGCCACTGGGCACCGTAAGCAATTTCTTCGACGGGACGACCAATCAAGCCAGCCAGGAGACTTCCGCCGACGATCCCAAGACAATGATCGCGGCGCCAATCCAGAAGCGCACCGACAATACCTTGTGGTCGGGGAAAAACTGTCCGCCTTCCGACTCGACGAATTGCAACACCGTGGTAAACGACCAGGGACTGACGCTCACCAGCGACTTGATTTTTTCCCGGCTGCGCAAGCGCGCGGCATTTCGCGGCGACATCAACGCACTGCTGGACCGGATCGTGCCCTGCCTGCGCGACCAGATTGCGGCCGGAACACTTCCCACCCTCGCCGCACCTGCGTCCACCAGCGGTGGCGGCAACAAGTACGGACGAATTCCCGACCTTGCCAATTCATGCTACGGCGAATTCGCCGACCCCAAGGGCTACTACCCCCACTACAAGGATCAGATATTCGTTGCAGCCTGCGCCAGCGGCAACTGCTTCGACGTCACAGTCGACAATGTGCTAAACACCTGCCCCGGCGTACTGGTGTTTTCCGGGCAAAGGCATACGTCCCAGCTTCGCACCGAAGCGCAGAAAAATACTCTCGCCAACTATCTGGAAGATGTCAATCTCGCCAGCTTCACGGCTCCTTATGGCACCAGCTTCTCGGGACCCAGCCGTTTCGACGCTGTCTCCGCCAATCAAACAGCATCCCAAGACATTGTGCGCTGCATTCCGGCAGCCTCCAGCTTCGGCACGGTAGCCTCGCCCATCCTGTCCAGCCTCGGCTACAACCAGCTCGCCAGCTACGACATCGCCAGCGGCACGCTGACGCTTGGCGCGCTTGGGGTGCGTTCCAATCTCTTGGTAAATCCGGCACCGGCCTACGCGCTGTATGGTTGTGCGTGGACACCGGAAACCCGAGCTACCGGGGGCGGCCTGCGCGCCTACTTCCGCGCAAAAGTAGATGATCGCGGCGATGGCTTCGTTTTCGCCATGATCGACGGCGACCGCAATTCGGCGAGCGTCTGTGGTGCAGCCAGGCAGCACCTGGGCTATTCCGGCAACAATAATCCGGACCAGGCCACCAACGGCAACGAAACAGCCAGCATTGCGCATCCCAAGATCGGTATCGAGTTCGATCGCACTCGCGCCGGCACTTTCAGTACCTCCAGCAACCCGCTGTCCTCGGGGCGGAACGATCCCGACTACACGCCGCCTTACGTCAACGATGCGCACGTTGGCATTGTCTATTGGGGTACCGAATTACCAATCGCAGCGACCGACACATTCGGCACGCCGACGGCCTGCAATGCCTCCGGCCAGTGTCCATGGACCGGCGCCTGCGGCTTTCTGGTCAGCGGTTTCCCCAATGGCAACTGTCCCGCCATGCGCTACTGCGCGGCAAACAATTTCTGCTACCTCACAGCCAACTTCGACGACAACGCCCACGCCCGGCCGGCAACCGCCGATCCGACAGCCCCGACAAATCCGGCGGCTGTCAATCCATTCCCCTCCCCGCCGCCATACCCTCCGCATGAGTTGGCGCCGCTGCCGCGTCTGGGCAGCACCACCCTCAGCGATCGTGACTTCCACGTCCGTGTCGAACTGGCCCGTGCCCACACGCCGGAAGTCCGCGAAGTCCGCCTCGTTACCAATGACGACAGCCTCGCTTTGAACGGCCTGCCGATACTCGACGGCGCCACCGTCGCCGCCGGGGACCGCATCCTCGTCGCCCGCAGCGGCAAGCCTTGGCTCAACGGCGTCTACACTGCCGCGGCAGGCAACTGGACGCGCCACGCACTTGAAGACGAGGCCCGTGAGCTGTTCACCGGCAACATGTGGATCGTGCGCCAGGAGTACAAGGACGACGGCAGCACCGCTTATCCTTACCGTAACACCGTGTGGCGCGTCAATTCGAGCTTTGCAGCCAACGGCGAACTTACGCTCTCCCCCAACCACCTGGGTGAAGAGGTACGTGCAGTGGCCAGCAGCAACATCACCCTCGCCAACCTGCAAACCATCGATGGCGTCGCCCTGTCCAATGGCGACCGTGTACTGGCTGCCGGCCAGACGGATTCCGCGCAAAACGGGGTATATGTTGCTGGCGCCGGCGCATGGATTCGAGCATCTGCCGAAAGCGCCATGTCCGGCCTCGCTTATGGTACGGCATGGAAAGTAAGCGAGGGATCGAGCAGCAAGGACTCGCTGTGGGTCGCCCTGAACGATCCGGGGATCACGCTGAATAGTGCGGCGCTGGTGTTCAAGCGCATGGATGTCGCCATCGCGAAACTGCATGATCCGGTGCAGGCCGTCGCCACCAGCAACATCAGCCTGTCCGGCTTGCAGACCATCGACGGCGTGGCACTGGGCATCAACGATCGTGTGCTGGTTACCGCGCAGAGCGACCCGGCACGCAACGGCATCTATACGACAGGCCTTTTCTCCTGGTCGCGCGCGACGGCGGAAGACTCCGCCGCCAAGCTCGCCGCCGCCACTCCCTGGGTAGTCAATGCCGGAACCACCTACAAGAATTCGGTATGGATGCTGGCCGCCAGCGATGAAATCAACCTTGAGGTGAGCCCGCTCGCGTTCAAGCAAGTCGCCGCGCCCTATGGCCTGCTGTCGGTAGTTACTACACGCGCCTGGGTGATCCCGGAAGGCGCCACGGATGCGAACTGGCTACTCCAGTTGAAGGCCATCAGCCGCTCCATGTCCAGCCAGACCGACGCTGCGGTGGTCCGTCTCGGTGTATGCGGCGCGGGCGATTCCTGCACCACTGGTACCTGCGGCGGTACCGAGATCGACGGCAACAAATACTGCTACACCGGAATCAAGCAGTTGCCCTCCAATACCGTCACCTTGCTCCACGACACTGTCTTCATCCACGACATTTCCATGGGCGCCTGCGACGCGAACAAGCGATGCAGTGGCCCCCCTCTGGTCAAGCATGGTGCCTGCGGTGTCGGCAGCAGTTGTCCGGGCGGCCAAGTCTGCGGCGCCGATAACTCCTGCTACGATGCGCTTTATACCTGCGGCTCCGACAACATCTGCTACGAAGAATCCCTGCGTACGATGCGTCTGGGCTTCACCAATGGCCAAGGCACCCAGGATCAGATCATCAACATCACCGATTTCACCAGCACATGGCTGCCATGAAACTCGCCGTCCTGCCAGCGCCGACTTTTGATCAGCACGGCTTTACCCTGATCGAACTCGCCATCGTAATGTTCATCGTCGCGCTCTTGCTCGGCGGCATGCTCCTGCCGCTTTCAGCACAGCAGGACATCCGGGCAAGACAGGAAACCGAAAGGGCTCTCGGCGAGGCGCGCGATGCTCTCCTGGGCTATGTTGCGGTGAACGTTCGGCTGCCCTGCCCCGATACCGATGCCGACGGGGCCGAGAACGGTTCGGCCGGCGCCTGCGCCGCACAGGAAGGTGATTTCCCGTACCAAACCATTGGCACGGTTAGATCCGATGGCTGGGGTTACCGCCTGCGTTACCGAGTTTCAACAACGTTTGCCAGCACCATCGCGCTGACCAGCGTCGGCGACATCACCGTCATCACTCGGGGCGACGATCCGGCCACCGCCGGAACCACCGAGTCGAAGAAGGAAAGCAATTTGATCGCCTTGGCTCCCGCCGTCGTTATTTCCGTCGGCAAGAATGGCTATGGTGGCATGCCCCACGCCGGCGGCACGCGCATCGTCAACCCCGTCGGAGCGGATGAGTTGCTGAACAGTTCCGGACCGAAGAAAGTCTCGCGTACACCGACACCGGTCAAGTCGGGTTGTGGTGACGATGAAGTCGAGGGAACCCCGCTCTGCGAGTTCGACGACCAATTGGTCTGGCTTTCCGCCAACACCATCTTCAACCGTCTGGTTTCCTCCGGCAAGCTTTGAGAGTAGACGCCGGCGACACGGCGCAACGGTATCAGGCGAAGCCCCGCGGATTCTGCCGCTGCCAGTTCCACGCATCGCGGCACATGTCGTCCAGCGTGCGTTGCGCCGTCCAGCCCAAACGCTGTCCGGCAAACGACGGATCGGCCCAGTTGGCGGCGACATCGCCCGCCCTCCGCGCCACGATGCGATGGGGAATCGCCTGCCCGCTGGCCCGCTCGAAGGCCTTCACCAGATCCAGCACGCTGTAGCCGCAGCCGGTGCCGAGATTGGCCGCCAGCACCTCGCGCGGGTCGCACAGAGTCCAGTCGAGCGCGGCCCGATGGCCTTCCGCCAGGTCCATGACATGGATGTAATCGCGCACGCCCGTGCCGTCGGGCGTCGGGTAATCGCCGCCGAAGACCCGCAGTTCCGGCCGGCGCCCCACGGCGACCTGAGTGACGAAGGGCATCAGGTTGTTGGGAATGCCGTTCGGGTCCTCGCCGATCAGGCCCGACGGATGCGCGCCCACCGGATTGAAATAGCGCAGCAGGGCGATCGACCAGTCCGGCGCGGCGATGTGCAGGTCGCGCAGAATCTCCTCGACCATCAGCTTGGTGCGTCCGTAGGTATTGGCCGGCCGCAGCGCCGCCGATTCGGGAACCGGGCTGAAATCCGGATCGCCGTAGACGCAGGCGGACGAGCTGAAAACGATGCGCCTGACCTCGGCGCGTATCATCGCTTCGAGCAGGACCAGTGTGCCCGTGACATTGTTGTCGTAATAGCGCAGCGGTTGTTCGGCGGACTCGCCGACCGCCTTGAGCCCGGCGAAGTGCACCACGGCGCTGATCGAATGCTGGTCGAAGAGGCCATCCATGTCCTGCCGCGAGCGCACGTCGCCCTGCACGCAGGGCACCGGGCGGCCGGCGATGGCTTCCAGCCGCTCCACACCGAGCGGCTTGCTGTTGCTGAAGTTGTCGAACAGCACCACCTCGTGTCCAGCGCCGATCAGCACCGCAGCCGTGTGCAGTCCGATGTAGCCGGCGCCGCCTGTCAGCAGAATCATTCGCCAAACCCCCTTGATGGATGGCCGCAATTCTAGCCGACCGGCGGCGGCTGGTCCGGCTTATGACCATCATCACATTTCCTGAATCCACCGCGCCGCACCGCCGGTAGAATCGCCGGATCAACCATCAGGAGTTCGCCGTGTCCAAAGAGTTCAGGATTGCCCCGAGCATTCTCTCCGCCAACTTCGCCCGGCTCGGCGAGGAAGTCGACAACGTGCTCGCCGCCGGCGCCGACATCGTGCATTTCGACGTCATGGACAACCATTACGTGCCCAACCTGACCATCGGCCCGCTGGTCTGCGAAGCCTTGCGCAAGCACGGCGTCACGGCGCCGATCGACGTGCATCTGATGGTCAAGCCGGTGGACCGCATCATTCCCGACTTCGCCAAGGCCGGCGCCACCTACATCACCTTCCACCCCGAGGCCTCGGAACACATCGACCGCACCATCGGCCTGATCCGCGAATGCGGCTGCAAGCCCGGACTGGTGTTCAACCCGGCGACGCCGCTCGACGTGCTCGAGTACACCCTGGACAAACTGGACATGGTGCTGTTGATGAGCGTCAACCCCGGCTTCGGCGGCCAGAAGTTCATTCCCTACGTGCTCGACAAGGCCCGCAAGGTGCGCCAGATGATCGATGCACGCGGATTGAATGTCAGCCTGGAAATCGATGGCGGCGTCGGCCCGGGCAACATTCTGGAAGTGGCCAAGGCCGGCGTCGATACCTTCGTCGCCGGCTCGGCGGTGTTCGGCGCCGCGAAGGACAGCGACGCCCATCGCTACGACACGGTGATCGGCGCGCTGCGCGCCGAACTCAGGAAGGCCTGACGGCTTTCCTGCCGCGGCGTCGGGCCGCGAGTTCGCGCTCGAGCTCGCCGTGGATGGTGCGCAATTCGCCCAGCGTGGTCTCGATGTCGCGGCGCCGCGAATCGAGCTCGCCGATCGCCGCCTCGATGCGTCCCACCAGGTATTCGAGCTGTTTGGCGTGGCCTTCGCCGTGATCGCCGTAAAGCGACAGGATATGCTCGATCTCGGCCAGCGACAGGCCCATCGCCCGCCCGCGCAGGATCAGCGCCAGCCGCACGCGGTCGCGGCGGGTATAGGCGCGGCCGCCGTTGATCCGGCGCGGCGCCAGCAGCCCGCGGGCTTCGTACAGCCGGATCGCGCGCTGGGTGACGCCGAGTTCTCGCGCCAGCTCGGTGATGCCCGACAGTTCGGTCTCGTCGCCGCCGCGATGGGCGGCGACGGTATCCTCGGCGCGCGCCTCGACCACCTCTGCTGACGTCACCTGCTTCGAGCGACTACGGGCCTTGCCGGTCATCGCCACAGCTTTCCTCAGACGATGCGGTTGAGCTTCATCGCGACGCTCATGTCGCCGCTCACCACGAAGCGACCGGTCATGAAGCCGGTCACCGGCTCGAGCTCGCCCTTGAGCATCGCCGCCAGGTTGTCCAAGGTGATGCTGACGGTGCACTCGGCCTCGCGGTCGACGTGGTCGACGCTGTTGGGCAGCGCCTTGCCGTCGACATAGGCGACGCCGTCGGCGCCGCAGTCGAACTTCAGCGTCGCACCAAGGCCGCTGTCGGCGCCCACCTTCTCGCGCAAGGCCATGATGCAGGCTTGCAGGTCCATGCTGGTCTCCTGTCTCCGTCGAACGCGCGGGATGTCTCCGTGTCTCCGACCCCGCTCCGTGCGCATCCTAGCGCCGCCGGTTTCCATGTTCAAGCATTTTCTTACGCATGGGCAATGATGTTGACCCATAGGTGAACATTGCGTAGCATGGCCTGCAAATCGCACCCGGGCCGAAGGCCACGGAGGAGGAGGCAGCACATGACGACTAGCGACCCGGCTGGCGGCTACGCCAGCGTTCTGCGCCCCGGCACCTTCGCCGGCCAGGTGATCTGGGTCACCGGCGGCGGCAGCGGCATCGGCCGCTGCATCGCCCACGAGCTGGCCTCGCTCGGCGCCACGGTGGTGGTCTCCGGGCGCAGCGAGGACAAGCTGAGCCGCGTCGTCGCCGAGATCACGGCGGACGGCGGACGCGCCGACGCCATCGCCTTCGACATTCGCGATGAGGCGGCGGTGCGCGACGGCGTCGCCGCCATCGTCGGCCGCCACGGCCGCATCCACGGCCTGGTGAACAACGCCGGCGGCCAGTTTCCCTCGCCGCTGCTGGCTATCAGCAAGAAGGGCTTCGAGACCGTGCTGGCCAACAACCTGACCGGCGGCTTCCTGATGATGCGCGAGGTATTCCTGCAGAGCATGCAGCAGCACGGCGGCGCCGTGGTGAACATGACGGCCGACTTCCGCAACGGGATGCCGGGCATGGGCCATTCCGGCGCCGCACGCGCCGGCATGAGCAACCTGACCATGACCGCCGCCTTCGAGTGGGCCCCCTTCCACGTTCGCGTCAACGCCGTCGCGCCCGGCTGGATCGCCTCCTCGGGCATGGACCACTACAGCGGCGCGGTGAAGGCCATGATCCCCAAGCTCAAGCATCACGTCCCGCTGCGCCGCCTCGGCACCGAGGCCGAAGTCAGTGCCGTGATCTGCTTCCTGCTCTCCCCCGGCGCCGCCTTCGTCACCGGCGTCACGGTGCCCATCGACGGCGGCGCGCCGCTCGGCAGTCCGGTGTTCCCCATGGGCGATTACGCGGCCAGCGCCGCCTTCGACGGCTTCCATCGCGCCGAGACACCCGCGGTCCTGAAGGGAGAATAGGACCGTGCCCATCCTGTCCTCCGCACTCGATCCGCGCGCCGCGAGCTTTCGCGCCAACATCGAGCGCATGCAGGAACGTCTCGCCGAGGTGCGCGCACTGGAGCAGAAGGTGCGCGACGAATCGGCATCCAAGCGCGAGAAGTTCGAAAAGCGCGGCCAGATCCTGCCGCGCGAGCGCGTCGCCCGCCTGCTCGACCGCGACAGCGACTTCCTCGAATTGTCGAGCCTCGCCGGCCTCGGCATGCACGACGACGACGGCAAGAAGGCCGTGCTCGGCGGCGGCTCCATCGTCGGCATCGGCCAGGTCGCCGGCAAGCGCTGCGTGGTGCTGGCGAGCGACAGCGCGATCAAGGGCGGCACGGTGCCGCCGATGGGCCTCAAGAAAACCCTGCGCGCGCAGGAGATCGCCCGCGACAACCGCCTGCCGATGGTCTATCTGGTGGAAAGCGGCGGCGCCAACCTGATGTACCAGGCCGACATCTTCATCGACGGCGGCCGCAGCTTCGCCAATCAGGCCCGCCTCTCCGCCGCGGGCATCCCGCAGATCGCCGTGGTGCATGGTTCCTCGACAGCCGGCGGCGCCTACCTGCCGGGCCTGTCCGACTACGTGATCCTGGTGCGCGGCCGCTCCAGCATCTACCTGGCCGGCCCGCCGCTGGTGAAAGCCGCCATGGGCGAGGATTGCGACGACGAAACGCTGGGCGGCGCCGAGACCCACGCCACCGTCACCGGCCTCGGCGAATACCTCTGCGAGAACGACGGCCACGCCATCGCCATGGCACGCGAAGTGATGGACAAACTGTCCTGGGACGCCGTCCCGCCAGCGCCGACTTTTGCCGCTCCCCGCTACGAGGCCGAAGAACTGCTCGGCGTGGTGCCGGTCGACGAGCGCGAACCCTACGACGTGCGCGAAGTGATCATGCGCCTGGTCGATGCCTCGGACTTCCTCGAGTTCAAGGCGGTGTATGCCATCGACACGGTCTGCGGCCATGCCCGCATCGGCGGCCACCTGGTTGGCATCCTCGGCAACAACGGACCGATCCAGCCCGACGGCTCGACCAAGGCCGCGCAGTTCATCCAGCTGTGCGACCAGAGCGGCACGCCGCTGGTCTTCCTGCAGAACACCACCGGCTACATGGTCGGCTCGGTGGCCGAGCGTGCGGGAGCCATCAAGCACGGCTCGAAGATGATCCAGGCGGTGGCCAATGCCGGCGTGCCCAAGCTCACCATGGTCCTCGGCGGCTCCTATGGCGCCGGCAACTACGGCATGTGCGGGCGCGGCTTCGATCCGCGCTTCATCTTCGCCTGGCCCTCGGCGCGCACCGCCGTGATGGGCGCCGCGCAGGCGGCCAAGGTCATGGAAATCGTCGGCCGCAGCAAGCTCGAACGCGCCGGCCACCCGGTCAACGAGGAGGCGCTCGCCGCCATGTCCGAGGGCCTGCGCCTGCGTCTCGAAAAGGAATCGACCGCACTGTTCGGCACGGCACGGCTGTGGGACGACGGCATCATCGACCCGCGCGACACGCGGCGCGTCCTCACGCACTGCCTCGACATCTGCGCCGAAGCCGCGGCGCGCCCGCTGCGCCCCAACAGCTTCGGCGTCGCCCGTTTTTAGACAGGGAGTCACACCATGCAATTCACCGTTGAACATCGCCAGCTCTCCGACACCGTCGCGCGCTTCGTCAAGGAGGAACTCAATCCGAACGTCGCCGCCTGGGAAGCCGCCGAGGAATTCCCTTCGCACGAGGTGTTCAAGAAGCTCGGCAATCTCGGCCTGCTCGGCGTCAAGTATCCGCAGGAGTATGGCGGCCTCGGTCTCGATTTCTCCTATTCGATGGTGATGGCCGAAGCCCTCGGCGACTGCACCTGCGGCGGCGTGCCGATGGCGATCGGTGTGCACACCGACATGTGCACCCCGGCGCTGGCCCGCTTCGGCACCGACGAGCTGAAGCGCGAGTTTCTCGTCCCCGCCATCGCCGGCGATGTGGTCGGCTGCATCGGCGTCAGCGAACCGGGCGGCGGTTCCGACGTCGCCGCGGTGAAGACCGCGGCGCGCAAGGACGGCGGCGACTACGTGATCAACGGCAGCAAGATGTGGATCACCAACGGCATGAAGGCCGACTGGTGCTGCCTGCTGGCCAACACCTCGGAGGGCGCGCCGCACAAGAACAAGTCGCTGATCA
>JAOTRV010000053.1 GCA_030247575.1 Sulfuritalea sp.
GCCCAGCAGGGTCACGTCCTTCAGGTACTTCTGCACCGTGCCTTCGGCGATCTTTTCCAGCATGGCTTCCGGCTTGCCGGCTTCGCGCGCCTTCTCGATCGCGATGCGGCGTTCCATGTCCAGCAGCTCGGCCGGCACGCCCGACGAATCGAGCGACTTCGGCTTCGAGGCGGCGATGTGCATCGCCAGATCCTTGGCCAGTTGCTCGTCGCCGCCGACCACATCGACCAGCACGCCGATCTTGGAACCGCCGTGGATGTAGGACGCCAGCTTGCCCTTCGCCGCGACGCGGACGAAGCGGCGGATGCTCATGTTCTCGCCGATCTTGCCCACCAGCGCGGTGCGGGTGGACTCGACCGTACCGTCACCCATCGGCAGGGCCGACAGCGCGGCGACGTCGGCCGGATTCCTTTCGGCCACCAGTCGCGCGCAATCGGCGGCCAGCTTGAGAAATTCGTCGTTCTTGGCGACGAAGTCGGTCTCGCTGTTGATTTCGAAAATGCTGCCCAGCTTGCCGTCGGCGGCGACGTGGATCGCCACCACGCCTTCCGCCGCGACGCGGGTCGCCGCCTTGCTGGCCTTGTTGCCCAGCTTGACGCGCAGGATTTCCTCGGCTTTCGCCATGTCGCCGCCGGCTTCGGTCAGCGCCTTCTTGCATTCCATCATCGGCGCGTCGGTCTTCTCGCGCAGTTCCTTGACCATGCTTGCGGTAATTTCCGCCATTGCTCTTACTCCAGAATCAAATGCTTTCACCACAGAGACACAGAGGCATAGAGGAAAACACAGATTCAAGAAATCTCTGTGTCTCTGTGCCTCTGTGGTTCGCGTCTTTACTCCGCCGCGTCCTCGACTTCGACGAACTCGTCGTCGCCGGCCAACTGCTGCACCACCTCGTTGATGCCCTGGCTCTTGCCCTCGAGGATGGCATCGGCCACGCCGCGGGCATAGAGGCGGATCGCGCCGGAGGAGTCGTCATTGCCCGGGATCACGTAGCTGACGCCCTCGGGGGAATGATTGGTATCGACCACGCCGATCACCGGGATGCCGAGCTTGCCGGCTTCGGTGATGGCGATCTTGTGATAGCCGACGTCGATGATGAAAATCGCATCGGGCAGGCCGCCCATGTCCTTGATGCCGCCGATGGACTTCCTCAGCTTGTCCATTTCGCGCTGCAGGGTCAGGGTTTCCTTCTTCGACAGCTTCTCGAAGTTGCCTTCCGACATGGCGGTTTCCAGGTCCTTCAGGCGCTTGACGGACAGCTTCAGGGTCTTGAAGTTGGTCATCATGCCGCCCAGCCAGCGGTCATCGACGTAGGGCATGCCGCAACGCTGAGCTTCCTCGGCGATGATTTCGCGCGCCTGGCGCTTGGTGCTGACGAACAGGATGGTGCCCTTCTTGGCCGCCATCTTCTTCACGAAAGCGATGGCTTCCTGATACTTGGCCAGGGTCTTTTCGAGGTTGATGATGTGGATCTTGTTGCGATGGCCGAAGATGTACGGGGCCATCTTGGGGTTCCAGAAACGGGTCTGGTGGCCGAAATGAACGCCGGCCTCCAGCATCTGGCGCATGGTAGTGCTCATAGGACTATCTCCGATATGGGTTGAACCTCCGCCTGGCCGTGCTGCTTCCCCTGATACGGAAAGCCACCCTATCGGCGCCAAGCGTGTGGATTTTGCCCGGGACCACCCCGGACAAGCGAGCAATTATAGCCGGATCCAGGGGGCCGGCACAAGCCGCCCCCGGCTTTTCCGCAACCGATTTCCGGCTCAAAGGCCTTGTCCCGGCGAAAATCGAGCTAGACTATGCCGATCGACATAGAGCGACCGGTTCTGGCGCATTTCCGGTTATCGCCGCATTTCAACCTTCAGGGACGTCCAGATCGTGAGCCTCAGTGCCGTAAATCGTCTCACTCCCGACGGCGGAGACATCGAACATCAGTTTCGCAGCCACGCCCCGCTCGACCGCTTCGATCCGACCCGGACCAACGTCTCCCCCTCGATCAGAAAGGCCATCAACGAGGTTTCGGCCATCGAAGCCATCGTGCTGACCGTGGATATCCGGCGCTCGTCCTGCGTTCTCAAGGAATCGATCGACATACCGCAATACGCCAGGATTCTCGATGATTTCGTGGCGGAGTTCCGCACCGTGCTGCATTACCACGGCGGCTGGTTCGACAAGTTCACCGGCGACGGCTTCATCTGCTACTGGCTGGTGGAGAATCCGTTCACCGAGCACATGGATACCGTGCTCGATTTCTGCTGCTCCGTGATGGACAACTTCCGTACTTACTACTATCCCGCGTTCGTCGCCAACATGCGCAACGAGCCCGAGGGAATCGGCCTGGCGATCGGCGTCGACGCCGGTCCCTGCTACCTGACGCCGATCGTCGGCGACCTGACCATCATCGGCTCGCCGATCGTGGGTGCGGTGCGGATGTGCGAGGCCTGCCCGCCGTATCGCCTGCTGCTCAACGCCTACCCCGGCAGCCGTCTGATGGAAGGGATGACGGAATTCTGCGGACGCCTGTCGGACGACCTTTCCTACCAGGTCGAGCGGAAGTCCGTGATGAGCAAGGAATACCCGCAAGGGCAGCTTGGCTACTCGGTGGAGTTTTTCCGGAAGGCCCAGCGCCTGTTTTTCTGAGGCGCCGGGAAGCTCCGCCGCACCCGAATCCGGCCATCGTCGCCCGCCGCAGGCGGCCTGCGGGTAAAATGCATATCCCCAATCGTTTCCCGCATTCATGGCCATTTCCATAAAAACCGCCGAAGACATCGCCGCGATGCGGGTCGTCTGCCGCCTGGCGGGAGAAGTCCTCGACTACATCGAGCCTTTCGTCAAGCCGGGCGTCACCACGGCAGAACTCGACCGCCTCTGTCATGACTACACGGTCGATGTCCAGGGCTGCATTCCCGCCCCGCTCGACTACGCGCCGCCGGGCTACACCCCCTATCCGAAGTCGATCTGCGCCTCGGTCAACCATCAGGTCTGTCACGGCGTGCCCAACGACCGCCCGCTGAAGAAGGGCGACATCGTCAACCTCGACATCACCAACATCAGGGACGGCTGGCACGGCGACACCAGCCGCACCTTCTGTGTCGGCGAAACGTCGATTCTCGCCAGGCGGCTGGTGTCGATGACCCATGAATGCATGTGGGTCGGCATCGCCCAGGTCAGGCCGGGCGTGCATCTCGGCGCGATCGGCGCGGCGATCCAGAAGCATGCCGAGGGCGCGGGATTTTCGGTGGTGCGCGAATTCTGCGGCCACGGCATCGGGCGCAACTTCCACGAAGAACCGCAGGTGCTCCACTACGGCAAGGCCACGGACGGCCCCTTGCTGGTACCGGGCATGGTGTTCACCATCGAACCGATGATCAACGCCGGCAAGGCGGCGATATCCGAGCTGCCGGACGGCTGGACCATCGTCACCAAGGACCGCAGCCTGTCCGCCCAGTTCGAGCACACGGTCTGCGTCACCGAAACCGGCGTCGAGGTGATGACGATGTCCGCCAGCGCCCCGCCCTGCCCGGCCCACATCCGGATCCACCCCTGAGCATGACAGCCCGCTCCTTGTCGGACCGGCAAGGGACAAGGCCGTGAGCGAACTGCGCGATCTGGCGACCGGCGCACGACAGCGCCTGAGCACCGAACAGCAGGCGTTGATCGCTGCCTGGCGGGAAAGCAGAAATGGCCCGGCCCTGCTCGGCGGACGCGCGGCGCTGGTGGACAGCGTGCTGCAGGAAGTCTGGGCCGCACTGGCGATCCCCGGCAGCTTCGCCCTGGCGGCGGTCGGCGGCTACGGGCGCGGCAAACTCTATCCCGGCTCCGACATCGACCTGCTGATCCTGCTGCCGGACGACGACGGCACGACCAGCGAATCGGGCGCGGCGCCGCAACTCGAACAACTGATCGGCTTGCTGTGGGACATCGGGCTCGACATCGGCCACAGCGTACGCAGCATCGGGCAATGCCTGGAGCAGGCCGAACGCGACATCACCGTGCAGACCTCGATGCTCGAAGCGCGCTACCTGGCGGGGGAGCGCGCCCTGTTCGACGACTTCGAACGAAGCTTCCGTGCCGCGCTGGACCCGGCGGCCTTCTTCAAGGCCAAGCAGCTGGAACAGGCCGAACGCTACGCCAAATTCAACGATACGCCCTACAGCCTCGAACCCAACTGCAAGGAGAACCCAGGCGGCCGCCGCGACCTGCAGGTGATCCAGTGGGTGGCGCGCGCGGCAGGCATCGATGACAACTGGAAAGCGCTGGGACGGGAAGGCCTGATCACCGCCGCCGAAGTGCGCCAGTTCGAGGGCGCCGACGCGCTGCTGCGCGACCTGCGCATCGAACTGCACCTGCTCGCCGGCCGCCGCGAAGACCGGTTGCTGTTCGATCACCAGGAGAAGCTCGCCGGCGCCATGGGCATCGTGGCGACCGAGACCAAACGCGCGTCCGAAGTGCTGATGCAGCGCTACTACCAGAATGCCAAACTGGTGACGCAGCTCAATTCGCTCGTCATGCAGATCCTGGCCGACCGGCTGCTGCCGACGCGATCCGGGCCGCCGATCATCATCGACAGCCACTTCCAGATGGTGCGCGAGCAGCTCGACGTGCGCGTGGAGGACGTCTTCCAGCGCGTTCCGCGCGCCATTCTCGAATGCTTCCTGCTGCAGATGCAGCGCTCGGAGCTCAAGGGCATGACGCCGCGGACCCTGCGCGCCCTGTGGCGCGCCCAGGGCCGCATCGACGCGGCCTTCCGCCGCGATCCGGAGAACCGCGCGCTGTTCCTCAAGCTGTTCCAGCAGCCGCACCTGATCAGCGCGATGCGGCGCATGAACCAGTACGACATCCTGGGCCGCTATCTGCCGGCCTTCGGCCACATCGTCGGCCAGATGCAGCACGACCTGTTCCATGTCTATACCGTCGACCAGCACATCCTGCAGGTGATGCGCAACCTGCGGCGCTTCGCCATGCCCGAGCTCGCCCACGAATATCCGTTCTGCTCGCGGCTGATGGCCGGCTTCGAGAAGCGCTGGCTGCTCTACATCGCCGCCCTGTTCCACGACATCGCCAAGGGGCGCGGCGGCGACCACTCGCAGCTCGGCAAAAAGGACGCCGCGCGCTTTTGCCGCGACCACGGCATCGCCGGCGACGACGCCGAGCTGGTGAGCTTCCTGGTCGAGCAGCACCTGACCATGTCGCAAGTGGCGCAGAAGCAGGACCTGGCCGATCCCGAAGTCGTCCTCGCCTTTGCCGGCCGAGTCAGCTCCGTGCGCCGGCTCACCGCGCTTTACCTGCTGACGGTCGCCGACATTCGCGGCACCAGCCCGAAAGTGTGGAACGCCTGGAAGGGCAAGCTGCTCGAAGACCTGTTCCGCATGACCGCCGGCGTGCTTCAGGGCAGCGCGGTGCTCCAGCTCAGCGGCGTTGCGGAACGACAGGAAGAAGCGCGGCGCATCCTGCGCTACTACGGCCTGCGCCAGGATGTCGAACTCGAACTGTGGAGCCAGTTCGACACCGGCTATTTCATGCGCCACGCCGCGGAGGAGATCGCCTGGCACACGCGCACCCTCTACCACCGCCCGTCGAGCCCGGAGCCGGTTGTGCGCGCGCGCCTCAACCCGATGGGCGACGGCCTGCAGGTGATGGTCTATGTGCCCGACCAGCCCCTGCTGTTCGCCCGCCTCTGCGGGTTTTTCGCGCGACTCGGCTACAGCATCGTCGACGCCAAGATCCATACCACCCGCCACGGCTATGCGCTGGACAGCTTCGTCGTCTTCGCCTTCGACTCGAGCCAGCCCTATCGCGACATGATCGGCCTGATCGAGCACGACATCGCCGAACAGGTCCGCATGCTGCCGCCGCTGCCGGCGCCCATCAGCGGACGCCTGTCGCGGCAGGTGAAGCATTTCCCGGTGATGCCGGAAGTGGAGATCCGCGCCGACGAGCGCGGCAGCCAGTATCTGATGTCGATCAGCGCCGCCGACCGGCCGGGCCTCCTGTATGCCATCGCCCGCGTGCTGGGCCAGCACGGCATCACCCTGCACACCGCGAAGATCGCCACGCTCGGCGAACGCGTCGAAGACGTCTTCCTCATCAGCGGCAAGGAGCTGGCCCAGACGGCCACGCTGGTCAGGCTGGAACAGGACCTGCTGACCGTATTGCAGGTATGAGCGCTTAGGCGTTCTTGCCGAAGAAGCCCGCAACCGAGCGGGTGAGCCAGTCGCCGCTCTGCTTTTCGATGCCGCCCTTCAGATCGGAAACATAAGCCATGTCGTCGCGCTTGATGTGGTGCACCAGCCAGCTGCCGAGCATGGCGTGCAGTTGCCTGGCGACATCTTCGCCGGCCTTGTGCCTCTCGCGATACTTGGTCAGGCGCTTGGTGAAGTTCTCGTGGGTAGACTTGTGCTCCGCCGCGAACTTGTAGCCGACCTGCTGCTGCAGGCTCTCCTCGAAGGCGAAGTGCGACAGGCAGTAGTCCTCCAGTTCGTTCAGCACCCGCCCGACCGCGCGCTGGTCCGCACCATCGATGGCTTGCTCGAGCCGGTTGATGTAATCGACGATTCGCATGTGCTGCTGGTCGATCACCTCGATTCCCGTTTCCAGGTAGCTGGCCCAGGCCATTGCCATGTCTCGTCCTCCGCAAAATCATCAGGAGCTTCCCTGCGTCCGTTGCGGCAACAGCGGATTCAGGTCATGCCGGGATTCTGCGATAAGGCCGGTGGAATAACAACCCCGCGCACAGGAGTTGTTCCGGAGCGCGCGGCCCGGCGGGCGATCAGAGTTCGACTTGCTTGGGCAACTGAATTTTCAGGCACTCGCCAAGGCTGGCGACGCTCAGTTCGGAATCGGAGCGGGGCTTCAGCCTGACCGCCAGCCCTTCCCCGTCGCCACTGGCCTCCATGGTGGCGATCTTCATGCACTCGCCCGACGGGCAGGCCCACGCGCTTTGCCGGCAGCGGCTCATGGCGCCGATCACCGCCTGGGCACGATCGCCCAGTTGTTCGAAGCGGATCACGACTTCATTGTCCCGCTTCTCGATTTTGTATTTCACGGTGCTTACCCCCATGCGTGGAGGGGCCATTGTAATCACAATAGCCCTGGCTACGCGACCGCCGGGCCGCTAGGCTGAAATCGGGATGCCGTGATCCGGATCGCTGGTCAATATCTCGAAAGCGGCACGGCTTTGCGTTTCCAGAATCTCGGCGCCGCCGCTGTGCTTGTGGCGCAGACGCAGCGTGCAGGCGGCGATCTTGCTGTTGAGGCAGTGTTTGGCGCCGCCGGGCGGATTGCGGTATTCGAGCCCGACAAAAGCCTCGCGCGGCGCCGATATCACGCCTTCGATGGCGACCTCGGCCGTCTCCGACCCGAATTCCCAATGAAAATAGCCAAACGTCCCGCGGGCCCGGAGCCCCTGGAATATTCCGGTGAGGGCGTATTCCCTTCGCCCGTGGCGCAGCACCAGCGGCGTCAGCGGCGGCGTCCACAACGGGCCGATGCGCAACTTCGCCGTGGCGACTTCGAGAAAACTCTGCGGGTGGCCATCGAAGCCCGCCACCTGGCCCCACGCGTACAAATCGGTATGACGACTGCCCCAATTGTGGTTCTGGCTGCCGATCCAACCCGCAACGTCGATCGTTGCGCCATTGACCGATAGCGCGCCGCTGAAACGCGCCAGCGGCAGGCTCACGAGGCTTTTCGCCGCGGGAAAGCCGCCCTGGTACAACTTGAAAGGCAACAGCAGGACGGGCGCGGCCTCGCCCTCGAATGCCAGGTCCCAGGCCAATGCTTGCCCCCTGCTCTCGACCGCCCCTTGCAGGCGGTGCGGGCCGAGCGTCGCCGTGCCGACCTGCACCCCGAATGCCGCCGTATCGAACAGGCACTCGGCCAGCGGGTATTCCTGTTTGGCGACCACATGCCGATTGGTTTCGCCGTCGAAGAAGACCGCCCAGAGTTCGCCCACTGCACTCCCCTGAGCGCCCCGCGGGCTGAAGATCGTGTAGCGAATCCAGAACGCCAGCGGACGCGTCGGATGATTGGCGCGCAGGAAGAAGCTCTCGTAATGCCCTTCGGTCTGGCCGTGGAACCGGGCATGATTGACTTGCTGCAGGAAGGCCTCAGTCGCGTTTCGCATGACGGGTTCCTGGTTTGTTGGCAACTACCGCAACGGCATCGAAAGTCGGCGCTGGCGGGACGGCGATTTACTGCGTCTTACGACCGCGTCTAGCCTTTTCGGCCGTCACAGGCAGAAGGCTGGTGAGCTGCTGGTAGCGGCCGAACAGGAAGGCCATTCGCGCGGCATCGGTGGCGGCGCCCTTGTAGCCAGAGGCGGCATCGACCGCCTTATCCAACGCATGGTGCGCCTTGACCAGATCGGGCGGCATGGTCAGCGGATCGTAGAGATCGGCCAGGCTCGCGCCCGGATGCGCGGTGCGCGCGTCGAGCACGCCTTGCGCGGCGGCTTCGATGGCGGCGCGCTGCTTTTCGGTGGGCTCAGGCCAGGGGAAGTTGTTGTAGACGATGCTGATCGAGTATTGAAAGTCACTCTTAAGACGACCAGTTGTGTAGCGCGTCCAAGCCATGTGCATCACGGACATGAGTACGCCGAAATGAAACAGCGTCGCATTTGGCAACAAACGCAACTTGTTACTCGCCAAGGTTGGGGGTGCGACGTAGCCCATCGGGATGTATGCACGACGCTCGCTGGAAACTTCCGGTATGACCATGAATGGCGCATCGGGCATGAATTCAACATGAAACCGAGTCGGTGTCTCCGCGAGCTTTTGCGTCGGCGGACTCTTGCTCGCCATCCGCAAGGCCTTGACCGCCTGCACCCGCTTCATCGCTTCCGGCATGGCACGCAGCTTCTCCGGCGGGCAGTCGCCCAGCCACAGGCACCAGCGCTCATACGCGTTGATGAATTCGTCTGCCCCGATCCAGCGCCGAAAGAAAGCTGCGGCGGCCGGCTCCAGCGCAATGAATGCATCCTTCTCATCGGGCGTGAACAAGTAGTTTCCACCGTCGATGGGTTTGTTGCCGATGCCGATCTCCGGCACCTCGCAAATCGGCTGCGAGCGGCGCAGCAGCACCACGTCCGGCGCATTCACCAGATACGGGTTTATGTTCGCCGCCTTTACCGCATGCGCTTCGCCCCTGATGTCTTCGTACTCGAAGATGGTTTTCTCGGCTACGTCGTCGAGGCCGAAGCCGACGATCACGCAATGCACCGCCGCCTTGCCGCGCGCCTCGTTGCTCCACGAGAAGGTGCGGTGGGCGAAATGAATTTTCACGCCCTGCGCCAGCAGCCAGCCCCATAGCGCGCCGACCTGCTCGCCCTGCGTAATGCTGTTGGTGGACACAAAGGCCGTCCGAATCGCCGGATGCGCGGCCATGTAGCGCGCGGCCTTGACATACCAGGCGGCGACCAGATCGAGCAGGCCGGCATTGTCGATGCCCGAAAACACGGCACGGGTGTCCTCGCGCTGGGCATCGTTCATGAACTTCGCGCCGACGAAGGGCGGATTTCCGAGTACATAGGCACACCGTTCCGCCGGCAGCACGTCGTTCCAGTCGATCCGCAGCGCGTTGCCATGCACGATGCTGGCGGCGTGCTTGAGCGGGATGCGCACGAAGTAGGCGCCGAACTCTTCGCTCACCTTGAGGTTCATCTGGTGGTCGACCAGCCACAGCGCGACCTGGGCTATCTGCGCCGGGAATTCCTCGATCTCGATGCCGTAGAACTGGTCGACGTCGACCGCAACCAGTTGGTGAATGTCGAGCATCTGCTGCCCGTCGACGTTGGCGGCGCGCAGCACGTCGAGTTCCAGCAGACGCAGTTCGCGGTAGGTGATGGCGAGAAAATTTCCGCAGCCGCAGGCCGGATCGAAAAATGTCAGGCCACGCAGCTTCTTGTGGAACTCGAACAGCTTGTTGCGGTTCTTCCGAATCTTCTCGAACTCGGCGCGCAGGGCATCGAGGAACAGCGGCTTGATGAGCTTCTGGATGTTCTCTTCGGAGGTGTAGTGCGCGCCGAGATTGCGCCGCGCCTTGTCGTCCATGATGCTCTGGAACAGGCTGCCGAAAATGGCCGGCGAGATCAGGCTCCAGTCCAGCCCGCAAAGATCGAGCAGCGATTCGCGCATGGCGCTGTCGAAGCCGGCGGGCGGCAGCGATTCGGCGAACAGACTGCCGTTGATGTACGGGAAGGCGGCGAGTTGCTCGTCGAGATTCGAAAGGCGCTTGTCGGCAGGTGTGTTGAGGACGTGAAATAGCGTCGCCAGCCGATCGGCCAGATCGCTGCCGTCATCAAAGGTGCGCTGTTCGAGGTAATCCTGGAACTGGCGCTTCTCGCAGATGCCGGTGTCTTCGGCGAACAGGCAGAACAGCAGCCGGACCAGATAGATTTCCAGCGGCCGGCCGACGTAGCCGACGGCCTTCATCTGGTCGTGCAGCCGGCCCATGCGCTCGGCGGCGTGAATGTTGATCGGGTCTTGCGGCTTGATGACCTGCGTCTGGTAGCCGGCGATGAAGCCGAACAGACGCACGTTCTTGTGGAAATCGGCCAGAGCAAATTCGATGGTGGTGCCTTCGCTCAGGTCGTGCAGGCGGAAGCGCGCGAAGTCGCACACCAGCACATAGCGCGGCAAGTCGCGCTCCTTGATACCGGGAAAGTAGTCGATGGCCTGTGTGTAGGCGCGGTCGAGATTCTTGCCGCGCGATTTCATTTCGATCAGCAGGATACCGGGCCAGAAGGCATCGACAAAGCCCTGCCCGCCGCCATGCTTCTTGACCGCATGCTCGAAGCTGGCGAAGCGCTTGTCGGTGATGCCGAAGACCTCGAAGAACGCAATCAGGAAGGGCTTGGCCTGCGCATCCTCGCTGCCGGCATCGGCCCAATGCCTGGCAAACGCCAGCGCACGGGATTTGATCTCGTTCCAGGAGAGGGTCATGGGCGGGCGTATCTCGGCGTGTTGTTGTGTGGCGATGCTACCAGAGCGATGCCCCGGCCGAGACGATCGGGACGACGTATCTCTCCCACGTCACCGGCCGCCGGAAATCCACCGGCTTTGGATCAAGAGTCGGCGCTGGCGGGACGGCGATTCATGCGATCGGGAAAGCCGGCCTACCTCAGGCTGACTCCATATCGCGCTCTAAAGATCGAAATCGCCCTCTCCCAATTTTTGCCGCCTCGATTCAGGAGAAGACTTGGGTTGATTTCCCTGTATCACAATCCTCTGGTCGTCTATCTCAACTCTAAACGGCTTTCCGCCATCGGTTAGCATTTTATACAAGCTCTGCAAGTCAGGCCGAACTTGCGTATGAACGCACTGCTCCACCGCCGCGGGCGTATGCGACGGTGGCGGTGGATTTCCAGCATTGGGGCCAACAATGGCCCAGACGAGCTGGGCAACAATTTCCGCGGCAATGCCTGTCGCGACAGCTGCCGCAAAATCTCTAGCCGCGTCCTTCTTTTCAAGCATGAAACGAACGACAACTTCAATGGACCCCGAACGAATCTCAACAATGGGCACGAGTCCATGCGGTTGCCCGCGTTCGCTCTCCCATGCCTCAAGAAGTGCAGCAAGCGTTCGGTTCAAAAAACCGACTAAGGCATCCGCCTCTGCTAGGGTAACTGGGGAAGTAATAAGGCGAATTTTGACGGCAACGCCGGTGTCCCCAAGAGCGGCATAGTCAACTCGCTGTTCGAGTGTTCTCATATGTAGTAGTTCCACGATGGCGCAAGGATTGTCGCCCTCAGCCCTGTGCAAGCGACAGGGGCCGAGTCGATTCTGTTTGTGCAACATTGGCCCGCGCCCAAGAGTCGGCGCTGGCGGAACGGCGATTCATGCGGTCGTGGAAAGCAATGTGAAGCTGACCCCGAATCGCTTTGCCCCCGGTCGCGCTGATCGAGCAGATCGGGGCCCCATCCAAAGCATTGAATCTTGCGGACCATCGAGATTCCCTCCCTTACGGAGAGTTCATGGCAGGCGCTTCGAATGCGCATTACGAGCGCGTTTCGATGCCGAGTCAATATGCACCGCAACACCTTTGATCTAGATTTATATCCTTAGTCAGTAGTGTCCGGTTAAAAGTCGAAGAGAATCAGTTGGCTGGATGATTTGGTCTGATTTTCCTCGAATGCATTTGTCGTGAATGCTTGCTGCAAGGGCATCTTCTCGAAAAGAGTGACCGAAAGGA
>JAOTRV010000008.1 GCA_030247575.1 Sulfuritalea sp.
GGCTCTTGCCAGCACGTTGTAGAGGCCGGTCAGCGTCAGCTCGTCATGCGCGGCCAGCACGCGCTTGCGGTGGGCGTCGATCTGCTCGGCGAGGTCGCGGATGCGGGCTTGTTGTTCCGGCGTGGCGACGGGGAAGGGGAAGGTTTCGAAGCAGCGCGATTTGTTGTAGCGCGGATCGTTGCCCACGCCGAGCCGCCCGCCGGTGGCTAGCGCCCAAACGACATGGATGCGACTCGACAGTACGCCGAGCCAATACGCATCGTCGAGCGCGATGGCGATCAGCATGTTGTCGGGCGCTATCGTGGCGTCGAGGAACTGGAAGATGCGATGCTTGGCGGTTTCGCCAGTGGCAATAAAGCGCGGCAGGCCTGTCAGCATCTTGCGAAGTTCGGAGCGCGGCTTGCCGTGAAGCCACCAGAGCTTCGCGTAACCCGCGCCGTCTGGTGAGTGGGCTTTGGCGTCGCGCTCGGGCTTCACGCGTTCCAGCACCCATTGGTAGGTCGCCGGCCAGCGGCGGCGCACTTCGTCAGCGTCGAAGCCGAACAGGTCGATCAGCTTCACGCCACGCGGCCGCTCGGTCAAGTCGCGGCCATTGCGATAGGGCTTGATCGGCGCATCGACTTCGAGCCGCGCCGCTTCCTCGGGCGTGACGATGAAACCCGCACCATGCAGCTTGAAGCCCGGCGAACTGATGCCGCCATTCGCCCGCAAGGCCTGTGCCGCCGTCACGTCAGCGCCGACTTTCAGATCGGCATGAATCCTGCCGCGCTGCTCGGCGAGTTCCACGTCCAGCCCTTCACCCTTGCCTTCGCGCTCGGCAGTCACGCTGCACTGCCGGCCTTCACCCGCGCCCGGCGCGGCGACGGTCATCGCAATCCGCACCGCCGCGCCGTCGGCGTTGTCCACCCAGGGGTGGTCGGGCACGGCGAAGGCCAGATGCAGGCCCTGATCCAGCGCGCCCTGCACCACGCGGCGGTTGAAGGTCTGCCGCAAGCTGTTGGTGGTGATGAAGCCGAAGCGCGAGAGCCTGCCTTGCGCCACGAGTTGCGCGGCGTGGTGCCACCAGAACATGACGAAGTCGGCCGACTCGGGCACCGTCGGCCATGCGCCGCGCAGCGCTTCGACATAGCCGTCGCCGAGCGCCTGACGCATGGTCGAAGCGCCGATGAAGGGCGGATTGCCGACCACCACGTCGGCAGCCGGCCACTCGGCCTGACGCGGATTGATGTAGCGCAGCAGCGGCACGCGCGCGGCCTCATCCGGCACCTGCTCGCCGGTGACGGGATGCGTCTTCAGCGTGCGCCCGTCCCAGCGGCTGACGGCAAGGCCCTTCTCGTCGAACACGGTTTCGACATCGTCGTAGGCCAGCACCGCGTCGCGGCATTCGATGTTGCGGAAGTCCTTCAGTATCGGGCTGGGCGGCAGGCCGCTGCCCTGGGTGCGGAAGTGCCATTGCAGGTAGCCGATCCACAGCACCAGTTCGGCGATGGCCGCCGCGCGCGGGTTGAGTTCGAGGCCGAGGAACTGGTGCGGGTCGACGGTGAGGCCTTCGGCTTCGAGCAGGGTCTGGCCGTGGCCGATGTCGTGCAACTGGTTGAGCACTTCGCCTTCGAGGCGCTTGAGGTGTTCCAGCGCGACGTACAGAAAGTTGCCGCTGCCGCAGGCCGGGTCGAGCACGCGCAGGCTGCACAGCTTGTGGTGGAAGGCGCGCAGTTCGGCGACGGCTTCCTTCTGTTTGCCTTCGCCGGCGAGCAGCACGGCGGCGCCCTGCACGTAGGCCCAGGCGCGGCGCAGCGGCTCGATCACGGTGGGCTGCACCAGGCGGTCGACGTAGGCGCGCGGCGTGTAGTGCGCGCCCAGCGCGTGGCGCTCGCGCACGTCGAGCGCGCGTTCGAGCAGGGTGCCGAAGATGGCCGGCTCGACCTGGGTCCAGTCGGCTTTCGAGGCTTCGAGCAGCAGGGCGATTTGCGCGCGGGTCAATGGCAGAACGTCGGGCTGCTTGAACAGCTTGCCGTTGAAGCGCGGCAGCGCGGCGCGCACGGCGGTGGAAAACTCGGTGCCGGTGTCCATGTCGCGCCACAGGCTGCCGAGCAGGGCCGGCACGGCGGCGGGGTTGGCGTCGCATTCGCCGAGCAGCGCGGTGAACTTGCCCTTCGGAATCAGCCCGACATCCTCGGCGAACATGCTGAACAGGCAGCGCGTGAGGAAGCCGGCGACGGTTTCGGCGGCGTGGCCCGCGCTTTCGAGCGACTTGGCGACGTCGGCCAGATGCGCGGCGATCTTGCGCGTGACGCGCGCGGCGTGGCGCGTCGGGTCGAGCGAGAGCGGCTCGCGCCAGACGGCGGCAAGGCGCGCACGGATGGCTTCGTCGCGCAGATCGGCGAGGCGGATGCGATGCGAGCGCGGATCGGGAAAAGGCACGTAGGTGCCGCCGCTTTGCGAAAACTCGGCATAGAGCTCGATGACGTTGCCGACATCGACCACGATGACGAAGGGCGGCCGGCCCTCATCCGCCGGCAGGGCGCGGGCGTAGTTCTCGGCCTGGCCGCGGGCGCGCAGCAGGGCGTCGTCGTAGCCCCTGGTCGTCGCCCCCGGCGCCGTGCCGCCGGCGTCGACTCTTGGGCCGATCCTGAGCTTCTTCGCTTCCAGCACGAAATGACCGCGCTTGTAGCAGTCGATGCGGCCGGGGCTGCTACCGCCGTCGCCGTGGCGGAAGCTGATCGGCCGCTCGAACATGTAGTCCTGCGCGGCCGTGGCGTGCGGCGCCTCGACGCCGAGCAGGGCGCAGAGGTCGATGACGAAGCTCTGCGCCGTCGCCAGCTCGGACGCGGTGACGCCCTGCCAGCGGGCAATGAAGTCCTCGACGGCCGGCGCGGAGTTGGGGGCGGCGCTCATGATGTCGGGATTGTAACGGCGATCCGGCCGGGCCGCCGCACCGCCCGTGGCAATCGTCAGCCGTGCCGGCAAAGCGACGCTCCCTCTCCTTCAAGGGGAAGGTCGCATGCGACGTTTGCGATTGGAGGGCTGGGGTGGGGATGGGGTCAGAGAGCATGGATAGGGCCAATAGCTCGTGCCCGTGCACTCCATCCCCCTCCCGGCCTCCCCCTTGAAGGGGGAGGAGAAAACCGTGGAGCGTGAAGCGGGATGGGTTGGCGCGCTTCCCCATTCTCCTCCCGGCCTCTTCCTTGAAGGGGAGAAAGCCACAGCGTCATTCATGCAAGCGCCCGTGGCGATCCATCCGGCGCATGCCCGTTCCGCGCACCGTGCCGCCGGCGTCGACTTTCGAGCCGGCGGCGGGCCGCGCGTTGCCGCTGTGGCACAATGGTCCGCGTCCGCCGCGCTGCCGACACGCACAGAACCAAGAACAACATGACTGTCCGCAATCTCGAATTCCTCTTTCATCCGAAGTCGGTCGCGGTGGTTGCCACCCTCGACGCGCGGGCTCGCTATGCCGAGGTGGTGCAGCGCAACCTCGCCGCGGGCGGATTTCCCGGGCAGGTGATTCCGGTCACGGCGAAGAAGCGTTCCCTGCTCGGCATCGCCGGCCATGTCCATCTCGGCAAGCTCGACGCGGCGCCCGACCTGGCCGTTGTTTGCGCGGCGCTGGGCGACGTGCCGCAGATCGTCGCCGAGCTCGGCGCGCGCGGCACCCGCGCCGTGATCGTCGGCCCGTCGCTGCGCACGCGGATGAACGGCGAGCAGGTGCAGGAGGTGCGCAAGGCCATCCTCGACGCGGCGCGGCCTTACATGATGCGCATCCTCGGGCCGGGCAGCGGCGGCCTGGTGGTTCCCGGCAGCGGCCTCAACGCCAGTGTCGCCGCCGGCACGCCGGCGCCGGGCAAGATCGCGCTGATCGCGCAGTCGGCGGCGGTGGCCGCCGCCGCGGTGGATCGCGCCTGCAGCCGGGGCATCGGCCTTTCGTCGGTGCTGCATCTGGGCGCCAGCGTCGATGTCGACCTGCCCGACGTGCTCGACTGGCTGGCGGCCGACCCCAGCACCGAAGCCATCCTGGTGCAGTTCGACACCATCGCGGGCGGACGCAAGTTCATGTCGGCGGCGCGCGCGGCGGCGCGCAACAAGCCGGTGGTGGCCATTCGCGGCGGGCGCGGCGACGCCCCGCAGGCGGGCCGCCCATTCACCCCCGACGAGGTCTATCAGGCGGCCTTGCGCCGCGCCGGCTGGGTGCGCATCGACATGCTGGAGGACCTGTTCGACGCCGCCGAGGCGATGGCGCGGGTGCGGCCGATGCACGGCGAGCAGCTCGGCATCCTGGCCAACGGCCGCGGCCTCGGCCGCATGGCGGCCGACGCGCTGCTGCGCTCCGGCGGCCGGCTGGCGACGCCGTCCGCGGAGACCCTGAAGCAGCTCGGGGAACTGCTGCCGCCCGGCTCACCGCTGGGCAATCCGCTGGCGCTGCCGGCCGACATCACGCCGGCGAACTGGGCCGCGACGCTGGAAGCGGTGCTCGCCGATCCCGCCACGGACGCGGTGCTGACGGTCCATTCGCCCTCGCCCTTCGCGCCGGGCGCCGAGGTCGCCACGGCGATCTGCGGCGTGGCGCGGCAGCACATGGAACGCAACGTATTCACCTGCTGGGTCGGCGGCAACGCGATGCTGGAGGCGCAGCAGATCGCCGCGGCGCATGGCGTGCTGAGCCACGACTCGCCGGAAAAGGCCATCGCGATTTTTCTCGGCATCGTCGACTACGAGCGCAATCGCGATCTGCTGGCGCAGATGCCGCCGTCGCAAGCCGAGGATTTCACCGCCGACAGCGAGGCCGCGCGCGAGGCCGTGGCCGAGGCGCTCGACGCCGGCGCCGCGACGCTGCCGGCGCGCCAGGCGCGGCGCCTGCTGCAGGCCTACGGCATCGACGGCGCCGAGTATCCGCTGGCCGGCAGCATCGATGCCGCGATCCGCGGCGCCGATGACATCGGTTATCCCGTCGATCTCGGCCTGGTGTGTGCGAGCTACGCGGCGCAGGGACCGCTGGCGGCCGGTTTGCGTTCGCCGGGGGACATCCGCATCGCCGCGCGCGACCTGCGCGACCGCGCCCGCGCCGAGCATCCAGGCTGCCGCATCAGCGGCTACCGGCTGCGGCCCAGCGCCGCGCGCAGCGGCATCCCGGCGCTGCGTTTCGGCGTCGCCGACGATCCGGTGTTCGGCCCGGTAATCTATCTCGGAGCGGCCGCCGCGGCGGGCGCCCGTCAGGGCGGCGTGGCGGTCGCCCTGCCGCCGCTCAACCTGGCGCTGGCCCGCGATCTGGTCCAGCGCAGCGGCGTCGCCGCGGAAGCCGCCGACGGCGACCGCGCCGCGCTGGAAACGGCCATGTGCAAGGCGCTGGTGCACCTGTCGCAACTGCTGACGGACATCGACGAGGTCGCCGCCGTAGAGCTCGATCCGGTGCATGTCGAGGCCGCGGGGGTGCAGGTGCTGGATGCCCGCATCCACGTCGAGAAGCGGGGACGCCGGCTCGGCTTCCGCCGCTTTGCGATCCGCCCCTATCCGAAGGAACTTGAGCAGCGCGTCGAATGGCGCGGCCGGCAGCTGCTGATCCGCCCGATCCGGCCGGAGGACGAGGCCACGCTCAACGACCTGCTGTGCTCGCTGGAGGCCGAGGATTCGCGCATGCGCTTTTTCGGCACCATGCGCAATCTGCCGCGCTCGCAGCTGGCGCGCTTCACGCAGATCGACTACGACCGCGAGATGTCGCTGGTGGCGGTCGAGCGCGGCAGCGACGGCGTCGAGCATTCGCTCGGCGAGGTGCGCGCCATGGCCGACCCGGACAACCTGGTGGCCGAATTCGCCATCGTGGTGCGCTCCGAACTGAAGGGCCAGGGGCTCGGACGGCTGCTGCTGGAAAACATGATCGACTACCTGCGCGCGCGCGGCACCGCCGAGCTGCGCGGCGAAACCATGAGCGGCAACCTGCGCATGGTGCACCTGGCGCAGGACCTCAAGTTCGAGGTGAAGACCGGCGCCGACATCGGCACCGTCGATTTGCGCCTGCCGCTGCACGAGCACCCGCCGCACTAGGCGGCGGATGCGCCCGGCGCGGCGGCATCGCGCCGCCGCGGGATTCGGCTCAGCCCGCGGCCTGGGCGTTGTCGCGCAGCAGGCGGCGCAGGATCTTGCCGACGTTGGTCTTCGGCAGCGGCTCGGTCCTGAATTCGACGATCTTCGGCACCTTGTAGCCGGTCAGGTGCTTCTGGCAGTGGGCGATCAGTTCTTCGGCGGTGAGCGCGGGGTCCTTCTTCACCACCACGGCCTTGACCACTTCGCCCGAACGCTCGTCCGGCGCGCCGACCACCGCGACCTCGAGCACGCCGGGATGGGCCATGATGACGTCCTCGACCTCGTTGGGATAGACGTTGAAGCCCGACACGAGGACCATGTCCTTCTTGCGGTCGGTGATCTTGACATAGCCCTTTTCGTTCATGAAGCCCATGTCGCCGGTGCGGAACCAGCCGTCGGCGGTGAACACCTTGGCGGTTTCGTCGGGGCGGTTCCAGTAGCCCTTGGTCACCTGCGGGCCGCGGATGCTGATCTCGCCGACTTCGCCCAGCGGCACTTCGGCGCCCGCTTCGTCGAGCAGGGCGACTTCGGTGGAGGGAATCGGCAGGCCGATGGTGCCGGTCCAGTCCTTGATGTTGAGCGCATTGGAAATCGCCACCGGCGAGGTTTCGGTGAGGCCGTAGCCTTCGATGATGGGCACGCCGGTGACTTCCTTCCATTTCTCGGCCACCGTCCGCTGCACGGCCATGCCGCCGGCCGAAGTGATCTTCAAGGTATGCGCCGCGACCTCGGAGAAGCCCGGCGTGTTGAGCAGTGCGTAGTAGAGCGTGTTGACGCCGATCATGCCGGTGAAGGGCGTCTTCTTCAGTTCGGCGACGAAGCCGGGCAGGTCGCGCGGATTGGTGATCAGGATGTTGTTGGCGCCGATCTTGATGAACACCAGGTTCGAGGTCAGCGCATAGACGTGGTACAGCGGCAGCGGCAGGATCATGGTTTCGACGCCCTCGCCGAGGTCGCGCGCGATCCACGCCGCGACCTGCTGCAGGTTGGCCACCATGTTGCCGTGGGTCAGCACGGCGCCCTTCGCCACGCCGGTGGTGCCGCCGGTGTATTGCAGGAAGGCGATGTCGTCGTGGTTGAGCGGCACGTCCTTGACCTGGTGCCGCCTGCCGGCCGCCAGCGTCTGCTTGAACGGGATGGCGCCCGGAATGTTCCACGGCGGCACCATCTTCTTGACGTGCTTGACGACCAGGTTGGTGACGAGGCCCTTGAGGGCGGGAAACATGTCGCCGATCTGCGTCGTGATGACCGTCTTCACCGGGGTATTCGCGAGGACGGCCTGCACGGTGCTGGCGAAGTTTTCCAGCACCACGATCGCGCTGGCGCCGGAATCGTGCAGCTGGTGTTCGAGTTCGCGCGGCGTGTACAGCGGATTGGTGTTGACCACGGTGAGGCCCGCGCGCAAGGTGCCGAACAGCGCCACCGGATACTGCAGCAGGTTCGGCATCATGATCGCCACGCGGTCGCCCTTGACGAGGCCGAGTTCGTTCTGCAGGTAGGCGGCGAAGTCCCGGCTCAGCGCGTCGAGTTCGCCGTAGCTCATCGAGACCGACATGTTGCCGTAGGCGGGAAGGTGGCTGAACTTGCGGCAGCTCTTTTCGAAAATGTCCCGCAGCGACGAGTACTCGTGAATGTCGACTTCCGCGGCAATTCCTTCGGGATACTCCTTGAGCCAGATCTTTTCCATTTCGTCTCCTGCGTTTCGGTGGAAGGGGCGTGGTCTGCCAGCGGCAGAAAGATACCAGAACCATGCTACATGCGATGCAGATACGGGATTTGATGCCGGTCAAACCCGGCGTCAGGCCTTGCCGCCGCCGGACGGCGCTCCGGTGTGCATGCGGATCTGGCCGACGAAGGCCATGGCCGTCAGCGTGGCGCCGATCGCCAGCCAGCCGACGTTGCCGTAGCCGACGATGCGGCCGGCGGCATCGACGCTGATCATGACGCCGCCGATGTAGCTTGCGGCCCCCGACGCCAGTTGCTGCACGGCGCCGTTCATCGAGAGGAAGGTGCCGCGCAGGCGCGGCTGCACGGCGGAGGTGACGATGGCCATCACCGGCACCATGCGGCCCGGCACGAAAATGAAGAACAGCGTCGACCAGATCAGCATCAGCCACAGCGGCACCGGCCCCAGGTGCGTCTGGGCGAACAGCGGCACCATCGAGCACAGCGCCATCCAGCGGTACACGCGGATCTTGCCGCGGGCGTCGGCCAGCCGGCCGATCAGGCGCGAGGTGAAGAAGGTGGCGCAGCCGCCGGCCAGATAGATCAGCGGGATGTCTTCCTGCCGGATGCGGATGTTCGCCGTGACGTAGATGGTGATGTAGGGAATCACGGTGAAGCCGGAGAACATGATCAGGGCCATGAACAGCAGCGCCCGCAGGTGGTTGGCGTCGCGCAGCACGTCGCGCATCGCCGCCAGGGGATGGGCGCGCTCGGTTTCGCTGACGATGGCCGACGGCAGATGGCCGCGCAGCACCGGCAGCATTTTGACGCCGAGCAGCAGCAGGCCGCAGGACAGGGCCGCGATGAAAACGAAGGGGAAGCGCCAGCCGAAATGATTGGCGAGGTAAAGCGACAGCGGCACCCCCGCCACGGTCGCCAGGGAAAAGGCCGACATGATGGTGCCGCTGGCGCGGCCGCGGCGCTCGAAGGGAATCAGGTCGCCGACCATGGTCTGCACCATCGAGCCGAGCACGCCGCCGAAGGCGCCGGCCGTGCCGCGCGCCGCCAGCAGCGTCCAGTAGCCCGGCGCAAGGCCGCAGGCCAGGGTGGCCACGGCGAACAGGGCGAACATGGTCAGCAGCAGGCGCTTGCGCTCGAAGCGATCGACGAATGCCGCCGCCAGCACGCCGGTGAATGCGGCGGTGAAGGTGTAGGCCGAGACCAGCAAGCCGAACTCGTGGGTGCCGACATGCAGTTCGCGCATCAGGATCGGGCCCAGCGGCATCATGATCATGAAGTCGAGGATGTGCGCGAACTGGATGCCGGCGAGCGTGAGCAGCAGCATGCGCTCGCGGGCGAGGTCGAGGGGTTCGGGTGCGGGATTCATGTCGATCGGGGCCGTCGAGAGTAGACGCCGGCGCTACGGCGACAGGAAGGCGCCCGGCGCCTGCAGCCGCTCGCGCCACCATTTCTGCGCCTCGCCCTCGCCCTCGGCTTTCCAGGCCAGCCACAGCGGGTCGCGCAGGCGCGTTTCGACGACCTCCTTGACGACCAGCTCGTGCTTCCTCAGCGCCGATTCGATGCGGCAGCGCGGCAGGAAGCCGTAGCCCAGCCCGGCGACCTGCAGCGCGATCTTGGCCTCGATGTCGGCCACGGTGATGCGCGACTGTCCGGCGCGCAGGCCGACGCTGCGCGCCGGCAGCAGGCGCGCGCTGTCGGCGACGACGATCGCCGTATGCGCCTGGAAATCCTCGGCCGTGAGCGGGCGCTCGATGCGCGCCAGCGGATGTTGCGGGGCGACGCAGAAGACGAACTCGATGTCGTGCAGGCGCAGGGTCTGCTGGGCAAAGCCGGACGGCGGATCGCCGACGGCGAGGATCAGGTCGGCGCGGCCTTCACGCAGGGCTTCCCAGCTGCCGGTCATGACTTCGGTGCTGATGCGCAGGCGTGTGCCGCAGCCCAGCGCCTCGAAGGCGCGGATGTGCTCGACCAGCGCGGTCGCGGGTAGCAGGGAATCGTGCACCAGGCGCAGTTCCGCTTCGTAGCCGGTGGCGATGCGGCGCAGGCGCGATTCGAGATCGGCGGCCGACTTGAGCAGCCAGCGGCCTTCGTTCAGCAGTTCCCTGCCGGCCGGCGTCAGCGTCACGCGCGGCCCGCGCCGCTGGAAGAGCTGGAAGCCGAGCTGCTCCTCCAGCTTCGCCACCGTATAGGAAATGGTGGACGGCACCTTGTGCAGCGCTTCGGCCGCCGCGGCAAAGGAGCCGCCCTCATCGATGGCATCGATGATCTCGATGGCGTCGAGGGTCAGCTTGAGCATGGCGGATGACAGTACATTCGATATTTTCGATGATAGCCGATGAAAAGTTTCATCACTGGAGGCCTTGCAATACCTGATACTTCTCCTTACTTGAGTTTTTTACTCAACTTTATGCGCCGCTTGCTGCGGAAGAATTCTAGCAGCGATCATCGGCAACATCGAATCTTTAAACGAAAGGAATCGCCATGTCCCACACAGTCGTCGTCTACCACAGCGGCTACGGCCACACCGAGCAGCAGGCCGCCGCCGTCCAGCAGGGCGCCGCCGGTGTCGCCGGCGCCAGCGCCGAGTTGCTCGCCATCAGCGCCGAGGGCCAGTTGCCCGCCGGCGGCTGGGAAAAACTGGAGGCCGCCGACGCCATCGTCTTCGGCACGCCGACCTACATGGGCGGCCCCTCCTGGCAGTTCAAGCGCTTTGCCGATGCCAGTTCCAAGCCCTGGTACGGCGCCAAATGGAAGGACAAGATCGCGGCCGGCTTCACCAATTCCGCCTCGATCAACGGCGACAAGCTGTCGACGCTGCACTACTTGTTCACGCTGGCCATGCAGCAGGGCATGGTCTGGGTCGGCACCGGCATGATGCCGGCCAACAGCAAGGCGGCCACGCGCAACGATGTGAACTGGCTGGGCTCGTTTTCCGGCGCCATGGCGCAGTCGCCGTCGGACGCCAGCCCCGAGGAAGGCCCGCTGCCGGGCGACCTGGAAACCGCGCGCCTGTTCGGCCGCCGCATCGCCGAAACCGCGCTGCGCTGGAATCGCTGATCCCTCGCATTGGAGACCGGCATGATCGAAATCCGCAGGGCCGCCGAGCGCGGCGTGGCCGACTTCGGCTGGCTCGATTCGCGCCACACGTTTTCCTTCGGCCACTACCACGATCCGAAACAGGTCGGCTTCTCCGATCTGCTGGTGATCAACGACGACCGCGTGCAGCCCGGCATGGGCTTCGGCACCCATCCGCACCGCGACATGGAGATTTTTTCCTACGTGCTGGAAGGCGCGCTGGAGCACAAGGACTCGATGGGCACCGGCTCGGTGATCCGCCCCGGCAACGTGCAGATGATGAGCGCCGGCACCGGCATCAGCCACAGCGAGTTCAATCACTCGCCCGACGAACTCGTGCATTTCCTGCAGATCTGGATCGTGCCCGACCGGCTGCGCGTCGCTCCGCGCTACCAGCAGAAGCAGTTTTCCGCGGCCGACAAGCGCGGCCGCTTGCGCCTGATCATTTCTCCGGACGGCGCCGAGGGTTCGCTCGGGGTCTATCAGGACGCCCGCGTTTACGCCGGCCTGTTCGACGGCGCCGAGCGCGCCGAATACAGCCCGGCGCCGGACCGTTTCGCCTACGTCCATGTCGCGCGCGGTGCGCTGCGGATCAACGGCGCCGCGCTGCAAGCCGGCGACGGCGCGCGCGTCCGCGACGAAAGCCTGCTGCGCTTCGAGCGCGGCGAAGACGCCGAAGTGCTGCTGTTCGACCTGCGCCGCAACGAACTGCCGCAGCGCTAGAAGACGACTGCCGGCCTTGCGTGCAGGGCCGCCAGTCCCGGGAGTCGACGCCGGCGCTACGGTGCGGGCAGGAATTGCCGGCATAATCCCGCCGACGACGGAGACGGGAGGCCGCGGGACCCATGACCAACGAATACATATTCTTCGATGCGACGCTGCGCGACCGCTTCGTCGGCTTCGCCGCCGCGCGCGGTATCGCCAGCGAGGCGCGGCCCGACGCGATGGAGGGTTTCGTCGTGGCGCTGGCCGACGACCTGCCGGACGACATCGAGGAGGCCATCGAGGCCGAGTACCTGAGCTTGATGGAAGAACAGCGCGACCTGGTCGAAGCCGCGGAAGGCGACACGGCCCGCGCGCTGATGGCCGTCGCCATCACGCTGCCCGACGGCCGGCCCGGCGTGGTGCGGATTCCCGCCCGCCATGCGCGCCGCCTCTTTGCGCACTTTTCCGCCGAGGAAGTACACGAACTCGTCGCCGCCATCGCGCAAGGCCTGGCGAACCCGGTTGCCGGGCCCTTGTGCCGCGACCCATAGCCGCGACCCTTAGCCGCGACCCATGACCGCGACCCATAGCCGCCGGCAAGCCGTCCGCGCCCACCGCTAGCGCATCTCGAAGGCTTCCTGATGGAAGCGCGGCGTGCAGCCCATGGCGCGCAGGCCGCTGCGCAGGGATTCGGCCAGTCCGCGCGGGCCGCAGAACCAGATCTCGGCATTCTTCGCCGCGTCGAGCGCCGCCGCGCTCAGGGTCGCGCCCTGGCGGGCGCCATGGATGCGCAGGCGGACACCGGGAAGTCGGGCGCACAGGGCCTCCAGGCGCGGCACGAAGGCGTCCGATGCCCGGTCGCGGGTGCAGTAGTGCAAGTCTGCCGTTGGCGCCTTTTCCGGGGTGGCCTGCAGCGATTCCAGCCAGGCCAGGAAGGGCGTGACGCCGATGCCGCCGGCGATCCAGATCTGCCGCGCCCGCGGATTGCATCGGGCGATGTCGAAGCGGCCGTAGGGGCCCTCGACGCGCACCGCCTGCCCCGCTTGCAGGCGCCGGGCAAGGCCGTTGGTGTAGTCGCCCAGCGCCTTGATCTGGAAGCTGATGGTGTTGTCGCCCTGATCGGCGCTGGCGATGGTGAAGGGGTGCGCGCCCTCCCTGTCCTCGAAGGTGACGAAGGCGAACTGGCCCGGATGGTGGCCGCGCCAGCCTCGCGCCAGGTGGCAGCGCACGCTGGTGACATCGTCCGCCGGATGCTCGATGGCGACGATGGTGCCCGTCGCCTCGCGGGCGCGACCGATGCCGCCCAGCAGCGAGCGCAGCGCGCCATGAACGCCGGCCGCCAGCAGCAGCCCCAGCAGCGCGCCGGCCGGCTGCGTCCAGTAATCCCGCGGCGCGAGCAGCGCGGCGTGGAAGGCCAGCATCAGATACAACACGGGCATGGCACGATGCAGAAAGCGCCAGTTCCGGTAGGGAAACCGTTTCCAGAGCGTGATCACCAGCATCGCCAGAAGCGCATAGAGCGCCCATTCCCCCATCTCTTCGGCCAGATCGCGCAGGATTTCGAGAAAGCCGGCGAACTTTTCCTTGGGCAAGCGGCCTTCGCGGCCGATCGTCGATTTCAGGATGCCGCCCGACTTGTCGATCAGCCAGTGCCCGGCTCCGAACGAGACGGCGAGAATGCCGGCCCACTTGTGCGTGCGATAGACGCGGTCCATGCCGCCGAGGGGAGATTCGAGCCAGGCCGGGCGCGTGGCGAGAAACGTCGCCAGCGACATCATGGCAATCGACAGCAGTCCGCTCAGATGGAGCGCTTCCTGGCGCGCGATCCACAGGGGATGCGCGGCGGCGGGATGGACGGCATTCATCGCGTCCCAGCCCCAGGCGAGGCCGACCAGGGCCGCCAGCGTCGCGAGTAGAGTTTTCATGGAGATTCGCTCAGGATATTTGGCAGGACTTCTGCCCGGTCCGCACGATGCCGAGGCGCATCACTTGGCCGCAGGCGCAGGACTCACCGGCTTTTGCGGCAGATCGTCGCGGCAACGGCGCTCGTTGCAATCGGCGGCCTGGCGCCCTTGCTTGTCGCTGCCGTCCTTTGCCCGCTTGGCGGAACGCCGGTCGAGGAGTTCGCCGGTCTGCGGATTGACGTAGAGCTTGATCCGTTCGCCGTTGCGGTCGGTGGCGCGAGCCTCGTAGCCGCCGCGCTCGCGTTCGATCTTCTCGATATTGCGGTAGCCGGCCGCCTCCAGCTTTTCATGGACCTGCGGGATGGTCAGCCATTGCTTCTCGCGTGCCGGCGCGGTGCGGCTCTCGCCGGCAAACGCCGGAGCCGGCAGTCCGCCCCCCGCCACAAGCGCGCCGACCAAGGCGAAGGAAGAAATCATTGTCGATCGTTTCATTTTGCATGCCTCCGGATAGTCGTTGAATTGGAAATCGTGAATCGATTTTGCGCGGCCCTTGCTGAACCCCTGGTGAAGCGCCCGTTCATCCGGCGTTCATCCAGTGGGGCGGGGGGGTGCCGCGGGTCACTCGTCGTAGTAGCCGAGCGCGGCATCCGCATGGCAGGCCGTGCAGTTGGCCTTGGTGCGGACATCCTTGTGCTTCCATTCCCAGTCGGGCACCTTGCGATGCTCCCGGGTCCACTTCGGCAGCTCGGTGATGCGCAGCGGCGCGTTGGCCGCCGACACTCCGCGCAGCAGCTTGTCGCTGTAGCGCAGGCCGCCCTTGTCGGCGGCATTGGCGACCAGATAGTCGGTGATGATCGCGGCGGTTTTAGGATCGACGCTGGCGTCATCGCCGAAGTGATCCTTCAGGTTGGCCATCATGCGTTGCCAGGAACCGGCCGGCAGCATCGACGGCGCGAATGCCAGATGGCAGCTTCCGCATTCCTCCTTGACCACCGGATTGTTCACCGGCGCGAAGTAATGACGGCCGCCGGCCTGCGCCCGCCCGAACACGAGGGCCGAGAAGCCGAGCACCAGCAGGCCGAGGGCCAGCGGACGATAGGGGATGTTCATTGCGGATTCCTTTCCTGTGTGCGGAACGTCACTGGCCGGACATGAACGTCAGCCAGTCGCCCTTTTCCTGCGCGCTGCATTCGCGCCCGAGCACTTCGTTGCAGTTGCGCTTGAACCACTTCTCGACTTTCGCGGGTTCGGTGTAGCGCGACGGCGTGGCAGATACCGCCATCGGGTCGATGGCCTTGCCGGCCGGGGTGCGGCCGCCGGCGCGGGTATCCTTGCCGTGGCATGCGGTGCAGGCCGGCGTGTCGGGCTTTCCACCGCCGAAGTTTTGCGTATGGAGCGTCTTGCCGCGCTCCGCGGAAAAGCCGGAAAATGCCGGGTTGGCGGCTTTGGCGGCCTTGGCATACTGAGCCAGTTGATCCTCGCGCGGACCGGCGATGCCGGCGCCGGCAAACATCATGGCCAGGGAAGCGGCGAGCAGGGCGGCGGTCGATTTCAGTTGCATGGTGTTCTCCTCGATGGGGGTGCTGTGGGGCGTACTATGCGCGGGGCGAACTGAACGGAAAGTGAATCTCCCGTTCATCCGTCGTTCATCCCTCCGGGGCTATAACCAGGACTGTCGCAACCAGGAATCCGGACTTGATCTGATGTCGAACCTTTTTTCGCGCCGCCGTTGGCGCACGCCTTTTCTCGCGCTGTGCGCGGTCCTGCTCGCCTGCGGCAGCGGAGCGGGCCGCGCCGGTGACGGCCACGACCGCGCGCGGCAGGCACTGGAGGCGGGCGAAGTGCTGCCGCTGCGCGCCATCCTGGAACGGGTCGAACGCGAGTATCCGGGTCAGGTGATCGATGTCGAACTGGAACGCGAACACGAGAGCGGGCGCGAACGCTGGGTCTATGAGGTCAAGGTATTGCGCAGCGGCGGCTCGCTCGTCAAGCTGAAGGTCGATGCGCGCGACGGCACGATCCTCGGCGGCAAGGATCAGGGAAAGCCCCGCAGCAAAAGCGTGCAGCCCAAAACCCACCCCATTGGAGACGGACGCTGATGCGCATCCTCATTGTCGAAGACGAACCGACCCTGCAGTCCCAGCTGGCACAAGGCGCACGTGAGGCTGGCTATGCGGTGGACGTGGCGGGCAACGGCGTCGACGGCCACTATCAGGGCGATACCGAACCCTACGATGCGGTGGTGCTCGACCTCGGGTTGCCGCAAATGGACGGCATCACGGTGCTCAGGAAGTGGCGGGCCGCCGGTCGCACGATGCCCGTGCTGATCCTCACCGCACGCGACGGCTGGCACGAGAAAGTGGCCGGCATCGATGCCGGCGCGGACGACTACCTGACCAAGCCCTTCCACATGGAGGAACTGCTGGCGCGGCTGCGCGGGCTGATCCGTCGCGCCGGCGGCCATGCCAGTTCCGAACTGGTGTGCGGCCCCCTGACGATCGACATCCGCAACAGCCGCGCCACGGTGAACGGCCAGGCGCTGACCCTGACCAGCCACGAGTACCGCGTGCTGACCTACCTGATGCACCATCGCGACGAAGTGATTTCGCGCGCCGATCTCGTGGAGCACATCTACGCCCAGGATTTCGACCGCGATTCGAACACGGTCGAGGTCTTCATCGCACGCCTGCGCAAGAAGCTGCCGCCGGGACTGATCGAAACCGTGCGCGGCCTCGGCTACCGCCTCACCGCGCCGCAATGAGCCTGTCCGTGCTGCGCGGATCGCTGCGCATTCGCCTGCTTGCCGGCACGCTGTTCTGGATCGCCGCGTCGATTCTGGTGGCCGGCTGGGGCCTGGGCAACCTGTTCCGCCAGCATGTCGCGGCGCAGTTTCATGCCGAACTGCGCACGCATCTCGACCAGTTGACCGCCCAACTGGCCTTCGACGAGCAGGGACGCCCGCAGCTCACCCTGCCCCTGAGCGACCCGCGCCTGAGCCGTCCGTATTCCGGCTACTACTGGCAGATCGACCGGGTCGCCGATCCCGCCGGCAACACGGCAGGCGGCGTCGGACTGCTGCGTTCGCGCTCCCTTTGGGACCATGTGCTGACCGTGCCGGCCGACGCGCCCGCCGATGGTGAAATTCACCAGCACTCGGTCACCGGTCCGTCGGGCACGCTGCTCGGCATGGTCGAACGCAGCGTGCGCATCGACGATGGCGCGGACGGCAGGCCGCGAACATTCCGCCTGATCACGGCGGCCGATGAAAGCCTGATGTCGGAACCCGTGAGCCGCTTCAGCGGCGCGCTCTGGCTCGCGCTGGGGCTGCTCGGCGCCGGCCTGGTGATCGCGGCGCTGGTCCAGGTGTTTGTCGGACTGGCGCCGCTGCGTGCCTTGCGCGACGCCCTCGGCAAGGTGCGCAGCGGCGAGACGCAACGGCTGGAGGGAGATTTCCCGGCCGAGATCATGCCGCTGGTGGACGAATTCAACAGCGTATTGGCCCACAATGCGGATGGCATTGCGCGGGCGCGCACCCATGCCGGCAACCTCGCCCATGCGCTGAAGACGCCCTTGAGCGTGCTCGCCAATGCGGCCGGCAGCCGGGAACACGAGGGCTCGGAACTGGCCCGTCTGGTCGGCGACCAGATCGGCGTCGCGCGCAGGCAGGTCGACTATCACCTCGCCCGTGCACAGGCGGCGGCTGCGACACGCACCCCCGGCGTGAAGACGCCGCTGCTGCCGGTGGTCGATGGCCTGGTGCGGACCATGCGCCGCATCCATGCCGGGCGGCAGATCGAACTCCGGGTGGAGCCGTTTCCCGAGTCCTTGAGCTTTCGCGGCGAAACGCAGGACCTGCAGGAAATGCTCGGCAACCTGCTCGACAACGCCTGCAAATGGGCGACACGAAACGTGGAAGTGGGCGCCCGCAGCGACGGCGCGACCTTGACCCTGACGATCGACGACGACGGCGCGGGCCTGGCCGCGGAGCAGCGGGATCTGGTGATGCGACGAGGCGTGCGCGCCGACGAGCAGGTGCCGGGATCGGGACTCGGCCTGGCCATCGTCGACGACCTTGCGCGCCTCTATGGCGGGAAGGTGGAGCTTGGCGACTCGCCCCTGGGCGGCCTGCGCGCGGCGCTGACGCTGCCTGCCGTGCAATAGGGCGCGCGGACTTCCGCTGTCCCGTCGGCGGCCCGCGTCAGCGGCGCTGTTGCCGCAACTGCGCCAGATAGCGCAGGCCCGCAACCGCGCGGCTGCCGTACCACGAGACCATTTCGCCATCGATGCGGTGCACCGGCCGTTGCGCCAGCGCAGCGACGTCGGCCATATCGCGGTCGGTGAAGGCATAGGGCTCCGAGGGCAGCAGCACGCGCGCGACATACGTCAGCCAGGGCGCATCCCAGGCGAATTGCGGAAAGCGCTGCGGAGCGTCGGCGGGCAGGGTGTCCCAGCCGGCGGCGGCCAGCATGGCGGCGATGTAGGTGTCGCGCCGCACCGTCATCCACGGCTCGCGCCAGATCGGATAGAGCACGGCTTCGCGCGGCAGCCTCGCGGCCACCGCGGCGAGTTCCCCGCGTGCCGCCGAGAACTGCGCGGCGAGGCGCGCCGCTTCGGCCTCGCGGCGGAAGATGCCGCCGAGCAGCGCATACAGGCCGAGGTTGTCATCGACGGTCTGCGGATGCACGACGACGACGTGAGGCACGAACTCCATGATCGCTTCGACCGCCTCGCGCCGGTTCTCGTCGATGTCGGCGATCAGATGGGTCGGCGCCAGCTTGAGTACCACGTCGAGCTTGACGTCCTTGGTGCCGCCGACCTTGGGCACATGGCGCAGCACTTCACGGGGATGGACACAGAAGCCGGTGCGGCCGACCAGGCGATCCGCCAGGCCGAGATCGCAAATGAGTTCCGTGAGGCTCGGCACCAGGCTGACGATGCGCGGCACGCCGTCGAACGGCGAATGCTCGCGCCCCAGGGCGTCGACCGCCATTACAGGTCGAGGCCGCGCGGTTTCCTGCCGGCGCGGGCGAAGATGGCGTCGAACAAGGGATCGGGCAGCAGGCGCAGCAGCTTGGCCACCACGCCCATCTGCCATGGAATCACCGTGTAGCTGACGCCGCGTTCGATGGCGCGGGCGAAGCGGCGGGCAGCCGCGTCGGCCGGCATCAGGAAGGGCATCGGGTAGCGATTGACCGCGGTCATCGGCGTCGCGATATAGCCCGGCGCGATGGTGACGACCCTGATTCCGCTGCCGCGCAATTCGCCGCGCAGGGCTTCGAGGTAGGCGATGGTCGCCGCCTTCGAGGCGCAGTAGGCGCCGGCTCCCGGCAGGCCGCGGATGCCGGCCACCGAGGCGATGCCGACCAGGCGGCCGCTGCCGCGCGCCTTCATGGCGGCAATGAAAGGCTGGAAGGTCTGCGCCATGCCCATCACATTGGTTTCGAACACCCGGCGCAAAGCCGGCAGGTCGGCCGCGTCGTCCGCCAGCGTGCCGACCGACACGCCGGCGTTGGCGATGACGACATCCGGACAGCCGCAACGCGCAACGAAATCCGCCGCCGCATCCTGCAACGCCGTCGCATCGGCGACATCGAGCGCATAGGATGCGTGGGTGCCGGGAAGTTCCGCGGCCAGTTCATGCAGCCGGTCCCGGCGCCGCGCCGCCAGGCCGAGCGTGGCGCCCGCCGCGGCGTAATGGCGGGCCAGCGCCTCGCCGATGCCGCTGGATGCGCCGGTCAGGAAGACGCGCACTAGTTCTTGCCGGCCTCGGCGCGGGCGCGGTCGATCAGCTGCTCGATGATCTCCAGCAGGTCTTCGTAGGTGCCCGGCGTCAGCACCAGATATTTCCCCTGCACCACCATCGACGGAACGCCGGTGATGCGTGAAGCCACCGTGGTGTCGCGCGCCTGCTGGACGCGATTCCGCACGCCTGCAGACGCCCAGGCCTCGCCGAATTTCTTCACATCGACGCCCTGTTTCGCCACCCATTCGAACAGGATCTTTTCGTCATCGAGGCGCTGACGATCGAGATGGATCGCGTTGAACACATCGCGGTGCAGCTTGTCCACCAGGTCCATGGCTTCGAGCGTGTAGTAGAGCCTGGCATGCGGCGCCCACTTGTTGTTGGGGAACAGCGCCGGCGCCCGGCGGAAGACCACGTCGGCGGGCAGCTTCCTCGCCCAGGGCGCCACTATCGGCTCGAAATCGAAGCAATGCGGGCAGCCGTACCAGAAGAATTCGGTGACTTCGATCCTGGCCTTGTCGGCGGGCAGAGGCGGATTGATCAGCCGGTAATCGCGCCCCTCCTTCAGCTCCAGGGCGCTCGCGCCGAACGCCAGGCACACGCCGACGCTCGCCAGCACGGTCGCCAGAACGCCACGCCATGTTCTCATCGCCGCTTCCTATTCCTTCTGCTTGATGACGGTGCCCTGCACTCCGTTCTGGGAAAGCAGGTTGCGCGCGCGATTCATTTCGTCGGGGTCGCGGAAGGGCCCGACGCGGACGCGATGCATGGTGCCCTTCTCCGGGATGCTGACTTCCTGCACGCCGGCTTCGAGCCCGGTGAGGGCGAGCTTGGCCTTGAGGTTGTCGGCATCGGCGGCTTTGGCGAAGGCGCCTACCTGGAGGAAGAAGACTTCGCTCGGCGCCGGCTTGACCTCGACCGCAGGCGCCACGGCCACGCCGGGCGTCGTTGCTGCGCCAGGCGCCGCCGGCGCGGCCGGCGCGGGCGCGGCAGTACCGGGTGCGGCCGGCTGCTTGCCTTCGAGGATGTTGTAGAACTCGAAGCGCTGCCGCTCGGCCGGCTTGTCGCCGGGCTTGCCCGGCAGCGCCGCGGGCCCCTGACCACCTGCCGCGCCGGCCGCAGGCTTGTGACTCTCGGCCTTGGGTGCGCCTTCGTACTTGTTCTGGAAGGGCAGCGGCGACTTGTTGAGATACCAGACCACGCCGAAGGCGATCGAAATGCCGACGACGAGGCCGATGAAAATGCCGACCAGCGTGCCGCCGCCGCTCTTCTTTTGCGGCGCCCGGGGATTCGCCGCGGAGCGCGAGTTCTTGTCGAATTTGCTCATGTCTACATGCTCACCGGTTGCGAAACCCCCAGCAGGGAAAGCCCGTTTTGCAGCACCTGCCGCGTTGCCATGGCCAGCGCGAGGCGCGCCTCGCGGGTTGCCTTGTCGTCGACCAGCACCCGCTCGGCGTTGTACCAGCCGTGAAAGTCGCCGGCCAGGTCCTTGAGGTAGAAGGCCAGCGCATGCGGCGCATAGTCGCGCGCCGCCACCTGGATCAGCTCGGGGAACTCGGCCAGCCGCGCGCACAGCGCGAATTCGCGCTCGTGCTGCAACGGCGCCAGATCGACCGCGCCGAGCGCGGCCTGATCGCCTTCCCACTGCGCCAGCACCGAGCAGATGCGGGCATGGGCGTACTGAACGTAGTACACGGGATTTTCGTTGCTCTGCGACTTCGCCAGGTCGAGATCGAAATCCAGCGCCTGGTCGCATTTGCGCAGCATGTAGAAGAAGCGGCAGGCGTCGTTGCCGACTTCCTCGCGCAACTGGCGCAGCGTCACGTACTCGCCGGAGCGGGTGGACATCGAGGCCTTCTGGCCTTCGCGGAACAGGCTGACGAACTGCACCAGCGTCACGTCGAGCCGGTCGGCATCCGCCCCGGAAGCGGCCAGGGCCCCCTTCACGCGCGGGATGTAGCCGTGATGGTCGGCGCCCCAGACGTCGATCACCTTGTCGAAGCCGCGCTCGAACTTGTTCAGATGGTAGGCGATGTCCGAGGCGAAATAGGTGTAGATGCCGTTGTCGCGCTGGACCACGCGGTCCTTCTCGTCGCCGAAGGCCGTCGAGCTGAACCACTTGGCGCCATCCTGCAGATAGATGTGGCCGGATTTTTCCAGCGTCGCCACGGCACGTTCCACCATGCCCGTCTCGTACAGGCTGCGCTCGGAGAACCAGACGTCGAAATGCACGCCGAATTCTTCCAGGTCGGCGCGGCAATCGGTCAGTTGCTCGTTCAGCACGTGGCCGTGGATGTAGGCCCAGTCTTCGCCGAGCAGGTCCTTGCCGGCGAGGATCAGGCCGTCGAGTTTGGCCTCGATGTCTTCGGTCTCCGGCAGGCAGGCGAGCACGGCTTCGGCCGGATGCACATAGCGATCGCCATGGGCCGTCTTGACCTGCTCCGCCATCTCGCGCACGTAGCCGCCCTGGTAACCGTTGGGCGGAAAGGGCACGGGTTCGTCGAACAGTTCCAGGTAGCGCAGCCAGGCGGACACCGCGAGGATGTCCATCTGCCGCCCGGCGTCATTGACGTAGTACTCGCGCGTCACGTCGTAACCGGCGAAGGCCAGCAGCGAGGCGAGGCTCGCGCCGTACGCCGCACCCCGCCCGTGGCCAACATGCAGCGGGCCGGTCGGATTGGCGGAAACGAACTCGACTTGCAGGCGCTGCGCCGCCTTGCCGGCCTTCGGCGCGCCGCGGCCGAAGCCATGCCCCGCCGCAAGCACGGCCGGCACCACGGCCGTCCTGGCCGCGGGTGTCAGGGTGAAATTGATGAAGCCGGCGCCGGCGATTTCCACTTTCGCCACCGCCGCTGACGGCGGCAGTTCGCGCACCAGACGCTCGGCGATCTGGCGCGGGTTGGTCTTCAGCTCGCGCGCCAGCTGCAGCGCAAGATTGCTGGCGAAATCGCCGTGGCTGGCCTGCTTGGGACGTTCGAGGAGGATTTCGACGAGGCCCCGCTCGGGAGCCACGCTGGCCAGCGCGGCGCGCAGCAGGCTGGCGAGATGCTGACGGGCGTCGAAGGGAATGGATGCAGCCATATCGGGAGTATGCGGGGTGTTTCCGTAGGCCGTGAATTATACTTCCCGTTTTAGCTACGGCCGCTGCGCTTAACGTCGATAATGCCGGCGTTAGCCTCAACCAAAACTGCGTTTTTCGTCGGTTCCATCTTCCCGTGCGCATCTTCCGCCTCGTCCGAATCGCCCGTGTTGCCTATCTCTACGGGCTCGACAACCTGATCCTCGACCACGAGCTCGAGCCCGGCTTCTGGGCGCGCATGCTGCTGGCGGTGCAGCGGCTGATGTTCTGGCGCGCCCGGTCGGAACGGATGCGGGCGCCGCGGGCCGTGCGCCTGCGCCAGGCGCTGGAAGCGCTGGGGCCGATTTTCGTCAAGTTCGGCCAGCTGCTCTCGACGCGACGCGACCTGTTGCCGCTGGACATCGCCGACGAACTGGCGAAGCTGCAGGACCGGGTGCCGCCCTTCCCGTCGGAGCTGGCGATCGCCGAGCTGGAAAAGGCCTACGGCAAGCCGGTGGATCAGGTATTCAAGGAGTTCGACCGCGAGCCCGTCGCCTCGGCGTCCGTGGCGCAGGTGCATTTTGCCGTGCTGCCGGACGGCCGCGAAGTCGCGGTAAAAATCCTGCGCCCCGGCATCCAGCCGGTGATCGAACATGACATCGCCCTGCTGCAGGTCGCCGCCAGCCTGCTGGAGACCCTCTGGGCCGACGGCCGGCGCCTGAAGCCGCGGGAGGTGGTGGGCGAGTTCGACAAGTACCTGCACTACGAACTCGACCTGATGCGCGAGGCGGCCAACTGCTCGCAACTGCGGCGCAACTTCGAGGGTTCCGACCTGCTGATCCTGCCCGAGGTGCATTGGGACTGGTGCACACAGAGCGTGATGGTCATGGAGCGCATGCACGGCACGACGATTTCGCAGATCGACGCGCTGCGCGAGAAGGGCGTCGATATTCCGCGCCTGGCCCGCGCCGGCGTCGAAATCTTCTTCACCCAGGTCTTCCGCGACGGCTTCTTCCACGCCGACATGCATCCCGGCAACATCTTCGTCGCCACCGAGGGGCCGCGCAAGGGCAGCTACATCGCGCTCGACTTCGGCATCGTCGGCACCCTGTCGGACGAGGACAAGAACTACCTGGCGCGCAATTTTCTCGCCTTCTTCCAGCGCGACTACAAGCGCGTGGCCGAGGTGCATATCGAATCCGGCTGGGCGCCCAAGGGCACCCGGGTCGACGAGTTCGAGGCGGCGATCCGTTCCGTCTGCGAACCCTTCTTCGACCGGCCGCTGAAGGACATCTCGCTGGGCCGCGTGCTGCTGCGCCTGTTCCAGACCTCGCGCCAGTTCAACGTGGAAATCCAGCCGCAACTGGTGCTGCTGCAGAAGACCCTGCTCAACGTCGAGGGCCTCGGCCGCGAACTCGATCCGGAACTCGACCTGTGGCAGACGGCGCTGCCCTACCTGGAACGCTGGATGGGCGAGCAGCTGGGCTGGGCGGCGCTGGAGAACAACCTCAAACGCGAAGCCTCGACCTGGGCCAAGCTGCTGCCCACCCTGCCGCGCCTGGTGCACCAGGCGCTGAGCGCCACCGCGACGCCGGCGCCCAACGTCGAACTGGAGAACCTGGCGGCCGAAGTGCGCGCCCTGCGGCATCTGCTCTGGCTGGCGTTCGCCGTCGCCGCCGCGGCGCTCAGCTTCGCCGTCCTGCAATAGCGCCGGCCCGCCGGCGCGGCCCGCTATAATGCGCCGGTCCGTTCCGGCGCACCGCAATTCGCCCGGCATGGACCATGCGCGTTCGCGGCTGACAAGGATTTCAGATGCTGCTCTGGTTTGTCGTTCTCTACCTCATGATGTCGGTCGGCATCGGCCTGTTCGCCGCCACCCGCGTCCATAACGCCAGGGATTTCGCCGTTGCCGGCCGCAGCCTGCCGCTGCCGGTCGTCACCGCCACGGTGTTCGCCACCTGGTTCGGCGCCGAAGCGGTGTTCGGCGTCTCAGCCACCTTCGTCAAGGACGGCCTCACCGGCGTGGTCGCCGATCCCTTCGGTTCATCGATGTGCCTGATCATCGCCGGCATCATCTTCTCGCGCTATCTCTACAAGCTCAACATCATCACCCTCGGCGACTTCTATCGCATGCGCTACAACCGCACCGTGGAAGTCGTCACCACGGTCTGCATCGTGCTTTCCTACCTCGGCTGGGTGGCGGCGCAGATCAAGGCGCTGGGCCTGATCTTCTTCGTCGTCACCGACGGCGCCGTCTCGCAGAACGCCGGCATGATCCTCGGCGCGGCGATCGTGCTGACCTACACCGTATTCGGCGGCATGTTCTCGGTGGCGATCCTCGATTTCGTGCAGATGGCGGTGTCGATGGGCGGCCTCTTGTTCATCGCCTGGACCGTCAGCGGCAAAGTCGGCGGTGGCGCCACGGCGGTGATCGACCACGCGCGTGCCGCCGGCAAGCTGGATTTCTTTCCGGCGCCCGACCCGTGGCTGTGGCTCACCTTCCTCGGCACCTGGATGACCATGATGCTCGGCTCGATCCCGCAGCAGGACGTGTTCCAGCGCATTACCTCGGCCAGGACCGCGAACATCGCGCTGTGGGGTTCGATCCTCGGCGCCTCGATCTACTTCTGCTTCACCTTCGTGCCGATGTTCATCGCCTACTCGGCGACCCTGATCGACCCGGCACTGTTCAACGAGCTGCTGGCGAAGGACACGCAACTGGTGCTGCCGACGCTGGTGCTGCAGCACACGCCGCTGTTCGCCCAGGTGCTGTTCTTCGGCGCCGTGCTGTCGGCCATCATGAGCTGCTCCTCGGCGACGCTGCTGGCCCCTTCGGTCACCTTTGCCGAAAACGTGATCCGCGGCTTTTACCCCGGCATGGGCGACCACCAGTTCCTGCGCGTGATGCGCGGCTGCCTCGTGGTGTTCACCTGCATCGTGCTGGGCTTCGCGCTGAAATCCGAGGCCTCGATTTTCAAGATGGTCGAGAACGCCTACAAGGTGACGCTGGCCGGCGCCTTCGTGCCGCTGGCCGCCGGCATCTTCTGGCGCCGCGCGACGACGCAGGGCGCGCTGGCGGCGACCTTCGGCGGCCTCGTCTCCTGGGTGCTGATCGAAGTGATGATCGGCGAGGCCAGCCCGGTGCCGCCGCAGCTGATCGGACTCGGCATCTCGATCGTCGGCATGGTCGCCGGCTCGCTGCTGCCGCAATGGGTCGGCCACCACGTGCCCGGCCACGACCCGCATGCCCTGCTGCACCATCATGCCGCCGCGCAGACCCACCATGCCGAGCCGGAGCACAGGCATTGACGGCCTGCCTGCGCTAGGTCCGCAATGGCGGAAAAGCAGTCTCTCTACGAACTCCTCGGGCTGGGCGACAAGGCATCGCCCGCGGACATTCAGCAGGCATTCGAAACACGGCGGCAAGCGCTGGAGTTAGCGCCCGAGGGCGAGGACCGGCGCAACCGCCTGACCTTCCTGCAGCATGCGCGCGACGTGCTGAGCGACCCGCGCCAGCGCGCGCTGTATGACCGGCGCAATCGCGAGCAGCAGGCGGCCGCGGGGCAGGCAGCCAAACCCACCGGCTCGCTGCGACCGGTGCTCGCCATGCTGCTGATCGCCGCCGCGGCGTATCCGGCCTGGCGCTATTTCGCGACGGAGAAACCCGTGCCGCAGATGCGGGCGCCGTCTGCCGGCGCACCGCCGGCAGCAGCGAAAGTCGAGCCGCCCGTCGATGAGGAGATCGCCGCCCTGCTGCCTGCGGCGCCAGCCGATGCCGCGCCGGCGGGAACCGGGCCAAAGCCGGCCGCCGCTCCCAAGCCGGCGCAGAAGCTGGTCTTCGCCGGGCCCGATGCTTCCATCCTGGCGAAGTTCTCGGATTCGACCTATCTGATCATCGGCGCCGTGGGTCTCGGCACCGGCGTGGTGATCGAGCCCGACAAGCTGCTGACCAACTGCCACGTGATCGCGCCCAATGTGCTCAAGGGCCCGATTCTGGCCATCAATCCCGCGACGCAGGAACGGACCCGGATCACCGCGGCTGCCTTCCTGATCCGGGAGGATGCCTGCGTCGTGCATGCGCCCGGCCTCAACGGCAAGCCGATTGCATTCGGCGATGCGGCGCAGATGGCGCGGGGCACGCGCATTTTCAACATCGGCTTCGCCAACGGACGGCTGATGGCCTCGACCGGTGCGCTGCTGGGTGTCATCAATCGCGGCGGGCAGAACTATCTGGTCTCCTCGAACTATTGCGATCACGGCGTGTCGGGCGGACCGCTGGTCGATGAAGAAGGGCGCCTGGTGGGCCTGACCTCCGGCGGGCCGGCGGATCGCAGCTTCTGCCTTTCCCTGACGGCCGAGACGGCGCGTACGGTGCTGGCGCAGACCCTGATCGCGATCGACGCCTTTCCGCCCAACTATCTGAGCAACTTGACGCGGCGCTGGTAGCGCCGGCGGCGCAGCCGGCCGGCGCGGCCCTTGTTCCGCCGCGGCGAAGGCGGCAGAATCGCAGGCTGTGACAAACCGCGCACGCACCCATCTGACCCTTTACCTGAGCGGCGGCTATGTGCTGCTGATCGTCTATGCCAGCTTGTATCCCATGGCAGGATGGCACGACAGCGGCATCGACCCGCTGGCCTTTGTCGGCGGCGCCTGGCCGCGCTACTACACCGGCTTCGATCTGGCGGCCAATGTCATCGCCTATCTGCCGTTCGGCTTCTTCTGCACGGCCGCGTTGCGCCACCGCCTGAGGCCGCTCCCGGCATGGCTGCTGGCCACCTTGCTCGGCGGCGGCCTGAGCTTTTCGGTGGAACTGCTGCAGAACTATCTGCCCAGCCGCGTGCCATCCAACCTGGATCTGGCCTGCAATGCCGCCGGCACCCTGATCGGCGGCCTGATCGGCATCCGCTGGGGTTCCGTAGCGCTGGACGACGGACATCTCGCGCGCTGGCGCCGGAGCACCATGATGCGCGCGCACGGCGCGGATTTCGGCCTGCTGCTGATCGTCGCCTGGCTGATCACCCAGTTGTCGCCCGAAACGCTGCTCTTCGGCAGCGGCAACCTGCGCCAGATGCTCGACCTGCCGCCGGTGCAGCCCTTCCTTGCCGAACGCTTCGTCAACCTGGAAACAGCCATCGCCGCTTCGGGCCTGCTGGCGGCGGGATTGATCGCCACGCTGCTGCTGCGCCGCCAGACACGCCTGCTCACCGTCGCCCTGTTGCTGGGCGCCATGCTGATCAAGACGCTCGCGCATGCCCTGTTGCTGGGACCGGCAGCCGCCGTGGCGTGGGTCACGCCGGGCAACAGCGCCGGCATGGCCATCGGCCTGGCCCTGTGGTGGGCGGCTTCCTGGCTGGTCTTTCCGCTGCAACGCGCCGTGGCGGCGCTCGCGCTGCTGTTCGCCACCGTCATGGTGAATGTCGCCCCGGAAAATCCCTACCTGCTCAACATGCAGCACATCTGGAATCCGGGCCAGTTCCTGAATTTCAACGGCCTGACGCGGCTGATCTGCTCGCTGTGGCCCTTCCTCGCCCTGCCCTGGCTGATGATCTATCGACCGGAAAGACACGATGCACTCCATTACTGACCTCACCACCCTGCGCGATGCGCTGCGGGCCTTCTGCGCCGCACGCGACTGGCATCGCTATCACACGCCGAAGAATCTGGTCATGGCGCTCAGCGTCGAAGCGGCCGAACTGGTCGAGCATTTCCAGTGGGCGACGCCCGAGGAAAGCCTCGCCCTGGCACCGGAGAAGCGCGCCGAGGTCGCCGACGAAATCGCCGATGTGCTGATCTACCTGACCGAGCTGGCCGACGTGCTGGGTATCGACCCGATTGCCGCGGCCCGCGACAAGATCGTCAAGAACGCGGTCAAGTATCCTGCGCCGGAAAGATAGAATTCCTGATTCCTGATCCCTGATCCCTGAAAATGAGCCATTTCACGCACCATGTGTTCTTCTGCACCAACCAGCGCGCCGCGGGCGAAGCCTGCTGCAACAATCACGGCGCCAGCGACATGCGCGCCTACGCCAAGGACAAGGTCAAGGCGCTCGGCAAGGCCGTACCGGGCAAGGTGCGCATCAACGCCGCCGGCTGCCTCGATCGCTGCGAGCAAGGCCCGATCATCGTGATCTACCCCGAGGCGGTCTGGTACACCTATGTGGACCATCACGACATCGACGAGATCATCGAAGAACATCTGGTTCATGGCCGGGTCGTCGAGCGCCTGAAGGTGGACTGAGCCGTGTCGCGTCACGAGCGACTGCTGGTCGATGGGCCGGACGGCAAGATCGAGGTCTTCGTCGAGGGCCACGAGAACCCGCAGGGCATCGCCCTGATCGCCCATCCGCATCCGCTGTTCGGCGGCACCGCCGACAACAAGGTGGTGACCACGCTGGCGCGCGCCTTCCGCGAGCGCAGCTGCATCACGCTGCGGCCGAGCTTTCGCGGCGTCGGCGGCAGCGAGGGCGAACACGACCACGGCGATGCCGAGACCGAGGACCTGCTGGCGCTGCATGCCTGGGCGCGGACGCGCTACGCAAGCCTGGCGACCGATGCCGGCGCGCCGCTGCCGGTCTATCTGGCCGGCTTTTCCTTCGGCGCCTACGTCACGACGCGCCTCGCCAGGCGGCTCGCCGCGGCCGGCGACCCGGCGCGCTGGCTGGTTCTGGTCGGCACTGCCGCCGGCTTTGTGGAAGGCGCGCGCAGCTACGAGACCGAGGCCGTGACGGCCGACACGCTGGTGATTCACGGTTCCGAAGACGCCACCGTGCGCCTCGACAACGTGCTGGCCTGGGCCCGGCCGCTGGATATTCCGGTCGTGGTGATTCCCGGCGCCGACCACTTCTTCCACCGCCGCCTGCACCTGATCCGCGACATCATCCATCGCGCCTGGCATTGATGAGTCCCCTGGCTGTCAGCGCCCTGCGCAAGTCCTACGACGGCCGTGAAGTCGTCGCCGGGCTCCACTTCGAATTGCAGCGCGGCGAGTGCTACGGTTTGCTCGGCCCCAACGGCGCCGGCAAGACCACCACCCTGCGCTGCTGCCTGGGCCTGACGCAGCCCGATTCCGGCGACATCACGCTGGTCGGCGAACCGGTGCCGGCACGGGCGCGCGAGGCAAGAATGAAAATCGGCGTGGTGCCGCAATTCGACAACCTCGACCCCGACTTCACCGTGGCCGAGAACCTCATCGTCTATGGCCGCTACTTCGGCATGAAGGACTCGGCCATTCGTCCGAAGATTGCCGAGCTGCTTGACTTCGCCGGCCTCGCCGGCAAGGAAGACGCCAACATCCGCACCCTGTCCGGCGGCATGAAGCGCCGGCTGACACTGGCCCGCGCATTGGTGAACGACCCCGAACTGCTGCTGCTCGACGAACCCACTACCGGCCTCGACCCGCAGGCGCGCCACCTTATCTGGGAACGCCTCAAGCGCCTGCAGGCGCAGGGCAAGACCATATTGCTGACAACCCATTTCATGGACGAGGCCGAGCGCCTCTGCCAGCGCCTGGCCATCATCGACGCCGGAAAAATGGTTGCCGAAGGCCCGCCGCGCCAGTTGATCCGGCAGCACATCGAGGCGCAGGTGGTCGAAGTCTATGGCGAAGACGCGCCGGGCTGGGCCACGCGCGAAGCGCAGGCCTTCTCGCGCCGCGTCGAAGTCAGCGGCGAAACCACCTTCTGTTATGTCGAGGACGCCACGCCGCTGCTGGCCCACCTCTCCGCCTGGCCAGCGCTGCGCACCCTGCACCGGCCGGCGAACCTGGAAGACGTGTTCCTCAAACTTACCGGCCGGGAGTTGCGGGACTAAATATGTCGGCGCTGGCGACACGGCCATCGCCAAGTCAAAATCGCCCCCTGATATGGCGCTCAAGCTCGTTCCCTTCGGTCGCTGGATGCTGCGCGATGAACCCGCACAACGCCCCCGGGCTTTGACGCGGGGCAGCGACCGAATCCATTCACCCCCGCAAGGAAGCTTTCCCAATGGACATCCCACGGATATTCAACATCACCGAGAGTGCTCACCGCATCCACAATCCGATCACCCCCGACAAGCTCGCCGCTCTCGGCGCGGCCCTGCGTCTGGAAGCGGGTGCCCGAGTGCTCGACCTTGGCAGCGGTTCGGGGGAGATGCTGTGCACCTGGGCGCGCGATCACCGCGTCAGCGGCATCGGGGTCGACATGAGCCGGCTCTTCAGCGAGCAAGCAAAACGCCGTGCCGAAGAACTCGGTGTCGCCCATCAGATCGAGTTCATCCATGGCGATGCGGCGGGCTATGTCGCGGACGAGAAGGTCGATGTCGCGGCGTGCGTAGGCGCTACCTGGATCGCCGGCGGAGTCGCCGGCACTATCGAGCTTCTGGCGCGAAGCCTGCGCACGGGAGGGATCATCCTCATCGGCGAACCCTGCTGGCGGCGGTTGCCGCCGACGGAAGACGTCGCCAGGGGATGTCTTGCCAACTCGATCGCCGACTTTCTCGTGCTTCCGGAACTACTCGCGTTGTTCGGCCGCCTTGGCTATGACGTTGTTGAAATGGTTCTGGCTGACCAGGACGGCTGGGACAGATACGAGGCGGCGAAATGGCTCACCATGCGCCGCTGGCTTGACGCCAATCCCGGCGACGAGTTGGCGAAGGAGGTTCGAGCCCAACTGAGCTCGGAACCCGGGCGTTACGCCGCCTATACGCGTGAGTACCTTGGCTGGGGCGTGTTCGCGCTGATGCCGCGGTGAGCATTGGCGCCTTGGTCACAGGCAAACCGATGTGGCCCTTCTTCCGCTCCGAAGGTGGCGCCATCAATCGACGGGCGGCATGGAGAATTCCGACAATGGGCGACAGCGGACATCGGGGATCAGGCCACGGATTTCGGCGCGCCAGGGGCCGGCCTCTTCTCAAGATCGAACGCGCCAGGCTCGAATTGAATTCATGAAGTGCCTTGTCGTACTCGCCCATCCAATTTCCGACAGTTTGTGTCATGCCCTGGCGCACTCGGCGATCCAGGCATTGACCGAGGCCGGCCACGAGGTGGAGGTCGAGGACCTTTACCGGGCCGAATTCTCGCCGGCGCTTGCGGTCAGCGAGCGCCGGAGCTACTACCAGCCTTCGTTCGATTCCTCCGCCGTTCAATCCCAGGTCGAGCGTTTGCTCGCTGCCGAAGCCCTCGTCCTGGTGTTTCCTACCTGGTGGTTTGGCTTTCCCGCCATCCTGAAAGGTTGGTTCGACCGTGTCTGGGCGCCCGGCATCGCCTACGACCACGCCACCGACCTTGGCCCGATCAAGCCAAGGCTCCACAACTTGCGGCGCGCGCTCGCCGTTACGTCGCTGGGCTCGCCCTGGTGGGTGGATCGCCTGCTGTTGCGACAACCGGTGAAACGAGTGTTGAAAACGGCGCTCCTTGGCACCTGCGCGCCGGCGTGCCGGTTCGAGATGCTGTCGCTCTACAAGGCCGAGCGCCTCACCGCCGAGAGGGTTCGGGCATTTCGTTCGCGTATCCGGGGATCGCTTGCGAAATGGTCATAGTCCCGCCAGGACCGAAGCTTCCAGGCTCGAACTCACCGCGATTGGGGGGCGATCCGGTTCGGCATTGATTTCCGCGGCAGCTTGAGCCGCCGTCCCGCCGGCGCCGACTCCTGTGTCGCAAAGCGCAAGTAGCCTATGAAGAACAACGAGGCCGCAATCGCGGCCTCTTGCATTTCTGTCTGCCGCCCTCGGCCATGAACCCGACGGACCGCTTCGCCGGCATTGCGAATCCCGGTGAAACTTCGACCAAAAGCGGAAGAAGCTTCGTTATGATTGGCTGCTGATGTCCGCAAGTACACAACTCCTTTCTCTGCCCCAACTCTCGCTGCGCGCCTTCGCCGTCTGGCGGCGCAATTTCCTGGTCTGGAAGAAGCTGGCGATCCCTTCCCTGCTGGGCAATCTGGCCGACCCGATGATCTACCTGTTCGGCCTCGGCTACGGCCTGGGCGGATTGCTGCCGCAGATCAACGGCGTGTCCTACATCGCCTTTCTGGCGGCCGGCACGGTGTGTTCCTCGACCATGAACGCCGCCTCCTTCGAGGCGCTGTATTCGGCCTTCTCGCGCATGCATGTGCAGCGCACCTGGGAGGCGATCATGAACGCGCCGGTCACGCTGGAGGACGTGATGGCCGGCGAACTGCTGTGGGCCGCGGCCAAGGCGACGCTGTCGGGCACCGCGATCCTGGTGGTCATTGCGCTGCTGGGCCTCGTCGCCTCGCCGCTGGCACTCTGGGCGCTGCCGGTGATCTTCATCACCGGGCTGGCCTTCGCTGCGCTGGGCCTGATCGTCACTGCGCTGGCACCTTCCTACGACTTCTTCATGTACTACTTCACGCTGTTCATCACGCCCATGGTGCTGCTGTGCGGCGTGTTTTTCCCGGCCGACCAGTTGCCGCCGCTGGTGCAGGCGGTGGCGGCCTGGCTGCCGCTGACGCACGCGGTGGCGCTGGTGCGGCCGCTGCTGTTCGGCGAGGTTCCCGCGGGCATTCTCGGTCACGTCGCGGCGCTGCTGGCGGTGGCGGCGATCGCCTTCTGGATCGCGCTGACGCTGATCCGGCGCCGCCTGCTGAAGTAAAATGAAAAAAATGCAATGACACCCACCCCCTCCCGTCCTCCCCCTCGCGGGGGAGGCTATTGATTGGGTCGCTGCGCTCGAATATCACCGGGTGTTCTTATTTTTGTATTTCACGTTAAGCAATGGACATCATCATCAACGGCGAGGCGCAGAGCCTGCCGGCACCCCTGACCGTGGCCGCGCTGCTCGCAGCGCGCGGCCTCGAGGGCAAGCGCGTCGCGGTGGAGCGAAACGGCGAGATCGTGGCGAAGAGCCGCCATGCCGAGACGCTGCTCGCCGCCGGGGATCGCATCGAAATCGTCGTCGCCGTCGGCGGCGGCTGAATTTTTTCAGGAATCGAACCCATGAACCAGGATCCTCTCGTCATCGCCGGCAAGTCCTACCACTCGCGCCTGCTGGTCGGCACCGGCAAGTACAAGGACTTCGCGCAGACGCGCGCGGCGATCGACGCCTCGGGCGCCGAGATCATCACGGTCGCCATCCGCCGCACCAACATCGGCCAGGAGCCGGGCCAGCCCTCGCTGCTGGAAGTGCTGCCGCCCTCGCAGTTCACCATCCTGCCCAACACGGCCGGCTGCTACACGGCCGACGATGCGGTGCGCACCCTGCGCCTCGCGCGCGAACTGCTCGACGGTCACGCCCTGGTCAAGCTCGAAGTGCTGGGCGACCCGCAGACGCTGTTCCCCAACATGCCGGAAACCCTCAAGGCCGCCGCGACGCTGGTCAAGGACGGCTTTCAGGTCATGGTCTATTGCGCCGACGATCCGATCCAGGCGCGCATGCTGGAAGACATCGGCTGCGTCGCGATCATGCCGCTGGCCTCGCTGATCGGCTCCGGCATGGGCATCCTCAATCCGTGGAACCTCAAGCTGATCATCGAGCAGTCGAAAGTGCCGGTGCTGGTCGATGCCGGCGTCGGCACGGCGTCGGATGCGGCGATCGCGATGGAGCTCGGCTGCGACGGCGTGCTGATGAATACCGCGATTGCCGGCGCGCAGGACCCGGTGCTGATGGCCGGCGCCATGAAGAAGGCGGTCGAGGCCGGCCGCGAGGCCTTCCGCGCCGGCCGCATGCCCAGGAAATATTATGCGGCGACGCCCAGTTCGCCCAGCGGCGGACTGATCGGCGGCACGTGAAGCGCATGCTCGCCTGCGTGCTGTTCGGCGCGCTGCTGGGTCCGGCGCGGGCGGACGACGCGCCGCCGCCGGAGAGCCCGGCCGCGACTGCGGCGGCAGCGACCACGGCTCCGGCCGCGCTGGAGGTCCCGCCCGTGCGCATGGGCTATGCGCTCGACCAGCCCGAAATCCTCCTTCGCCAGCGCCTGTTCGGCCTCGCGCACGGCTTGTCGATGCTGGCGGCGGCCTGTCTCGATCTGCCGGAGCATTCGGCGCCGATCCAGGATGCCTACGCCGCCTGGCATGCCCGGCAGGCCAGGACCATCGAAGCCATGGCGCAGGATCTCGCCCGCTACTACTTCGGGCCGCGCGCGGACGAAGCCCGCTGGCAGGATCTGGTGCGCGCCCTGAACCTCAACGACAGCATCCAGCCTGCGCTGGGCGGCGTCAGTCTGCAGGATGCCTGCGCCACCCTGCCCGCCGCGCTCGCGCGACCGCGCTACGAGTTCGGCAAGCTGCTGACGGAAACCGCGGCGTCCGAAGCTGCCGTGCCGCCAGCGTCGACTCCTGCGCAGCCCGGCCAATGAGCGGGAGCGATGAGGCCGCCGCCAGGGGCCGCAGCAGCCACATCCGCAGCTTCGTCCTGCGTCAGGGGCGCATCTCGGATGCGCAGCGGCGCTTCCACGAGGAAGGCATGCCGCGCTGGGGCATTCCCTATCAAGCCGCGCCGCTCGATCTCGATGCCGTTTTCGGGCGCCACGCGCCACGCATCCTGGAAATCGGCTGCGGCATGGGCGAGACCACGGCCACCATCGCCGCCGAACATCCGCAAAACGACTACCTCGGCATCGAGGTGCACACGCCCGGCGTCGGCAGCCTGCTGAAGGAAATCGCCACGCGCGAACTTGCCAACCTGCGCGTGATCCAACACGACGCGATCGAGGTGGTGCGCGACATGATCGCGCCGGAATCGCTTGCCGGAATTCACATATTTTTTCCCGATCCCTGGCCGAAGAAGCGCCAGCAGAAGCGCCGCCTGATCCGGCCCGATTTCGTCGGGCTGCTGGCGACGCGGCTCATGCCCAACGGCTACCTGCATTGCGCGACCGACTGGGAGGACTATGCGAACCAGATGCTTGAGGTCCTTTCGGCGGAGCCGCTGCTGATCAACATGGCGAACGGCTTCACGCCGCGGCCGCCCTACCGGCCGCAAACCAAGTTCGAAAGCCGCGGCCTGAAACTGGGGCACGGCGTATGGGACCTGGTCTTCCGGCGGCGCAGCTGACCATGTTCGGCCTCGACGTCCGTTCCGTGATCGTGATCGCCGGCATCATGAGCCTGATGATGTCGGCGGCACTGTATTTCATGAAACGCAACTATCCGTCATCCATCGAGGGACTGGCGGAGTGGGCGGCGGCTCCCGCCATCCTTTTCGTCGCCGCGTTGCTGTTCGGCTCCCGCGGCCGGATTCCGGACAGCCTTTCGATCGTCGTCGCCAACCTGCTGCTGTTTTCCGGCACGGCGCTGTTCTACTTCGGCAGCCAGCGCTTCTTCGGCCTGCGGCAGTCGATCCGGCTATGGAGCGGCGCGATCCTCTGCGTCATGCCGCCACTGGCCTGGTTTGCCGTCGCCGCACCGCACCACGGCATGCGCGTCACCATCACCGCCGGCTTCATGGCAGTGCTGTCGTTCACCCATGCCCGGCTGATCCTGGCGCGCGGGCCGCGCACCTTTTCCACCTACTTCACCGGCGGCGCGCTGCTGGCGCTGGCGGTGGCGCAGACGCTGCGCTTTGCCGAGTCGTTCCAGTTGCCGGTCAGCGACGGCATCTTCGACAACAGCTCTCCGGGGCAGGGTACCTACGTTTCTGTCTATGCTTTCACCATACTGATCGCCACCATCGGCATGATACTGATGGCGACCGACCGGCTGCGCGGCGAGCTGGAACATCTGGCGACCCACGATTCGCTGACCGGCGCCCTCAACCGGCGAGCGCTGATCGAGGCCTGCGCGCTGGAACTGGCTCGCTGCCGCCGCAACCAGCAAGTGATGTCGGTGCTGCTGCTGGACCTCGACCATTTCAAGACCGTCAACGACACCCACGGTCATCTCGTCGGCGACCGTGTGCTGGTCGATTTCGCCGAACGCGTGCGCTCGCTGCTGCGCCTGCCGGACCGCTTCGGCCGCTTTGGTGGCGAGGAGTTCGTCGTGCTGCTGCCGGAAACCCCGCTCGACAAGGCGCGCGTCGTGGCCGAGCGGATACGCAGCGACATCGAGCTGGCCAACGGAGGCCTGCCCAAGCGCACCGTGAGCATAGGCGTGACCGTGAGCTTCCCCGACGATCCCGACCTCGACGGCCTGCTGACCCGCGCCGACGAGGCGCTCTACCGGGCCAAAAACGGCGGGCGCAACAGCGTCGAAACCGTCGCCCTGTCCGCACCGTGAAGCCCTTCGCGCATCCGTTCTGGCTGGTCGGCTTCCGGCCCTTTTTTGCCCTGGCCTGCCTCTCGGGACTCAGCCTGCCGCTGCTCTGGGTGCTGATCTTTCTCGGTATCCTCCCCGCGCCCGACGCCGCCTTCACCCCCGTGCAGTGGCATGCCCACGAGATGTTCTTCGGCTTCGGCTGGGCGGTGCTCGGCGGCTTCCTGCTGACCTCGACCAAGAACTGGGTGCAAATCCGCGGCTATCACGGCGCACCGCTGATCATCCTCGTCGCCGCCTGGCTGTTCGAGCGAATCGGCATGGGGTTCGGCGGGCGCTGGCCGGCCTGGCTGTTCCAGTTCTCGAACACGCTGTTCCTCGCCGCCATCGTCGCCATGATCCTGTGGACGCTGGTTCGACACCGCAAGAGCGACAGCTATCGCGACAACTACTTCTTCCTGCTGATCCTGCCCGCCTTCCTGATCGCCAAGCAATTCATGCTGAGCGCCGAGCATTTCCAGGCCGGCATCGCCATGGCCACCGGCCTCTTCCGCGTCGCCTTTCTGGTGATGCTGGAACGCACCCTGACGCAGTTCATGAAGGGCATTTTCCAGGTCGACATCCTGCGCAATCCGGCGCTGGACAAGGCCATCAAGCTGCTTGCCCTGTCGCTGGTCGGCGCCGGCCTGATGTCGCCGCCGCTGGCGGGCGGCATCTCGTTCTTGCTGGCAGTGCTGCTCGCGGGCCGGCTGATTTTCTGGAAACCGCAGTTGGCGATGCGGCGGCTCGATCTGGGGATCATGTACCTGGGATACGGCGCGATCGTGCTGCAACTGCTGGTCGATTTTCTCGCTCAGGTGACGCCCCCGTCATGGGTCGGCGCGTTCTCGATGCATGTCTTCGCACTGGGGGTCATGGGCCTGATCATTCCGGCGATGCTGATCCGGATCGCGAAGGGGCACACCGGCCGAAAAGTGGTGTTCGATCGCATCGACAAGCTGGTGCTGTGGATCATGATCGCCGCCTTCGTGCTGCGCGTCATCGCGCCGCAAATCCATCCCGCCAGCTACGAATTCTGGATTCTGCTCGCTGCCTGCGGCTGGTTCTCGGGTTTTGCGATCCTGGCGTGGCGGCTGATCCCATTCCTGCTGCAAGCCAGGGTGGACGGCAAGGAACACTGACGCTCTTGCGCTGGTGCATCGCCCGCGATCGGGTCGCCGTGTCGCCGGCGCCGACTTTTCCGTTTCGACAATCCCGCGTTGCGTGGAGGCGGCGAATCCAGCGGAACCAGACCAGGCGCGGGATGGGTCTCTGGCCGATATGTCGAAGGCGATAGTGAAGCAGTTCCATGGCATTTCGACTTGCAAATCGAGTATGCATTAAGTATTTCTGGCATATAATTCGCGGCGACGATGAATACTCTGGCCGCTCGAATGCGAACCCATTCATGAAGAGAAGCCGATTGACGGCAAGGCGGCGGGTTTCGCCCCGGACACGCGGATTCGCGTGTTTTGCGGCGTCCGCGCTTTCTCTATTGACCGCGTCCGCCATGGTCCGCGCGCAGGCGCCCGCGCTCGAATTCGAATCCCGCGAGAAGCCCGATACAACTCCCGCCTCTCCCGTGCCGCTGGTCGACGGCAAGAAACTCGCCGCGCCCGTATCCGGTTTCGACAAGCTCGTCATCAAGGGCTTCCGCTTTGTTGGCGCTCGCACCATCGCGCCGGAAGTGCTGGCGACCGAACTGGCGTCGTTTATCGACCGCGAGCTGTCGACCAGCGATCTGCACAACGCGGCGTTGCGGGTTGCCCGCTGTTATCTGCGCCACGGCAGCATGGCGCGGGTCAAGGTGACGGCGGTTTCGGTCGCCGAGGGCATCGCGGAAATCGACATTCAGGAACTGCGTATCGGCGTGTTGCGCGTCGAACTTCCCTCCGATTCGCGGGTGTCGCGGGAACTGGTCGATCGCTTCGTCACCGGCGGACTGGTGTCGGGCGAACCAGTGCCGCTGGCTCGGCTGGAGAACGATATTGCGTTGTTGAATGGCCAGCCCGGCATTGCCGCCGCCGTCGCGCTCGATTCCGGCGCCAAACCCGACGAAGTCGATGTCACGGTGCGCGTCCGGGACCGTCCCGTGCTGTCCGGACGCTTCCAGGTCGACAACCACGGCTTGCGCGAGATCGGCCAGGACCGGCTCGGCCTTTCGTTACGCGCCAGCAACGCGCTGGGCCATGCGGAGCGATTCGCCATCGACTTGGAGAAAACCGCCGGCAGCGAGCTGCTGGCGCCGTCGTTCAGCATCGCGCTTCCACGCGCCGGCATGCGCGCCGGGATCGACCTCACCCAAGCCAGATACCAGGCCAAACGTGCAGGGGCCGCGCTCGAACTGGCCGGGGAATTCCAGCGCTGGAAGGCGTTTGTGCGCCACCGCGCATGGTACGTTCCCGGCTTTGCGCTGAATGCCGATTACGCGCTGCTTCGCACCGCCTACCATGACAATTCGATGTTCGGTGAGCTTCGCCGGCGGCGCATTTCCGGCGCCAGCGTGAATCTCGCCGGTCTGGCGCGGAACGACAGCGCCTTTACCAGCTTTGGCGTCGAACTTGAGCGCGGCGCGGCCGATCTTTCCGGAAATGCCGCCGATCTGGCCGCCGACGCCACTTCGGCGAGGATAGACGGCACCTTCTGGCGGCTGCGCTGGCGCGTCGGCCACCAACGTCCGCTGGGTACGGGCACGCTGGTGTTGCGCGCCAACGGCCAATGGGCCGATCGCAATCTCGATGGCACCCATCAGTTCGCGCTTGGCGGCGTTTCGGCGGTGCGCGCCTATCCGACGGCGGAAGCCCTGGGCGACGGCGGCTGGATTGCCGGCGCCGAGTGGCGGCGGTCGGTCAGTGTCGAGGTCGACGGCCGGCTGTTCATCGATACCGGCGGTGTGCAGCGCAATGCAAAGCCCTGGGCCAATCAGCGCAATCGCTACGAACTTGGCGCGATTGGGGCCGGTCTGAACTGGCGGCTGCCGGAGAACTTCCGCTTCACCGCCGACCTTGCACGCCAGACTGGCGGCAATGCCGGACGCAACACCGATGGCACCGACAGCGATGGCCGAAACAGTCGCTGGCGACTGTGGCTGGCGTTGGGCCGCGAATTTTGATCGAACCGCATCGTTTGTCTTGACCAATGGAGGATTTCCAATGAAAACACCAACACTGATTCTGCTGACAGGGATGCTTTCTTTCGCCGGCGCCACTTGGGCGGCGGCTCTTTTGCCGACCGGCGAGTCCGTGGTGGCCGGTTCCGCCAGCGTCAGCCGAAGCGGCGCCGACATGACGGTGACCACCGGCAGCAATCGCACCATCATCAACTGGAATGGCTTCGGCGTCGGTGGCGGCGGAACGGTTCAGTTCGTCCAGCCGAGTGCAAGCTCGGCGGTGCTCAACCGCGTGGTTGGCGGCGACGTATCCCAGATACATGGCGCGATCACCTCCAACGGACAATTCTTTCTGCTCAACCCGAACGGGATTTTTGTCAGCTCTTCGGGCAGCATTCAGGCATCGGGAATTTTTCTTTCCACGGCTGCCATCGCCGACGCCGATTTTCTCGCGGGTACCCTTCGGTTCGAGGCGCCTCCCGCCGGAAAGACGATTGTGGTTGCCGGCGCGCTTGACGCTTCCAATCTGATCGATATTCGTGCGGCATCGGTTGATGGCACGGGAGGCACGATATCCGCGCCGACCGTCAATATCGACTCCAGCGGAGGTGCTGGTACCGTCGGTGGGGGGGGCGGCATTGGAGGCGGTGGTGCAATCGGAGGCGGCGGCGGAGCTATCGGTGGCGGCGGAGCTATCGGTACTATCGGCGGTGGCGGTGCAATCGGCGGTGGCGGAGGTATCACCTTTGTTGGCGGCTCGATATCCTTGGGCGTCGGCGGGAACCTCAATCTCCAACCGGAGACGCGAAAGCTGCTTCAGCGAACCGCGGGCTCGATTTCCCTCCGCGGTACTTCGGCGCTGGTATCTTCCGCGCCAATCGCGCCTCCAGTGACAACGGCAACGTCCTTGCCGATCAGAAGCGCGACCCCCGCCATTCGGGGGAACGCCGGCCCCTTGGCCGATGGCGCCGTCACGGTCCGCGTGTCGCTGGTGGATGTGGCGCCGATCACGCTTCGTTAATCCGGAGTCGCATCGCTTTTCTGTCGCGCTGCGGTCAGAGAAACTCGCCCAGCAGTTGATTCAGGAAGCGTCGGCCGCGCGGCGTCGGCCGCATCGATCCCTCCACGGTTTCGAGCAAACCGCTGCGCCGTGCCGCCAGCGCCGACTTTTCGATGGCGGCGAGCGGCAGGCCGGTGCGTTCGGTGAATAGCCCGAGCGGGAAGCCCTCGTTGAGGCGCAGCGCATTCATCATGAACTCGCCGGGCAGGTCGGCGCGGACGACGACTTGCCGCGTGCTGATGAAGTCGCCACGCGGCGCGCCTTCGAGATAGGCGCGCGGATTGCGGTGGCGTGCCTCGCGCCAGATCGTCTCGTGATTCGACAGTTTGCTGTGCGCGCCGGCACCGATGCCGAGATAGTCGCCAAAGCTCCAGTAGTTGAGATTGTGCTGGCAGCGCTGTTCGGGTTTGGCGAAGGCCGAGGTTTCGTAATGCTCGAAGCCGGCGGCGGCAAGTTCTGCTTCGGCCATCTCCTGCATGTCGGCTGCCAGGTCGTCGTCGGGCAAGGGTGGGGGCGAGTGGTGAAACGGCGTGTTCGGTTCCAGCGTCAGGTGGTAGGCGGAGACATGGTTGACGCCGGCGCTGATCGCGGTGGCGATGTCGCGCCCGGCTTCAGCGAGCGTCTGTTGCGGCAGCGCGTACATCAGGTCGAGATTGACGCGCTCGAAATTCTTCAGTGCCAGGTCGATGGCGCGCCGCGCCTCGGCGCTGCCGTGGATGCGGCCCAGGGCCTTCAGCTTGGCGTCGTCGAAACTCTGCACGCCGATGGAAAGCCGATTCACCCCGGCGTCGCGGAAGCCGGTGAACTTCGCGGCCTCGGCGGTGCCGGGATTGGCTTCGAGCGTAATCTCGGCGCCGGGATGCAGCGGCAGGCGCATGCGGATCGCGGCGAGCAGCGCATCGGCGGTTTCGGCGCGCATCAGGCTCGGCGTGCCGCCACCGATGAAGACGCTGACCACCGGGCGGTTCCAGATCTGCGGCAGGGCCGCTTCGAGGTCGGCGATCAGCGCGGCGAGGTAGGCGGCTTCGCTGTCTTCACCGATTTCGCCACGGCTCTCGTGCGAGTTGAAGTCGCAGTAAGGACATTTCTTCACGCACCACGGCCAGTGTACGTATAACGCGAGCGGTGGTGGCGCCGCCAGTCCCGAACCGTCCGAATAAGTCGGCGCTGACGGTACGGCGGTGACCGGAATGATCGGAATCACATGCCCAGCCGCAGACGCTCGATGAGCAGCGCCAGCGCCTTGCCGCGATGCGAGTGGCGGTTCTTTTCCTCGTGCGGCAATTCGGCCGCGGTGAGGCCGGTGCCGGGCACCAGGAAGTAGGGGTCGTAGCCGAAGCCGCCGGCACCGCGCGGGGTGTCGATGATCTCGCCATGCCATTCGCCTTCCGTGATGACCGGCTGCGGATCGTCGGCATGGCGCATCAGCACCAGCACGGCGACATAGTGCGCGCGGCGGTCGCTGACGCCGGCCAGATCGGCCAGCAATTTGGCGTTGTTCTTCGCGTCGGATTTCGGCTCGCCGCCGTAGCGCGCCGAGAACACGCCCGGCGCGCCGCCCAGCGCCGCGACGCACAAGCCCGAATCGTCGGCCAGCGCCGGCAGGCCGGTGAGTCGCGCGGCATGGCGCGCCTTGGCGATGGCATTTTCGACGAAGGTGATGTGCGGCTCCTCGGCTTCCGGCACATTGAAGGCCGATTGCGGCAGCACCTCGAAATCGAAGGGCGCCAGCAACTGGCCGAATTCGCGCAGCTTGCCGGCGTTGCCGGAGGCGAGGACGAGTTTCTTCACCGTATCGCCAGCGCCGACTTTTGAGCCGCAACAATATCGCCGATGCCGGCCGCCGCCAGCTCCAGCAGCGTATCCAGTTCGGCGCGCGAGAAGGGCGCGCCTTCGGCCGTGCCCTGCACTTCGATGATGCCGCCGCTCGCCGTCATCACCACGTTCATGTCGGTGTCGCAGGCCGAATCTTCGGCGTAGTCGAGATCGAGCACCGGCTGGCCGCCAACGATGCCGACCGACACGGCGCCGACCAGTTCGCGCATCGGGTGGCTGGCGAGCTTGCCGCTGGTGACCAGCGTGGACAAGGCATCGTGCAGCGCGACGCAGGCGCCGGTGATCGACGCGCAGCGCGTGCCGCCGTCGGCTTGCAGCACATCGCAATCGAGCGTGATCTGGCGTTCGCCGAGCGCGGCCATGTCGGTCACGGCGCGCAGGGAGCGGCCGATCAGGCGCTGGATTTCCTGGGTGCGGCCGGACTGCTTGCCCTTCGCCGCCTCGCGCGCCATGCGCGTATTGGTGGCGCGCGGCAGCATGCCGTATTCGGCGGTGACCCAGCCGGCGCCGGTGCCGCGCAGAAAGCCGGGCACCGATTCCTCGACGCTGGCGGTGCACAACACCTTGGTGGCGCCGAACTCGACCAGAACGCTGCCTTCCGCATGGCAGGTGTAGTTGCGGGTGATCACAAGATTGCGCAACTGGGTTGCCGTGCGGTCAGTGCGTTGCGTCGGGCGATTCATCAGGAAGCTCCATTGGGGGTGTGTGGAATGCGCCGGCGAATTTCGGCGATGGCGTGTTCGATTTCCGCATCGCTGATCGCGGCGACGGCCGGCGCCGGCTGCGCGTCGGGCCTCATGTCGAGGGTATGCGAATCGGGATCGGGCGCATGCCAGCGCATGGCGATCAGGGTCAGATTGTCCGCCTCCGGCCCCGCCGCGCGCTCGGCGGCATCGAGCAGATGCGGCACGCTGCGGTTGAGCGGCGCGCGTCCGAGTTCGCTCACCAGCGTATCGCCCAGCGGCGACCATGCGCCGTCGGTGCACAGGGCGATCAGGTCGCCGTCCTGCAGCGGCACCGGGCGCGAAACTTCGATCTGCGGCGATTCGTCGCCGCCCAGGCAACTGAACACCCGGTTGCGCAGCGGATGGACGGCGGCCTCGGCATCGCTCAGGCTGCCTTCGTCGACCATACGCTGGACGACGCTGTGGTCGCGGGTCTGGGCGACGCGGACCGGCCCCTCGGTCTGGCGATGGATCAGGTACAGCCGCGAATCGCCGGAATGCGCCCAGACCGCCATTCCGTCCTGCACCACGCAGGCGATGCAGGTGGTGCGCGGCGCGGCGTACAGCGGGATGCGGCATTCGGCGGCGTAGTGGACGATGGTCTGGTGCGCCTGCTGCAGCGTCATGGCGAGAAAACGCGCCGGGTCGGCCAGGCGCGGCTTTGCCTCGTTGCGAAAATTCCCGGTCACGGTGTCGATGGCAATCTGTGCCGCGACTTCACCTTGCAGGTGGCCGCCCATGCCGTCGGCGATCACCATCAGCACCGCATCCGCGGTGGCCAGCCAGGCAACGCGATCCTGATTGATCTCGCGCCCGCCGATGCGGGTTTCCTGTGCGATCGTGTAGCTCATTACCAGCCGCGCAGTCCGAGGCGGGAAAGCCATGTGCCCGGCGGCTTGTCTCCGGGCTGGTCGGCGTTGAGCGAAGCCTGCAGCGCGCGGGCGTGCTGCGGCCGCCGCGTGGGTTCGAGGCGCAGGCATTCGTCGATGGTCGCCAGGAGGCGCGGCGAGTAGAGCGAACCCCAGCGCTGCCGGGCGGGCAGCAGCTGGTCGTCGGCCATCCGCTCGTCGGCCGCCTGCGGGGCGCCGCCGGCCAGGGCCGCGTACATGCAGGCGCCGACCGCGTAGATGTCGGTCCACGGTCCCAGCGTGAATTTGCCGTGATACTGCTCGGGCGCCGCGTAGCCCGGCGTGTACATCGCGCGCGGCTCGGGCGGGCCGATATCCATGGCATAGCGGGCGGCGCCGAAGTCCAGCAACACCGGGCTGCCGTCGTTGCGCAGCCAGATGTTGGCCGGCTTGATGTCCAGATGCAGCAGGCCGCGGCCATGAACCTCGCCGAGGCCGTCGAGCACGCCGCTGAACATCGTGCGCATGAACGCCTCGTCGAGCTTGCCGCGATGCTGGCGGATGTGATCGCGCAAGGTGCGGCCGACTTCGTAGCGCATCACCAGATAGACGGTCTCGTTGGCGCGGAAGAAATTCAGCACGCGCACCACGTTCGGGTGATCGAGGCCGGTGAGCGCCCGCCCTTCCTCGAAGAACAGCTTCAGGCCGTGATTGAAATCGGCCTGGAACTGCGGCGGAATGGCCGGCGTGATTTCGCCTTCGCCGCGCAATGCCAGGGCATTGGGCAGGTATTCCTTGATCGCCACCGGCGTCCCGGCGGCATCGTGCGCCAGATAGACGATCGAAAAGCCGCCGACCGAAAGCTGTCGCTCGATGCGATAGCCTTCCAGTTCGTAGCCGGGCGGCAGTGCGTGATTGTTCTGGGAGCTCACGGGAAAGTCGGGGCGCGCAACGGGGCAGGTTGATATACTGCCCCGATTTTCCTAGTTCGCCTCGCCTCTGTAAACAACTGCTTTGAGGCGGCGCCCGGGAAACGGGAACGGAGCCCCCCACACCATGATCTACAGCATGACCGGATACGCCGCTGCCAGCCGCGACCTCGGCAGCGCCGTGATGAACCTCGAGATCAAGAGCGTCAATTCGCGCTATCTGGATATCGGCTTTCGCCTCAGCGAAGACCTGCGTTTCCTGGAAATGGCGCTGCGCGAGAAGATCGCCGAGCGCATCGGCCGCGGCAAGATCGAATGTCGCGGCTATCTGCAGGCGCAGCCGGCGCAAGGGGCCGTGGCACGCGAGCGCAGGCCCGATGCGGCGCTGCTGGCCGAACTGGGCAAGCTCGACGCCGACGTGCGCAGCGCCCTGCCCCAGGCCGCGCCGCTGTCGGTGGCTGAAGTGCTGCGCTGGCCCGGCGTGCTGGCCGACGACTCGCTGAGCAATGAACAGCTGCAGGCCGCGGCGCAGGAACTGTTCGCCGCGCTGCTCGACGATTTCGTCGCCACGCGCGAACGCGAGGGCGCCAAGCTGGCAGACGTGCTGCGCGAGCGCGCCGCCCGCATGCGCGAGCAGGTGAACGCCGCCCTGCCGCTGCTGCCGGCCGCGCTGGAAGCCTATCGTGAACGCCTGGCGACCAGGCTGCGCGAGGCCGTGGCGAATCTCGACGAGGATCGCATCCGCCAGGAAATCGGCGTGTTCGCCGCCAAGATCGACGTTGCCGAGGAGATCGCGCGACTCGTCACCCACCTGGACGAACTCGAGCGCGTGCTGAAGAAGGGCGGCGCGGTCGGCAAGCGCCTGGATTTCCTGATGCAGGAGCTCAACCGCGAGGCCAATACGCTGGCCTCGAAGTCGGTCTCGGGCGAAGTCACCGCCATCGCGCTGGAACTCAAGCTGCTGATCGAGCAGATGCGCGAGCAGGTGCAGAACCTGGAGTAGCGCCCGCCCCGACTGGCGGAGCGGAATCCTTCACGATCGGCCGGGACGCGCGCCCGACCGGTCAGTGCGAATGCTTGTGCTCGGGCATCGGCTTGCTCGCGGCGGCCAGCGGCTTGGCCGGCGCCTTGAGTTCGATCGTGCTGCGCTTCTTGTCCTTGCCTTCGACCACCAGCGTGAGCGGCACCATGTCGCCTTCCTTCACCTGCTGCTTGAGGTCCATCAGCATGACGTGATAGCCGCCGGACTTGAGTTCGACGGTCTTGCCGGCCGGCAGATCGAGGCCATTGGGCAGGGCGCGCATCTTCATGACATCCTTCTCCATCGCCATCTCGTGGATCTCGACGATGCCGGCGACGGGCGATTTGGCTTCGACCAGGCGCGCGTTCTGGGCCGACGTGATCTGCATGAAGGCTCCCGTGGCCTTTTGCTGCGACACGGTGGCGCGCACCCAGGGGTCCTTGACGGTGACCTGGGCGTGGGCGGGAAGGACGACAGCGGAGACAAGCGCGGACAGTGCGGTGGCGCGGATGATGCGATTCATGAGAACTCCTTGCGATTGGAAAAGTCCCGCGACAACGCGGAGGGGCAGAGCCACAATGGCTGAACGCTTCGGGGCATGGGCCGCGTATACTAATGCACGCTGCCTCGACGCAGAATTGACCCAACTCAAGCCCCCAAGACCATGATCACCGGCACCCTGTTTATCGTCGCGGCGCCCTCCGGCGCCGGCAAGACCACGCTGGTCGGCCGCCTGCTGGCGGACGATCCGAACGTGCAGCACTCGATTTCCTACACCACCCGCACCCCGCGCCCCGGCGAGCAGAACGGCCGCGAGTACCATTTCATCGACGTGCAGCGCTTTCTCGCCATGCGCGAGCGCGGCGAGTTCGCCGAATGGGCGGAAGTGCATGACAATTTTTACGGCACCTCGCGTCTCTGGCTCGAACAGCGCATGCAGGAAGGCCGCGACATCATGCTCGAGATCGACTGGCAGGGCGCGCAGCAGATGCGCCGCCAGTTCCCCGAAGCGGCGAGCATATTCATCCTGCCGCCGTCGATCGCCGACCTGGAACTCAGGCTGCGCAAGCGCGGCGCGGATAGTGAAGATGTCATAGCGCGGCGGGTGGCCGGCGCCCTGGGCGAAATGCGTCACGTAGATGAGTTCGATTTTGTTATAATCAACAATGACTTGGATGTGGCGCTCGGCGAGCTCAAGGCTGCCGTGTGCGCTTCGCGTCTGCGTTTCGCGCGTCAGCGCGCGCGCCATCCCGACGTATTCCGCTTTCTTGATCAGGACTGAACCCCATGGCCCGTGTCACCATCGACGATTGCATCAAGCTCATCCCCAACCGCTTTCAGCTCACCCTGGCGGCGACCTATCGCGCCCGCCAGCTCACGCTGGGCAGCACGCCGCAAGTCGATCCGGGCCGCGACAAGCCGACCGTCATCGCCCTGCGCGAAATTGCCAACGGCAAGGTGGGTCTTGAGATCCTGAATCGCAGCCAGCCCTAGGCATCATGCGAACGGGGTGAAACGTGACGGCGCCGCCGCTTGTGTCAACCTCGTCACCCTCGCCGCTGCCGGCCGTACCGGAAGCTGCCGCCACCTTGTCTGGCGTTGACCCCGGCGTGGTGCCGGGCGCTCTCGACGAGTCGCCGCTGATTTCGGCGGACATGCATCCGCCGGTGGATCTCGCCGAAGATCTGGAACGCTTCAACGCCCGGCTCGCCACCTACCTCAAGCCCGAAGAGATCACCCGCGTCGGCGCCGCCTATGTGTTTGCCGACGCGGCGCATCGCGGCCAGATGCGCCTTTCCGGCGCGCCCTACATATCGCATCCGCTGGCCGTCGCCGAAACGCTGGCCGGGTGGCATCTCGACGCCCACGCCCTGGCGGCGGCGCTGCTGCATGACGTGATGGAAGACACGGCGATCACCAAGGAACAGATCGCCGAACGTTTCGGCAAGGTCGCCGCCGAGCTGGTCGATGGCGTGTCCAAGCTGGACCGCATCGAACATCAGAGCTTCGAGGAAGCGCAGGCCGAGAACTTCCGCAAGATGCTGCTGGCCATGGCGCGCGATGTACGCGTGATCCTGATCAAGCTTTCGGATCGCCTGCACAACATGCGCACGCTCGACGTCATGCGGCCGGAAAAGCGGCGGCGGATCGCGCGCGAGACGCTCGACATCTATGCGCCGATCGCCAACCGGCTGGGCTTGAACGCGCTCTACCGCGAGTTGCAGGAGCTGGCGTTCCGCCATGCCCATCCGCTGCGCTACCGCGTCCTGGCGAAAGCCGTGAAGGGCGCGCGCGGCAACCGGCGCGAGGTGGTCAGCCGGATTCTCGCGGCGATCCGCGAGGCGCTGCCGGCGGCAGGCATCGATGCCGAAGTCATGGGTCGCGAAAAACATCTCTACGGCATCTATCGCAAGATGCGCGACAAGCACCTGAGCTTTTCGCAGGTGCTGGACATTTACGGCTTTCGCATCATCGTCAAGGACCGCCCCACCTGCTATCTCGCGCTGGGCACGCTGCATGCGCTGTACCAGCCGGTGCCGGGCAAGTTCAAGGACTACATCGCCATCCCGAAGGCCAACGGCTACCAGTCGCTGCATACCACCCTGATCGGCCCCTTCGGCACGCCCGTCGAAATCCAGATTCGCGACCCCAACATGCATCACGTCGCCGAATCCGGTGTCGCCTCGCACTGGCTGTACAAGGACGAGTCGGCGCTCAACCAGCTGCAGCAGAAGACCCACAAGTGGCTGCAGTCGCTGGTAGAACTGCAGTCCACCACCGGCGATTCCTCGGAGTTTCTCGAACACGTCAAGATCGACCTGTTCCCCAGCGAAGTCTATGTCTTCAGCCCCAAAGGCAAGATCTTCGCCCTGCCGCGCGGCTCGACGCCGGTCGACCTGGCCTACGCCGTGCATACCGACATCGGCGACCGCTGCGTGGCCTGCCGGATCAATTTCGAGACCATGCCACTGCGCACGGAATTGCGCAACGGCGACCGCGTCGAAATCATTACCGCGCCCAACGCCGCGCCCAATCCGGCGTGGCTCAGTTACGTCAAGAGCGCCCGGGCGCGCTCCAAGATCCGCCACTTCCTCAACACCAAGCAGAACGAGGAATCCGCCGCGCTCGGCGAGCGCCTGTTGTCGCATGCCTTGCGCGATCTCGGTCTGGCTTTGGCAAAGCTGCCTTCCCAGGCATGGGACCGGCTCAAGCGGGCCTCGGGCGCCCGCTCGGAGCGCGCCATCCTCGCCGATATCGGCCTCGGCAAGCGTTTGCCGGCAATCGTCGCGCGGCGGCTGGCGGAAGGCGCCGAGGACAGCCCGCCCGGCGTTGCGCCGCCGAGCCGCCCGCACCAGGCCATCCTGATTCACGGTACCGAAGGTGTCGCGGTGAGGCTCGGCACCTGCTGCCGGCCGATCCCCGGCGATCCGATCGTCGGCCTCATCCGCAAGGGCCAGGGCCTGGTGGTGCACACGCACGATTGCCCGACCATCGCCAAATTGCGCAGCGAGCGCGGCAACTGGATCGACGTCGAATGGGAGCCGGGCATCACCGGCATGTTCGAAGCCAACATCCGTGTCGTCGTGCAAAACGTGCGCGGCGTACTGGCCCGCCTCGCGGCGGGGATCGCCGAGACCGAATCCAACATCGTGAACATCAGCATGGACGACGACAGCGGCGAGACCACCACCCTGTTCTTCACGCTGCAAGTCACCGACCGCATCCATCTTGCCCGCATCCTGCGCGCCCTGCGGCGCGTGCCGGAAGTGGTGCGCATCACCCGTTACGTCAACCCGAAACACTAAGACTCCAAGGAAACCTCATGGCACTCTACGAATCCGAGCACACCAAGTTCATGCGCGAATGGCTGGAAAAGCATCCCGAGGAATTTCAGGAGCGGCAGAAGGGCCGCGCCCTTTGGTGGGACAAGGCGCCACGGCCGCTGGAAGCGATGAAGGAGGATGAAGCCGCGAAAGTGCCGAACAAGGCGTATTACTACGACGCTAACTGATCGGCGACAACAGGCCGTCGCCCGGTTTCAGGCGGAAAGGTTTCCGCCCAGACGCTCTTGCCCGTTTGAGACCGCCCGCAGAGGATAGAACGCGCGAAAATTGAATTGATCGCCCGCCCCTCCCATCCGCTGCGTGGCTCACGGCTGGGTTTGCACAGCCAGGTGGCCGCGCCGGCGCAGCGCATGCGCTGCGAGACCCCGCCTCGCTCCCTCCCGACGAGGCTTCCTTTCGGCCGGCTTTGCTCGGCTGTCGGCCGGCGCTCCGAACGAGCCATTTCGTACTAAAGCCAAGCACCGTGTCGCCAGCGCCGACTTTCGTCAGTGCCCGCCGCCGCCGAAGAAGCCGATCGCGATCATCAGCAGCATGGACAGGCCGAACGCGATCAGCACCAGGCCGAGTATCTTCGAACCGAGAGTGAAGGGCCGCGACGGCGCATCCACAAGGTACTTCTCGAGTTGGCCGGTCTCGACCAGGCGCTGGTACTGCGCCGCATGCTCGTGCCTGAACTCCTGCAGCGACTGTGTCCCGGTGAACATCACCACGTCCGGCGGCGGCAGCTTGTCGGGCCGGAAGTGGTTGTTGAAGAAGTGCACCGTAAAGAGGAAGACCGCCGCAAGGAAGGCCTCCTCGCCGTGCACCACCATTGCCACGTTGAATACCCAGCCCGGGGCGTACTTGGCCACGATGTGCGGGAAGGCCAGCATCATGCCGCTGCCGCCGATGATGGCCATACCCCAGAACACCGCCCAGTAATCGAACTTCTCCCAGTAGGACCAGCGTTCGATGGCCGGCCGCGGCCCCTTGCCGACGAACCACTTGAACATGCCGATCATGTCGTACATGTCCTTCCAGTTCGGCACGAAGGAGTCGGGACCGAAGAACTTGAAGTCCTTCCATTTGCGCAGGATGTTGATCGACACCGCGATCAGGTGGATGAAGAAGATGCCGAGCATGGTGAAGGCGGCCACCCGATGCACCAGGCCCGCCGTCCTCGGGCTGCCGAAAGCCGCCATGACCGCCTTGGCCCATCCGGTTTCGGCATAGAACGCCGCCATCCCGGTGAGCACCAGGATCATCACGCTGAGCGCGAACAGCAGGTGGGCCAGGCGCCACATCGGGCCGAAGCGGCGCACGTGCTTGGCGGCGACCTCCGGCGGCAATTCGTCGGTGCGGATATGCGGCACGGTCTTCCCCTGCTGGCGATCCATGTACTCGCGATACCACCAGAGGATGGAATGCGCCCAGAAGAAGATGAAGACACCTATCAGCAGGGCGACCATGAATTTCGTGGTGATCCATATCTCCGGATATTTGGCGAAGTTGTCGCTGGTGCCGTGCGGACTGAAGCTGAGGAAGCCCGCCGTCGCCAGGGGCGGCTTGCCCTCCTTGCCGCTGTGGCATTTCTGGCAGGCCTTGAGCCGGTTCTTCTCGTGCATCCTCGATTTCGGATCCTTCGAAGGCTCGATGGCGTGGCTGCCATGGCAGTCGAAACACTTGGCCGTATAGGCATAGCCCAGGGTGTTGACCTGGCCGTGATAGGAAGCCTTGTAGGACTTGAAGGCGTCCTGGTGACAGTCGCCGCAACTGGCGGTGATCGAGAGCTTGGCCTTGTCCGAGGAACTGCCGATGATGTCGTGCGTGGTGTGGCAATCGGAACAGACGGCCGTCTTGAAATTCTTCTTCTCGGTGGCCTCCCGGCCATGTATCGACCCGGTCCAGTCCTCCAGGTGATCCTCATGACATTTGCCGCAGATGTCGGGCACGGTGAGATGCCACTCCTTGCGCTCCGTGGTGCCGCGCAGCGGCACGTCGAAGGTATGCACGTTGTGGCAATCGCTGCAGATGGCGTTCTTCCTGGTCGGGTCGTCCTTGTTGTCCCGCGCATGGAAGGACTGTTTGTAGGCCGCGACATTTTCGGCGACGATGCCCAGACGGGGCTTCTCGGCAGCCTTGTTTTCCTTCTTCGTCGCTTCCCACAGGTCGAGGTGACATTGAGCGCACTCGGCCTTCTTCACGCCGGCCGGCTTCTGGTGCGGGGTGACGCTGTCGACGATTTCCTTGTGGCAGGCCACGCACTCCATCCTGGCGTGCACGCTCTTGGTGTATTTGTCCGGATTGACGGGCAGCAGCGCACGCTTCTCGCCCTCGGCGGCGGGTACCTCGAGCTTGCCCTTCTTGCCATCGTGGCAGGTCTGGCACGTGGCGTTGTCCAGCTTTTGCGCTGCGGACGCGGCGTCCGTGCTGCTGGCGGCCGCAACCGACCCGATGCTCGCGCTTCCGGCCAGAATGATCGCCGCTGCTAGGACCCAGGCTGCAAACTTGTTGGTACCCATGATTTTCTTTTTCCGATGGCTTGTGAACTTCAGGTGCTCATCCTATCCGCCCGCTTCACGCGCGGCTGGGTCGACTCAGGGGCGCGGACGCCGGCAATCCCGCCGGGGATACCATCCCCGCGTCCCGCAGGGACATGAAAGCCTCCGCGGCCTGATCTACAGGCCCCGGCGAATGGTGCGGGATCAGCGCGAAAGAATCCACTGCGCCAGGTTGCTCAGCTCTTTCGGGTCCCTGGTCTCGATGTTCTTGTGATCTTCTTCGGTGCCGTCTTCGAGCTTGACCTTCGGCCCGGTGGTCATTTGCTTGATGGCCTCCTTCTCGCCGAGCTTCTTTTCCTTGTACTTGGCGGCGATCTTCTTGTAGGACGGCCCCTTCTTGCTCTTGTCGATGGCATGGCACTTGAAGCAATCGTTCTTCTTGGCCAGCGCCTTCGCGGCATCCTCATCGACTTGCGCATGAACAGGTGTCAGGCCGGCCAGGGCGAAGAACAGTGATCCGGTCAACAGAAAGGCAGTTTTGATTTTCATGATTCGGCTCCGAAATTAGTAGTGGAATGCGCTGTAACGCCCCGTTTATTTCCAGGATTTCCCTGCTCTCCGATCGCCCCTGGAATTGCGTCGGGCCTTGCCGCCATTACCCCGAAGACGCGGGAATGTCGCAGAACACGGTAGTTGGTTTGACGGCCATGTGTCAATCGGACAATTCCTACAACCCATCGCCGAACTCACCCCTCGGTACATTGAAAATTGACGGCGGCGACTTGAAAAAGCACCACCCCAAAAAGGCCGGAAACGCCGGCGACTTCGGCTTGCCGCAGAGTGCTGCAGCGCAGGGGGCGAAAGAGGACAAGCGGTCTCGCCAGGGAACTGGCCCGTGACCTCGATCGGCGTGCTTCCGGCGATCGGAAACGCAGATACGAACACCGGCAGGCCGCCGGGAACGGCTTTTTCCACCTTCGATCCCTTGTTGGCAAAAGACTAGCCGGTACGTGTGCAAGCCTTGTGCCAACAGTCTTTCCCGTTCAGAAGCCGACCTATGCGCGAGGAAAGTCACGTCAGGTTTGTCGCAAAAACGCGACGCCTGTCACTTATCAATGACACCCGATGCACATCCATCCAAATCGCGTCTGTCGCGGAATGCCGCCTGTCGTTGCAGCGCGCCGCGCGGCGTGGCATGAACATCCTTCATGCCACGCGCCGCAGGGGTTCGGCGCGTCAGGTCGTTGCCGGCTTGACCGCGCGGTGAAAACCGATCATGCCGTAGAACACCGTATCCACCGTCACCTCGACAAAGCCCAGTTCGCGCAGCACGATCGACAACTCTTCGGCGGTATAGAACAGGTCCAGCGCGTCGATGAAGTACTGCTTGAACTTGGTCGCCGCGGGACTGCTGCCGACGATCAGGCTGGTGAAATTGAGGCAGGTCTTGAGATAGGCGTAGTAGAGGTTCTTCACGATCACGTTGCGCGGACGCAGCATGTCGGAATGGTGGAAATGTCCGCCCGGCTTCAGCACTCTCCGGATCTCGGTGAACACTTCTCGCACCCGCAGGTGGCGCGAGGCGAACTGCAGCGTGACGACATCGAAATGGTTGTCGGGAAAGGGCAGCGTGTGCACGTCACCGATGGTGCTCTTGATCTGAAAGCCCAGCGCGGCGGCGTTCTGCTGGCCGACGGTCTGCATTTCGGCGCTGCGGTCCATGGCATGCACGTCCAGCGTCGGCTCACGCTTGAGCAGGGCGATGCCGATGGCGTTGGTGCCGGCACAGACATCGAGTACCTTCTGCTGCGGCCTGATATCCACCGTTTGCATGAAGCGCTTGAGAAAGGTGCTCCAGAGGCCGAGCGCGGCGATTTCATTGGCCCGGTCGTAGTAGCGCGCAATATCCGCAAACGCATCGTTCAGCTCGTTGCTCCAGACGTCGCCGAAGCGCTGCTCGCGGACTGCCTCGCGCGAGGCTAGCGGGGGTGGGGCCATTATTGTTTTCTCCTGCGGTGGAATTGAATCGCTGCGGTGCGACGCCGGGATTTAGCACTCACGACGAAAGGCTGTCAAGTCAGGGTTTGCCGAAGCAAAGCGCGATCCATCAAGGCTGATCATTTTATATCCAAACCACGCGCATGAACGATGCGCACCGGTCCGGTCAATGCGGTATCCGGTCCGGCGGCACCGCCTTGCCGAACAGGAAACCCTGATAGGCGTGGCAGTTGTGGCTGGCGAGAAATTCGCGCTGGGCTTCCGTCTCGACGCCTTCGGCGATGACCGTCAGGCCCATGCTGTGTGCCAGCGCAACAATGGTACGGGCGATCGCGGCATCGTTCGGATCCGTCAACACGTCGCGGATGAACGACTGATCGATCTTGAGCTGATCCAGGGGCAGGCGCTTCAGATACGACAGCGAGGAGTATCCGGTACCGAAATCATCCAGCGAAAAGCTCACGCCCGCCGCCTTCAGGCGGCTCATCTTGACGATGGTGTCCTCGACGTCGGCGAGAAACAGGCTCTCGGTCAGTTCCAGCTTAAGCCGCTCCGGGTTGGCATGCGTATGGTCGAGGATCGCCAGCACCTGCGCGACGAAGTTCTCGTGATGAAACTGGCGCGCGCTGACATTGACCGCCATGGTCAGGTGGGCCTTGCCGGGATCCTTGCCCCAAATCGCCAGGCGCCCGCAGGCGGTTTCGAGTACCCACTGGCCGAGGGCCAGGATCAATCCGGTTTCCTCGGCGAGAGGAATGAACTCGTTGGGGCCGATCAGGCCGCGCTGCGGATGCCCCCAGCGAATCAGGGCTTCGACGCCTGTCAGTTGTCCCTGGGCGCCCACCTGGGGCTGATAGAAGAGCAGGAACTGATGCTCGCGCAAGCCCCTGCGCAAATCGGCTTCCAGCGCGGAACGGACGGTGACTGCCGCCTGCATGTCGGGCTGGAAGAAGCGCAGGGTATTGCGCCCGGCCGCCTTGGCCTGATACATGGCCAGATCGGCCTGCTGCAGCAGCTCGTCGCTGCTTGCGTCATGGCCGCAGTAAAGCGTCAGGCCGATGCTCGGAGTGCAGTGATATTCCTGGACGCCCAGCTGATAGGACTGGTTGAGCGCCTCGACGATTTTCACGCCCACCACCTCAGCCTGGGCCGCCGCTTCGCGACGATTTTCGCTCAGATCCTCCAGCATCAGGACGAACTCGTCGCCGCCGAGACGGGCCACCGTATCGCCTTCCCTGACACACTCGGTCAGGCGCGCCGCGACCTGCTGCAGCAGCTGATCGCCCTTGTCGTGGCCCATGCTGTCGTTCAGGTTCTTGAAGTTGTCCAGATCGATGAACAGCAGGGCGCCGTGGTGCCGGTTGCGGGCGCTGGCGGCCAGCGCATGCTGCAGGCGATCGAGCAGGAGCCGGCGATTCGGCAACTGGGTGAGCGGATCGAAGAATGCCAGATTCCTGATTTCGTCTTCCGCCGCCTTGCTCTCGGCAATATCGGAAAAGGCCGCCACATAGTGCGTGATCAGCCCGTCCAGCCCCCTCACCGCCGAAATCGTCTGCCACTTGGGGAAGACCTCGCCGTTCTTGCGCCGGTCCCATATCTCGCCATACCAGGCGCCGGTGGCGGCCAGTTGGCGCCACATGTCGGCATAGAACTGCTGGTCATGCCGGCCGGATTTGAGTATGGAGGGCGTGCGCCCGACCACCTCCTCGGCGCCGTAGCCGGTAATCTCGGTGAAGGCCTGGTTGACCCGCAGAATGGTCCCCTTGGCGTCGGTCACCATGATGCCGTGCAGCGATTCGAAGGCGGTCGCCGCGATCCGCAGTTCCTGCTGAATCTGCCGGCTTTCCGTGATGTCGCGGGTGACGCCGACAAAGTGCGTGGCACGGCCCGTGTCGTCAAGCACCGGAGTAATCGACAGGTCGCTCCAGAACGGCGTGCCATCCTTCTTGAAGTTCATCACGTGCGCATTGAAGGGGTGCGCGCTGGCGAGCGCGGCGCGCAATTCGCCGAGCACCTTCTCGTCTGCGCCGCGATTGTGCAGAAAGGCCGGCGTCTGGCCGAGGATCTCCGCCTCCGTGTAGCCGGAGATGCGCTGGAACGCCGCATTGGCGTATGTGATGCGATACTCGGCATCGGTAATGAGCACGCCTTGCGAGATCGAGGCCAGGGCCTGGTGGTGCAGGCGCAGAAACGCCTCGCTTTTCATGCGCTCCTCGGCCTGGATCACCTGAACCAGATTGTCGCGGAATATGCCCGTGGCGCGCGCCATGTCGCCGATCTCGTCACCCCGCCGGCCGTCCCCGGCGGCGAGTTCGATGCGCTCCTCACCGGCCGCCAGCTTGCTCATGGCCCGGGTGATCCTTTCCATGGGCAGGATGATTCCTCTCGCCAGTGCCGCCGCCACGGCCACGGTGAGCAGCAGCAACACCACGGCCAGCATCGTTACCGTTCGCGCGGTGCGCATTGCCGCTTCCTCGGCGCGCCTTGCCTGCGCAATCAGTTCGGCCGCAAGACTGTCCTCGACCATCTTCATCTGGTCCATTCTGCGGGTCGTCGTATCGAACCAGTGGGCCAGACTGATTTCTGCCACCTGGCTTGCGCTCCGGCCGCCGGTGATGATCCGCCGCATGCGCTCAAGTTCCATGGCGCTGGCGCCTTCCAGCGCGTAGTCGAGCAACGCGACCTGCCCTGGCGAAGCATAGGAGCGGAACTGGTCGAGATACAGCCGCTGCCGATCGATCAGTTCGACCAGGCGCGTCTGGCTGGCGAGGTCGAAGCGGCGGGCGGCAAAACCCGCGGCGCCGATTGCCCGTTCCAGCCCGGCGCTCTCCTTGGCCTGCAGGAGGTGCAGGTAGGCATAGATCGAACGCGTCAGGTCGGCCCGCGTGCTGACGACCAGAATCTCCTCGACGATGCCGATCAGCCGCGTCACGGCGCTGCCATAGAGCCGGGTCAACTCCGGCGCGGTGATCCTGCGCTCCGCAACGGCACGGCGCCACTCTTCGACCTGATCGACCGCCTCACGTGCCGCCGAGATCCGGCTGGGCAGCGTTCCGCCAAAATGCGACGCATCGAAATAGACCAGTGCGGCGTCGACCGCCGCGCGCCTTTCATCCGTCTCCCGATATCGCGCCGGCAGCCTTTCCGTCAATTCGGTGCCGCCCGAGCCGATGAAACTGGCCGACACGCCGCGCTCCTTCTGGATCGCGTGGACCAGGTCGCCGAGTCCGGGCGCAAGCTCGGCGATGACGCGCAGATCCCTCATCTCGTTCGCGGTGCGGAAATAGCTGCTGAGTATCCACAGCGACAGGGCCAGCACGCCGATGATCGGCAATGCCAGCGCGAGTCCGACGCGTGTGCCGATGCGGAAATCGTGCAGGCGCGGCAGCGGCACGGTCAGATCCCCCGCGCAGGCGCGTCGCACCCGGCCGCATCGATGTCTTGCGCCGGGACCGGACGGCCGAACAGATAACCCTGATAGGCGTTGCAGCCATGGCTGGCAAGAAAGCTGCGCTGTCCCTCGGTTTCCACTCCCTCGGCGATCACCGCAAGCCCCAGGCTCTGCCCCAGGGTGATGATGGCTCTCGCGATGGCGGCGTCATTGGGATCGGTCAGCACGTCGCGCACGAAGGTCTGATCGATCTTCAACTGATCCAGCGGCAGGCGTTTGAGGTAGGCGAGCGACGAATAGCCGGTGCCGAAATCGTCGAGCGAGAAGCCTACGCCCCTCGCCTTGAGCACCGTCATCCTGGCGATGACCTCCTCCACATCGGCCAGCAGCAGGCTCTCCGTCAGCTCGAGTTTCAATCGCACCGGATCGGCGCCGGTCCGGTCGAGTATCGCCAGCACCTGCTCGACAAAATCCGGGTGATGGAACTGGCGGGCGCTGACATTCACCGCCACGGTGAGTTGCGCCATCGCCGGCTGACCGGCCCAGCTTACCAACTGCTCACATGCGGTTTGCAGCACCCACTGGCCGAGCGACAGGATCAGTCCGCTTTCCTCGGCCAGCGGAATGAACTCGCCGGGCGACACCAGGCCGCGCCGCGGATGCTGCCAGCGCACCAGGGCTTCGACACCTGTCAGCCGCCCCCCGGCATCGATCTGGGACTGATAATGGAGAAGGAACTGATTGTCCTGCAGACCCTGGCGCAGCTCGGTTTCAAGGCCGGCACGGGCGGTGACCGCAGCCTGCATTTCCGGGTCGAAGAAACGCAGGGTGTTGCGACCCGCCGCCTTCGACTGGTACATGGCGAAGTCCGCTCGCTTCAGCAGTTCGTCGACCGTGTCGTGGTTCTCGCCGAACAACGTGATGCCGATGCTGGGCGTGCTGTGATGCTTGTGTTCACCAAGCAGGTAGGGCCGGTTGAGCGCGGCCAGGATTTTCTCGCCCACCATCCTGGCCTGCGGGCCGGCCTTTTCGGGACCCGCGCCGAGACCTTCGAGCATCACCACGAACTCGTCGCCGCCGAGGCGGGCCACGGTATCGCCCTCGCGCACGCTGCTTCTCAGGCGTTCGGCGACCTGCTGCAAGAGCAGGTCGCCCTTGTCATGGCCGAGGGTATCGTTGAGGACCTTGAAGTTGTCCAGGTCGATGAACAGCAACGCGCCCTGGCGCCCGCTGCGGCCGGTGGCAGTGATGGCCTGCTGCAGGCGATCAAGCAACAGCCGCCGGTTGGGCAGCTGGGTCAGCGGATCGTAGAAAGCCAGGCGGTGAATCTCGGCCTCCGCCTCGGTGTTGCGGGAGATGTCGGAAAAGGTGCCGATGTAGTTGCTGACCTGCCCGTCGGGCGCGACGACGGAACTGATGGTCAGCATCTCCGCATAGATCTTGCCGTTCTTGCGCCGGTTCCAGACTTCGCCCTGCCAATGGCCCTTTTCCTTCAGCGCGGACCACATGCGCTGATAGTAGGCCGCATCGTGGCGCCCGGACTTCAGCAGTCCCGGCGTCCGCCCGATCACCTCTTCCGCGCCGTAACCGGTGAGCCGGGTAAACGCCTGGTTGACCCTCACAATGACACCCGCGGCGTCGGTGATCATCATGCCTTCCTGCGACTCGAAGGCGATCGCGGCGACGCGCAGGTTCGCCTCGGCGCGCTTGCGCTCCTCGATGCTGGTGGCAATGCCGAGATAGCCGGCGATCTTTCCCTGCGGGTCGCGGATGGCCGTGATCGACAACAGCACCGGCACCCGCGACCCGTCCTTGCGAATGTAGGTCCATTCACGCTCGTCGGGCTCTCCCGTAGCGCGGGTTCTGGCGACAAAAACATCGATTCCGGGGGCGACCGGCAAGCCCGTTTGTCGCGCCTGCAACTCGGCATAGGCCGCGATCTCGGCGGGGTCGTGGATCAGGACCGGGCTCTGCTTGCCGACCATTTCATCGGCCGAATAGCCCAGCAGAGTCTCGGCGCCGCGATTGAATACCGTGATCAGGCCTTGCGGATCGATGGCGATGATGGAATACGAGGCGCTCGAAAGCACCGACGCCATCAGCGTCTGGCTTTCGCGCAAGGCAATCTCGGCCTGCTTGCGCTCGGTGACGTCCTGCAGGGTTTCGATGGCGCCGACGATACGCCCGCTGTCGTCGTGCAGCGGCGCGGCGAGGAAGCTCAGCCAGCGCCGGATATTGGGAAAGTATCCTTCGGCTTCGTAGGCCCCGCGCACGACCGAGGAGGGGCCGACCGTCCCGGTGTAGTAATGCTCCATGGCCGCCAGTGCCGCCTGATCGTCATTGACGATCAGGTCGGCCAGCACCGGTCGCGGCTGAGGATAGAAAGCCTTCCACGAGTTTTTGGTACCGACCATGTCGGCCGCGGCGATTCCGAACACTTGCTCGCAGGCGCGATTCCACTGGGTGACGCGATGTTCGGCATCGATGACGAAGGTCGGGATCGGCGTGCCGTCGACAATCTGCGCCAGCGTACGCTTGGCCTGATCCTGCCCCAGCTCCGCGCGACGGCGCTCGGTGGTATCCCGCAGCGTACCGACATAGCGCAGGACATTTCCCGCCGGATCAAGCACCCGCTCGGCGCGCCCGTGTGCCCAGCGGACCTCGCCGTCGACCAGGATGCGGTGCTCGACCTCGGCGGATTTCTCCTTGAGCACCGTCCTGCGGTATTTCTCGACAAGATCCCTGTCGTCGGGATAGACAACCTCCGCCAGAAAATCGTCGAGACTCGAGCGCGAGTCTTCGGGCAAACCGAGGATGCGCCTCGCTTCGGGCGACCAGCACATCTCTTTGCTGTTGGCCTCCTGCACCCAGCTTCCCACCTGGGCGACGGCCAAAATGCGATTGAGATCCTCGTCACGGGCGGCAACTTCCGCGGCGGTACGCTGCAACCGCCGGTGCCGCCGTGCCAGGGTGGCTACCGAGGCAACCAGAACCTCCGGATCGCCGGTCTTGGACAGAAAATCCTCGGCGACCGAGCGGCGCGCCGCCAGTTCCCGTTCGCGATCACCCCAGGAGGTCAGGTAGACCACCGGCAGGTATGCATCGCGCTCCTTTTGCCGGATCAGCGCAACCAGCTCCGGCCCGCGGCAGGCAGCCATGTCGACATCCACCACCAGCGCGTCGGGCCCGTACTCTTCGATGAAATCGATTGCCCGCAGCGGCTCTTCGCAAGGCAGCACCTCCATGCCCGCCTCCTCCAGCAGCGCCGACAGGGCATCGAGCACGCCCGGCTCCTCGGCCACCAGCAACACGCGATAGCGATTGTCCTTGTCCTCCGGGCACCACTCTTCCATCAGCGCGGCCAGCCGCTGCGGCACCAGCGGCTTCTCGACGAAATGCCCGACACCCGCCCGCAACAGCTCAAGTTGCCGCGAGCGATCCGCGCCCGCGGCGGTCAGCACGATCCAGCACGCTGCCTTGCCGGCCGCCGCGACGACCCGGCGACGCTGGGCATCGGCGAGGGAGAGGACCCATTCCATCTCCGTTACCACGACGCAATCCGCGCCGGGAGCGGCCGGCAGGTCTTCCGCCCGCGGACAACGCTCGAGCACCGCGCCCTTCGCGGCCAGCACAAGACGCAGGGGCACCAGATCCTGGTCGAAGGCGCCCGCGACGATAACCCGGAGTCGCAGCGTTGGCGGTGGTGGCGGTGCCTGGCGAAGTTGCCGCTCCTTGCCCAGCGCCTGCGCCAGATGGCCGGTGAGATCGAGCAGTTCGCGCAGACCGGCGGCCGCCAATTCCTTCCGCCTCACCGCCGCCGAGAGCAGCGCGACCAGTGCCGCACAGCGATCCTGCAGCGGGCCCGGTTCCAGCAGCGCATGCACCCCCTGCAACCGGCGCAGCAGCCGCAAGCCGCGCAGCCGATCCCAGCCGTCGCGGCCAAGCTCGTCACGCAAGCCTTCAAGCTGTCCCTGCAATGTGCCGATGGCACGAGTCATCTTCGCCCTGAACTTTCATGGCCCCGCAAACGGGAGCACTTGAACGGAATACCGAAATCGAATAACGAATGTCGCGATGGCTTGTCGATAGCCCTCGATGCGACATCATAATCAAGACCGCCCTCCCCTGTTTCCGATTCTGTTTGTATTTAACTAAAGACATACGTTCCGCACTCTGCATCTTACGCGGGAAGACCCTCCCGGACAGGAGGACGGCGCATTTTTCCACGGCCGGCAGCCTCATGACTCACCCGCCGGCATGCAGAAGTCGACGCTGGCGCTACGGCGAGCTTACGGCCGCTGCCGCGCCTCGCGCCAGACGATGGCGACCAGCGCCGCCGCGCTGAAAATGCCGCCGGCGACGAAGGTGAACGCCGCGCCGAGACTGTCCCACAGCAACCCGGCCAGCCCGCTGGCGACCAGCAAGGCGATGCCGCTGGCGAGGTTGAAGAAGCCGTAGGCCGTGCCGCGCAAATCGGCCGGCGCCGCATCGGCGATCATCGCTGCGAGCAGGCCCTGTGTCATGCCCAGGTGCAGACCCCAGAGGACGACGCCCAGCCACACCGCGAGCCAGTGGCCGTCCCAGGCCAGCGCGGCATCCGCCGCGATCAGCACCACCAGTCCTGCCGCCAGCAAGCGAGCGTGGCTCATCGAATCCGCCAGCCTGCCCAGCGGATAGGCGCTGGCGGCATAGACCACGTTCATCGCGATCAGCACCAGTGGCGTGAAAGCCAGCGGCAAGCCGCCCTGCGCTGCGCGCAGCACCAGAAAGGCCTCTGAAAAGCGCGCCAGGGTAAAGACCGCGCCGATGCCCACCACCCACCAGTAGGCGGCGGGCAGCCGGCGCAGATTCTCGCGGCGGATCGGATTGACCCGCGGACCTTCCGCTTTCCGCTCCGGCTCCCGGACGCCGAAGATCAGCAGCGCGACGGCGAGAAAGGCCGGGATCACCGCCACCCAGAACACCGCGCGAAAGTCGTTCGCCCACAGCAGCATCAGCCCCATCGCCAGCAGCGGGCCGAGAAAAGCGCCGACGGTGTCGAGCGACTGGCGCAGGCCGAAGGCCGCACCGCGCATTTCGGGCGGCGCGAGATCGGCCACCAGCGCATCGCGCGGCGCGCCGCGGATGCCCTTGCCGACGCGGTCCATCAGCCGCGCGGTGACGATCAGCCCGGCCCCGCCGGCCAGCGCGAACAGCGGCTTGGACAGCGCGCCGAGGCCGTAGCCGAGCACCGCCAGGGGCTTCCTCTTGCCCCACCAGTCGGACAGCACGCCGGAGAATACCTTGACGATCAGCGCCGTCGCCTCCGCTGCGCCCTCGATCAGGCCGATGCTGAACGCGGAAATGCCGAGCGCGGTGAACATGAACACCGGCAGCAGGCTGTGGATCAGTTCCGACGAAACATCCATCAGCAGGCTGACCAAGCCCAGCGCCCAGATGGCCGGCGGCATGCGCTGCGGCACAACGGGCGGCTGGGCTTCTGCCATGAGAGTCGACGCTGGCGCTACGGCGGCCGGGTGCTTACCGGCCTCGGCGGTCTTGCGCGCCCGCCTGCCAGGCAGGCGGGCCGTCTTGCCAGAGGGGAATGAGCTGCGCGAGGTTCATGGGCACATTCTGCAATAAATGTAGCTCGCACGAGTTGCAGCGTCGCCGGCCGCAAGCTCTGCATGGACTCCAAGCCCGGCGCCTTGCTGGCGTATCATGAAAACACGAACCGACCCCGACGGCGGGAAGCGAAGCTGGAGGCTTACCACCGGAACCTTTTCCAAGGAGGAAGACATGACACGCACCGCTTTTTCCTGCGCCGCACTGGCGCTCGCGCTGGCTTGCGGAACGACCGCCGCGCAGGAGGCCACCTACAACGTTCGCACCCTGACGCCGGACACCGCGCTGAAGGCGGCACTGGCGGCGCTGAAGTCCTGCCAGGGCAGCGGCTTCCAGGTCGCGGTGGCGGTGGTGGACCGCTCCGGGCTCGCCCAGGTGATGCTGCGCGACCGCTACGCCGGCGCGCACACGCCGAAGACCGCCACCGGCAAAGCGTGGACTGCGGTGAGCTTCCGCACCAGCACCACCGCGATGGCGGCGGAAACGCAGGCGGGCCGGCCGGCGAGCGGCATCCGTCATCTGTCCGATGTGGTGATGGTCGGCGGCGGTTTGCCGATCGAGGGCGGCGGCAGCATCCTCGGCGGCATCGGCGTCTCCGGCGCACCCGGCGGCGAACTCGACGACAAATGCGCCAAGGCCGGCATCGACGCGATCAGGGAAGCGCTGGAGTTCTGATCGGCCGCACGCGGCTTGCGGCGTGGCAGGACAGCTGCTGCCCTACTTGCTGCCCTGCTTCATTTGCAGTTGTGATGCAGCTTCCACTTCTCGGCATGGCCCATGGCGACGGCCCAGTCGGGCGGCGTGCAGTCGCCGCTTGCTGCGCGCTCCGTCGCGGGAACCGCGTCGAGCAGCGTCGGCGCCTCGGCCGGCACTGAAAGGCTGCGGCCGACGAACGCGATCATGGCCAGAAACGCGATGACGATCAGCGTTTGCGCCGGGCCGATCTTCTGGATCTCCTGCCGCTCCGGCACGTCGCAGCTGCCGCCCGGACACAACTGCGCCTGCTCCTTGTTGAACCGGTTGTAGACCTTGCAGCCGAGGCAGATGCCGAAGGCGCTCTCGAAGAACATCAGCGTCAGGCAGGCGGCGCAGACCAGCAGGTTGATCGGGCCGATCACGTTGTAGATCACGATGAGGAACAGCATCGCCAGCGCCAGCGCGAAGCCGATGGCCCAGGCAAAGCGCTTCTGCGGCGCGCCGACGTATTCGGGCAACTGCTTGCGCACCGCGAAGCGGCCGACGATCAGGCTCGGAGCAAAGCGCGGATTGATGAAAATCCGGATCGTGAAGTCGACCAGGAAGGCGACGACGAAAATCCGCGTCAGGCGGAAGTCGCCCAGCATCCAGGCGTTCATGAACGAAACCATGGCGAAGAAGAACAGGATGCCGGCGCTCGCCCGCACTTCGCGTTCGTTGAGCACCGGCACGGCATAGCCCTCGACGGTTTCACCAAATCCGAACAGCTTGCTCATTGGGGTCCTTTCAAAAAGTTCCCAGAGGGACGCACCGCGCTGGCGCCGGCGATACGGCGCTTCAGCGCTGCGGCAGGCGCAACACCATGCCCGGCGCCAGCGTGATGTTGTCGATGTGGCCGGCGGCCTTGCCGTCGCGCGACACGAGATGGATATGGATGGCGTTTTTCAAACCACTCTCCTTCGGGATGGCCGGCGCGTAGGCGCTGATGAACACGCCGGGATGCTTCTCGGAATAGAAGCCGATGATATCCATCGGCTGGTTCTTCGCAATGTAGTTGGCCTTCGACTTGGCGAACAGCTGGCTGTCGATCGGCTTGCCTTCGGTGAGGTCGACATTGATGTGCCACTTGACCTCGGCCGGCGTGCCGGCGAGCTGGAAGGGGAAAGGTTTGCTCACGTCGATGCCGGCGGCCACTGCGCGCGCCTTGACGAAGTCCTGCAACTGCCGGTAGCCCTTGACCTCCGCCGGCACGGGCTCCTCGCGCCACTTCGATTGCTGGGTCCACACCGCGAAGACGGCGCCATGCTCGTGCCCGTGGTCCATCGTGTAGTCCTTGCCTCGCACTTTGGTGACGTAGGACTTGCCCTGATAGACGGTGATCTCGCCATCGAGTCCGGCGACGGCGCCGACGCCGAAGGAATCGGGCGTGGCGGCCATGGCGCCGACGGTCAGTGTCTGCGCGGCCTTGCCGCTGTCGAAAATGGTCTTTTGCGAACCGGCGTATTCGACCAGGCCGTCTTTCGTCGATTGCACGACGGCTGTGGCACAGGCGGCCAGCACGAGGCCTGCTGCGACGATGGATATTCTTTTCTGCATGAACGCTCTCCTCCCGGTAGGCGGCTGGTCGCCGCTTTTTGTGAGGCTGCAATTTAGCAAGGCAGAAAGGCGTTCGGCTATGATCTCGATCATATGAATCCAAAGATCGCGCACGCCCCGGATTGGAAGGCCCTGCTCGCCGGCCAGCCCGAGTTGCGCCTGCTGACGACTGACGAGTTGGACGTGGCGCGGATCACCGAACTGCCGCGGGACGCGCAGTTGTTCCGCCGCGGCGAGACGCCGCGCAAGATCCACTGCCTGCTGAGCGGAGAAATCCATCTGGTACGCTATTCGCGGCGCGGCGCTGCGATGATCGTTGCGCGCAGCCGCGACGGCTTCATCGCCGAAGCGAGTCTCGACGCGCCGCGCTACCACTGCGACGCGCTGGTGGTGGCCGATGCCGTCGTGCTCTCGCTGCCGCTGGCGGCCTATCGCGACGCGCTGGATCGCAACACCGCTTTCAGGCGCGCCCGCTTCGCGGCCCAGGCGCGGGAAATTCGTCGCCTGCGCGCCCAGGGCGAACGTCTGGCGCTACCGACTGCCGAGGAGCGGCTGACCCATTACATCGAGACCGAAGGCAGCGACGGCAGCATCGAACTCGATCGTCCGCTCAAGGCGCTGGCGGTCGAATTGAACCTGACTCACGAAGCGCTCTACCGCACCCTGGCGCGCATGGCGCAGGCCGGCCGCATCGAACGTACGGCGAAGGTTCTGCGCTTGCGCTGACTGTTTTCGCAACGGGCGGGCGCTAGCCCTTGAGCACCTTGCCGGTGCCGTCGCGCACGGAGACATTCACCGGGAAGCCGCTGCGAACGCTTTCGGTGACGACGCAGAAATCCTCGAACTGGTCGAGCACGCGGTCCAGGTGTTCCATCGAATCGGCCGGCGAATCGAACTGGATCATGACATCGACGCTGCCGACGCGCAGGCGCTTCGCTTCGTTGCGCTCCATGTGCGCGGTGACCACCGTGACGATCGGGCCGGGATTGTTCTTGAACTTGCGCAGCGCGAACAGCAGGCTGGCCGAGAGGCAATTGGCGATGCCGGCGGCGAGCAGGCGCGAAGGATTGGGGCCGGCGCCCTTGCCCAAAGGCTCCGGCTCGTCGGCCAGCAGGGGTGGGATGTCCTGATCGAAGCGGATCAGGAAGGCGAAGTCCTCCTGCTGTTCGAGGGTGAAAGAGAACTGCTGTGATTCACTCATGATTTGCTCCAGATGAAAGTCGGCGCTGGTGGTACGGCGATTTCCGGGCTCAACTTGCGCCGGCCAGCCACTGCTCGATCTTGTCGCGGCTGGGTACGCCGCCGGCATGGACCACCTTGCCATCGATCACCACGCCGGGCGTGCTCATCACGCCGTAGCCCATGATGTCCCTGATCTCTTCGACCTTGTCGATCTGCACCGCCACGCCCTTGACTCGCGCGGCTTCCTCGATCAGCTTGAGGGTGGTTTTGCAATTGGTGCAACCGGGACCGAGGACTTTGATGTTGAGCATTTGCGTATCTCCTGTTCGATGGCTGGGCAACCGGTCGTCAACACGACACGGCCACGGATGGGATGGGTCGAGCTCAGGCTGTCCATGCTCGCTCACCTCTCGAAAAATCAGAACTTGTAGAAGTCCCGGTTGAGGTAGGCGGTCACGTCATCCACGTCTTGCGCGGACAGGGCCGGGGCATAGTAGTCACCCCAGCGCACCACGTCCTTGCGCAAGGCAGCGAGGGACTTGATCTTGCGGTTCGGCGAGGTGTAGAGCTCGGTGCCATGGCAATCGAGGCAGACTTTGTGCACCTCCATGCCACGCACGGGGTCGCCCTTGGGTACGTCGGTGCAACCCGCCAGCAGCACGACACCGGCGAGGACGCACAAGTATCTTCCGTGCGCACTCATTTTGCCGGCCCTCCGCCTTGCCCTCCGCCTTGCCCTCCGCCCTGCCCTCGTCCGCGCGGGCCAGGCGAACCAAACGGCTCGCACTGTCCTTCACGCCCGGCGGCGCTGGCGCGTTCCTGCATGTCGCGACGATGTGCGGTGCGCAAGGTTTCCTTTTCTGCAGCCGACCGCGTCGCCTGCATTTTGGCGCGATAGGCTTCGCGCTCCTCGTGGTTCATCAAGTCGGCGCAATAGATCAGCTCGCGCTGTACCGGATTCACCGGAACAGTCGCCGGCTGGGCGAAAACCTGCAAGCTCATGGCCAGCACAGTCAGCGGCAATAGTTGGATGGGTTTCATGATGGAGGGCCTCAGAGGTTTTCGATGGCGGGCAGCAGGGTGATCGACAAAAATAAGCTTACTCCCCGTTTATGTTGACGAGTCACTCCCGAAATGGATGCAGGCGGCGCACGCATTTTTGCCCCGGTTACAGCACGGCATTGAACACATAGCCGACCAGCAGGATGCCGGCCGCGACGACGCCGACGAAGGTAGCGATCAGTCGCGGCTTCAACACCTTGCGCAGGATGATGATCTCGGGGGCGGACAATGCGATCACGGCCATCATGAAGGCCAGCACGGTGCCGAGTGCCGCGCCCTTGCCCATCAGCGCCTCGACGATCGGGATGATGCCGGCGGCGTTGGTGTACATCGGCACGCCGATGGCCACCGCGGCGGGAACCGACCACCAGGGAGCGTCCTTGCCCATGATCGAAGCCATGAAATCTTCCGGCACGTAGCCGTGGATGCCGGCGCCGAGCGCAATGCCGAGGAGGATGTAGGGCCAGACCTTGCCGACGATTTGGCGCACGTGGGCGAAACCGCTGTCGATGCGCTCGCCCCATGAAAGTGCGGCAATGTCGACACCGCTGACCGGCTGGCTGTTCTGCATGTCGCGCACCCAGTCTTCCAGGTGACGTTCCATGCCCAGTTTGCCGATCACCAGACCGGCGACGATGGCGATCAGCAGGCCCATGCCGAGATACAGCGCCGCCACCTTCCAGCCGAACATGCCGAACAGCAGGGCCAGCGCGACTTCATTGACCATCGGCGCCGAGATCAGGAAGGAAAAGGTGATCCCCAGCGGCACGCCGGCCTGCAGGAAGCCGATGAACAGCGGCACGGCCGAGCAGGAGCAAAACGGCGTGACGATGCCCAGCGAGGCGGCCATCACATTGCCGACGCCGAGCCGTTTGCCGGACAGCATGGCGCGGGTGCGCTCGGGCGAGACGAAGGTATGCACGATGCCCATGACGAAGACGATGCCGGTGAGCAGCAGCAGCACCTTGGGCGTGTCGTAGAAGAAGAATTGCAGCGCGCCGCCCAGATGACTTTCGCGCGCCACCGGCAGCGCCGCGACCAGCGCCTCGGAGACCGGAATCAGCGTCTGGTAGAGCGCGAACCAGAGCAGCGCGGCCAGCGCCAGAAACATGAAGGGCTGCTGACTGGGCCAGCGTTTGAGTTGGATGGCGAGGGTTTGCATGCGGGGGTCTCCGTGGCAAAGGGAGCGGGAAAATCATCCCGACTCAACAAGGAGACGAATGCGGCGGCAAAAGGATGCAGGCGATCGGAAAGTCCCACGCCGGCGCGGGCTTGCCGGGAAAGCGCGGGGAGGTCTGCCGGGCGACGCTCCCCGCCACGATGCGACGAACGTCCGCACCACGCTTGATCACCGACGCGCGTCTGAAGGTGGGGTTCGCCGCTCGATTACTCAGAACAGTCGGTTTGCACAATGCTGAAAGTCGGCGCTGGCGATACGGCTGCAATTTGGCCAATGCGGGCAATGGCTCAGTTTGGATGAACTGCCGCTCAGTGCCCATAACGGACATAGGCGGCTTGAGAAAGCGGACGATCAGGAACGTCTGAGCTGAAGCTGCGGCCCGTCAGGGCCATCGCGCCTGCGGTGAATGGTTATGCGGCGATTGCACGCAGCTTCTTTTCAATGCTGGGATCAACCTGACCCACCAAGCCAATACCAGCATGCCTTTTGAAGATGGACCTCCCTCCAATTGCGCTAAGGGCTCGCTCCGCATGCATCCTGGCTATCTCTGATTCCTTCTCAGAGCTGTGAATAATCGCTCTGATTGCAGCGTCCTTAAATGTATGAATTGGAAATGATTGGGGATATTGGAACTCATCAAGAACCCCCAAAACTTCTTTGTGCAATTCTGGGATTGGCTGCGTAATACACAGCCATCCAAAGTCTAGATGGGTTGTTGTTTTCGAACCTGGCTTGGCACGCTGCGCCTCGAAGGCTTTTCTAAAGCTGCTAATGGCACCATTCGGTTTGCCAGTTAGAAGTTGGCATTGCCCATATTGCTGATAGACAGCGGCAAGTTCAGCTTCCGAGCTCCACTGGATCAGAATCTGCTCCAAAAGCTCTATAGCCCCCGCGATAGCCGATGCTGTTCCTACTTGCTGTAGTTCATAGGCTTGAATACGGGCGTACTGAGCCTTGCTTCTGGCACCACGACTGCGAGCATTCCGCTCGTTGAACTCAATTCGGTCGGTCGCCGTCCACGTTTTCCTTCTGTACCAATTCTCATCGCCCACATCATTCTCCAAGCCGCATAACAGTTACTCAGACGCAGAAACGTACGGGTTATTGCCAACAATACGGACACGGCCGAAATGCATTTAAGGTATTGAATGACGTGGAGATTATCCGAACCCGGTCTCCTTATCAATCAGCAATCATACGGATAGCGCTCGAACGTCTTCTTTGCGGAACGTTCGTGATTGGCGGCTTGTGGCCGAGGGCACTCGGTGACCAACGGCAGCTACCTGGTTTCACAATTCAAAAGCCGCTCTCCGATGGCGAGCTTGACGGTTTGGTGCCCATAACGGACATAGACGGCTTGAGAAAGCGGACGCTCAGGAACGTTCAAGGTGACCAGCGCTGCGCGGCTTCATCGCGCAGCGTCCAGCGACCGAAGGGAGCGAGGTCGACCGACGGGTGGGGGATAGCTTTGGATGGGCCATTCGATCAACGCTAGAAGCAAGAACATGGGTAGAAGCCACAGTACCCGAGGTCTTTGGTGAATGGATGCCATGGGCGAAGAGGACAGTCGCCGTAGGTTTTGCCGTCAATCACCTCAGGCTTGCCATTGTCGGTAGGTTGCTCCACCTGTGCGAGCAAAGACTGGTACGCGCCACGGCACGCCGTGAAGCGACGCGCCAGGAGGGGAAGGAGCCGAAGGACGCCAAAGCGAAGAATCACCTTCTTTGCAAAGGCTGAGCAAGAGCCACGGCGATGCAGCGCGTGGTGAGCGCAGCAAAAGCCTTTGTACGGAGAGACGTACCGTTGATATGCGGAAATTGCACCAGCAACGGCGAGGCGCTCAATCATGCGATCCCCATCATTCAAGGTGCCCGGCGCTTCGCGGCTTCATCGCGCAGCGTCCGCGTTGATGGATGGGTTGGGCTGCTTTGCGGTAAGAATTGACACGCGGTAGAGCTGCAACTCTTCCAGTGCTTGAAGAAGCGTGACATAGGATTGAAACTTCGAGTTCCTATCTGCAGCGATATCGACCTGAAGCTCCTTGTCACCCTCTGAAGCCTCTGCTATTGCTTTCTTCAGATCTGCGGGTGTTTGGCTTTCCGCCTTAGACGGCTTACTGGTGTCTTCTGAATTGGCAGAGGTACGCCTTCCTATCAAGTAGTCGCCTGATTCCAGGATAGATATTTTGATTGATGACGCAGCTGGTGCGCTATTGTCGGCGGACCTTGCGGGCGAAGAAGTAGAACGTAAGGAAATAGATTGAGGCGGCTGCTGTCGAACAGTCGGCCCACTACCAAATAGCACCAGCGCCACCCAGGCTACGAATACCAACCCAATGATGGCGGCGAAAATCAGGACGCGCCGTTCTAGGCGATCCTTGTCAGCTTGTTCCTTCTCGAGTTGTTCAGATAGCTTCCGAACCTTTCGAAGTGCAACCTGTTCGACTGTATGTTGAACATTCTCGGCAATAGCAGCGTCTTTGGATTCGAGTTCGCTAGGCATAGTTAGTCCCGACCGATTTTGGTGTAGCCCAACGTTCAAAGTAGCAGGCGCTGCACGGCTTCATCGCGCAGCTTCCAGAGAACGAAACGAATGGGGTCGCAGGGTTGGGCATCTACCGACAGCGCCGCCGCACGAAAACTGCCCCACGAGGCCAAGTGGAAAAGCGAACTCGCGCAAGAGTCGGCGCTGGCGACACTGCGTTTGGACGAAGCGCGGCGGGAACACTGACACAGACCGAACGCGTTTGGCATGCGAGAGTGACGCAGGTAACTTTCGGGAAGTCTTCAAAGATCACCACAGTCGTTTGGAGAAAAGAATGGCTTCACCGCAAGCCATATACCATACAAAATTATGACGTGAGAGATCGCCGCATGGTAGACGAATGCACCGTCCCGAACGAGAAGAACATCCATGACGGACCAGCCAAACAAGACACCCGCTATTACTTGAATGAGGATGAGAACAATCCCAAAGGCAACCACATACAATCCAACTAGATTTAGCCTACGGCGAGACATGAGAGGCCCAACGTGAATGTAACCGGCGCTGCACGGCTTCATCGCGCAGCGTCCGTGTTGACAGCCGGGTTGGGGCCAAAACGGTACGGACCGCGCAGGCCGCCAAGACACCCGTAGCACAACCCGGCGAAGCAGCAGCCGACAACGGAGCCGCAAGCGCACGACGACTCGCGATAGGGTGGCGCGAAGAGGCTGCCGAAGGCCGAAGGCTGGCGGTCTCTTGGGGGCTCACCCGGCGACCTCTTTTCCAACGTACAAGGCCAGCTCGTAAGTGAAAGCCAACCACGAAAGCACTATGAGCCCTCGCGCAAGATGCCCCCACCACCTGTTCTTTACGTTGTATGCGCAGATCCAGACGACGCGCGTGGCCCATATGGAGTAAGCCATTCCGATCGACCAGATCAGGACCAGTAGGGCTAAGCCAAGTGCACGGATGCCGGCATTGGCACCCGCCTTGGAAAAGAATGCGTCAATGACTGTAAGAATCGCAGGAATCCAGAATCCCCATAACCAAAAGGCGCGACTTAAGGTTTCCTGACCACTATGAGCGCGAAGAAGTGACTGCCACATGCTCAAGAGCCCCAACAGTTATTCAGACGCAGAAGCGTCCGGGTGATTACCAATAATACGGACACGGTCGAAATGCCCTTAAGGTATTGAATGACGTGGAGATTATCCGAACCCGGTCTCCTTATCAATCAGCAATCATACGGACAGCGCTCGAACGTCTTCTTTGCGGAACGTTCGTGATTGGCGGCTTGTGGCCGAGGGCACTCGGTGACCAACGGCAGCTACCTGGTTTCACAATTCAAAGGCCGCTCTCCGATGGCGAGCTTGACGGTTTGGTGCCCTGAGCGGACGTAGCCGGCTTGGAAAAGCAGACGCTCAAGAATGTGGAGCTAACCGATCGTCGGAGCGCGAAGCACTAAAGGAACCCAACAGCGCAGCTGTTGGGAGCTTGGCGTTGACCGCAGGGTCACGCCTCACTTGTCTGACTAAGTGTCCAAGGAAACGTCATCCCACGCTCCGGCCACACCAACGATCCAATCGGCAGCATGTCGCCTGAAACTAACGCGTGGAAGCACGACACGCTCATCTGGTAGTCCTTCCAGATTCGCCTCGACGGCAAACCAATGAAGCATGTACAGCGTGTCTGCTTCCTGGAGCAGTTCATTTATTGGCCGCAAGCGTGCGTTGGTTATGAAATGACTTGGATCAGCACCAGCATCAGGGAACTGGCTCGCCAATGTCTCGCTGCATGGAGCGAAGTGATCTGATGTAACGAGGCCTAGACTCCATGCCATGAACTGAATGGCTTCGATAAGCCAGCTATGGAACGCCTTGGATTGATCACTGGCGTCAGCATTCGTTAGTAGGGTTTGCTCTTCTTCGCTTAAGTGCCGCCAAAGCGCAAAGCGCTCAAGATCCTGGCGCACATCTTCTACAGGGGCACCAAAACAGAAAGCGGCCAGATAGCCCGCCGCTATGGCTCTCGCTGCAACTTGCGAACTCGACTTGGGCTGTAGATCAGCCAAGGATTCGATAAGGGGCAAATGCTCGTTCGGTTTAAGTCGCCAAGTAGTAAAGCGGCGAAGTGTTTCGGTTCGGAGTTCGGAGGGGCTCATGAGGCCTACGTTTGACGTGAGAGGCCGCCGTAGCGGCGAAGCCGCGAAGGGAACCCACGAGCGCAGCTTGTGGGCGGTCCTTTTCGACGAAATTTTTAGGCGCTCGTGTCATCCTCGAGTCGCCCTCTAAGGTACTTTCCGGTAACTCCCTTTAGCTCGCTTCTTTCAAAGAGCTTGCCTTGGAACTGGAAATCCCGATCAATACGAACGATGAGCAACTGCTCAAAGTTTCCTTGGCTCTTGACGAGTACACGATCGCTGGCTTTCTCAGGCGATATGGTCTTTACCTCAACAAGCTTTCCGGCAATTGTGCCGTCAGAACCGGCCCTGTGTGTCCCATGACGGCGAAGTCCGAACTTGATCTCAGCGTAGATCTCTCCGAGTTCACCCCAGACTTGTAAGTACCTGCCTGTGTTCTCGAAGTGGCGTGTAGCGCAATCAACTAGATCTTGGAATATATGTGTTTGCTCTAGGATGCTAAAGGGAAATCCATCTCTGCTCTCATAGGGCTTACCTGGCGCATCTTCAAGCTGAGAGTCGATCCACTCTCTGCTTATGTATTCCCACTCCCAGGGCGCTGCGCCAGAGCCTGCAGCATCGGCTATTTCCTCTGGACTATAGCCACGCTCATTCATTTCATAGAGAAAATCCCAGTCGCCCATGGTTTCGCTTTGATTAACAGTGTTTACACGGGCACAAGGGACCGTATAACAATTGATATTGATGACGCCGAGAATGAAGCTTGAAAGTAATTGAAGTCAATCACTTGGCATTTTGCCTGTCAGTATAACAACAGCAATATGTCGGACACCAGCGGCATCTTCAATGTCGTCCGCTCGCTTCGAGTGACCGCTTTCGGGTGCAATCCCGTAGGTCCGCTAATGGCCGAACTGAGGCATAGAGAGAACGGTCACCGATGATCGCTCCGGCGAAGACCCGCCGTGTCGCCAGCGCCGACTTTCAGTATTGAACAAAACGGCTATTGAGGTCGGCGTCCAGGCCATCGCCGCGATCACAATGCAGAACGGGAGTCGGCCGACGCCGAGGTTCGCCGCGCGAAAAATGGCCGCGCCGGCCGGCGATCAGATGAAGGGGTTTTGAAGTCTTGCGCCCGTGCCGCGAAAGTCATCGGCATTGCGAGTGACCACCGTCAGGTCGTGAATCAGGGCGATTGCCGCAATCTGCTTGTCGATTGCCTGCTCCGGGTGCGGCGACATCAGCCGCCCCCAGACCTGCGCGCAATCCGTATCGAAGCTCAATATCCTGTCGGCGTAGTCGGTAACGATCGCGTCGAGCCAGCGCTCGAGTTTGTTCGCCTGTGGCAGATCCCCTCGACGCCGAATGTTCTCCAGGCCCCGCCGGATTTCGCCTATCGTCTGCGCAGTCACATAGAGCCCGGCCGCGTCGGCCGTCCGAAAGAATCGCCGGACGCCGGGATTGGCCTTGCTGCCCTTGCGCGCCTCGCTGATGACATTGGTGTCGATCAGGTACACGGGAATTCCTAGCCGTTGCGGAAATTGAAGTCCGAGTCTTCACCGACATTCGGCATGCTCGCCAGCACTTCCGCCGCGGACCGTCGCTTTGGCCGCTGCAGGACCGTTCGCAGGATTTCGCGGTGCTCGGCTTCCGCGCTGCGTCCATGAGATGCCGCGAGTTGCTTGAGCGCCAGCGCCACATCCTCGTCGACATTGCGAACCACAAGATTGGTAGCCATATCGGTCTCCACTGCTGTAATCATTGATTGCAGTCTAGCGAAAGGTTGATTGCAGTGCAATCACATTCTGCCGGTGATCGAAGGCCAGGCCTGGCCGACAAGCGCCAAGTCGCGGAAGGTTGGCCGATGGCGGCTTGATCGCGCATTGCCGACGGTCCCTCGCGAAGATGGCAAGCCCCTTGCGCGGTGGATCGGTCAGGCCGCCGCGTGATGGAAGACCCGGATTCTGGGCGCAATTTTTTCCTGAAGCGTGCGGGCCGCTATCCGCATGTCGTACTCCGTCTGCAGGTTCATCCAGAACCGGGGGTCCATTCCGAAAAACAGGCCCAGGCGCAGTGCCGTGTCGGCGGTTATCGGTCGGGCGCCATTCACCAGTTCGCTGATGCGACTGGGCGATACATCGATGTCGGCCGCAAGCTGACGCGCCGAGATACCCATCGGCTTCATGAAGTCCTCCAGAAGAATTTCTCCGGGGTGAATTTCGTCAAGCAACTTAGCCATATTCGACTCCTAGTGGTAGTCCACAATTTCGACCTGGTGCGCGCCATCCTTTCGCCACACAAAGCACACGCGCCATTGGTCATTGACGCGAATGCTGTGCTGCCCTTTACGGTCGCCCTTTAGCGCTTCAAGCTGGTTGCCCGGAGGAATCCGCAAACTGGCCAACTCCGTCGTCGCGTTCAGTTGCAGCAGCTTGCGCCGCGCCACTCGTTCGATATTCCTGAACCGCGGCACAGCTTGGCTGTGAAACAGCGCCTTGGTATCGAGGCAGGCGAATGAATGAATCATGTTTAATTGTGTTCCGTATAACGGATTCCGTCAAGCAGGTTGCCCGCCTCTTCCCAGCGCCGCCGTGTCGCCAGCGCCGACTTTCGGGGCTGTGGTCGTGGATCGGCGGCGACGCGACGCGGCCCGGTTACGCTTCGGGTTCGCGCGGGACGAAGCAGCACACCCCGCCGCCGGCATCGAATGTCACCTGGCAGGCTTCGGTCAGACGCGCCTTGAGCCGCGCCCGCGCCCGCTGCACGCGCGACTTGGCGCCCGGCAGGGTCAGTCCGAGCCGCGCGGCATAGTCCTTCTGACTCATGCCTTCGATGTCGCAGAGGGTGATCGCCTCTCGGTCTTCTGCAGCAAGTTCGGCGAGGACGCGTGGCAAACACTGCGCCAGGCCATCGACCGGCGCGAGCACGGCTTCGGGCTCGGCGGCCAGGTCCTCGGGCAGCGGCACCTGGTCTTTGGCCAGGCGCAGGCGGTCGATCAGCAGGTTGCGCGCGGCATGAAACAGCCAGGCCCGTGGACTGTCGAGGCCGCACAGGCCATTCGGCCGGCGCATCGCACGCAGAAAAACCTCCTGCAATAGATCGTCGCCTTCGGCCTCGCTGCGCGCACGATGGCGCAGGAAGCGGCGCAGTTCGGTTTCGTGGGCGTTCCAGGCATCGGTGAGGCAGCGCATGTCAGCCTTTGGCGCAACAGCCGCGCTGATCCTGGATCGGAGGACAGGGCAGAGTGGACTCCAGGATCACGTCTGCTTCAACCAGCCGGCGATCTCGTCCTTGCTCGGCATGCGGCCGAAGACCATGACTTCTTCGTCGATCACCAACGCCGGGGTGGTCATGACCGGATAGGCCATGATCGCCTTCATGTCGCGCACGTGGTCGAATTCCGCCTCGATCCCGAGTTCGGCGACGACTTCGCGCGTGAGCTGTTCGAGCCGCTGGCACTTGGCGCAGCCGGTGCCGAGAATCTTGATCTGCATGCTGTCTCCTTGTGTTCAGTGCGCGGGCGAAGCTTGCGCCCGCCCGATCAGTTGCACGGCGATCGCGAGCGTGAGCATGAAGCCGCCGATGATCAGCGCCAGTGTGCCGAGCGGCGTGCCGTCAACCCAGGCGCCGTACGTCAGGCCCGCGATGGTCGAGAATACCGCCACCAGCCCGACGTAGGTCCAGGCCTTGAGCTTGCCGATGATGACGGAAGTGATCAGGATGCTCTGCAGCGAGAGTTCGGGGTCGGCCATCAGGTAGGCGATCAGCGGTCCCGGATGCATGCCGAGCGAGAGGAACATCTTGGCGATCGGCACTTCGACCAGGGTCGGAAAATACATGAAGACGCCGAACACCACGCCGGCCAGATTGGCCAGCAGCGTGTTGCTGCCGGCGATGAACTGGATCCACTCGGGCTGGATGAAACTGCGCACCACGCCGACCAGAAACACGCCGGCCACCAGCAGCGGAAAAATCATCTTGATGAAACGCCAGGTTTCCCACAGCCATTGCTGCATGTCCCAGGCGTCGAAGCGGCGCGCCAGCGGCAGGATGGCGGCGCAGAGAATCGCCACGGCCAGCGTGCGTCCGGTGACGGTGATCGTCAGCCCCGACGTGCCTGCCTGCACGCCGAGTGCGGCGAAGACCAGCGTGAAAGCCGTCAGGCCGAGCGCCAGCCAGGTCAGGCGGTTGAAGCCGGCATCGACCTGCCCCAGTCCGCGCCATGCCGCGGCGCCGATCGCCAGCAAGAGCCCGATCAGCGTCAGGCCCTGCAGACTGAGGCCTTCCTCGCCCTTGATTTCATTCACGGGGACCAGTCGATCGAGCAGCCCCTGCGCCGACGACGCGCTATCCCAGGGCAGCACCGTGCTGAACAGAGGCACTGTCAGCCAATCGATTTTCAGCGTGCCGGCGATCAGCAACGCGACGAGGACGGCGAGGAACAGCAGATTCCTGCGCGGGATGCCGCCGGTGGCGACGAATGCGCCGTTCGCCGCGGTGCGCGCGGCATCTTCGCGATGGAACAGCAGGGCCATCAGCATGCCGATGCCGATGCCGAAGCACAGCGCGAGCACGATGCGCGCGATGGCGAAATCGGCGCCGAGCGCCACCCCGGTGTAGGACAGCGCGAGGATGTTGCCCGCCGGGGCGAAGAAGAGAAAAGTGATCGCCGGACCGAGCCCCGCGCCCCGGCTGTAGATGCCGGCGAACAGGGGCTGGACGGTGCAGGAGCAAACCGCGAGCAGGCTGCCGGCGCCGGCCGCGGCGGGGTAGGAAACCCACTTCGACGCGCCGGGGCCGAGGAAGCGGATGATGGATTGCTGCGGCACCAGCGCCGACAGCGCGCCGGCGATGAAGAAGGCCGGCACCAGGCAAAGCAGCACGTGCGCGGCGAGGTAGGAGGCGAGGCTGGCTGCGCCGCTTTGCAGCGCGGCGATCAGGATGTCCATGATGGCTTCAGGCCTTCGCCTCGTACCAGCCCTTACTGGAATTCACCACCTTGACCACCAGCAGCATCACCGGCACTTCGATCAGCACGCCGACCACGGTGGCCAGCGCGGCGCCGGATTCGAAACCGAACAGGCTGATGGCGGCGGCCACCGCGAGTTCGAAGAAATTGGAGGCGCCGATCAGGGCCGACGGGCAGGCGACGTTGTGCTTCTCGCCCACCGCGCGGTTGAGCCAGTAGGCCAGCGCGGAGTTGAAGAAAACCTGGATCAGGATCGGCACCGCGAGCAGGGCGATGATCAGCGGCTGGTCGATGATGGCCTTGCCCTGGAAGGCGAACAGCAGTACGAGGGTGGCCAGCAGCGCGCTGATCGACCAGGGACCGATTTTTTCCATGGTCGCGTCGAAATGCGCTTGGCCTTTTTTGAGCAGCGACTTGCGCCAGAGCTGGGCGAGGATCACGGGAATCACGATGTAGAGCACGACCGAGGTGAACAAGGTATCCCACGGCACGGTGATGGCTGAGATGCCGAGCAGGAAGGCCACCAGCGGGGCGAAGGCGACGATCATGATGCTGTCGTTGAGCGCGACTTGTGACAATGTAAACAGCGGGTCGCCATTGGTCAGCCGGCTCCAGACGAAGACCATGGCCGTGCAGGGCGCGGCGGCGAGCAGGATCAGGCCGGCGATGTAGCTGTCGAGCTGGTCGGCCGGCAGGTAGGGCGCGAAGATGTTGCGGATGAACAGCCAGGCGAGGAAGGCCATCGAAAAGGGCTTGACCAGCCAGTTCACGAACAGCGTGACGCCGATGCCTTTGACATGGTTGCGAACTTCGTGCAGGGCGTCGAAATCCACCTTGACCAGCATCGGAATGATCATGATCCAGATCAGCAGGCCGACCGGCAGATTGACGCGCGCCACTTCGAGTTTGCCCAGCATCTGGAAGGGCGCCGGGACGAACTGGCCGAGCGCGATGCCGACGACGATGCAGAGAAAGACCCAGACCGTCAGGTAGCGCTCGAAGGTGGACATCGGCGCGCCGGCGGCGACCTTGGCAGTGACTTCGCATTGGGCGGACATGGCTCAGCTTCCCGTGTGAATTCGCCGTGCCGCCAGCGCCGACTCCTGGAGCGTCATGGTTTCCAGCGGCAGGGCGAGAAAGGCGTCGATGCGCGTCTTCAAGGATTGGTAGGCCTCCTCGAAGGCCGCGCGCCGTGCCTCGATCGGCTCGACATGGGCCGGATCGGGAATGCCCCAGTGGGCAGTGGCTGGATGGCCGGGCCAGACCGGGCAGGTTTCCGCGGCCGCGTTGTCGCAAACCGTGAAGATGAAATCAATAGTCGGCGCTGGCTGCACGGCAAATTCGTCCCAGGATTTGCTGCGCGCGCCTTCGCAGGGCACGCCGTGCTTTTGCAACGTCTCGATCGCCACCGGATTGACCACGCCGCCCGGCTTGCTGCCCGCCGACCAGGCCCTGACGCGGCCCGTGCCCAGATGGTTGAACAGCATTTCGCCGAGAATCGACCGGGCGGAATTGCCGGTGCAGAGCACCAGGACATTGAACGTCATGAACTCTCCTCAAGCCGCCTTGCGGCGGCGGGCGGTGGTAGCGCGCGCCGCCGCCTTCGGCAGGCACTGCCCGCCCTGGCAGCAGTTGTCGGTGAGATAGGCGATCAGGTCGTCCATCGCCGCGAAGCTCGCGGCATAGAAGATGAAGCGGCCTTCCTGGCGCGAGGTAACCAGTCCGGCGCGCACCAGGTGGGCGACATGGAAGGACAGCGTCGCCGGCGGCAGGGCCAGCGCCTCGGCGATGGCGCCGGCATGCAGGCCCTGCGGTCCCTGCTCGATCAGCAGGCGGAAGATGCTCAGGCGCGTCTCCTGCGCCAAGGCGCCCAGCTTGTCGACAGCTTGAATGGTATCCATGGGTTAATTCGACATTTCCAGAATCATGGAAGCATTTTAGGCCGGACGACTCGGCGCAGTCAAGCGCGCGGTCGGCTCAGGTGTTCCGGGTGAGCCTTGCGGCGGCCCAGGTAACCAGCCCCGCAACGGCCATCAAGCCGAAGGCGATGCCGACCTGGCTGACGCGCTCGGGGGCCAGCAGCAACAGCGCGCCGAGTTCGAGCATCATCGTGCCGGACATCAGCTTGAGCAGCCGGCCTTCGCGCTCGCTGAGCTTCCTTGCGCCGAGGCTGCGGGCGAAGACGACGACGATGGCGGCCAGCGGCAGCACAAAGATGACGTTGTAGGCCGCAAGGTAGCCGTAGCGGGCGGCAGGCGACAGATCGGCCAACGTCAGCAGGCGCGTATAGACCATGGGAAATCCGGCGGTGCACAGCAGCTCGTAGAAGTTGGCGGCGATGGCGAGGAAGGCCGTGGCGGCGATCATCGCCGGCAGGTTTTCGGCGCCGAGGATGCCGCGCGTACGGCGGAAGATGTCGGGCTTTTTCGATTCGGGAATCGATAGCGTGAGCCCCTTTTCGAAGGCGAAAAAGTCCTTGACGTTCACCGTGCCGACGAATACCGCCAGCGCGCCGGCGGCCAGCGTCACCCAGGCCAGATGGCCGAAAAGCTGAAAGACATTGAGCCAGGCCGCCATGAAGGCGAAATACATCAGGCCGGAAATGGCGACGAAGACGCCGCCGATGACCAGCATGCGCGCGCGGCTCTTCTGGTGCGCCATCATCGAGAGCAGGAACAGCAGCACGAAAAAGGCGCAGGGATTGAAGGCATCAAGCGCGGCCAGCACCAGCGTCAATGCGGGCAGCGACAGACTGGCGGGATCGAGCGCGCCGAAGAGCGGCAGATGGATGGCTGCGGCGGGCGGCGCCTGCGCGGCGGGCGCGGCGCCGCTTGCAGCCCGTGCGCGGCAGTCGTCGAGGCGACGACGAAGCGTGGCGCCGGTGATCTCGTCGCCATCCCAGCCCAGATGCATCTCGCCGCAGAACAGCCACGCCGGAACGCCGCCGGCTTCGGCGCCGATCGCGCGCGCCATGGACTCGTAGCGGCTCACGTTTTCGGGATGGCGCGTTAATTCCAGCGAGTGCAGGCGAACCCAGGGCCGCGCCCGCGGAATCGCGTCGATGTAGGGATGCGCCGCGGTGCAGTGCGGACAGCTGAGCGACCAGAAGAAGTAAAGCTGCACTTCCGGCTTGCCGTCGGCACCGGTGCGCAGCCAGGGGTCTTCGGCGCTGGCGGGCAGCGACGCAAATGCCAGCAGGCTGGTCGCCAGCAAGAAAACGAGTTTGCGCAAGAACCTCACGCCGTCCACCTTCACGAAATGTCCCGGCCTTCGCCGGCCTCTTCCACCGTCCTCCCGTCGCGAATATGGTAAATCCGCTTGAAGGTCGGAATGATTTTTTCGTCGTGGGTGACGACGATGATCGCGGTCTGGTACTGACTGGCCATCTGGTTGAGGATGCGCACCACGGCCAGCGCCCGCTCGCTGTCGAGCGGCGCGGTGGGTTCGTCGGCGAGGATCACCGGCGGCTGGTTGGCCAGCGCGCGGGCGATCGAGACGCGCTGCTGCTCGCCGCCGGACAGCTCGCTCGGCTGCGCTTTTGCACGATGCTGCACGTCGAGCGCCTGCAGCAGTTCCAGCGCCCGCGTCCGCGAATCAGCATTCGCGCGCCCCGCCAGCATCGGCAGCAGGGCGACGTTGTCGGTGACGTCGAGGAAGGGAATCAGGTAGGGCGCCTGGAAGATGAAGCCGATGCGGTCGCGGCGCAGCGCGCGCAGGTCCGGCGTTTTCCAGCCGCCCTGCGCGCTGTCGTAGATCACTTCGCCGCCCAGCGTCATGCGCCCGCGCGTCGGTTCGATCACCGCGCCGAGGCACTTGAGCAGCGTGGTCTTGCCCGATCCGCTGGGGCCGACCAGGCCGACCACCTCGCCGGGAGCGATACACATGTTTACTTCTTTCAGCGCGTCGACCGCGGTATCGCCCTCGCCGTAGCGCTTGCTGAGGCCTTCGATGTGGATTCCGTCGTCCATCTCAGCCCCCGATCGCCGTGGCCGGATCGACCTTCAGCGCGGCGCGGATGGCCAGCGTGCTGGCCAGCGCGCAGACCACCATGACGATGACCAGCGCGCGCATGGCGTCCGCCGTCTCCAGCAACACATACTTGGGAAAGGCCGGCGCCCACAGCGTGGCGGAAATCTTGCCGACGATGAAGCCGATCAGGCCGAGGCCGAGCGCCTGCTGCAGGATCATGCCGGCGATGGTGCGGTTGCGCGTGCCGATCAGCTTCAGCACCGCGATTTCGCGAATCTTGCCCAGCGTCATGGTGTAGATGATGAAGGCGACGATCGCCGCGCTGACCACGGTGAGGATGGCGAGGAACATGCCGATCTGTTTGGCCGAAGTGGCGATCAGCTTGGCGATCAGTATCTCCTCCATCTGCTCGCGGGTGTAGGCCTGCAAGTGTTTCCAGCGGCGGATCTCCTGCGCCACATTTGCCGCCGTGTCGCCGGCGCCGACTTTTACCAGCACCGCGTTGACGCTGTGATTGATGGTCTGCGACGCCGTCACCGCATCGAGCAGGCCGGGCACGCCGGGGCGATTCAGGGCGGGATTGGTCGCCGTGCGTGCGCGGTCGGCGATGATGGCGTCGTTGTCCTTGAGGAACTGCGCTTCCTGCGCGTCCTTCAGCGGAATGAACACCATCGGATCGCCGCCGGAGGACACCATGCGCCGCGTCAGGCCGACCACTTTGTACTCGTGGCGCCGGATGCGGATGCGTTCGCCGAGCTTGAACCCGGTCTTCACGTCGGCGATGGCCTCGAAGTGGCCGCGCAGCAGGCGCCGCCCCGCCACCAGATAGCCCGGCTCGCCGGGCTGACCCGGCTCGAATCCGACCACCATGGTGCGACTCTCGCGGAATCCATGGCGCACCTGCATGGTCAGGTAGGTGACGTTCGCCGCCTGGGCCACGCCGGACATGCCGAGCAGTCCGCGATACACGTCGTCGCGGATGCTGGACGACTCGGCATACGGTCCCTGGGTGTCCTTCTGCACCACCCAGATGTCGGCACCGCTGTTGGTCAGCAATACCCGCGCGTCATCGACCATGCCGCGATAGACGCCGGCCATGGTCAGCGTGGCGCCGATCAGCAGGCCGAGACCGATCCCGGTGAGGACGAACTTGCCCCAGGAATGCAGGATGTCGCGGCCGGCCAGGCTGATCATTGCAAACTCACGCGCCGGCGATCGCCGAAACCATTTTGATGCGGCTGCCTTCGGTGATCTCGCTCTCGCTGTGCACGATCACCACGTCGCCCTCCTTGAGGCCGTCGAGGATCTGCACCTTGCCGTCGGCGCCGCTGATGCCGGCCTTGACCGCAGCGAATCCGGGCTTGTCATCGCGCAACACCCAGACGCCGGTCTTGCCTCCGCGCTGGCGCAATGCCGCGCCGGGCACGGCCAGCGCCTGTTTGACGAGCGGCTGGCGCAGCGTGATTTCGCTCATTTCGCCGACCGACACGTCTTTCGGCGGCGTCTCGAAAGCGACCAGTGCGATGCGCTCTTCGGTCACGCTGTCGCTCAGCATTTCAATGCGCGCGACTTTCCCGGGCAGCATCTGGCCCGGCCGCGAGCGCAGCACGATTTCAGCCGGGAGCCCCACTTGCAGGCCGGCCGAGCGATGCTGGTCGAGGCGCATTTTTAGCCACAGGCTGTCGGCGGCGACCAGCCGCACCACGGCCTGTCCGGCGACCACGGTCGAGCCCGGCTCGGCGTCGCGCGCGGTGACCACGCCATCGGCCGGCGCCAGCAGGCGCAGGTTGCCGCGCTGCTGCTGCGCGCCGGCGCGTTCTGCGTCGAGGCGTGCGAGGTCCTGGCGCGCGCCGGCCAGCGCCGCTTCGGCGGCGGCAAACTGGGCCGACGCGGAATTCATCTCCTGCGCCTTGCCTTCGGTCACGCTGGAACTGACGAAACCCTTGCGCCCCAGCTCCTCATAGCGGCGCGCATTGGCTGCGGCCACTTCGCGTCGGGCGACGCTGTCGGCAAGTTGCGCCGCCGCCGTATCGACAGCACTCTGCGCGCGCTTGGCGGCCGCGCTGGTTGCGGCAAGGCGCTGATCGAGGTCGACCGGGTCCATCTCCGCCAGCAACTGGCCGGCCTTCACGACGTCGCCGACATCCACGGCGACCTGGCGCACGCGCCCGGCCGTGATGGGGCCGACCAGGTAGCCGCGCCGCGCCTCGACCACGCCGATGCCGAACAGCAGGGGCGCCAGATCGACCCGCGCGGCCGGCGCGACGGTGACGCGCATCGACGCCAGCGGCCCGCTGCGCGCGACGAACAGCACCAGAATGGCCACCAGCACGACGGCGGCGGTTATGAGGAAGGTGCGACGATCGAAGGGAAGTTTCATGTCGGGTTGCTCCCCGTTGGAGTCATCGTCATGGCGCGTCGGGCGACCAGCGCCACTGCGATCCAGAACAGCGAGCGCAGCGACAGGGCGCCGACGGTGCGCGCTTCATACGCGCCGCCGGCGACGATGTACGCCGCAAAGGCCAGGAAGACGGGAACGGTCGTCACTGCCAGGAACAAGGCCATCGGGGCAGCCCAGCGTTTGGCCTGCAGCAGCGCTGCCCCGGCGAGAACATAGACAAAGCCCGCCGGGAAATTGAACCAGAGCACGAAGGGCACGATGTTGCCCAGCTCGGCGCGCGCCTCCATGTCGCCGAACAATGCGCGGCCACCGCTGAACACGGTGAGGGCGCCGAAGGCGATGGCGACGATGGCCAGCCATTTCAGTATGCGTTCGGACTTCATGTGATGCTCCTGATTCCACGACGGTAAATGGCGAAAGCGCCTGGCGCGTCGGCCCGCATTTGCCCAGCCTTGCCGCTCAGCAGCGATTGCATGACCAGACCCTGGATGCTGCCGATGAACGCGACCACCGCCGCCGAGGTATCGACCTCCGGCGCCACTTCGCCGCGGGCTTTCCCCGCATCGATGAGGCCGCTCAGGCGTTCCCGGTAGCCCCGGATCAGGGTGCGCGCCATGCGTTTGGCGGGCGTGTCCTCGGCGCGTTGCAACTCGCCGAACAGCAGTCGCGGCACGCCGGGATGCTCGGCGACGAACTTGATGTGGGCCATGAACACCGCCTCCAGCGCCTGGAGCGGCGAGTCCGCGCCCTGAATGGCACGGTCTACCCGCTGCAGCAGTCGCTCGGCCACCCACTCCATGACCGCCTGCCAGATTGCATCCTTGCTCGGAAAGTGGCGGAACAGCGCGCCCTGCGTGAGATTCATGCGCTTGGCAATCGCCGCCGTGGTGATATCGCCGGGATTCTGCTCGGCGGTCAGTTCGACGACGGCTTCGACCGTCACCGCCCGGCGCTGTTCGGCGGGCAGGTTTCGTGGCTTGGTGCTGACATCCATGACGTTTCGAACCAATAAGATAGTAATTGGTTACTATCTTATTGGCGCTCCCATGGTCTGTCAAGCAAGGCGTCATGCCCGGTTTTCAGGGATGGGGCTGGAACAGTTTTCCGCTGGCGACGCCGCCAATGGTCTTGATCAGTGTCAGTGTCCAGATGACGGCCAGCAACGCCCACGCCAGCCAGCCGAATGCCAATGGCGTAGCCAGGCCGCTCACCTCGCTCAGGCGCTGGCTTCCGAGCGTGAATGCGCCCAGCGGAAAGGTGAAGGCCCACCAGATCAGCGAAAACGGCACCGGAGCGACCTTTCTCACCGACCAGGTAAACAGCGTCGCCAGCACCAGCCAGAAGGCACCGAAGCCCCAGACCAGGAAGACAGTCACAAGGTAGGCGGACTTGTCGCCGGCGAAGGGCGCGGCCGCCACCAGATTGAGCATGCTGATCACGATCACGCCCAGCGGCGCGAGGTTGATCCAGAAGGTCGGCGCCATGTTCGGCGGCAGACGCTTGTGCACGTAGAAGCGATGGAAGGCCAGCGCCAGCAATGCCATGTACATGAAGATGCCGGCGCCGAGGCCGATGCCGTTGACCGTCAGCGCCAGGTCGCGCAGGACTTCGGGCTGCGCGGCGAGCAGCGGCCCGCCGGCCACCGGAATAACCACCAGACCGACGGGCGGCATGAAGATGCCGGGCGTGATGTGATCGAGGTTGACATGCTCGCCCTGCAAGATCGAGATCAGCACGGCCAGCGTCAGACCGGACAGCAGCGCCACGCCCAACCACCAGACGATCAATGCGGCAGTTTCATGGCCGCCGAAGGCACGCAGTTCGCCCGCCAGGACCAGCAACGCAATGCCGTAGGTGGGATAGAAATTGGCCGCCACCGGATGCTTGAAGGTGGCCGCGACCGCTGGCCAGGCCATTACCCAGCGCAACAGCCAGGGAATGCTGATCAGGACGAACAGCGCCAGGTTGAACCAGTGCAGCGCCCAGGCCGGTCCAGTCAGCATGGGCAATTGATGGGAGAAATGCAGCGTCGCGAGGGCGAAGGCGCCGGTACCCATGACGACAGCGGGCCAGCCGGGAGCGAAGGCCTTGACGATGAGCGCGAAAGTGACGGTAGCAGGCGCGATAGGTAAATTCATGGTGGCAAGTGGTCGAGTGGTTGGGCGCAGCCGTGATCGAGCCCGTTGAACTCGATCTGGATCGTCGGATGCGTGATGTGGAAATGTTCGTGCAGCTCGTGTGCAATCTGATCGAGGAAGGCGTCGCCCGGATGCCCGGCAGGCATCACCAGGTGCGCCGTCAGCGCAATGTCCGTGGTACTCATGGCCCAGACATGCAGATCGTGCACATCCGCGACGCCGGGCAGGGCTCGCAGCAGGGTATCGACTTCGGCGAGAACGACGCTTTCCGGAACGCCGTCGAACAGCAGGTGCAGCGACTGGCGGAACAGGCCCCAGGTGCCGGCAACGATCACCAGCGCGATCGCCATGCTGGTCACCGGGTCGAGCCAGGCCCATCCGGTCCAGAGATAGAGGGCACCGGAAGCCACCACGCCGAGCGAAACCAGCGCGTCGGCCGCCATGTGCAGGAAAGCGCCGCGAATGTTCATGTCGACCTTGCTGCCGGCCATGAACAGCGCGGCGGTCGCGCCATTGACCACGACGCCGACGGCGGCGACGACCATGATCGTAATGCCGTCTGTCGGCGCCGGGGATTGCAGACGATGAGCGGCTTCCCAGAGCAGCGAGCCCATCGCCACCAGCAGCAGCACCGCATTGGCGAAGGCGGCGAGAATCGAGGCGCGCTGCCAGCCGTAGGTATGGCGATGATCGGGCAGCCGCCCCGCGGCCAGCGCCGCCCCCCAGGCCAGCACCAGCCCGGCGACATCCGAGAGATTGTGGCCGGCATCGGCCAGCAGGGCCAGCGAACCCACCCGCCAGCCATAGACGGCCTCGACCACCACGAAGCCGATATTCAGGGCTATGCCAATGGCAAACGCCCGGCTGAATGCTGCCGGGCCGTGGCGGTGGCTGGACAAGTGGCCGGCGCTCATGCGGCGCCGGCGCCGTAGCGCAACAAAACCCCCGCTCTATTTCCCCTGGAGCCGATACACGTACTCTGTCAACGCCAGGATGCGGCTGCGTGCGGCAGATTCGCTGTCATGCGACGGGGAGTTTTCAAAGAAAACGGAGCTTTGCATGCGGAACGCGCGGCCCCATATCGGCATTTCCCTTGTGCCGTGCGCCTTCAGTTCCAGCCTGCCGTCGATCGACTGATATACGCGGTCGAAAGGAAATACACCCTTGTTTTTCGCGGCGAGCACCGTCAGATCGGGCACCTTGGTCGCCAACTGCCCAGCGAAGGATCCGTTGCCCTTTCCGGCGAGGCCGTGGCACGAGGCACACGCACCTTCATATTCGAACTTTCCCACATCGACCATCTTGTCCGCAGCGACGGCATTCGCGGCACAAAAGCCCATCATCACCAATGCGGCGTTCGCCAGCGCGATGTTCCTGAAACCGGTTGCGATATTCATGGCGTCTCCATGAGTTGTGTTGAACGATGAGAGCGCGACGCCGGCCGAACCCGACGCCGCGGCCGCTGTCTCTCTATTTGAAAAAGCCACGCGCCTTCATGCGGTCGCAACCATTGTAGCGTGGCGCCGGCAAGCTTACGCCCTTCTCCTTGGCGCGAAGCTCCATCGCCTGATGATGTTCGGTCTGCAAGGCCTTGCATTCGTCATAGGTCTTGGCGTTGCGCATCTTGCTGCTGTGGGTCGTGCGCTCTTCGGCGCTCATCAACGCCCAGCCGGGCGTGTTGTCCTTGTCGAAGTTGAAGCGCATCCCCTTGCCGCCCCCCGGACCCATACCACCGCCCGGTCCCATGCCTTGCCCGGGTCCCATTCCCTGTCCCGGCCCCATGCCCTGACCGCCGGGAGGTTGCGCGACAACCGGTGCTGCAAGCGATGCGCCGAGCACTGCCAGCAACGCAACGTAAGTGAGCTTCATGATGAATTCCTTTCTGGTTGGCTACGGGAAACGGGCCGATCTCTATTCGACCTCAAATATTAGGCTAGACTAATCTACTCCAAATCCAAGCGGTGAATGGTGAGATTTTGTGACATGCCCGATGCGCTGGCAAAATCGCGCTCCCGGCTCGAACACGCTCCTTATTTCCATGGTCAGTCGCCGACAATTCATGCGGGGGGATTTCAAGGCCCGCCGCACACCGCAACGCCCGCCTTGGGCGCTGACGGAGAATGCCTTCCTCGGTGCCTGCACTCGCTGCGGCGCCTGCGTGCCTGCCTGCCCGACGCGGATTGTCGTCATGGTGCGCGGTTATCCCGAGGTGGACTTTAAGCGCGGCGAATGCACGTTTTGCGGAGCCTGTGCCGCAAGCTGCAAGGATGGCGCCTTGCCGCGCGCCGATGCTCAAGCGCTGCCGTGGAAGACCAAGGCGCGAATCGCCGAAAATTGCCTCGCGAGACGCGGCGTCGAGTGCCGTGTTTGCGGCGATCCCTGCGCGGTGGCGGCGATCCGCTTCAGTCCGCGCCTCGGCGGGCCGCCCATGCCGGAAGTCGATGAAGGCTCATGCACGGGCTGCGGCGCCTGCGTGGCGCCGTGTCCGGTTGCTGCGATCAGTATTACTTGATGTTGCCGGTAAAGCGGTTTTCGACCAGCGGCGGCGCGTCTACCTGCGGCACGTGGCACTGCGTGCAGTTGTGGCGCGAGGCATCGAAGGTCTTGGTCGCGGCGACAAAGTGGCTGTCACCCAGCTTCGGCGAATTCTTCTTCACGTAATTGGCCGGACCATGGCAATCCATGCACTGGTTTTCGGTCAGCGTCACTTCGTCGAAATTATCCACAGCGTGCGGGATCACCGGCGGCTGCGTGCTGAAAGTGCGCGCCACGACCGGTTGCGTGCCCGGCCGTTTGCCGGCATAGGCCATGACGGCGGGAGCCTTGTCAGGTGAGGCGACATCCGCGCCGCGCATCGAAACCAAGGGCTCGTAGCTGGCGCAGCCCACGATGATGGTCAGCAGCGATGCCATAAGTATGGTGACGGTTTTCTTCATGATTGACTCCCGAGACGAGATTGAACGTTGATCACTTCGGCTCCGCTTGCGGGGCGCCGGCTACGCTTGCGACGGTACGGTTGAGACGGGTGCCGAAGGCAAAGACATCCTTCGAGCAGACATCGATGCAGCGACCGCAATTGGTGCAGTTGGCTTCCAGAATCAATGGCGGCGTCCCGGCTATGGCTTTCAGCGCCGGACGGATCACCTGCGGTTCGGGACAGACGGCGAAGCAGTCCATGCAGTCGTTGCAGGCGTCGCGCGCCGGCAGTTTGATGCGCATCAGCGAGAACTTGCCGATCAGACTGTAGAACGCGCCGACCGGACACAGATGGCCGCACCAGCCGTGACGCATGACAAACAGGTCGAAGAGGAACACGGCCAGCAGCACCGCCCAAGCGAGGCCGAGGCCGAAGAACAACCCGCGATGCATCATCGACACCGGATTGACCATCTCCCAAGCGATGCTGCCGGTCACCGCCGCCGCAACCAGCGTCATGCCGAGCATCCAGTAGCGCGTCGGCCGGCTGATGTGCGCGCTGCCCTTGAGTCCGAGCCGAACGCGTAGCCAGTAGGCGGCATCGGTCAGCAGGTTGACCGGGCATACCCAGGAACAGTAGCTGCGGCCGCCAACCAGCAGGTAGAACAGCAGCACGATTATGACGCCGGTCAGCGCCAGTTTCTCCGGCACCTGCCTTGCCAGAACCGACTGGAGAATGACGTAGGGATCGGTCAGCGGCAGGAAGTTCAGCGTGTAGCTGAAATTCAGATTGCCCTTGACGATCCACAGGCCGAACCAGGGGCCGACGAGGAACAGCAGCAGGATGCCGATCTGGCTGCTGCGCCGCAGGATCAGCCATTTGTGCGCAGCGAACCAGCCTTTCGCGGCAACGGCTTCGACGCCGGGACGGATGGGCGGGGCTTTCAGCGGGGAGTTCACAGCTTGCCTCCCTGGAAGGCCTTGGGCAGGCCGACCGGCGCGGGAGGAGTCGGCGCTGGCGGGACGGCGCCCGGACTTCCCGAAAGCCCCTTGCCGCTTTCATACTTCATGCCCTCGGGCATGTTGTACTGATGCTCGACGTCCGGCGCCACCAGGCTGCCGCCGGCCTTTTCCTTTTCGACCCAGCCCAGCCGGTAATGCGCGCTGAGTTGCCCCTTGGCCATGTAGAGCGGAAACACCTTGATCGAAGCCACCTCGGTGGGACAGGCCTTCTCGCACTTGCCGCAGCCCGTGCAGTGGTCGGAATGCACCACCGGGATGAACAAGGTGTGCTTGCCGGTGCGCGCATTGGTTTGCGGGTCGAGCGTGATGGCCTTGTCGATCACCGGGCAGACGCGGTAGCAGATGTCGCAGCGCAAGCCGAGAAAATTCAGGCAGGTCTCGTGGTCGACCAGCACCGCGAGCCCCATCTTCGACTTGTTGATGTCCTTCAGGGAATGATCGAGCGCTCCGGTCGGGCAGGCCTTCACGCACGGAATGTCCTCGCACATCTCGCAGGGTAGCTGGCGCGCGACGAAGTAAGGCGTGCCGGTCGACATCGGCTCTTCCGGCTTGGCCAGGTGCAGGATGTTGTAGGGGCAATCGCGCACGCAGAGGCCGCAGCGGATGCAGGCCGCGGAGAAGTCGGTTTCCGGCAAGGCACCGGGCGGCCGGATGGCGGCCGGCGGCAAGGCCTTGGCATGTCGCGCATACAGCCCGACGCCAAGTCCCAGCAGGCCGACGCCGCAGGCCATGCGCGCGGTATCGGCGAGGAACTGGCGACGTGCCGCGGCACTCGGCGTGTTCTCGTTGTCCATGATCGCTGGACGGAGAGCGCATGTTGCTCGCGCCCTCCGCGACTCCATGCATGTTCGATCAGGCCTTGACCACCTTGGCGGCGCACTTCTTGAAGTCCGTTTCTTTCGAAATCGGACAGGTGGCATCCAGGGTGAGCTTGTTGACCAAGCGGTGCTCGTCGAAGAACGGGATGAAGATCAGTCCCTCCGGCGGCTTGTTGCGGCCCTTGGTGTCGACCCGCAATTCGATCTCGCCGCGCCGGGTGGATACCTTGACCACGTCGTTGCGCTTCAGCCCGCGCTTCTCGGCATCCTTCGGATGCATCCACACCACCGCGTCGGGGAAGGCCTTGTAAAGCTCGGGAGCGCGCCGCGTCATCGAACCGGTATGCCAGTGCTCCAGCACACGTCCGGTGCACAACCAGAGGTCGTAGTCCTTGTCTGGCATTTCGGCAGCCGGCTGATAGGGCAGCGCAAAAATCTTGGCCTTGCCGTCGGGATAGCCGTAGAACTTCACCCCCTCGCCTTTCTTCACATACGGGTCGTAACCCTCGCGGAAGCGCCACAGGGTTTCCTTGCCGTCCACCACCGGCCAGCGCATGCCGCGCACCTTGTGGTAGGTCTCGAAGGGCGCCAGATCGTGGGCGTGGCCGCGGCCGAATCCGGCATATTCCTCGAACAGGCCCTTCTGGACATAGAAGCCGAAGGCCTCGGACTCGTCGTTGGTGTAGCCGGCCCAGGCGTGGGCATTGACCTTCGCCAGATCTTCCTTGGGAAACTTGTTGACCTGGCCATTGGCATACAGCACGTCGTACAGGGTCTTGCCCTTGAGTTCGGGCGCCTTGGCCAGCAGGTCGGCCGGCCAGACTTCCTCGACCTTGAAACGCTTGGAGAATTCCATGTACTGCCAGAGGTCGGAACGGGACTCGCCCGGCGCCTTGACCTGCTGGCGCCACATCTGTCCGCGGCGCTCGGCGTTGCCGAACATGCCTTCCTTTTCCATCCACATCGCGCAGGGCAGGATCAGGTCGGCCGACATGGCGGATACCGTCGGATAGACGTCGGACACCACGACAAAGGCCTTCGGGTTGCGCCAACCCGGATAGATTTCGCCATTGACGTTGGGGCCGGCCTGCATGTTGTTGGTGGTGGACGTCCAGTAGAAACCGATCTTGCCGTCCTTCAGCATCCGGCTCTGCAATACAGCGTGGTAACCGACCCACTCCGGAATCGTGCCGGGCGGCAGTTTCCACATCTTTTCGGAGAACTCGCGGTGCTTGGGATTCATCACCACCAGGTCAGCCGGCAGGCGATGGGCGAAGGTGCCAACCTCGCGCGCCGTGCCGCAAGCCGAAGGCTGGCCGGTGAGCGAGAACGGGCTGTTGCCCGGCTCGGAGATCTTGCCCACCAGCAGGTGCACGTTGTAGATCATGTTGTTGACCCAGGTGCCGCGCGTGTGCTGGTTGAAGCCCATGGTCCAGTAGGAGGTGACCTTCACCTTCGGATCGGCATAGGCCTTGGCCAGCGCTTCGAGCCTGTCCTTGGGTACGCCGGAAATCTCGTGCGCCTTGTCCAGGGTGTACTCGGAAACGAACTTGGCGAAGTCATCGAAGCTGATCGGCGCGTGCTTGTTCGGGTCGCCCTTGGGCTTGCCGTCGGCGCCGGGGTAGCCGTTGTTCATGGCCACCTGCTCCAGTGGATGGTTGGGCCGCAGGCCGTAGCCGATGTCGGTGACGCCCTTGAAGAAGCCGACGTTCTTCTTGACGAAGTCCTGATTGACCGCCTTGTTCTGGATGATGTAGTTGCAGATGTAGTTGAGGATCGCCAGGTCGGACTGCGGCTTGAAGATCAGCTCGTTGTCGGCCAGCTCGCAGGAACGGTGGCTGAAGGTCGACAACACGTGAATCTTGACGTGCGGCGCGGTCAGGCGGCGATTGGTGATGCGCGACCAGAGGATCGGGTGCATCTCGGCCATGTTCGAGCCCCACAGGGCGAAGACGTCGGCGTGCTCGGCGTCGTCGTAGCAGCCCATCGGCTCGTCGATGCCGAAAGTACGCATGAAGCCGGCCACGGCGGAAGCCATGCAGTGGCGCGCATTCGGGTCGATGCTGTTGCTGCGGAAGCCGGCCTTCATCAGCTTGGCAGCGGCATAGCCCTCCCACACCGTCCACTGGCCGGAACCGAACATGGCGACCCCGCGCGGACCCTGGGTGGGTTCCTTGAGCGTCGCCTTGACCTTCTCGGCCATGATGTCGAACGCGGCATCCCAGGAGATCGGGGCGAATTCGCCGTTCTTGTCGAACTTGCCGTCCTTCATGCGCAAGAGCGGCTTGGTCAGCCGGTCCTTGCCGTACATGATCTTCGACAGGAAATAGCCCTTGACGCAGTTCAGACCCTTGTTCACCGGTGCATCGGGATCGCCCTGGGTGGCCACCACGCGACCATCCTTGACCCCGACCAGCACGCCGCAGCCCACGCCGCAATAGCGGCAGACGCCCTTGTCCCAGCGCACGCCGTCGGCGCCCTGCGGGGCCGCCGCCAGCGCCATGCCGGGAATGCTCATGCCGGCGCTGGTGGCCGCGGCGGCGATGGCGTTGGTCTTGATGAATTCACGTCGCGTCAATTTCATTTCAGATCTCCTTGTTTTGCGGCGTAGCACGAAGCTTCGCCTCGACTGAGACTTCCGTTTCTGGTTCGGATTCGGTTTGGTGATAGACCATGGCGGCCGACATCACTCCATCAAGCTGACCGATGCGCTCGTAGGTGGCCGCGTTGCTGCCCTCGTCCTCGGTTTCGATGGTGACGATCAGCTTGCCTTCGGGGGAAATGGCATGCACCTCCACCCCGGCCAAGGTGGCCAGCCCCGCCTGAACGACCGCCACGTCGCCCGGCCGGGCGTGGACGATGGCGCTGGAAATGTTCATTGGGTGACTCCTGGTGTGCGGTACGGCTCGGCACTTCAATTGCCATGAAGGAATCATGGGTTTGTGCACACGCAGCATCCTAGGCCTGTCCCAGACGGCAGCCTTGATATCGGTCAAGCTTAAACAAGATCGGCGGCACGACCCGAAGCGGGCGCCGCCGGAGCGTGCCTGCGTCCGGGCGTGAGAAAACCGGTCGCAGCGTCGCGGAAAGCGCCTCGCCCGCCGGGTGTCCGGCGGCGCGAGTCGCGGTCAGGGATTGACTTGGTCTATCACGATGCGCAGGCCTTTTACCCCGGGCTTCACTGCGCCGCTCTTGCCGGTGAGATCGCCGCTGCCCGGCGTCGCCTGGCCGGATTTCGAGATGCGCACTTCGACGCGCACCTGCTCGGCAGAGGAAATGATGGCACTGGGCATCACCGCCTGGCTGTCGTCGAGCACGAAGTCCAGCGGCAGATCGGCGGCGCGCGCTCGTTGGGCCGCGAGAGGCATGCGGGGGCCATCGACGGCCCGGGCAAAAATGAAGACGACGTCGTCGGGATTGACCTTCGCCTTCAAGGCAGGGGAAAGCTCGACGCGGCCGCTGACCGACTTCCCGGTCGCTTTTGCGGCGGATGTCTTGTCCTTGCCGGCTGCCGCACGATGAACCTCGTCCTGGGGCGCTGCAGCTCCCGCCAGCATGTCACTGCGTGGCAGCTTCGGTCGCGCACCGCCGCTGCGTTCGAGGGCCTTGGCGATATTGGCCTCGACCATCTGCGCATCTTCGCTGCCGGGTTCGAGTTGCGGCAACAATCGCTGCCAAAGCGCTGCGGCCTCGGCATGGCGGCCGCTGGCGAAGGCTTCACCACCGCCCATGAACAGGGCCAGCATGTTGGCGGGTTCAAGACGCAGCGCCTGCTGAACCAGCTGGCGCGAACGCTCGTCGAATCCGTTGTTCTTCTGCACCAGCAGTTCCGCAAGTTCGGCGAGAAGTTCGGCGTTGCGGTTCAATTCGGGGCCGACCCGGTTGAAAGCCCGTTCGGCGTCGTCCCAGCGGCCCAACGATTTGTAGGAGCGCGCCAGCATGACCCATCCCTCGGGATTGTCAGGGCTGTGCTCGAGCTTCTTCGCCAGCTTGGCGGTGAGTTCCTCCATGCCCGCCGTGGCGCGCTGTGCCTGCATGTCGCCGGGCAGCACCGCCGCGGGACTGCCCAGCAGCGCATACAGCCCAACCGCCATCAGGGGCACCAGGATCGCTATCGCAATGGCGTTGCCGCGACCGAAACCGGAGGCAACCGCAACTTCCGTGGCTGCCGTATCGTCGATGAGTTGCCGCTCCAGTTCCTCCCGCGCCTCGGCGAAATCTGCAGAGGACAGCACGCCGCTGGCCCGGTCCCGCTCCAGTTCGCCAAGGCGGTCGCGATGAATCGCGACGTTGAGCGCGGGCAGAGAGTCGACGCTGGCGACACGGCGCGAGGCAAGCCACCACGGGCGCAAAAGAATTGCCAGCGCGACGACGACCAGCGCCGCCACTGCAAGATAAAAGGAAGTCATGAGTTGGACTGGTCCAGCAAGGCCGCGGCGCGGCGGCGTTCTTCTTCGGAAAGTTCAGGTGCGGCGCTCTCCGTGGCGCGCCGCCGCAGGAACGCAATCAACGCGCCGATGCCGCCGGCCAGCAGCAGGAAGGGTCCGCCCCAGAGCAGCCAGGTGGTCGGTTTCACCGGCGGCCGGTAGCGCACGAAATCGCCGTAGCGCGCGACCATGAAATCGAGAATTTCCTTGTCTGTCTTGCCTTCGGCAATCATCTTGCGAATCTCGCGGCGTAGATCCTGCGCGAGTTCGGCATGCGAACCGGACAGCGATTCGTTCTGGCAAACCAGGCAGCGCAGTTCTTCGCTGATCGCCACCATGCGCTTTTCAATCTCCACGTCGGCCGCCATCGGCGCCGCTTCCCTGGCCATGGCCGCGCCGGCGAACAGCAGAGTGCAGCAGAGCACCAGGGTGCGCAGCTTCATTTCGACAACTCCGCGACCAGTGGCAGGATCTGCGTCTTCAGCGATTCCGGCGTAATCGGACCGGTGTGCTTCATGCGGATCATGCCGGACTTGTCGATGACATAGGTTTCCGGCACCCCGTAGACGCCGTAATCGATGCCGACACGGCCGTCGGCATCGACCGCGGACAGCAGGTAGGGATCGCCGAACTTCGCCAGCCAGTTCTTCGCATCGGCGAGCTGATCCTTGTAGTTCAGGCCGACAACCGGTACCGTGCCCTCTTTGGCAAATGCCACCAGCAAGGGATGCTCCTGGCGGCAGGAGACGCACCACGAAGCCCAGACGTTGAGCAACCAGACCTTGCCCTTCATGTCGCCCGGCGAAAAACTCTTGTCGGCGGCGGCCAGTTGCGGCAACTTGAACGCCGGCGCCGGCTTGTCCTTCAGCGGCGACGGCACGTCGCGGGGATTGAGGGTAAGGCCGATGGCGAGAAAAATCAGCAGCACGAAAAACACTGCAAGCGGAATCAGAAAACGTTTCATGCCGGCAGCCCCGCCGGAATTCCTGTCCCTGCCCTGACGCGCAGGCGGTAACGCCGGTCGAGCATGGCGATGAAGCCGCCCAGGCCCATCAACAGGCAACCGCCCCAGATCCAGTCGACGAAGGGTTTGTAGTAAACCCGTACGCTCCACGCGCCCGACTTGTCGAGCGGTTCGCCGAGCGAGACATACACATCACGCGTAAAGCCGGCGTCGATCGCGGCTTCAGTCATCGGCATCTGCGACGAGAAATAGTTGCGCTTTTCCGGATGCATGGTCTTCAATATCTTGCCCCCCTTCGACAACTCGACAGTTCCCACGGCAGCGCGATAGTTGGGCCCGGGAGCCTCTTTCACCCCGACCAGGCGGAAGCCATAGCCGCCCACCTGCACGGTATCGCCCGGCTCCATGCGGACATCCTTTTCCTCCTGATAGCCGCCGACCATCGCCACGCCGATGACGAATACGGCAATGCCGAAATGGGCGATATGCATGCCCCAGAAGGCAGCGGTCGGCCGGCCCGCCTTCATGCGGTCCATGATCTGGAACACGCCGCTGGCAATGATCCATACGGCCAGCAGTGAACTCATCGCGGTAAGCGGCGTCCAGGCGCCCATCAGCAGCGGCAGGACGATGCCGGCAATGACGGCCAGCACCATGCTCATCCGCAGGCGGCGCGCGATGGCCTTGAGGTCGGCGTGCTTCCAGTGCGCCAGGGGGCCGATGGCCATCAGCACCAGCAGCGGCACCATCACCGGGACGAAGACCGCATTGAAGTAGGGCGGTCCCACCGAAAGCTTGCCCATGCCGAGCGCATCGATCAGCAGCGGATAGAGCGTGCCGAGCAGCACGCTGCCGGTGGCGACCACCAGCAGTACGTTGTTCATCAGCAGCATGGTTTCGCGCGAGACCAGCCCGAAACGGCCGCCGGCGCTGACCTTGGGCGCGCGCCAGGCGAACAGCATCAGCGAGCTGCCGACCACGATGGCGAGCAGCACCAGGATGAATACGCCGCGGCGCGGATCCGAGGCGAAGGCATGCACCGAGGTCAGCACGCCGGAGCGGACCAGGAAGGTGCCCAGCAGCGACAGGGAAAACGCCGCTATGGCCAGCAGCACGGTCCAGTTCTTGAAAGCGCCGCGCTTCTCGGTCACGGCCAGCGAATGGATCAGGGCGGTGCCCACCAGCCAGGGCATGAAGGATGCATTTTCCACCGGATCCCAGAACCACCAGCCGCCCCAGCCCAGCTCGTAGTAGGCCCACCAGCTGCCCAACGCGATGCCCAGCGTGAGGAACACCCAGGCCGCCGTGGTCCACGGTCGCGACCAGCGCGCCCAGGCCGCATCGAGCCGGCCGGAAATCAGCGCCGCGATGGCAAAGGCAAAGGCCACCGAGAAGCCGACATACCCCATGTAGAGCATCGGCGGATGGAAGACCAGGCCGGGGTCCTGCAGCAGCGGATTGAGGTCACGCCCTTCCGCGGCGGCCGGCAACAAGCGCTCGAAGGGATTGGAAGTAAACAGGATGAACGCCAGCAGGCCGATGCCGACCAGCCCCAACACCGCGAGCACGCGCGCCACCATGACTTCAGGCAGCCGGCGCGAGGCCAGCGACACGGCAGCGCCCCAGCCGGCCAGCATCAGCACCCACAGCAGCAAGGAACCTTCGTGACCACCCCAGACGGCGGAAAAACGATACAGGGTCGGCAACTGCGTGTTGGAGTGACCGGCGACGTAGCTCACCGAGAAGTCATTGGCGAGAAAGCTTTGCGCCAGACAGGCGAAGGCGATAGCGATCAGCAGGAACTGCGTTTGCGCCGCCGGCCGCGCGAAAGCGATCCATTGCGCTTGTCCCCGCTGTGCGCCGATCAGCGGCAGCACACCCTGCGCAACGGAAACCACAAAGGCGAGGATGAGGGCGAAGTGTCCGAGTTCGGGGGTCATGGCGCTGACTCCGCCGGGCCGTCCCAAAGAGGCAGCCGTTCAACGACCTGACCCCGGCTTGCCGGGGGAACCAAGATCACCCCCTTTCCCGGAAAGGGGGACGGGGGGAAAGTCATGGTTTACCTTTCTGTGCCTGGTCGATGGCATGCTTGGCTTCGGGGGGCATGTAGTTCTCATCGTGCTTGGCCAGCACTTCCGTTGCGGCAAAGACACCGTCGCTGCCCAGTCTGCCCTGCACCACGGCACCCTTGCCGTCGCGAAACAGGTCGGGAAGGATGCCGGTGTAGGCGACAGGAATTTCCTTGGCCGTGTCGGTGATGATGAAGCGCACCGTCATGTCCTGGCGTTTGATCGAGCCTTCCTTGACCAGCCCGCCGATGCGGAAGGCCTTGCCCTGTGGCGCCTTGCCGGCAGCCACTTCAGTGGGCGTGACATACAGCGCGATGTTGCTGTCGAGTGCGTTCAGCGTCAGCATCGCGGCAACCGCCAGCGACGCCAGGCCCCCGGCAATCAGGGCGATGCGTTTCTGTCTTGGTTTCATTGGGATCGTTGTTGGAGTTCGAGTTCGTCGGCGAGTCGTTCGCGGATCAGGCTCTTGCGAACCTCGCTAAGACGCCGCTTCGCCAGAAAAGGTTCCGCGATCATGAGCAGCGCGCAGGCGCCGAAACTGCCCCAGACGTAAAGGGCATAGCCGCCCATGGCGAAGAACTCGCCGACGCTATTCCACTGCATGCTTCACCCATTCCGTGTGTCGTTCGCGTTCGAGGATGATGGCGCGCACCCGGGTCAGCGCCACGGCGATCGAATACATCCAGAAGCACAGCGCCATCAGCAGCATGCCCCAGAGCATGGTCTGCGCCATCGACGGCGCCTTGGTGAGATTGATCGTGGAGCCCTGATGCAAGGTGTTCCACCATTTCACGGAAAAATAGATGATGGGAATATTCACCACGCCGACCAGTGCCAGGATCGCCCCGGCCTTGTCGGCGCGACGCGGATCATCGATCGCCGCCTGCAGCGCCATGAAGCCGAGATAGAGGAAGAACAGGATCAGTTCCGATGTCAGCCGCGCATCCCACACCCACCATGCGCCCCACATCGGCTTGCCCCACAGTGCACCGGTCCACAGCGACAGCGCCGCCATCAGGGCGCCGGTGGGCGCCAATGCCTGCGCCATCATGCCCGACACGCGCGTGTTGAGCGCCAGTCCGAGCCCCGCCCAGAAGGCCATCACCAGATAAATGAACATCGACATCCACGAGGCCGGCACATGGACGAAGATGATCCGATAGCCCTCGCCTTGCTGCGCATCCGTTGGCGCGACAAAGAACGAAATCCACAGACCGGCGATACCGAAGGCGGCGGTCGCGGCCCAGAACCACGGGATCATGCGCCCGGCCAGCGGATAGAAGCTCTGCGGGCTGGCGAACTTGAACCAATGAATAATCGACTGTCTCACTCCAATGCAATCCTCAAAGCGGCCGTGGTCGCCCACGGCGCAAAAAATCCAGCCACTACCAACATCGCCGCCAGCAGGGACAAATGCCCGCCCGCATCGAGACCCGCAATGTGGGCCTCTACCGCCCCTGCCCCGAAAATCAGCGCCGGGATGTAAAGCGGCAGTACCAGCAGCGCCAGCAACACACCACCGCCGCGCACCCCGAGCGTCAACGCCGCACCGATCGCGCCGATCAGCGACAGCAATGGAGTACCCAGAAACAGGGCCAGCGTCAGAATGCCCAAAGTCGACGCGTCGAGATCGAACTGCAAGCCGAGTACCGGCGCCAGCAACACCAGCGGCAAACCACACAACAGCCAGTGCGCCAGTATTTTACCGGCAACCAGCAGGCCCAAGGGCGATGGCGACAAGGCCATCTGTTCCAGCGTGCCATCGAGGTGATCGGCCGAAAACAGTCGCGGCAAGCCGAGCAGCGTCGCCAGCAGTGCGGCAACCCACAGGATGCCGGGCGCGATCTTCTTCAGCAGCACGGGTTCCGGCCCTATGCCCAGGGGAAACAGGCTGGTGACGATGACGAAAAAGAACACGGCCGTCAGCACCTCGCTCTTGCGCCGCAGGGCGAGCAGGAGGTCGCGACGAACCGTCGCGAGAAAGGCGCTCATAGCACCAGCGCCTTGCCACCTGGCACCGGCAGCGGCTGGTGGCTGGTCAACACCGCCATGCCGCCGCCGGCCAGATGCTCGGCGATCAATTCACCAAGCAGCTTCACTGCGGCGACATCGAGCGCGTTGAAGGCTTCGTCGAGCACCCACAGAACCGCGGGACGCGTCAGCAGCCGCGCCAGCAGGACGCGCCGCTTCTGTCCGGCCGACAACACGCGCACCGGTAGCTCCTCGCGGCCGCGCAGGCCGAGCCGGATCAGCGCGGCCATCGCAGCCCGCTCATCGAGTTCAATGCCGTCAAGCGCGGCGGCGAGACGCAGATTCTCGAGCGGCGTCAGGTCTTCCTTGACGGCGGCATGGTGCCCGAGATAGATCAGGTCGCGGCGGAATTCGATCGAGGGCGTCGGCTCGCTGCGCCAGCGGATCTCACCTGCATCGGCCGGGGAAAGGCCGACCAGAAGACGCATCAAGCTGGTCTTGCCGGAGCCGTTTTCGCCCTGCACGTGCAGCCACTCGCCTGCGGCGAGCGAAAATCCGACGTCGGCAAACAGGCGGCGTTCACCGCGGGAACAGGCGAGACCTGAAACATCGAGCATGGGCCGATTGTGCCCGAAACGGGCTCAGTAGGGCTTGCGCCGCATCAAGCGGCCCGCCGCGGCGGCAGCAATACCGAGGCGATCGCGGCCAGAACCAGCACCAGCGCAGCGAAATCCTGCCAGTGCGGGGCTTCCTTCAAAAAGATCATTCCGCTGAAAACTCCTACCACGGGAATGATCAGGGAGCCGAGCGATGAAACGGAAGCCGGCACCATCTGCACCAGCTTGTTCCATGCCCAGTAGCAGAACAGCAGGCCGATGAAGACGTTGTACCAAAAGCCGAACATGGGCCAAAAGCTGACCCGGCCCCATTCGACGCTGTCCAGCGCATGCCCGGCCAAGGCCATGGGTACCCCCCCCAGCAAGGCCTGCCATGCCGTCAAGGAGGTAATGGGCATCGGCAGCGGATTGGCCTTGTAGATTACCAGGCCTGCGGCCCAGAAAATCGCGGCGACGATCATCAGCAGTACGCCTACGGGGGCGCTACCGAGCTTCTCCAATTCGGTGCCGATCAGCAACGCCATGCCGCTCATGCCGAGGAGCAGCCCGATCAGCCGGCGCCGGGTCAGGGGCTCATTGAGAAACCAGACCGAGAGCAGCGCACTCCAGAGCGGCATGGTGTAGCCGAGGATGGCCGCGCGTCCCGAGGGCAGCATGCTGACGCCATAGATCGCGAAAATGTTCCAGCCGACGATGTTGCACGACGCCAGAGCGATCAGTTGCGGCCAGCGTCCCGCCGGCACTTTCAAGGACTGACCGGAAAACCATGCGATGGCGAACAGGCCGAAGGAAGCCAGCACCATGCAGTCGCCGCGAAACATCAAGCGCGGAATCTCGGTGATCACCACTTTCATGATCGGCCAGTTGAAGCCCCAGCCAAGGGAGAGCAGGCCGAGCAGGACGAGGCCGGCGCGCGGGATGGGAGCGGAAGACATGGTGCGCGAGTGTCGCACGGCAGTGCGGGCTTTACAATCCGCCGATGTCCTCCCTCGCCCTGCTGCCTTTGCTCGCCATTGCAGCCCTGCTCTCGCTGGCGACAGCAGGGGTGTTGCTGATCGCGACGCACTCGACACCGCAACTGGCTGCCCACCTGGCGTTCGCACTGGGGGCGATGCCGCTGATTCTCGCCGCCATGAGCTATTTCGTCCCGGTGTTGACCCGCAGCGGCGCAGCGGGTGCCGCTGCGCGCTGGCCGCCGCTGCTGGCGTGGACCGGAGGAGCACTGGCGGTTGCCTCGTTCGCCACCGATTTTTCGCCGGTGCGCCTCAGTCTGGCCGCGGCACTCGGCGGGTTGGCGGCGCTGAGTCTCGGTGCCTGGACCCTTAACCGGACGCGCCGCATGTTCGGCCCCCGCCATAGGGGGCTGGACTGGTATCTGGCCGCGCTGGGTTTCCTGTTGCTGGCGCTGCTGGCGGTTCTGCTGATGCCGGCATTCCCCTCACAGCGCAATGCGCTGCGCCTGTTTCACCTGCATGCCAATCTGCTCGGCTTCGTCGGGCTCACCGCGTTGGGCACCTTGCAAGTCTTGCTACCCACCTCGCTTGGGAAGCCCGATCCTGCCGCAGCATTGCGTCTGCGGCACGACCTCAAATGGGCGGCAGTCGGCGCGCTGCTGATAGCCATCGGCGCGTCCTCGCCGCTGCCGGCGGCAGCGTCCTTGGGCGCGACGGCCCTTGCGCTGCTGGGAACGGCGTTCTACGTTGCCGTCGTCCTGCGCCTGCTGCGCGCATGGCACGCCGCGTTCGGCAGGGATCTGCTGCTGCAACTTCATGGCGCGGCACCGTCCTTGATGGCAGCCACGCTGGGCTTGCTCGGCATGCTCGCGCTGGGTGCAGCCCATGGAGCCGACTGGCTACCCGCGCGCCCGGCGATTGCCGGTTTCGTCATTGCCTTCCTGCTGCCGCTGGTAAGCGGTGCCGCCGCCCATCTGTTGCCGGTCTGGCTGCGGCCGGGGGCACAGGGGCCGTGGCATCAGGCGCTGCGTGCCAGACTGTGCCGCTGGGGTGGCGCACGCGGCCTGATGCTGTTGCTTGTTGGGCTGGTGGTCACCCTTGCCTGAAGCAACGAATGCTGGATGGACCCTCAGTCGCGGGTAATATAGGAATGCGATAGCATATTATTTCAACCACCACAGAGCAGGAGACCATCATGGCCCGCAAGAAGAAGCTGGATTTCAGCGACATCGCTACCGATCGTAAGAAAGAAAATCTCAATCAGAAGGATTTCTGGGCGCGGTACGGCGTCACCCAATCGGGTGGTTCGCGCTATGAATCCGGCCGCAATATTCCCAAGCCGCTGGCGATTCTGCTCTGGCTGCACCGGTCCGGAAAGATCAGCGACAAGGATCTCGCCGATGCGCTGAAGTGATTGTTTTCGGGTAAGAGTGGCGCCAGGAGTCGTCGCTGGCCAGGTTTCCGTGCCCCCCGGCAACGCGCCAAGAAAAAGCCGAATCAACTTAATGAGTTGATTCGGCTTTTGATTTGGTGGGTTGTCACAGATTCGAACTGTGGACCGACGGATTAAGAGTCCGCTGCTCTACCAACTGAGCTAACAACCCGAATTTCAAATTATATATTACGGTGGTGGGTCGGGCGAGATTCGAACTCGCGACCAACGGATTAAAAGTCCGCTGCTCTACCGACTGAGCTACCGACCCAGCGCAGAAGGGCGCGAATCGTACAGACCTTCCTTGACGCTGTCAAACCTGCGCTGAAATTCGCGCAACTCTCCGCTTTCGTCGGCAAAACCACAAAAAAAACGCAACCCACGTAGGGTTGCGGTTAATCCACACCAAAGGAGGAGAGGGTGGAGGAGACACGGGTCAAACACAAACTGACTTGATTTTGCTTGCGGCATCAGCTGGCGTTCAGTTGGAAAAATTCTTTCATACTCCCTGTCGCATTGCAAGGCTTTTTTGTGCATTGCGCAATCGGCGGCTCAAAAGCAGCTGTGCACTGCATCAAGTTATTTGATTATATTGATTTTTAACGGATTAACTTTCAATTCCTGGCCAGCAAGTTTTCTTATGCGGGCGCCAATTCGGCGCTTGGAAGACGAAACGGGCTCAGTTTGCTGCGACGCCACATGTACCGCTGAATGCCCCGGCTAGAATGCTCGCCATTGCTTGAAGGAGTGAATGGCATGGAATGCACGGTACGCTGGCATGAGGGAATGAGTTTTGTTGCCGAGACCGGCAGCGGGCACTTGGTATGCATGGACGGTGCACCGGATGCGGGCGGACGCAATCTGGCGCCGCGGCCCATGGAATTGCTGCTGGCCGGCACCGGTGGCTGCACGGCCTTCGATATCGTCCTGATCCTGAAGCGCGGCCGCCATGCGGTCAGCGGATGCGAGGTAAAGCTTCAGGCCGATCGGGCGGAGACGGACCCCAAGGTTTTCACCAGGATCAACATGCACTTCGTGGTGACCGGGAAGAATCTGAAGCCGGAGGCGGTCGAGCGCGCGGTTCAACTGTCCGCGGAGAAATACTGCTCTGCGTCGATCATGCTGGGCAAGACTGCCGCGATCGACCACAGCTTCGAGGTGGTCGAGGCCTGATCAGGCAACGTAGGACAGTTTCGTCATCACCTTCGATGAAAGCTTCATCGCCAGCTTGACCGGCGGCGGCAGTTCCCGCGCGCCGTAGTGCGTCGCTGTTTCGGCATGGCGCATCTCGTCGACTTTCATCTGTTCCAGCACTTCCCAGGACTTGCGATCCTGCGCCGGCAGACTGGCTTTGTGGCCCTCGAGATGGCCCTCCACCTGACGCTCGGTTTCTGCCAGAAATCCCAGGCTCCAGGCATCGCCGAATTTTCCGGCGACCACCCCGATGGCCAGCGAACCGGCATACCACAGCGGATTGAACAGGCTCTTGCGACCACCGAGTTCGGCGATGCGCCTCGCGGTCCAATTGAGATGCTCGGTTTCTTCCCATGCGGCCTGTTCCAGCTCGCGCCTGACCGCCGGATCGGACGAGCCCAGTGCCTGCCCCTGGTACAGCGCCTGGGCGCAGATCTCCCCGCAGTGATTGACCCGCATCAGCGCAGCGACGTGGCGCTTCTCGTCCTCGCTCATCTCGGCCTCGGGCAGGTCTTCACCAGGCATCGGTCTGCGGGTCGGGGCGGACGCAAAGACCGCACGCAGCGCCTTGTCCAGTTCGGGTATCAGGATGTCGAACATTTGAAGCCCCCTGAAATCTGTCAATTCACCTCGGGATGCCTGCCGAGGCGCAAGGCGTTGCGTCCCTCGTCGGCCGTCTTGATGGCGCGTCCCGTCGGGCAAAACAGGTCGTGACTCAGTGCCGCATGGTGCGCATTGAGAGCCTTGGTCTCTATGGGCCGCCAGTCGTTGCGCACGGCGCGGGATATCGTCCAGGTGCCGTCGCTGCGACCGGTGGCGTAATGCTTCCACCTGAGATCCCGGCAGTTGATGCCCTCGAAGCTGACGTTGGTGGCGCCGCCTGAAGTTTTCACCACAAGCACGTAACGCACGACGCCATCAGTGCCGACAGCCAGCGTGCTGGCGTCGATCAGGAACTTGTTGGCGGCCGTGGCACTGACATAAATCTCGCGCAGGTCTTCCGCCTTCGGAAAGGCCGGGGGTTCGACTTCCCGCTGCTCCTTCCAGGGGCCCGGGTCCTCGATATTCGGATTGAAGGCATTCTGGGTGGGACGGCCGCCCCTCGACACATCACGGTCCTGCGCCGCGGCGCTCAGGGCGACGGCAGAAAGGACCAGCAGTCCGCTGAATTTCATTTCGTATGATCCGCCGCGTCCGTTTCCCAGCGCGGCACCCGCTCGTCGGGGTGCACGAACAGCAGGCGCGCCAATTCGAGCAGGGCGGCCTCATACACGCCGCGCTTGAACTCGATCACGCTGCCCAGCGGCACCCAGTAGTTGTTCCAGCGCCAGGCATCGAATTCCGGGTGTTCGCTGGCGCGCAGGCAGACGTCGCTGTCGCGGCCGACCAGACGCAGCAGAAACCAGATCTGTTTCTGCCCCTTGTAGGTGCTGCGCCATTCGCGGCGTATCCATTGCTTCGGCACTTCATAGCGCAACCAGTCGCGTGTGCGGCCGATGATCCGCACATGCTCGGGCTTGAGGCCGGTTTCCTCCTCCAGTTCACGCAGCATCGCCTGCTCGGGCGTTTCGCCCTTCTTGATGCCCCCTTGCGGGAACTGCCAGGAATGTTCGCGGATGCGCTTGCCCCAGAAGACCTCGTTGCGACTGTTGACCAGAACGATGCCGACGTTCGGGCGAAAGCCTTCACGATCGAGCATGATGCATATTCCAATGATTGATTGGGGTTCATTCTTTCACAATCGGGGGCCGCTGGAAAGCCGCATCTGCCGCCTCTGCAAATTGGCGGCCGCGGTTAAAATGCGCGCTTTCCGCCTTTCAGCCTACAGCCATGCGCGCCAGCCAGTTCTTCATCGCCACTCTCAAGGAAGCTCCCTCCGACGCCGAAATCGTCAGCCACAAGCTGATGCTGCGCGCCGGCCTGATCCGCCGCCTCGCCGGCGGCATTTACACCTGGATGCCGATGGGCCTGCGTGTCCTGCGCAAGGTCGAGAACATTGTGCGCGAGGAAATGAACCGCGCCGGCGCCGTCGAACTGCTCATGCCGGCGGTGCAACCTTTTGAATTGTGGGAAGAATCCGGGCGCGGCCCGAAGTACGGCCCGGAGCTGCTGCGCTTCAAGGATCGCCACCAGCGCGACTTCGTGATCGGCCCGACGCACGAAGAGGTCATCACCGACGTGGTGCGCCGCGACGTCAAGAGCTATCGCCAATTGCCGCGCCACTTCTACCAGATCCAGACCAAGTTCCGCGACGAGATCCGGCCGCGCTTCGGCGTCATGCGCGGGCGCGAGTTCCTCATGAAGGACGGCTATTCCTTTCACACCTCGTACGCCGACCTGGAACGCGAATACCGCAACATGTACGACACCTACAGCCGTATTTTCACTCGCTTGAGCCTGCAATTCCGTGCCGTGGCCGCCGACACCGGCGCCATCGGCGGCACCGGCTCGCACGAATTCCATGTGCTGGCGGACTCGGGCGAAGACGCGATTGCATTCTGCCCGGGATCGGACTATGCGGCCAACGTGGAACTCGCCGAGGCGGTCGCCCCCGCGAGAGTAGACGCCGGTGTTACGGCGACAATGGAAAAGAAAGCCACGCCGGGCAAGACCAAGTGCGAGGATGTCGCGGCTTTCCTCGGCCTCCCGCTAACGCAGACGGTCAAGGCCATCGCCGTCATGGCGGAAAAGGAAGGCGGCAGCGAATTCGTCCTGCTGCTCCTGCGCGGCGATCACGACCTGAACGAAATCAAGGCGCAGAAGGTGGTCGGCGCATTCCGTTTCGCCCGCGACGAGGAAATCGTCGAAGCGCTCGGCTGCAAGGCCGGCTATATCGGCGCGGTGGGATTTTCGGGAAGAGTCGTCGCCGACCGCAGCGTTGCCGTCATGAACGACTGCGTTTGCGGCGCCAATGAAGAGGGCTACCACCTCACCGGCGTCAATTTCGGTCGCGACCTGCCGCAACCCGAAACCGTGGCCGACATCCGCAACGTGGTCGAGGGCGACGCCTCGCCAGACGGCAAGGGCCCGCTCGAACTGTGCCGCGGCATCGAAGTCGGTCACATCTTCCAGCTGCGCACCAAGTACGCCGAAGCGCTGAAATGCACGTTCCTCGACGAGCAGGGCAAGGACCAGGTCATGGAAATGGGCTGCTACGGCATCGGCGTCTCGCGCATCGTCGGCGCCGCCATCGAGCAGGGCCACGACGAGCGCGGCATCATATTCCCCGCCTCGATCGCTCCCTTTGCCGTGGCGGTGGTGCCGATGAACTACGCCAAGTCGGAAGCGGTCCGCGCCGCCGCCGCCGCCCTCCATGCCGAGCTGCTCGCCGCCGGCATCGACGCGATCCTCGACGACCGCGACGAGCGCCCCGGCTCGATGTTCGCCGACTGGGAACTGATTGGCATCCCGCACCGCGTGGTGGTCGGCGAGCGCGGCCTCAAGGAAGGCAAGCTCGAATACAAGGGCCGCCGCGACACCGAGGCGACCATGGTTGCCGTCGGCGACATGGCGGCCTTCCTCAAACAGAAACTGTGCGGCGCCTAGCGCTTGCAATGACTCTTGCCGCGGCGCTGCTGCCGACAGCGGCCCGCGCCGGAGCGCAGCAGTATGAGCCGATGGCCGACAGCGTGCGAGCCGGCCTGCACGCGGCGATTGCCGACCGCGCGTCACCGGAACCGCAATTCCCATCGATCCAGGAGAAGGTCAGCTGGCTGACCGAAATGTCCGCGCGGCTGACCCGCCGCATGCCGGACCGCGAGGCGCGCCTGGATTTCCTCAAAACCGTGTATTACGAAGCCAAGCGTGCCGGCCTCGACCCGCAGATGGTGCTCGGCCTGATCCAGGTCGAGAGCGGTTTCCGCAAGTACGCCGTGTCGTCCGCCGGCGCGCGAGGCTATATGCAGGTGATGCCCTTCTGGATCAAGGAAATAGGCAGCAAGGGCGACAACCTGTTCGCCATGCGCATCAACCTGCGTTACGGCTGTACCATCCTGCGCCACTATCTCGACATCGAGAAGGGCGACCTCTACCGCGCGCTGGGCCGCTACAACGGCAGCCTGGGCAAGCCCGAGTATCCGAACATGGTGCGGGGAGCGTGGGAGAAGCAGTGGGGCTGGGGGCCGCGGGTGATTGGGCCGAGGTAGCGTGTTATTCGCCGTATCGCCGGCGCCGACTTTTGCTTCAGTGCCTTCCCCACAAGGCCACGACGGATTGATGTTCGGGTTCGAGAAGGCTAGAATGTTCCTACATGCAAGGAGAACATCATGCAGACCGTCAATATCCGCCAGCTCAAAACCAACCCGTCGACTGCCCTGCGCAGCGCGAAGAATGACGACATGGTCGTCGTCATGAACCGCGATCATCCCCAAGCCCTGCTCGTCGATCTGGACAAGCTCGATCTGCCCGATCTCGACTCGGTACGGGTGGCACTTGCCGTGTCCTTGTTCCGCAGCGGGGCCGTCTCCGCCGGGTTTGCCGCGCGCGTGGCCTGCAAGCCCCTGCCCGAGATGCTGACCCTGCTCTCCAGTCTGGGCATTCCCCTGACCGGGGGCAATGCGGCCGATGCCCGCGACGATCTGAATGCGGGCAGGCGGTGGCTGGCGCAAAAGGCCTGACACTTGCGTAGCGTCGTCATCGCCGATGCGGGGCCGCTGATTGCGCTGTCCCGCATCGATTCCCTGGATTTGTTGCACGGCTTGTTCGGCCAAGTCCTGGTTACCGAAGCAGTTCGCGACGAGGCCTTGCCGGCGGCGGACTATCCGGGCAAGGCCGTCATCGCCCGAGCCTTCGACGCAGGCTGGCTGGCTTGTCCGGGACCTTTCGACACTTCGTGGCAGCCCGTGAACCCCGGCCTCGATGCAGGAGAACGCAGCGCAATTGCGGCAGCGGTGAAGATGCCCGGATGTTTGCTCATCATCGATGATCGTGCCGGACGGGCAGAAGCGAAATCGCATCGCGTTGCCATCATCGGTACCGCAGCGATAATCGGTCTTGCCAAGTTGCAGGGCTTGATTCCGGCGGCGCGACCGATTCTCGATCGGCTCCAGCCGGCGGGATATTTCGTTCATCCGCGAATCATCGAGGCGGTGCTTCAAGATATCGGCGAGTAGATCGCCGTATCGGACCTTGTCTGCCGGGGATTCCGCTTCGCGGGCCGGCAAGCACCGACTTTCTGACTTCGTTCCCAAGCCCGCGCCGGGTCTCGCCCCGGCAGGCGACCTACTTTCTTGCTCGTGCAAGCAAGTAGGCAAAGAAGCACGCCCCGGCCCTTCGGGCTGCCCTCGCTGCGGAAGGCCCGCCGGGCCGGTCCCTAAACTAGCCGGCCAAAAAGCCGCCGGCGTCGGACAACGCGACCGGAAACCTCCCGGCGAACCTCCCTCGCTCGGCGGGTCAGAGGGGAAGGAAAACCGTCGCGTAAGGCAGCCTGCGTCAAAAATCTGAAGCTGACTCTATTGTCTAAAAAGCTGTCAATATGCTAAATGACGATGGTGATCCAGCCGTGTTGGCGAAAATCGTCGTACCTGAACCGAGCGAATAGTGAGGTCATAAGATGACAGGCATTTTCTTGAAGCTGGCTGAGAAAATTCTCAAAGATTCGGATTACCCCCTCGCCGGATCAGACATATGGTCCTTGGTCGAGAAAGCTGGTTTAGATAAGCAGTTGCCGACCAAAGGCAAAACACCATGGAACTCGCTGGCAGCCCAAATGTATGTTGAGGTTCGGGATAATCCCAACTCAATTTTCGGCGCAACTGAGACGCGCCCGAAGCGCTTTTTCCTTAAGTCGAACGATAAGGCTGCGAAAAGTGCTTCGTCGATTCTTCCAGCAGCACTGCCAAAGAAGGAAGAGCCAAAGTTTCTAGAGAAGCACCTGCATCCGTTCCTGGCCTATCACGGTTTTTATTACCAGAAGGCCTACCTCAAGACCATTCGTCATTCGAAATCCGATAAAAAGGAGTTCGGTGAATGGGTGCATCCCGATATGGTCGGCTGTTACTTTCCGTTTGGTGACTGGACTAATGAAGTCGTAGAAATCAGCACGCTCTTGGGGGCGAGTGCATTCAAGTTATTCTCTTATGAGTTGAAACGCCAACTCTCTTTGTCCAACCTCAGAGAGGCGTTTTTTCAGACCGTATCAAACTCCTCATGGGCCAACGAAACCTACTTGGCCGCGGCAGACATCGATACTGATGCTGATTTCACAAACGAACTCGAACGTTTGTCGTCCGCTTTTGGGGTGGGAATTATCAAACTAAATATCCAGGATCCAGACTCATCCGAGTTGATCCTTCCAGCTCGGTCGCGTGAGTCGATCGATTGGGAAACGGCCAACAAGTTAGCTACGATGAATCCTGACTTTCGTGATTTTCTGAAGCGGATCAGGACCGATATCGCGAGTCGTGAGGTTCGGCGTGAAATGTATGACAAAGTTTTGGATGCGGACGAGTTGCTGCAAGGTTTGACGAGTAGTACCTAAAAGCCAGCTCCGGGATTGATATTGGGCGCATACCCACATACGCGATGGTTTGCCTTCCCCTCTGACCCGCCGAGCGAGGAAGGTTCGCCGGGGGTAGTCCGGTCGCGTTGTCCGACGACGGCCGCTTTTTGGCCGGCTAGTTTAGCGACCGGCCCGGAGGGCCTTCCGCAGCGGGGGCAGCCCGAAGGGCCGGGGAGGCGGGGCGTGCTTCTTTGCCTACTTGCTTGCACGAGCAAGAAAGTAGGTCGCCTGCCGGGGCGAGACCCGGCGCGGACGTGGAAGCGAAGTCAGAAAGTCGGCGCTGGCGATACGGCGATTTGACTACCGCATGCCCGGCAACATCCCCTTCATCCCCCGCATCATCTTCTGCATCCCGCCCTTGGAAAACTGCTTCATCATTTTCTGCGTCTGCTCGAACTGATTCAGCAGGCGATTGACTTCCTGCACCGACACGCCTGCGCCGGTGGCGATGCGGCGCTTGCGGTTGGCCTTGATGATTTCGGGTTTGGTACGCTCCAATAGCGTCATCGAATTGATAATGCCTTCGAGGCGGCGCACCGTTTTGTCCTCCATACCGCCGCCGGCCTTCTGCGCCATGGCGCTGAATTGGGCCGGCAGCTTGTCGAGCATCGCCGCCATGCCGCCCATTTTCTTCATCTGGCCGATCTGCTCCTTGAAGTCGTTGAGGTCGAAGCCCTTGCCCGACTTCATCTTCTTGACGAATTCCTGCGCCTTGTCCTGATCGACGCCGCGCTGGGCTTCCTCGACCAGGCCGAGGATGTCGCCCATGCCGAGGATGCGCGAGGCCATGCGCTCGGGATGGAACTCCTCCAGCCCGGTGAGTTTTTCGCCGACGCCGGCGAACTTGATCGGCTTGCCGGTAACGTGGCGCACCGACAGCGCCGCGCCGCCGCGCGAATCGCCGTCGAGCTTGGTCAGGATCACACCGGTCAGCGGCAGCGCCTCGTTGAAGGCCTTCGCCGTATTCACCGCATCCTGGCCGAGCATGGCATCGACCACGAACAAGGTTTCTATGGGCTTCAGCAGCGCGTGCAGATCCTTGATTTCGGCCATCATCGCGGAGTCGACAGCGAGACGTCCGGCGGTATCGACGAAGATCACATCGTAGTAATGCCGTTTGGCGTGATCCAGCGCGGCGGCGGCGATGTCGGCGGGCTTTTGCCCGCCGGTGGAGGGGAAAAAGTCGATCCCGGCCTGGGCCGAAACGGCTTTCAACTGTTCGATGGCGGCGGGACGATAAACGTCGCAACTGACCGTCAGCACCTTCTTCTTCTGCCGCTCCTTGAGCCACTTGCCCAGCTTGGCCGTGGTCGTCGTCTTGCCCGCGCCCTGCAGGCCGGACATAAGGATCACGGCCGGCGGCTGCGTGGCGAGATTGAGGCCGGAACTGGCACCGCCCATCAAGTCGGTCAGTTCGCGATGCACGACGCCGACCAGCGCCTGTCCGGGCGTCAGGGAACCGATGACCTCCTGCCCCAGCGCCTTTTCCTTGACGCGGGCGATGAAGTCCTTGACCACGGGCAGCGCGACATCGGCCTCCAGCAGGGCCATGCGCACTTCGCGCAGCATGTCGGAAATGTTTTCGTCGGTCAGGCGTGCCTGTCCGCGCAGGTTTTTTACGACGCGGCCGAGACGCTGGGTGAGGTTATCGAGCATGGGGGAAAGGGTGGTTCGGATGCAATAAGAGTAGGGAGGCTTGGTGTAGACTTCGCCGATGCCCGCAATCTTAATGCATCTGCTGGCCGCAGCCCTGTATGCCGGCCTGGCGGTACATCTTTGGCGCACCCGCTGGCGCGGTCCGGCGCTCGACCAGCCGGCGGGCGGACTCAAGCTCGGTGAGCGCGCTTTGCTGCTGGCAGCGCTGATCGCTCACGGAGTCAGTCTGCGCATGGCCATTTTCGATGGCGACAGCATGCGTTTCGGCTTCGCCATCGCGCTTTCCGTAATTCTCTGGCTGGCCATTGCCCTGTACTGGATCGAGAGCTTCTACGCGCGGATGGAAGGCCTGCAGGTTTTAGGCCTGCCGGCAGCGGCCGTGGCAGCCATGCTGCCGGTCCTGTTCTCCGGGGCCCACGTGCTTGCCAACGCCGGATCCCCCGCGTTTCGCCTGCATTTCCTGATGGCCATGCTGGCCTACAGCCTGTTCACGCTGGCCGCCTTGCACGCCCTGCTGATGGCCACGGCCGAAAAGAATTTGCATCGTGGCCGCATCTCGCCCTTCCTGGCCGGTCTGCCGCCCCTGCTGACGATGGAAAAGCTGCTGTTCCGCCTGATCCATGTCGCCTTCGTCCTGCTCACCTTCACGCTGATTTCAGGGGTGTTCTTCTCCGAAACCCTGTTCGGCAAGGCGCTGACCTTCAACCACAAGACCGTCTTCGCCATTCTGTCCTGGCTGATTTTTGCGGCGCTGCTGACGGGTCGTCACTTGCGCGGCTGGCGCGGGCGCGTGGCGTTGCGCTGGACCCTGGCCGGTTTCGCCGCACTGTTGCTGGCCTATGTCGGCAGCCGCTTCGTGCTTGAGGTAATCCTCGGCCGCTGATGGACGGAATTCCCTTATCCGCGCAGTTCCTTGCCTTGGCAGTGCTGCTGGGCTGTTCCGCCTTCTTTTCCGTAGCCGAAACAGCGATGATGGCGTCGAACCGCCATCGTCTGCGCCATCTCGCCAGCCAGGGCGATCACGGCGCGAAGCTGGCCCTCGAACTGCTGGGCCGCACCGACAAGATGCTGGGCGTGATCCTGCTCGGCAACAATCTGCTCAATGCCGCTACTGCAACCCTGGTATCGGTCATCACCATCGAATTGTTCGGCGAGGAGAAGTGGGCGCTGAGCATCGGCACGTTGCTCGTCACCTTTGCCATCCTGGTGTTCGCAGAAATCACGCCGAAGATTCTCGGCGCCGCCCATGCCGACCGCCTGGCTCGAATTCTGGCCTACGTGATCTGGCCCCTGCTGCGCGCCGCCTACCCGGTCGTCTGGTTCGTCAACCTGTTCGTCGATGGCCTCCTATGGCTGCTGCGCCTCAAGCCCGCCGGCGGTGGCGACAGCTCCCGACTCAGTGCCGAGGAATTGCGCTCCCTGGTGCTCGAATCCGGCAACTTCATCCCGCAACAGCACCGCTCCATCCTCCTCAACCTGTTCGAACTGGAACAGCTGACCGTCGCCGACATCATGACACCGCGCGGCGAAATCGAGGCCATCGACATTGCCGCCCCGATCGAGCAGATCAAGGCCCAGCTCGCGACAAGTTTTCACACGCGGGTCGTGGTCTACGAGAACGATCCGGCCGACATCATCGGCGTCCTCCACCAGCGACGTCTGCTAGCCGAGGCCTTTGGCGGCGAGATCGACCAGATGACACTGCGCGAACAGATGTCCGAGCCCTATTTCATTCCGGCAGCAACCCCGATCTACACCCAGTTGCAGTTCTTTCGCGAAAACCGGCAGCGCATGGGCCTCGTGGTCGACGAATACGGCGAGATCGAAGGGCTGGTGACCCTGGAAGACATCATCGAGGAACTGGTCGGCAAATTCACCACGCGCCAGTCGGATTTCGGCGCATCGCTCTCCTGGAAGGACGATGGCGTGGTGCTGGTGGACGGCGCGGCCAGCCTGCGGGAACTCAACCGGATGCTGGATCTGGAGTTTCCCCTCGACGGACCGCGCACGCTCAACGGACTGATCGTCGAGCACCTGCAGGACATTCCCGAAGTGGGCGTTGGCGTACGCGTCGGCGGCGTGCCGATGGAGATCGTGCAAACACAGGATCGAAAAGTGAAAATGGTACGGCTTCACCGTCCCGCCGGAGAGTGATACTCTCGGCATATAGGGCGTAAAATGGAAAATTGGAGTTTTCGTGTCGGCTGGCACCGGTTTTGCTAGCCTCAGGCGGTTGCTGGAACCTCCCCGTTTCAGTGAGGGTTAAGGGTATTTGTCGGCGTTGAGCGCAGCGGCCGAAACGAAAAATCAAGCAGGAGAAGCCAATGGCCACAGCAGGCAATGAGGAAAAGAAGGGGGGTCCGAAGGAACTCCATTTTTCCTGGGAAGGCAAGAACAAGGCCGGCAAGACCATGCGCGGCGAAATCAAGGCCGCCAGCGAAGCGACGGCGCATGCGGCATTGCGGCGGCAGGGCATCAATGTCACCAAGCTCAAGAAGCTGAAGACCAGCTCCGGCGGCAAGGTCTCTGACAAGGACATCACGCTTTTCTCCCGCCAGCTTGCCACCATGGTCAAGTCCGGCGTGCCGCTGCTGCAATCCTTCGACATCGTCGGCAAGGGCACCAACAATCCGGCCCTGGCCAAGCTGCTGTTCGACATCAAGGCCGATGTCGAAACCGGCGCCAACCTCGCCACCGCCTTTCGCAAGTACCCGATGTACTTCGACGCGCTGTTCTGCAATCTGGTAGAGGCCGGCGAGCAGGCCGGTATTCTCGACACCCTGCTCGATCGCCTGGCAACCTACAAGGAGAAAATCCAGGCGATCAAGGCCAAGATCAAGAGTGCCCTGACCTACCCGATCGCCATTCTCATCATCGCCTTCATCATCACCGCGGTCATCATGATTTTCGTGGTGCCCGCGTTCAAAGGCGTGTTCGCCAGCTTCGGCGGCGAGCTTCCCGCCCCGACGCTGATCGTCATCGCGATTTCCGATTACTTCACCGCCAACTGGTATCTGATCTTCGGCGGCATCTACGGCGTGTTTGTCGGCATTTCCCAAGTCTTCAAACGCTCGACGGCCTTGCAGATCGCAAAAGACAAGTATTCCCTGAAAATGCCTGTTTTCGGCGACATGCTGACCAAATCCTCGATCGCGCGCTGGACGCGAACCCTGTCCACCATGTTTGCCGCCGGCGTGCCGCTGGTCGAGGCCCTCGATTCGGTCGGCGGCGCCGCCGGCAACTATGTTTACGCCATGGGAACCAAGAAGATTCAGGCCGAGGTCAGCACGGGTTCCAGCCTGACGGTGTCGATGGAAAATTCCGGGCTTTTCCCGCCGATGGTGACGCAAATGGTCGCCATCGGTGAAGAATCCGGTCAGCTCGACTCCATGCTGGGCAAGACCGCGGATTTCTACGAAGCAGAAGTCGACGAGGCGGTCGAAGCACTCTCGAGCCTGATGGAACCGATGATCATGGTCTTCCTTGGCGGCCTGATCGGCGGCCTCGTGGTCGCCATGTACCTACCGATCTTCAAGCTCGGCTCCGTCGTAGGCTGAATACCGGAAATGATCGCCCGACTCGCCGATCCGGCGGTGTTTGCACTCGTCGCCGGATTGCTGGGCCTGATGATCGGCAGCTTCCTCAATGTCGTCATCCATCGCCTGCCGATCATGATGGAACGCGACTGGGCGGCACAGTGCGCCGAACTGAAAGGCGACGCTCCGCCCGCTTTCGAGCCGCTTTCGCTGGCGCGCCCGCGTTCGCGCTGCCCGCAGTGCGGCCATCCGATCACCGCCCTGGAGAACATTCCGGTCGTCAGCTGGCTGGCGCTGCGCGGGAAGTGCAAGGGCTGCGCGGCGCCGATTTCGATTCGCTATCCGCTGATCGAAGCGCTGACCGGGCTGCTGTTTGCCTATGCCGCCTGGCACTTCGGCTTCACTGCGGCAGGCCTCGGCGCCTTGGCATTGCTGACGGCGCTGATTGCCCTGACCGGCATCGATTTCGATACCCAGCTGTTGCCCGACGACATCACCCTGCCCCTGCTTTGGCTGGGGCTCGCGCTCAACGCCTTCGGCGTATACACGGACTTGAAAAGCGCCGTGATCGGCGCCATGGCCGGTTATTTGTCGCTTTGGACCGTTTACTGGGCATTCAAGCTGATCACGGGCAAGGAGGGCATGGGCTATGGCGACTTCAAGCTGCTGGCGGCGCTCGGGGCCTGGCTCGGCTGGCAGATGCTGCCGCTGACGGTCCTGCTTTCATCGCTGGTGGGCGCCGTGGTCGGCATCGCGCTGATGGTTGTTGCCCGTCACGGGCGCAACGTTCCGATTCCCTTCGGCCCCTATCTGGCTGCAGCGGGTGCAATTGCCCTGCTTTGGGGCAAACCCCTGACCCACGCCTACCTCGGCATCACGCTGTAGCCCTTGCAAACGCAGGCGTCCGGCCCCATTTCCAATTGGTTGGGGTAACGGGGCCGGGCGGGTGCGCCAAGGCCTTCAGTTATAATCTCTTTTTTTGCCACAATGCCGGAGAATGTCATGCCAATCTACGCTTATCGCTGCACCGAATGCGGCTTTGAGAAAGATGTCATGCGGAAAATCAGCGATCCGCTATTGACGACCTGTCCCGAATGCAAGACCGAGCACTTCGCCAAGCAGCTGACCGCCCCCGGCTTTCAGCTCAAGGGCAATGGCTGGTACGCCACCGACTTCAAGGGAGGCGGCTGCAGCGCAGCTGCCAAGAGCGATAATCCCCCGCCCTGCCAGGGTGGCACGGGCAGCTGCGCCGCCAACAGCTGATCGCATTTGCCTTGAAAAAGTACTTCATCACGGGATTGCTGATCTGGATCCCGCTGGCGATCACGGCGTGGGTGCTGTCCCTGATCGTCCGTTCCATGGATCAGTCGCTGCTGCTGTTGCCGCAGGCGATACAGCCGGAGCGCCTGCTGGGAATCTATATCCCCGGGCTTGGCGCGCTGGCGACCCTGCTGGTGGTGTTCCTTACCGGCCTGGTGACGACGAACATCGTCGGCCAGCGACTGGTGCGCTTCTGGGAAGGCGTGCTCGCCCGCATTCCGGTGGTGAAGTCGATCTACTACAGCGTCAAGCAGGTCAGCGATACGCTGTTTTCGGGCACCGGAGTCGCATTCCGCAAGGTCTTGCTGGTCCGCTATCCGCATCCCGAAGCCTGGTCGGTGGCGTTTCAGACCGGAAATCCGGCCCGCGACGTCGCCGACATGCTGCCGGATGAACATGTCGGAGTCTTCATCCCGACCACGCCGAGCCCGGTCAATGGTTTCTTCTTCTTCGTCAAACGGAAGGACGTCATCGAACTCGACATGAACGTCGACGAAGCCCTGAAGTACATCGTCTCCATGGGCGTCGTCGCCCCGCCCATGAGGAATCCCCGCGGGCGCGCCCAGAATCAGTAACCGCCCCTTGCGGGCATCACAACAGTCCGGAAATCCTATGCGTACCCACTACTGCGGCGAGGTGAATGCCTCCCATGTCGATCAGGTTGTCACTCTTTGCGGCTGGAACCATCGCCGGCGCGATCACGGCGGCGTGATCTTCATCGACCTGCGCGACCGTGAAGGACTGGCACAGATCGTCTGCGATCCCGACCGGCCCGAAATGTTCAAGATCGCCGAAGACGTGCGCAACGAATTCGTCCTGAAAGTTACCGGCAAGGTGCGCCGGCGGCCGGCCGGCACCGAGAACCCCAACCTGGCCTCGGGCGAAATCGAAATCCTCTGTCATGAACTCGAAGTACTCAACACGGCCGTCACGCCGCCCTTCCAGCTCGACGAAGACAATCTCTCGGAAAACGTGCGCCTGACCCATCGCGTCATCGATCTGCGCCGACCGCAGATGCAGAAGAACCTGATGCTGCGCTACAAGGTCGCCATGGCCTTCCGTCGCTTCCTCGACGACAAGGGCTTCATCGACATCGAAACGCCGATGCTGACCAAATCGACGCCCGAGGGCGCACGCGACTATCTGGTGCCTTCGCGCGTGCATCCCGGCCAGTTCTTCGCCTTGCCGCAATCGCCGCAGTTGTTCAAGCAACTGCTGATGGTGGCCGGCTACGACCGCTACTACCAGATCACCAAGTGCTTCCGCGACGAGGACTTGCGGGCCGACCGCCAGCCGGAATTCACCCAGGTCGATATCGAAACCTCCTTCCTCGGCGAGGACCAGATCATGGCGCTGATGGAAGAAATGATCCGCAGCGTTTTCAAGCAGGGACTGGATGTCGATCTGCCCGATCCCTTCCCGCGCATTACCTACGCCGAAGCCATGAGTCGCTATGGCTCCGACAAGCCCGACCTGCGCGTCACGCTCGAACTCACCGACGTCACCGATGCGGTGGCCGACGTCGCCTTCAAGGTGTTCAGCGGGCCGGCGACCTCCGGCGGCCGCGTCGCGGCGCTGCGCGTGCCGGGCGGCGCCCAATTGACGCGGGGCGAGATCGACGGCTACACCGAGTTCGTCAAGATCTACGGCGCGCGCGGGCTGGCCTACATCAAGGTCAATGACGCCGCGAAGCTCAACGAAGAAGGCCTGCAGTCCCCGATCGTCAAGAATCTCCACGCGGCGGCCCTGAAGACCATCGTCGAGCGCACCGGAGCCCAATCCGGCGATCTGATTTTCTTCGGCGCGGACAAGACCAAGATCGTCAATGACGCGCTCGGAGCGCTGCGCACCAAGCTCGGCCACGAGAAGGGCTATGTCGACGGTTCGGCCTGGCGTCCGCTGTGGGTCGTGGATTTCCCGATGTTCGAATTCGACGAGGACAACCAGCGCTGGAGCGCGTGCCACCACCCCTTCACCAGCCCCAAGGACGGGCACGAGGAACTCATGGCGAGCGATCCGGGCAAGTGCCTGGCCAAGGCCTACGACCTGGCGTTGAACGGCTGGGAAATGGGCGGCGGTTCGGTGCGTATCCATCGCGCCGACGTGCAGGCCAAGGTGTTCCATGCGCTTGGCATCAGTCCCGAGGAGCAGCAGGTCAAGTTCGGCTTCCTGCTCGACGCGCTGAAGTACGGCGCGCCGCCCCACGGCGGCCTGGCCTTCGGTCTCGATCGCATCGTCACCATGATGGCCGGCGCGGAGTCGATTCGCGACGTGATCGCCTTCCCCAAGACGCAGCGCGCCCAGTGCCTGCTGACCGACGCGCCGTCCGACGTGGATGAAAAGCAGTTGCGCGAACTGCACATCCGCTTGCGCCAGAAGGTCGAGACCCAAGTCGAGGTCGGCAAGGGCTGAGCATGCGGAAATTTCTGTGCGCACTTGTCGGTGTCGCACTTTTCGGTACGGCACTGGCGCGGAATGATTCCGCCGGTATCGTCCTGGCGGAGCAACTGCCGCCCGAAGCGCGCCAGACCCTGAAACTGATCGACGGCGGCGGGCCGTTCCCCTACCGTCGCGACGGCATCGTGTTCAAGAACCTCGAACGGCGCCTGCCGCAACAGCCGCGCGGCTACTATCGCGAATACACGGTGCCGACTCCCGGCAGAACGGACCGCGGTGCGCGGCGGATCGTCGCCGGCGAACAGCCGCCTGTGGTGTTCTACTACACTGACGATCATTACCGCAGCTTCCGCCGAATCCTGCGCCAGGACCAAAGCAATGAGCGCCGTTGACCATTACCACGCCCTGTTTGCCGATGCCGCCAGGGCCGGCGTCCATCATTTGCCGCATGGCGACTTGGAGCCGCTGATCGCCGGCGCCGAAGCCGCCGGCTGCCTGGTGCAGCGCGTCGATCTGGCGCAGGTACGCAACAAGAACGAGATGCTCGACGCGATCGGCAAGACGCTCGGCTTTCCCGACTGGTTCGGTCACAACTGGGATGCGTTGAACGATTGCCTGCTCGACATGGGCTGGCGTCCGGCCGAAGGCTACGTCACGCTGCTCGATCATTGCGATGGCATCCATGGCCGTGCCGAGGCCGATTTCGTGGCCCTGATGCAGGCGTTCCAGTCCGCTGCGGAAGAGTGGCGCCAACAGGGCGTGCCCTTCTGGTGCCTGGTCGACATGCAGGCCGACGGCATCGCCTGGCTGCCTACGGTCGCCCAACCCGGCTGATGAAATACAAGAAGCCCGTCTCGGTGCTGGTAGTGATCCACACCGCGGCGCTGGACGTGCTGCTCCTGGAACGCGCGCGCCATCCGGGCTTCTGGCAATCGGTCACCGGCAGCCAGGAAGACGACGAACCGCTGCTCGAAACGGCGCGGCGCGAAGTGCTCGAGGAGACCGGCATCGCTGCCTCTCCCGCGGACTTCATCGACTGGCAATCGACCAACCGCTACGAGATCTTCGCCGAGTGGCGCTACCGCTACGCGCCCGGCGTCACGCACAACACCGAGCATGTCTTCAGCCTTTGCCTGCCCGAACAGGCTGCCGTGACCATCGCGCCCGACGAGCATCTGGCCTGGCGTTGGCTGCCGTGGCGGGAAGCCGCAGCCGCCTGCTTTTCATGGAGCAACCGCGACGCCATCCTCGAATTGCCGCAACGACGGGTCAGTAGGCGAGGCTGAGGCCGACGAAGGCGACGCCGCGTTCGGGCAGCAGCCGATAGGCGGAGTCGGCGCGCCCGCCGTAGCGGCGCAGGCCGGCGTCGAAGCGCAAGCGATCGCTTTGCCAGGCAAGCGCCGTGGTCAGGGTCCAGCCGCCGTCTTCCATGGACTTGAGCAGGTCGACCGACGCCGACCAGCCGCCGCCCGGATCGCTCCACGCCAAACGGGTCAGCAGGCCGCGACGCGCCAGATTTCCCTGCTCGAAGATGCGTGTCGATGCCGCCGTCGCACCCGCCACGGCCGCTGCCGGAACGCCCGGCACGCCGAGCAATACCGCGCGTCGCGCCGCTTGCCGCGCCAGGCGCTGCCAGTCCGCCGCCGCCGGCGCGGTGCCGTCCCACCAGAACTCGCCCAGCAACGAAAAGCCTTCCGCCGTGGTCCAGGTGCCGCCGACCAGGGCCTTACGCGGCGCGTCGATGGTCCCCGTGACCAGCGCGCTGTCCGCCGTCAGCAAGTCCCTGATCGAGGCGTCGTCCGCCAGCGGCAGGCGCCGCTCGCCGCGGCGCTGGGTCAGCAGCGACGCGTGCAGTTCGAGCGCGTCGCTCGGCACCATGGACGCCGCCGCGCCCAGTTCCAGACCGTAGCGATTCGAGTGGCGCAGCACGCCGTGCAGGTCCGCCGCGCCGATGCGGCGATAGAGCTTCAGGGCCACCGATCCATCCTCGCGCGCCTCGCCCCGCCTTTGATGGCCGGGGTTGGCGATCACCACGGACCAGGCGCCGTCGGCGAAGAAATTGTCCCAGCTCAGCATCGGGATGCCTTCGAGCTGCGGCGGCATGACCTGCAAACGGCTTTCGCGCTGCAGCACATCGATCGGACGGAACGCGTAGGCGACGTCGCCGGAGAGTACTTTCTTGCCGACCGTGAAGCGCTCGCCGCCGAGGCTGAAATCGGCGTAGGCCTCGTTGGCAACGAATCTGCCGTCCGGCTTCGCGCCCTCCCGTCCGGGCTCCGTGGCGGTGAGCAGCAAGGAAACCGGCCCGGCGCGTCCGCGCAATTCCTGTTCGATGCGGTAGCGGTCGCGGCCGAAACTGGTGAGTTCCAGTCCCGCCGCAAGCGGGCTGTCACGACGCAATTCGTGTCCCTCGCCGACCAGACGTGAGGTCCAGCCGAAATCCGGCGACTCATCCCCGGCGCCGGCCGGCGGAACCAGCGCAAGGCTCAGCAGCGCCGCCAGACCCGGCAAGAGTAGACGCCAGCGGCACGGCGAGCTGCAGCGCGGCGGCTTCATTGCGTCACGTCCGTCCGCACCAGGAAGGCCGGATTGAAGTAATCGTCGGCGAGCGTCTTGGCAGTGCGCGAGAGGTAATGCACCTCGGTCGAGCGCTCCTTCTGCAGATGATCGACCAGGGTCATCACCGTCACCTGCCTGCGGCCGTCCACCTCGCCCAATTTGAAGCGCGCCAGCTTGGCGAGTTTGTCCGAGGCGACGTACAACTCGGCCTGCACCGGATGGTGATCCTTCTTCGCCAGGTAGAGCACGATGCGCGGATAGCTGACGCCCTTGCGGCTCCCGACGAGATCCAGCTTGAGGCAGGGCACGCCGTCGATGGTCTCCTCGCCGGCCTGCTGGCCGTCGTAGTCCTCGCCCCAGGTCATGGTCGCGACATCGCCCGTCGAGGCTTCGCCGAGCAGCTTCTGCATGGCCGTGATGCGCAGCGGGCGCTGGCTGGAGGGCATCATCAGCCAGTAGTCGTCGCCCAGCATCAGCATCTTCTGCCCGCGCTCGGTCGCCGTGCGGAACAGTACCAGCGAACGACGACCGGGCTTCAGATAGACGGCGTAGAGCCGCGTCTTGTCCGGCACGCCGGCCTTGAAGGTGCGCACCTCGGTTTCGACGCGTCCCGACTCCATGGCCAGTCGATAGGCATCGGCTTGCTTCAGCAGGGTTTTCACCTTGCCCTCTTCGGCCGCCATGGCGGCGAGACTGACCGACGCCAGCAGCATCAATGCGATTTTCCTAAACATGAGCGAGAGCCTCCGTAACGGGTTTGCGGGCGGCACGGGCACTGACCAGCCAGGCGGCGCACGCGGCGAGAACGATGACGACCACGGCCACGGCGCCATACAGCGGCGGCGAAAAACTGAGCAGCAGGGGATAGCCGGCGGAGCGTCCCGGCGGCGGCGGCATCTCGATCCCGGCGAAGAGCAGGAACACCGTGGCGGTACCCGCCAACACCATGCCGAGCAGCGCACCGGCGCCGCCGATGACCATGCCTTCGAGCACGAAGTTGCGCACGATCTCGGCGGGCAGCGTGCCGATGGCGCGCAGCGTGCCGATCTCCCGCGTCCGCTCGACCACGGCCATGCCCAGCGTGTTGCTCATGGCGAACAGCACGATGACGATCATGATCGCGCCGAGGATGCCGAAGATGCGGTTGTAGAGCTCGCGCACGGCCTGGTAGAACACCGCCAGGTCGCGCCAGGTCTTCACCGCCAGCCCGGACTGCATTTCCCTGACGCGCGCGGCGACGAGTTCGGTGTCCGCCGTCGCCTTCAGGTAGATCGACAGGGTGCCGACCTTGTCGCTGAGCAGGAGCTTCTGCACCGAGACCAGGTCGGCCAGCACCAGGCGCTTGTCGATCTCCGGCACGCCGACGCTGGCGATGCCGCTGACCAGAACATCGACCGCGTTCAGATTGCCCTCGGTGGTGGTGGACAACAGGGTCAGCGAGCTGCCGACCCTGGCCTTCATCAGATGCGCCAGTTCGTTGCCGATGACGACTTCCGGCTGCGGCGCGTTGCCGGCGGGAGCCTGCCCGGCGATGAAGTTCATCTGCGGCCCGCGCAGCCGGAAGTCGATGTCGGGAACGACGCCGTTGCCGACGAACACCGCCGACTTGTCGCCGTTGGAAATCAGGCCGGAGAACTGCATGCGCGGTGCCACGGCGCGCACCCCGGGCAGTGCGGCGAACTTCGCCGCCAGCGCGGTCGAATCGGCCAGGCCATGCTGCAAGGGCACGTCCTCATCGCCGTCGAAGCCGCGGGCATGGGCGACGACGACATGGCCCGTATCGCGCGCCGTCATTTCCTCCAGCGACTGGTAGGTGAATAGCGCAAAGCCGCCGCTGCCCAGCACGGCCGCGGTTCCCAGCGCCGTGATCAGCATCGCCGTCAGCGAACGCCGGCGGTTGCGCATGACGTTCTTCCAGGCAAATATCAGCCACTTCATTGCAGTTCTCCGTCAATCAGGTGCAGCACGCGGTCGCAGTGCGAGCTCATGCGTTCGTCGTGGGTCGCCACCACCACCGAGGCATTGCGTTCGTGCGCCAGTTCATGCAGCAGATCGACGATCTGCCGCGCCGTGGTCGAATCGAGGTTGGCCGTCGGCTCGTCGGCGATCACCAGCGCCGGCGACTTGATCAGGGCGCGGGCGATCGCCACGCGCTGCCGCTGGCCGCCCGACAGCGCGTCGGGCAGGCGCCTGGCCAAGGCTTCCAGGCCGACCCGCTGCAGCGCCGTCGCGACTTGCTCGCGCCGCTGCGCCGGCGGAACGCCGAGCAGCATCAGGGGATACTCGACGTTGTCGAACACGGTCATCACCGGCACCAGGTTGAAGCCCTGGAAGATGAAGCCGACCTTCTCCCGGCGCAGGCCGGTCAGGCGGGTTTCATCGAGGCCGTTGATCGCCGTGCCGCAGAGTTCGCGATTGCCCGCGTCCGGCGCGTCGATCAGGCCGCAGAGATTCAGCAGCGTGCTTTTGCCGCTGCCCGACGGACCGGTCAGGGCGACCATTTCGCCGCGGCAGACATCCAGACTGACGCCCTTCAGGGCTTCGACGCTGGCCTCGCCGACACGGTAGCTTTTGCGCAGCCCGTCCAGGCGCAGGGTACGCGGGCCCGGGTTCATTTCCCGGACTCGCGCAAGCCGGTTTCGACCGCGACCAGCTCGGCGCGGAAGCCGGCCGGCGCTGACGCCAGCAGCGGGCTGCGCTGCATTTCGGCGAGCAGGGATTTGCCGGCGGCGCGGCGGTGGAAGATGCCATCGGGCAGCGCGACGAAGGTTGCCGCCGCGACGACGCGCGTCGCCAGGCTCACCGGCGTGCCCTGCACCAGCAAACGGTCGTGCTCGGAGCGCAAGGCGGCCAGCGCGCCGTCGATGTGGTCGAGCCCCTGCTCGCTGAGCTTCAGCTTCTTCCACGGCATCCAGGCCGCCTTGGCCTTGAGCGCGTAGGCGCTGCCGAGGTAGGCCGAATACAGCGGCTGCAAGGCCGGATTGGCCGGCGCGGCCTGGAATGCCTCGATGGCGGCGTCGATCTGGTCGGCGTCGCCCTGCCGGGCCCGGTTGAAATGGGTCAGTGCCGCTTCGAAGGCGGCGCCGTCGGCCGTCTGGGCGACTGCCGGACTTGCCGTGCCGATGACGGAAAACATGAACAGGGCCAGCAGGAACAGCCGGCAGCGGGAAACAATGAATTGCATGGCACGAACCTCCGTTGGGTTGAAAGTGAGGCCATGCTAGGAGGCGGCAAAACAGCCGTCAGCCGGTTTGGGACGAATTGCGGATAGCGCGGCATGAACGGTGCAGGCGAGGGATGAATGGTCTTGAAATTTCCGCCAGAGCGCTCATGTAGTGGCGAAGGCCTCTCCCAGACCGGGGCCGCAACCGAAAAGGAGAATGAAATGAGCAACTTGATCCGTCGCGATCCTCTCGATGACTTGTTCCGTGGCTTTTTCGTGCGCCCGGTCGAGTTCGAATCGCAAGCCGAGGCGCCTGTCGTGAAAATGGACGTCAAGGAACAGGAGAAGAATTATCTGGTCCATGCCGAAATTCCGGGCGTGAAGAAGGAAGACATTCACGTCTCCGTCGATGGCGCCGTCGTGTCCATCAGCGCCGAACGGCGCGAAGAGAAGGACGTGAAGGAAGGTGAGCGCGTGCTGCGCACCGAGCGCTATTTCGGCAAGGTGTCGCGCAGCTTCCAACTGGCGCAGGAGATCGACGAAGCGCAAGTGACCGCCAAATACGCCGATGGCGTTCTCGAGCTGACGCTGCCGAAGAAGGCCGCGACGCAGGCGCGCAAGATCACCGTCCAGTAGCCGGCAAGAGTAGCCGCTGGCGCGACGGCGACCGGAACCTCCATTGCCGGTCGCAAACGGGGCAAGCCGCTGCCACAGCAGCGGCCTGCCCCGTTTGCGTTCGACCTCGGTAGAATGAACGAAGTTATCACTTGCTCTCACCGACAACCATGACCGAAAAGCTCTCACCCGTTGCCAAGGCCGGCGTTTTGGCAGAGGCCCTGCCCTACATCAAGCGTTTTCACGGCAAGACCATCGTCGTCAAGTACGGCGGCAATGCCATGACCGACGAACACCTGAAACAGTGTTTCGCGCGCGACGTGGTCCTGCTCAAGCTGGTCGGCATGAACCCGGTGGTGGTGCATGGCGGCGGCCCGCAGATCGAGAACCTGCTGGCCCGCGTCGGCAAGAAAGGCGAGTTCGTGCAGGGCATGCGCGTCACCGACGCCGAAACCATGGAGCTGGTCGAGATGGTGCTGGGCGGCCAGGTCAACAAGGAGATCGTCAACCTCATCAACCAGCATGGCGGCAAGGCCGTGGGCCTGACCGGCAAGGACGGCAATTTCATCCGCGCCAAAAAGCTGATGATGGAAAACAAGGACGCCCCGGGCGACCTGATCGACATCGGCCAGGTCGGCGACATCGTCTCCATCGATCCCAGCCTGATCGCCCTGCTCGACACCGGCGCCTTCATTCCCGTGATCGCGCCGATCGGCGTCGGCACCGAGGGCGAAACCTACAACATCAATGCCGACGTCGTCGCCGGCAAGATCGCCGAAGTGCTGAAGGCTGAAAAGCTGGTGCTGCTGACCAACACGCCGGGCGTGCTGGACCAGTCCGGCAAGCTGATCACCGGCATCACGCCCAAGCAGATCGACGACATGGTGGCCGACGGCACGCTCTCCGGCGGCATGCTGCCCAAGATCAGTTCGGCGCTGGACGCGGCGCGCAGCGGCGTGAAGGGCGTGCACATCATCGACGGCCGCGTCGAGCATGCGCTGCTGCTGGAAATCATGACCGACGAAGGCGTCGGTACCCTGATCAAATCGAAATAACCGACGGAATAATCGCCATGAACGAAGCCCGCGCCGCCAAGGTTGGTGAAAAAAAGCTCCTGATCCTGCAAACCATCGCCGAGATGCTCGAACGTCCGGCGGCGGAAAAGGTCACCACGGCCCTGCTGGCCAAACAGCTCGACGTTTCGGAAGCGGCGCTCTATCGCCATTTCGCCAGCAAGGCGCAGATGTATGAAGGACTGATCGAGTTCATCGAGAGCGGCGTGTTCTCGGTGATCACGCAGATCGAAGCCGCCGAGGAATCGGGCCTCAAGCAGGCCGAGGCCATCGTCGCCTCGCTGTTGCGCTTTGCGCAGAAGAACCGCGGCCTGACGCGGGTGCTGGTGGGCGACGCGCTGGTCCATGAGAACCCGCGGCTGCAGGCGCGCATCAACCAGTTGCTGGGCCGCATCGAATCGACCCTCAAGCAAAGCCTGAAGGTGGCCTCGGCGCAAGGGGCGCTGGCGGCCGACCACGACTTCGGCGCCCACGCCGACCTGCTGGTCTGCTATACGGCAGGCCGCTGGCAGCGCTTCGTCAGGAGCGGCTTCAAGGATGATCCGCTGGCGAACTGGCCGGCGCAGTGGCCGATACTGGCACGCTGATCGCCGTACCGCGGGCGTCGACTCCTGACTACCGCTTCAGCAACGTCGCGGCTTCGAGCGCGAAATAGGTCAGTATCCCGTCGCAGCCGGCGCGCTTGAAGCCGAGCAGCGCTTCCATCATCACGGCATCGTGGGCCAGCCAGCCATTGGCGGCGGCAGCCTTGAGCATCGCGTATTCGCCGCTGACCTGATAGGCATAGGTCGGCACACCGAACTCGTCCTTCACCCGGCGCACGATGTCGAGGTATGGCATGCCGGGCTTGACCATCACCATGTCGGCGCCTTCGTCAAGATCGAGCGCGACCTCGCGCAGCGCCTCGTCGGTGTTGCCCGGGTCCATCTGGTAAGTGGATTTGTTGCCCTTGCCCAGGTTGCCGGCCGAGCCCACCGCGTCGCGGAACGGGCCATAGAAGGCCGACGCGTATTTCGCCGAGTAGGCGAGGATGCGGGTGTGGATCAGTTTCTCGGCATCCAGCGTGGCGCGGATGCGCCCGATGCGGCCGTCCATCATGTCGGAGGGCGCGACCACGTCGGCGCCGGCGCGGGCGTGGCACAGGGCCTGTTTCGCCAGCGCTTCCAGCGTCTCGTCGTTCATCACGTAGCCGCGAGGATCGGCCGGATCGATCAGGCCGTCCTGGCCGTGGCTGGTGTAGGGGTCGAGGGCGACGTCGGTGATGATGCCGAGTTCGGGAAACTCCCGCTTCAGGCGCGCCACGACGGTCGGCACGAGGCCGGCCGGATTCCATGCCTCCTCCGCCCCCGGAGTCTTCCTGCTGCCATCCACGACCGGGAACAGCGCCATGGCCGGCACGCCCAGCTTCAAGGCCTTTTCGGCCACCGGCAGCAGGCGGTCCAGCGACACGCGCTCGACGCCGGGCATCGAGGCAACCGCCTCGGTACGACCCACGCCTTCGAGGACGAAAACCGGATAGATCAGATCGTCGGCCGTGAGTGTGTGCTCACGCATCAGACGCCGCGAGAAATCGTCACGACGCATGCGACGCATCCGTGAGCTTGGGAATACACCTTTTGAAATCATTGGTTTAGCCCTGCAGAAATTTTGAAAATTACTTGAACTTTAACGTACAGCACCTATCATAGAGCACAGATGGCGGTGGACGCCCGTCCATGCTGTCTCCCGCTTCACCTCCCTGAGCGGGTGCCTTGAACACTTCAAGGTGTTTTGCCCTCGACCTTCTCCCCTTTGGTCGAGGGCATTTATTTTTGGCGACGCCAAAAACAAATGCCCCTTGGGCGGCTGATGTACTCGCTTCGTCAGCCTGCCGATTCCGTTTCTTCGTCGCCCCTCAGCCAGTTGCCGACCACCTTTTCCGTTTCTTCCATGCCGGTCTTCTTCAGACTGGAAAACATCTGCACGGTGATCTGACCGCCGAAGTCGGCGAGCGCGGCGCGGGTTTCCTTGAGAGTCCTGGTCTGCTCCTGGCGCGTGAGCTTGTCCGACTTCGTCAGCAGGCAGTGGATCGGTCGCCCCGTGGAACCGAACCAGCCGATCATCTTCCAGTCGAGTTCGGTCAGCGGGCGGCGCGCATCCATGATCAGCACCAGGCCGACGAGATTGGAACGACGGGTCAGGTAATGTTCCAGCAGCCCCTGCCATTGCAGGCGGACCGCCAGGGGAACCTGGGCATAGCCGTAGCCCGGAAGGTCGACCAGCGCCGCACCGTTCCTCATGCGAAAGACATTGATCAGCTGGGTTCGGCCCGGCGTCTTGGAGACGAAGGCGAGCCGGGTGTGTCCGACCAGGGTATTGATGGCACTGGACTTTCCTGAATTGGAGCGGCCGGCGAAGGCAATCTCGGGACCCGCCGGCGGCGGCAGGCCATTGGGCTGGGCGACCGAAATCTCGAAAGTGGCGTGACGGAACAGGGACATGGGGCGATGGACGGGAGACACGCCGCCCAGGCTGGCTGGCGTGGAGAAATGAGGAGAGCTGGGATAGAATATCAGGTTTACAATTTCCGAATCCTGCAGTTTCCGAGGAGTTTTTGTTCATGAAGCATTCCCTGCCCAGTTGCCTGCTTCCCCTGCTGTGCGCGCTGGCCGCATTCGGCGTTCATGCCGCCGATGCCGCCAAGGCAACCCCGAAAGGCGATGCCGCACGCGGCCAAGCCGTCGCCACCACGGTCTGCGTGGCCTGTCATGGCCCGGATGGCAACAGCCCCCTTGCCGTGAATCCCAAACTGGCGGGACAGCACCCGGAATACCTGTTCAAGCAGATGAAGAACTTCAAGGCGGCCGAAGGCAAACAACCCGAGCGCGTGAATGCGATCATGAACGGCATGATCGCCGCCTACGACGAAGGCCAGATGCGTGATCTGGCGGCTTACTTTGCGTCGCAAGTGCAAAAGGGCGAAACGGCAAAGAATCGCGAAACCATCGAGTTGGGCCAGAAGCTGTATCGCGCCGGCGACCTGGCCAAGGGCCTGCCTGCCTGCGCCGCGTGTCACGGGCCGGCCGGTGCCGGCATTCCCGCGCAATATCCGCGCATCGGCGGCCAGTTTGCCGAATACACCGAAGCGCAGTTGAAGAGTTTCCGCGACGGCGGCCGTGCCAACGATCCGAACAAGATGATGCGCATGGTCGCGCTGAAGATGACCGACGCCGAAATCAAGGCGGTCGCCGACTACATCGCCGGTCTTCGCTAAGCCGCTTCGCTCCAGTCAAAACGGCGCCGGATGCTTCCGGCGCCGTTTTCTTTTGGCGGCGCGAACGGTCGGGCCGGCAACCGCGATGCCGCAGGAATGCCGCGTCCGCCTCCGGACGTCACGAACCTGCCGGTGCCTGCGATCCCCCCATGAGCCGAGGAAAATTCTCTTCGATATAGGCCGCGTATTCCCGGTCGGCACTGAGGACATGGCGGACGAACCAGGTCTCGAAGAAACCGACCAGGCTCTCGGCCGAGGGCTTCTGCTGCAACCGGCTCTCCAGCTCGGCCATCTGCTCGAGCAATCCGGCATGTGCGGCGCCGTGATAGGCAATATCCGGATAGCGAACGATCTCCAGCAGGGATTCCTCGACGGCCAGATGGAATTTCAGGGACTCGGCGAGCTGCCTCAGAAAGAAGTGCAGGATGTGCCAGGGCTCCCGTTTCGCCACCGAGTTCTCGATCGCAAGCAGGTGCTCGAAGATCTTCTTGTGCTGATTGTCGATCGCTTCGATGCCGATCGCGAAGCTGTCATCCCACTTCATCGTGCCTTCCTTCTCGCCGCCGGACACACGGCACTGCTGCATACCCGGGCGCGCCGCAGGCCCCCGCTCATGAAGGCGCACGCTGAATTGCCGGCACCGATCTCATGCATTATGCATTAAGTTTGCTTGAGGTGTCAAATTTCTGCCGCAACGACCGGAGGGTGCGCGATGGTACCCGGGCCGCGGCCTGCTTTCACGCCCGCCGGCCGCCGCTGACGCGGACAATGCCGGCAAGATCGCGGTGCTGGTCGATGGCGGACAGGCCCGCCGCCGCGAGCAATGCCCGCACCGCTTCGGCCTGGTCGTAGCCGTGCTCCAGCCAGAGCCACCCACCCGGCGCCAGGTGCGCGGGCGCGGCGGCAACGATCTGGCGAATGGCGTCCAGCCCGTCCGCACCGCTCGCCAGCGCCGCCACCGGCTCGCGACGCAAGTCGCCGGCGAGAAGGTGCGGATCGGCGGCGGCGATATAGGGCGGGTTGGTGACGACCAGATCGAAGCGTTCGCCGGCCAGGCCGTCGAACCAGTGGCTTTGCAGCAAACGCACTTCGGCGCCGAGCCGTTCCGCGTTCTGTTGCGCCACCCCCAGCGCCGCGGCCGAGGCGTCGACCGCCGTCACTTGCGCCTGCGGGATTTCCAGCGCCAGCGTGATCGCGATGCAGCCGCTACCGGTGCCGAGGTCGAGAATTCTTGCCGTGCCGCCGGCGTCGACTCCTGCAAGCGCAATGTCGACCAGCAGTTCGGTCTCCGGACGCGGAATCAGCACGGCGCTCGAGACCGTGAACTCGCGACCGAAGAACTCCCGGCGTCCAAGGAGATAGGCCACCGGTTCGCCGTCCGCGCGCCTCGCCACCAGCGAAGCGAAGGCGAGCAGTTCGTCTTCATCAAGCACCTGATCGTCATGACTGACCAGCCATGCCGCGGACCGGTCCAGCACATGCCCCAGCAGCAGGCGCGCCTCGCCCGCCGGCAGCTTCGCCCGAGCCGCCGCAAGTGCCGCGGACACGGTAGTCACCGGCCCACCCAAGGGTGGCGGCAACGGAGGTTCGACTGCCGGCACAGCATTGGCTGGCGCCGGCTCGGGGCGGTCCGGCGCACGGCGCTCATTCGGCGAGCGCCGCCAGCAATTCGGCCTGATGCTCGGCCGTCAGGGCGCCGACCAGTTCATCGAGATCCCCGTCCATAATGGCGTCGATCTTGTACAGCGTCAGGTTGATGCGATGGTCGGTAATCCGCCCTTGCGGGAAGTTGTAGGTGCGGATGCGTTCGGAGCGGTCGCCCGAGCCGATCAGGGATTTGCGCTCGGAGGCGATCTTCTGCTGCTGCTCGCGCTGCTTGGCGTCGTTGATGCGCGCCGCCAGCACCGACATCGCCTGCGCCTTGTTGCGATGCTGCGAGCGGTCGTCCTGGCATTCGACGACGATGCCGGTCGGAATGTGCGTGATGCGCACCGCCGAGTCGGTCTTGTTGATGTGCTGGCCGCCGGCGCCGGAGGCGCGAAAGGTGTCGATGCGCAGGTCGGCCGGATTGATGTCGATGTCGACCAGTTCGTCGGCCTCCGGCATCACCGCCACGGTGCACGCCGAGGTGTGGATCCGCCCCTGGGTTTCGGTCACCGGCACGCGCTGCACCCGATGGCCGCCCGACTCGAACTTGAGCTTCGAATAGGCGCCATTGCCCTCGATGCGGGCGATGATTTCGCGGAAGCCGCCGAGGTCGGATTCGCTGCGCGAGACGATCTCGACCTTCCAGCGCTGGCGTTCGGCATAACGGCTGTACATGCGGAACAGGTCGGCGGCGAACAGTGCGGACTCGTCGCCACCGGTGCCGGCGCGGATTTCCAGAAACAGGTTGCGGTCGTCGTTCGGGTCCTTCGGCAGCAGGGCGCGCTGCAACTCCACTTCGAGCCGGGCCATTTCGGCGCTGGCGGACGCTTGTTCGGCCAGCGCGAGCTCCTTCATCTCCGGATCGGACAGCATCTCGGCGGCACCTGAAAAGTCGGCGCTGGCGCTACGGTAGGCATGGAAGAGTTCGACCACCGGCATGATGTCGGCGCGCTCGCGGGTGAGCTTGCGATAGCTGTCCATGTCGCGGGCGGCGTGCTCGCCGCCAAGCAGGCCGTCGATTTCGGCCAGCCGTTCGCTCAGGCGTTCAAGTTTGTCGAGGATGCTTTTTTTCATGGGCGGGATGGAGAGCGTCGGAAGGTGCCGGATTCACGAACTCGCGGCCGGAGTTGTCGCCGAATCCACGGCCGGGGCGGCGCGGGCGATGAGCTGGATGCTGTGCCGCACCTCCGCCGCCAGCAGCAGCTCGGTCTGTGCCGCGGCAAGGGTGATCCGCTCGTCGAAGCACAGCAGGCCCGCGTCGTCGGCCTGCAGGATGCCGGCATCGATCAGATTGCGGATCACGTTGGCGAACAGCAGTTTTTCCGAAAACTCGGCGGAGTTGAATTCGTAGAGCATCGCCAGCCGCTGTGCCAGCAGGTGGGTGGCCTCTTCGAGCGCGGCGCGGGTCAGGCGGCCGCTGCCGTGATGCTGCAGCAGCGCCAGGGTGAGGAACTGCCGTTCCAGCGTGGGGCGGATGATCTCGCCCAGCTGGCGCAGTTCCGGACTGGCCTCGCTGTTGGGCGGCGGCGCGCGCAGTAGGGCGCTCTGGCCGTCCCCGATGATCAGGCCGCGCGAGGACAGCGCCGCCTCGGTGCGGTCGATCAGCACATCGAGCCGGTCGACTTCCCATGGCAGGAACAGCTCGGCGCGCAGCAGGCCGTAGATGCCCTTGATCGCCTCCCTGGCGCGTTGCCGCGTCAGCACCTGGTTGTGGCTGACCAGGCAGGCCAGCAGCGCGGGCAAGGCGAACAGGTGCAGCACATTGTTGCGGAAATAGACCAGCAGCGCGGCCTGCTGCTCCTCGGCGCGAATCATGTCGCCCAGGGGGTGCGGATAGCGTTGCACCAGATCGAGCCGGCACACATAGTCGATCACCGCCTGTGCAGGCATCCCGCATTGAATGATGGTTTCGGCGTAGGGCGTCTCAGTCAGCAGATACTGGAGGTGCTCGATCTGCCCCTGCAGCAGGCGCATGTCGGCGGCATGCTTGGGCGTGGACAACAATGTCACCGCCACCAGATTCACCGGGGTCACCACCGCCAGGCCGTTGATCCTGCGTGCCAGCTCCGTGGCAGTCGCATCGACGGCGCCGCGCAGCCAGGGCGCCTGTGCGTCGAAATTCTCGTCCCGCCACGACGGGTGATGCGCATCGAGGAACTCGGCCAGGGCCAGCGGCGGGCCGAAATTCACGTGCACCCTGCCGAAATTCTGCCTGAGCACCTGCGCTGCGCGCAGCAATCCGATCAGCGATTCGGATTTCTTGGGCCGGCCATGGAGTTCGGCCAGATAGCTGCTGCCCTCCATCAACTTCTCGTAGCCGATATACACGGGAACGAACACCAGCGGCCGGGCACGGCTGCGGACGAAGCTTTGCACCGTCATGGCCAGAATGCCGGCTTTCGGTGCCAGGGTGCGTCCGCTGCGGCTGCGACCGCCTTCGATGAAATACTCCATCGGAAAGCCGCGGTCGATCATCAGGTGCACATACTCCTGAAACACTGTCGCGTAGAGCGGCTCGCCCTTGATCTTGCGACGCAGGAAAAAGGCGCCCGAGCGCCGCAACACGGAACCGACCAGCGGCAAGTTCAGGTTGGCCCCGGCGGCGATATGCGGCACCATCAGGCCCCGGTTGAAGATGATGTAGGACAGCAGCAGGTAGTCGATATGGCTGCGGTGGCAGGGCACATAGACGATGCCGTGCCCCGGCGCCACTTGCGTCACGCGCTCGAAGTTATGCACCTCGACACCGTTGTAGACCTTGTTCCAGACCCAGGTCAGAAACAGGGCGAACGCCCGCACCACGGAATAGGTGTAGTCAGAGGCGATCTCGATCGCGAACTCCCGCGCCGATCGTTGCGCGGCAAGCAGGGAGATTGACTTGCTGTCCGCTTCGGCGGCGATGGCGGCGCGCACCGACGGCATGTTCAGCAGCGAACGCAACTGGGTGCGGCGGTGGGACAGGTCGGGACCGATCGCCATCTCGCGCTGGCGCCGGAAGTGCACCCGCAGAATCCGCCCGAGCTTGCGCACCGCACGGCGCTCGTCGACATCGCCGCTCAGCAGTTCGCGCAGGGAGATCGGGGCGTTGAAGCGCACGACGGTATGCCGGCCGTGAATCACGATCGCAAACAAGTGGCGCAGCGTGCTGACCTGCTGCCAGGTCTCTGCAAACAGCGCCTTCAGCACCGATTCCTGTTTCCCGGGTTCGCGGCCCCAGAGTATCGTCACCGGAACCAGTTGCACGTCGAAACCGGAATTGGCGACCGCGGTTCTGACCAGCGATCTGAGCAATTCCGAGTGATCGCTGCGCGGATTCGACACAATGCTGCCGCGCGGCTTGCCGGAAAGAAAGAACACGGACCGCCGCGCCGTGAAGGCGCGGTCGCGCAAGGGCCTCAATGCCGCCGGCAGGCCCAGTTCGCGGCACTCGTGATCGAGCACCAGCAAATTGGAAAGATGGCGCTCGTTGAGCACGTAGCAGACCGGCAAGTCGGGCCGCAGCTTGAGCGTCTCGGGTGTTTCCGGAAAGACCTGCGTCCGTGTCACCAGATAAAGAACCCGGCGCAGGACGGTCAGCGTCCAGCCCGCGAAATCGAATAGGGGCAGTCGGCTCACGGGCGGATGGACTTGGGCGCCCCGACGGCGCCGGACAGGCGACGCGGGAACACGTACCTACTCCCCGGAATTGAGGCGATAGATGCGGGAAATGAGATCAGCCACTTCCGCGCGCTCGTGACCTTCGGCCTGATTCAGGGCATGGGTCGGGGCGTGCAGCAGCTTGTTGGTGAGGCCGTGCGACAGCGCGTCGAGCACCTTGGCCGGATCGTCGCCGCGCGCCAGCAGCTTGAGGGCGTGCTCCAGTTCGTGGCGGCGGGCGCGTTCGGCGGTATCGCGCAGGGCGCGGATGGTCGGCACCGTCTCGCGCGCTTCGAGCCAGTGCAGAAAACCGGAGACGCGGTCGGTGATGATCGCCTCGGCCTCGACCACCGCGGCCTGCCGCGATTCAAGGCCGGATTCGACGATCTGGCCGAGGTCGTCGAGAGTGTAGAGGAAGACGTCGTCCAACCGCGTCACTTCGGCCTCGATGTCGCGCGGCACGGCGAGATCGACCATCACCATCGGGCGGTGACGGCGTGCTTTCAGGGCGCGCTCGACCATGCCGAGACCGATGATGGGCAGCGAACTGGCGGTGCAGGACACCACGATGTCGTAATCCGCCAGACGCTCGCCCAGCTGATCCAGCCGCATCGCATCGCCGCCGAAACGCGCGGCCAGACCGGCGCCGCGCTCCAGGGTGCGATTGGCGATCGTGAGCCGCCTCGGCTTCTGCGCGGCGAAATGCGCGGCGCACAACTCGACCATTTCGCCGGCGCCGATGAACAGCACCTGCTGCTCCGCGAGGCTGTCGAAAATCCGCGCCGAAAGATGCACGGCCGCAGCCGCCATGGAAACCGTATTGGCGCCGATGGCGGTGGTCGACCGCACTTCCTTGGCCACCGCAAAGGTGCGCTGGAACAGCTTGCCGAGCAGCGTGCCCAGGGTTCCGGCCTCTTCGGCGGCGCGCGCCGCCTGCTTCATCTGGCCGAGAATCTGCGGCTCGCCCAGCACCATCGAGTCCAGCCCGGCCGCGACGCGGAACATGTGGCGCACCGCATCCTTTTGCGGATGCTGGTAGAGGTAGGGGTGGATTTTCTGCGGCGACAGCGAGTGATACTCCGCCAGCCAGTCCGCAGCCACTTGGGGATTTTCGGCCGTGCAATAGAGCTCGGTGCGGTTGCAGGTCGACAGAATCGCCGCCTCGCGCACGCTTTTCGCCCGCAACAGGTCGTGCAAAGCCTGCCCCATGCGCATGGGGTCGAACGCCACCTGCTCGCGTACCGCGAGCGGGGCCGTATGATGGTTTATGCCCAGAGCGAACAGCTGCACGGCGATGGGACCTTGAGACAACGCGAAGGCGGGTTAGCGGATTATAGGTAAAATCGCGCACTTTCGCGGCATTCGGCCCGCCGCCGTTACCTGCCCACGAAGTGGAAGCCCAGGTACGCAGAGCGCGCCGGCGTCGACTCTTGGAGAATTTCAGTGCAACTCGTCTGTCTCGATCTCGAAGGTGTGCTCGTTCCGGAAATCTGGATCGAGTTTTCCAAGCGCACCGGCATCCCGGAACTCTCCCGCACGACACGCGACGAACCCGACTACGACAAGCTGATGAAGTATCGGCTCGACTTGCTCAAGAAGCACAAGCTCGGCCTGCCGGACATCCAGAAGGTGATTTCGGACATGGGGCCGATGGCCGGCGCCAGGGACTTCCTCGACGCCCTGCGGCGCGACTACCAGGTCATCATCCTGTCCGACACGTTTTACGAATTCGCCATGCCGCTGATGGCGCAGCTGAACATGCCGGTGCTGTTCTGTCACAAGCTGGAAACGGATGCCGCCGGTTTCGTGGTGAACTACCACCTGCGCATGCCGAACCAGAAAATGGAATCCGTGCGGCGTTTTCGCGAGCTCAGGTTCAAGGTGATCGCCGCCGGCGATTCCTACAACGACACCGCCATGCTGGCCGAGGCCCACGCCGGCATCCTGTTCCACCCGCCGCAGAACGTGATCGACGAGTTTCCCCAGTTTCCGGTGACCATGAACTACGCCGAACTGCGCAGCGAGATCGACAAGGCGGCGGCACGCATCTGATGCATAAAGCGCGCTTCTACACGCTGACCGCCTCCTGCCCCGACCAGGTCGGCATCATCGCCCGCGTCACCGGCTTCATCGCCGAACACAAGGGCTGGATTCTCGAATCGAGCTTCCACGCCGACGAAGCAACGGAAATGCGGGACGTCCGCTACTTCATGCGCATCGAGGTCAGGGCCGACTCGCTGCCCTTCGAGCTTGCCGAATTCCGCCGCCGCTTCCAGCCGGTGGCCGACGAGCTGCAACTCGACTGGCGCATCAACGATTCAGCAGTGAAGAAGCGCGTCGTGGTGCTGGTCTCGCAGCAGGAGCATTGCCTCTACGACCTGCTGGCGCGCTGGCAGTCGAAGGAACTCGACATCGAGATCGCCTGCGTGATATCGAATCACGACACCTTCCGCGGCTTCGTCGAGTGGCACGGCATCCCCTTCCATCACGTGCCGGTGACGCCCGACAACAAGGCCGCCGCCTACGCCGAGGTGCAACGCCTGTTCGAGGACGTGCGCGGCGACACCATGGTGCTGGCGCGCTACATGCAGATCCTCTCACCGGACCTGTGCGCCGCCTATCCGGGACGTATCCTCAACATCCACCACAGCTTCCTGCCTTCCTTCGTCGGCGCGAAGCCCTACCACCAGGCCTACACACGCGGCGTCAAGCTGATCGGCGCCACCTGCCACTACGTGACCGCGGAACTCGACCAGGGCCCGATCATCGAGCAGGACGTGATCCGCATCGACCACTCCGATTCGGTCGAGGACATGGTGCGCTACGGCAAGGACATCGAGAAGACCGTGCTGGCGCGGGGCCTGCGCTACCACCTCGAAGACCGCGTGCTGGTCCACGGCAACAAGACCGTGGTATTTCGCTGAGGAGTCCGACGTGAAAGCAAAATCGCTGTTCCTGATGGCCGCATTCATTGCCGGCGCTGCGCTGGCCGAGGATCATCGCCAACTGGCAACGCTGCCGCCTGCCGCGCAGGAGTCGCTGCGCGAGGAAATGCTCGGCAACCTGCTCGCCATCAACGAAGTCCTGACACTGATGGCCGCCGGCAAGGTAAAGGAAGCCGGTCAACTGGCAGAAAAGGCGCTGGGACAGTCCGCGCAAGGCAAACACCGCGACAAACCTTTCAACGCACGGCCGGGCCCGCACATGCCGCCCGCGATGCACAGCATCGGCAACGACGGCCACGTTGCCGCCAGCGAATTCGCCAAGGCAGCGAGCAGCGGCGACCGCGAAAAAGCCTTGACTCTGCTGCCGAAGCTGACCGAAGGCTGCATCGCCTGCCACTACTCCTGGCGCACGCGCTGAATCAGCGGCCCGCGGCGACCGGCTTGCGCAGCATCAGCCAGATCCCGAACAGCACCATCGGCAGGCTCAGCCACTGTCCCATGCTGACCGTGTAGGACAGCCCGAAGATGCCGTGATCCGGCTCGCGGAAATATTCGGCGGCGAAGCGCAGTACGCCGTAGCCGACCATGAACATTCCCGACACGGCCCCCACCGCTCGCTGGCGCGCCGAGAACAGCCAGAGGATAAGGAACAGCAGCAGGCCCTCGCCGGCCGCCTGATACAACGGCGACGGGTGGCGCGGCAGGCTGTCGACCCGCGGGAAAATCATCGCCCAAGGCAGCGTGGCGTCGGCGACCCGGCCCCACAGTTCGCCGTTGATGAAGTTGCCGATGCGCCCGGCCATCAGGCCCAGCGGCACCAGCGGCGCGATGAAGTCGGTGACTTGAAAAAATGTCCGGCCGGTTTTTCTGGCAAACAGCGCCATCGCCACGAACACGCCGAGCATGCCGCCGTGGAAGGCCATGCCGCCTTTCCAGACGGCGAGGATCTCCAGCGGATGCGCCAGGTAGTAACCCGGCTCGTAGAACAGCACCTGTCCGAGCCGCCCGCCGAGGATAACGCCGAGCACGCCGTAGAACAGCAGATCGTCGACGTCCTGCCCACTCATGCCATGCCAGGGCTGCGCAGCCGCGCGCCGCTTGCCGAGCCAGAGGAAAGCGATGAAGCCGGCCAGATACATCAGGCCGTACCAGCGCACGGCCAGCGGACCGATGGAAACGGCGATGGGGTCGAACTGGGGATGGATCAGCATGGTGGCCGGGGGCAGGTGTCGATCGGGTAGCTCACACGTCGAGCGTCCGCACGGCATTGTCCGAACGGGCGGTATCCAGCGCTTCGCCGCGTGGCGCGGCGATCACCACCACCGCCTCCGTCCCGCGCCGAATGACGAGCTGAGGACCTTCAGTAGTAGACGCGCGGTTCACCAACTCGCTGAAGCGACTCTTGGCGTCGCGTAATTGCCATGTATGCATGATGGCCTCCTTGCCTAGCAACCGGCGCGGTGGCTCAAAAGTCGGCGCTGGCGCCACGGCGTCACGAGGAACCGAAATGCTTGTCGAGCTTTTCCAGCAGCGCCAGCCCTCGCGCCGGATCGCCGGAATCGGCGGCGGCGCGAAATTGCAGCGTCAAGTCGTGCTGCACCAGCGCGATGGTCGCCAGTTCATCGAGCAGGCGATTCACGCTGGTGTGACGGCTGGCAGCCAGTTGCTTGAGGCGTGCATGCTTGGCGTCGGGAAGGCGCAGGGTAACGACGGACATGTTCAGGTCTCCTTCAGCAATTCGGCCGGCGCAAGAATCCGGAGTTCCGGAAAGCGCAGTTCCGAGCGCACAAAATCGGCGCGGTTGTGGGTCACTATCGCTGCCGCGCGCGCCGCTACGGCTAGTTCCAGTACATGATTGTCCGCTTCGTCGGGCAGGTTGGGCCGCCACAAATAATAGATGTCGGTCATCCGGCACACCGCCATGAAGGCCCGAAACAGCTCGTCCCTCTCGGTGGCATCCAGCGGGCAGTTGGCAAACAACTCGTGCCGTCCGAGAACATCCCGATACTCGGCAAACAGGGCCAGGGAAATGCATGCCTGATAGCGCCCCTGCAAGCAACGCCTGACGACCTCTCGCGATGCGCCCGCCTCGCTGATCAACGCGGATACAAACACATTGGTGTCGACGATCAAGTCAATCATGAAGAAATGCTATCACTGGCGATAGCATTAATCAAGGCAGCGACGGTCGATATCAGGTCTGCGCCCGCTCCAGCGCCTTGAGCAGTTCCACCGCGATGCGGCGATTGGCAGGCGACAACTCGCGGAAGCTGCGGCGCAGTTGCGCCAACTCCGTCGCATGGTCACCGGTATCGTCCTCGGTAAATTCGTCGGGGAGTCTGGCTTTCTCGCCGCGTCCCTCGGCCAGCGCAAAGATGGCCGACACCGGCGTGTCGAGCGCTGCGGCAATCTGCTCCAGCATTTTCAGCGACGGTTTGCGCCCGTCATTCTCGATCCGCGACAGATACCCCGTGTCCGTTCCGGCGTCATAAGCGACCGCATCCAGCTTGAGCTGCTTGCGCTTTCTGATGGCGTTGATTGCCTGTCCGATGTCCATCCGGCAATTCTCGACAGCATCTGACATAGCGTCTCGCCCAAATGTCAGATGGGCTACGAATTTGCCTGTGGGGCAGAATCAAGTCCCTTTCTGCCACACAGGCAACAAATGCCCTTCCTCGACTGGGTCAACAAGGCGCAGGCGACCCAGGTTGCCGCTGTCGTGCCCTATCACTTGCTGGAGTTTCAATCCGCCCACGGCGACGGCAACGCGGAAAACCTGCTGATCCAGGGCGATAGCCTGTACAAGGGCGCACATTTGCTGAACGATGAAACCCGCGAAAAGTCCCAAGTAGGGCACCAATGGGAAACATCGAGCAGCGGGCGCTGTCTGTTTCTCTTGGCGTTGGAGAAAGACGAGCAGGGGCGCGACGTGGCGCAGCAGATCGCTGCGAAAATCGCCGGCGCCTGAAAGTCGGCGCCAGCGGGACGGCGATTTCGCTCGCTGCAAGGCTTCCGCTAAAATCAGGGAATCTTTTCAGGCCATCGCGCCCATCGCAGGAGATTCCCATGCCCGCCTACCGTTCCCGCACTTCCACCCACGGCCGCAACATGGCCGGCGCCCGCGCGCTGTGGCGCGCCACCGGCATGAAGGATGGCGATTTCGGCAAGCCGATCATCGCCGTGGTCAATTCCTTCACCCAGTTCGTGCCGGGCCATGTGCATCTGAAGGACATGGGGCAACTGGTGGCGCGCGAGATCGAGGCGGCGGGCGGCGTCGCCAAGGAATTCAACACCATCGCGATCGACGACGGCATCGCCATGGGCCACGGCGGCATGCTGTATTCGCTGCCCTCGCGCGAACTGATCGCCGACTCGGTCGAGTACATGGTCAATGGCCATTGCGCCGATGCCATGGTCTGCATTTCGAATTGCGACAAGATCACCCCGGGCATGCTGATGGCGTCGCTGCGCCTCAACATCCCGACCGTGTTCGTCTCCGGCGGGCCGATGGAGGCCGGCAAGGTCAAGTGGCACGGCGAGTACCGCATGGTGGACCTGATCGACGCCATGATCGAAGCCGGCGACAGCAAAAACAGCGACAAGGACGTGGCCGCCATGGAGCGTTCGGCCTGCCCGACCTGCGGCTCCTGCTCGGGCATGTTCACCGCAAACTCGATGAACTGCCTGACCGAGGCGCTCGGCCTCTCGCTGCCGGGCAACGGCTCGCTGCTGGCGACGCACGCCGACCGCGAAATGCTGTTCCGCAAGGCCGGCCGCGTCGCCGTCGACCTCTGCCGGCGCTGGTACGAGCAGGACGACGCTACGGTGCTGCCGCGCTCGATCGCCAGCTTTGCCGCCTTCGAGAACGCGATCGCGCTGGACATCGCCATGGGCGGCTCGACCAACACCGTGCTGCACCTGCTGGCCGCCGCACAGGAGGCCGGCGTCAACTTCACCCTGGCCGACATCGACCGCATGTCGCGCAAGGTGCCCTGCCTGGCCAAGGTGGCCCCGGCAACGCAGAAGTACCACATGGAGGACGTGCATCGCGCTGGCGGCATCATGGCCATCCTCGGCGAACTGGACCGCGCCGGGCTGATCAATCGCGATTGCCCGACCGTGCTGTACCCGAGCATGGGCGAGGCGCTCGACTGCTGCGACGTCAAGCGCAACTCCAGCCCGGCGGTGCATGACTTTTACCGCGCCGCGCCCGGCGGCGTGCCGACGCAGGTCGCCTTCTCGCAGAAGCGCCGCTACCCGAGGCTCGACCTCGATCGCGAGAACGGCTGCATCCACGACAAGGCCCACGCCTATTCCCAGGACGGCGGGCTGGCCGTGCTGTTCGGCAACATCGCGGAGAAGGGCTGCGTGGTGAAGACCGCCGGCGTCGATGATTCCAACCTCGTATTCACCGGCCGCGCCCGCGTCTGCCAGTCGCAAGAGGAAGCCGTGGAGAAAATCCTCGCCGACCAGATCGTCGCCGGCGACATCGTGGTGGTGGTGTACGAAGGTCCCAAGGGCGGCCCCGGCATGCAGGAAATGCTGTATCCCACCTCGTATCTGAAGTCCAAGGACCTGGGCAAGGTCTGCGCCCTGCTCACCGACGGCCGCTTCTCCGGCGGCACCTCGGGGCTTTCCATCGGCCACGCCTCGCCGGAAGCGGCGGCCGGCGGCGCCATCGGTCTGGTGGAGGAGGGCGACACCATCGAGATCGACATCCCCAACCGGCGCATCCACCTCGCCATCGAAAAGTCGGCGCTGGCGGAACGGCGCGCAGCGATGGAAGCGCGCGGTACGGCGGCGTGGAAGCCCGTAAATCGGCAGCGCGAAGTCTCGGCGGCGCTCAAAGCCTATGCCGCAATGACCACCTCGGCCGACACCGGCGCGGTAAGGGATATATCGCAGCTTTCTTGACTTGCATCAAATTCGCATCAGTATATAAGCGAATAATGATCGTCATAAGATTCGTCATGCAGTCGATGGAGGTGTCTCATGCGTCATTCATTCACTCGGGCCGCGCTGATGCTGTGCAGCGCCGGCTGGCTGGCTGCCACCGGCCCCGTTTTCGCAGATGAAGCGAAGCCGGAGGCCAAGCCGCTCAAGCTGACCACTACCGCCGATCACACCAAGTTCAAGCAACTACAGAAGACCTTCAATTCCGGACCGGAAGTCACCAAGGCCTGCCTGGAATGCCACACCGAGGCCGCCGGCCAGATCCACCGCACCAAGCACTGGAAATGGGAATACCTGAATCCCGATACCAAGCAGACGCTGGGTAAAAAGACCGTCGTCAATAACTTCTGCATTTCCGTCGCCTCGAACGAAGCGGCCTGCAACAGTTGCCACATCGGCTACGGCTGGAAAGATGCCAGCTTCGACTTCAAGTCCGAGGAAAACGTCGATTGCCTGGCCTGCCACGACACCACCGGCAACTACAAGAAGCCCTCCGGACTGGCCGGCAACGTGGTCACCAAGGATATGGAATTCCCGCCGGGATCGGGGAAGGTGCTCAAGGCCATCGATCTTTCCAAGATCGCGCAGAAAGTCGGCAAGTCCAGCCGCGACACCTGCGGCGCCTGCCACTTTTTTGGTGGCGGCGGCGACGGCGTCAAGCACGGCGACCTCGACAGTTCGATGTCCGCACCCGAGAAGGAACTCGATGTGCATATGGACGCCACCGGACTCGACTTCTCCTGCGGCACCTGCCATAAGACATCGAGCCACGATGTCGCCGGCAGTCGTTACACGCCGACGGCCAAGGACAGCAAGGGTGCGCACGTGCGCGGCAAGGCTGATAACGGCAATCCGGCCACCTGCGTCGCCTGTCACAGCAACGCGCCGCACAAGAAGGAAGCGCGGCTGAACCAGCACGCGACCAAGATCGCCTGCCAGACCTGCCACATTCCCAGCTTCGCCCGCGGCGGCATTCCCACCAAGATGACTTGGGACTGGTCGACGGCCGGCCAGCTCGATGCGAACGGCAAGCAGATCACGAAGAAGGACGCCAAGGGCCGCATCATCTACGAATCGAGAAAAGGCGACTTCACGCTCGGCGAGAACGTCAAACCCGAGTACGTCTGGTTCAACGGCAACGTCACTTACACGCTGATTACCGACAAGGTCGAGAAGAGCGATCAGCGCACGCCGATCAACAAGATCGGTGGCAGCCCGACCGACGGCAAGTCGATGATCTGGCCGATGAAGGTGTTCCGCGGCTCGCAGCCTTATGACCCGGTGAACAAGACGCTGGTCACGCCGCACACGGCGGGCAACGACGACACCGGCTACTGGAAGAACCTCAATTGGGACAAGGCCATTGCGGTCGGCATGAACACGTCCGGCCACCCCTTCTCGGGCAAGATCGACTTCATCAAAACCGAGATGTCCTGGCCGATCAACCACATGGTCGCGCCCAAGGAAAAGGCGCTGGGCTGCGTCGAATGCCACAGCAAGGATAGCCGCCTGGCGGGTATCAAGGGCGTCTACATCCCGGTGCGCGACAACAACAAGTTGCTGGACACCGCCGGCTGGGCCATCGTCTTGCTGACCCTGCTCGGCGTACTCGGCCACGGCGCAATGCGCATCGTCACCGCTCGCCGCCACTAAGCCTCAAGGAGAACTGAAATGGCTGAACGTATCTACGTCTTCAAGCGCTTTGAGCGCTTCTGGCACTGGTCGCAGGCTGGTCTGATCATGTTCCTGATGCTGACCGCCTTCGACATCCACGGCACCTATACGATCTTCGGCTTCGAAAAGGCCGTGGCCTACCACACCACCGCCGCATGGACTCTGATCGGCCTGTGGGTGTTCGCGATCTTCTGGCACTTCACCACCGGCGAGTGGAAGCAGTACATCCCGACCACGGAGAAGGTTCTGGCGATGGTCCGTTACTACTCCGTCGGCATTTTCAAACATGAGCCGCACCCGTTCAAGCTGACGCAATTGCGCAAGCACAATCCGCTGCAACGGCTGGCCTACCTGTTCATCCTGATCTGCGTCGGGCCGCTGCTCTGGATCACCGGCGGGCTCTACCTGTTCTACGACAAGTGGGCCGCCTGGGGGCTGACCGGCCTGCAACTGGAATGGGTCGCCACCGGACACATCATCGGCGCCTTCATGATGCTCGCCTTCCTCATCGCCCATGTCTATCTGACCACCGCCGGCCACACGCCCACGGCCCACATCAAGGCCATGATCACCGGCTGGGAGGAAGTGGATTGATCAAGGAAATTTTGCGGCCGATAGAAGTTCTGCATAAACCGGTCCTGACCCTTCAATAAACTTCAGTATCGAATATTTGCCAAGGAGCACCACCATGAAACTCACCACCACTCTGGCTGTCGGCACCGCGCTTTCCCTGTTCGCCTCCACCGCCTTCGCCTACGACGCCGACTGGAAGCGTGGTCGCGTTTACTACCGCAGTGTGTGCACCTCCTGCCACGTCACGCAGCCGGTGGGCACCATCAACCCCAGTTCCAAGACCAAGGCGGAATGGGCGGCCTACGTCAAGGCCGACAAGCATGGCAAGGGCAAGGAAACGGTCAAGCAGTACGTCAGCAAGACCTATCGCGAAAGCATCAAGTCCGGCAACAAGGCGGCGGAAAAGTTCATTGCCGTGCCCGAGACGGAATTGCTGGCGGACATCCAGCTGTTCTTGCAGCGCGGCGCCAAGGACGGCGAAGCGCCCGCCAGCTGCAACTGACCGATACCGCAAGCAAGCGGAGCGCCCGCCCATGAGCTGGAGTGACGGCTTCAAGGCCGATTACGGCAAGATTTTCGTCGAGGAATGGTCGCCCTTCACCGGCGCCATCCTTCTGGTGCTGATCGTCGTCGCGCTGATGATCAACGGCCTGTTCTGGGGGGTGTTCGGTGGCGTGCGTTACTGGGGCGACCAGTTCAACCACCTGATCGGTCTCGCCCCGTTGCTCGGCGTGCCGGCGCCGGACGAAGGCTTTTTCACCCACCGCATGTCACTGATGAACATCATGCTGCTGCTCGGTGCCTTCGCCGCCGCGCTGATGTCGCGCCAGTTCCAGATCAGCCGGCCACCGAAGCTCGAACTCGTTTGGGGCGCGCTGGGCGGCACGCTGATGGGCACCGGCGCCTCGCTCGCCGGCGGCTGCACCACCGGCGGTTTCTTCAATCCGGTGCTGCACTCTTCTCCCGCCGGCTGGGTGATGTGGGCCGGCCTGCTGGCCGGCGCCGTGATCGGCCTCAAGCTGCTACTGTGGACCCTGGATCACATCGAATGGGGCATGGTCGCCCCGCCGACGCTCAACACCCCGGACGGACTGGTGAAGATATTCCCCCTGATCGGCCTCACCGTCATCGTCGGCGTGCTGCTGTGGGCCGCCGGCTGGTACGGCTCGTCCGACACCGTGCTGGTCACGCGCGCCGTCATCGTGCTGCTCGGCTTCCTCATCGGCTTCGTCATGCACCGCGCCCGACTGTGCTTCGCGCGCGCCTTCCGCGAGCCCTTCATGACCGCCGAAGGCGACATGACCAAGGCCGTCATCCTCGCGCTGGCGATAGGCATTCCGCTCGCCGCCTTCCTGTTCGAGAAGAAGGTGATCGACCCCTACATCGCCATCCCGCCCACTTTCTGGATCGGTTCGCTCGCCGGCGGCGTGATCTTCGGCATCGGCATGATCTTCGCCGGCGGCTGCGCCTCGGGTTCGCTGTGGCGCATGGGCGAAGGCCATCTCAAGCTATGGGTCGCCATGTTCTTCTTTGCCTGGATGGGTTCCATCGCCAGTGCGCTGTTCAAGAAGGCCGGCTGGACCTCGCCCGATCCCGACAACCTCGAGAATTTCGAAATCACCGCGGTCGGCTACCAAGCCTTCTGGCCCGATCTGCTGCCCGGCTGGGGCTGGACCCTGATCGTCGGCGGACTGCTGCTGGCCGTCTGGTATGCGTTTGTCCGCTATAACGAATCGACCGAAAAATTTACCGTGCTTTAAAACAAAACCAGAGGAGGTCACCCGTGATTAGCAAGCTCAAATTGTTTGCCATAGCCGCAACCGTCGCCTTTGTCGCCGGTTGCGCCCAGTCGCCGTCAACCTCGTCCGGCGCCGGCTCCGCCGGATCGGCGGAAGGCTTGGTGCGCTACAAGCATGTCGTCGATTTCGCCTACATCAAGAAGCACGCCGCGCTGCCGCGCGACGCGAAGGCCTCCTTGATCGTCGATTCGCGCCCCGCCGCGCGCCGCTACGACATCGGCCACATCGCGGGCGCCATCAACATTCCCGACTCGCAGTTCGACAAGCTGGCCCCGACCCTGCTCCCCGCCAACAAGAACGCCGAGATCATCTTCTACTGCCAGGGTCCGACCTGCGACCTTTCGGCGAAATCGGCCCTGAAGGCCGAGAAGCTCGGCTACACGAACCTCAAGGTCTATGAAGCCGGCATCCCCGACTGGGAAGCCAAGGGCGAACCCGCCTCCGTCAGCACGGCCTTCATGCAGAAGATCGTCGCCGAAAAGGCCGGCATCGTGCTGGTCGACTCGCGACCCGCCCGCCGCGTCCAGAGCGAAGGCACCATCCCCGGCGCCATCAACATCTCCGACACCAGCTTCGACAAGGAAGTCGGCAAGCTGCCGCAGGACAAGCAGAAAGAGATCATCTTCTTCTGCCAGGGCTTCGCCTGCGATCTGTCGGACAAGTCGGCCAAGAAGGCGATGGCGCTCGGCTACAAGAAGGTTCGCACCTATGCCGCCGGCTATCCGGCCTGGAAGGCTGCCACCGAAGGCAAGAAATAAGTGCCGCGGGGACGGCGGCAGCCGCCGTCCCCATCCGGCCCGTCAACCCATGGAGCTCGCTACATGAACAATCGTTATCTGAATATCGTCCTGTGTGCCGCCACGCTGCTCTTCGCCCCGCTCGCCCAGGCAGCCGACATTGCCATCGAACCCGGCAAGGAAAAAGGCAGCATCAGCGTTGCGTCCTTCCAGCGCATCGTCAAGGAAAACCCGTCGCAGATCGCCATCGTCGATGTGCGCGACGAAAGGGAATTCAAGAAAGGCTCCTTCCCGGGCGCCATCAACATGCCGGTCGGCGACGTCGAGAAGAAAATGGGCGACCTGCCGAAGGACAAGCCGGTGGTGTTCGTCTGCCCGACCGGCGCCCGTTCCGGCGAAGCCTACGACACGGTGAAAATGCTCGGCGGCGGCGTCACCGCCTACTTCGTCGACGCCGACATCGCGTTCGGCTCCGACGGCACCCAGTCCGTCACCGAGCGGAAGTAGTGACGGAATTCCAGCGCCTCTACACCGGCCGCCTCTGGTCGGTGATGGCCTGGGACCAACTGACGGCGCTCTGGCAACGCATCGACCCCGCCGCCGGCTGGTATCTGCAGGCGGCCGGCATTGCCGGCACGCAAAGCGGAGCGGCGCCGACCAATGCCAATGCGGCCGACGCCACCACCGTCAGCGCCTTCATCGAGCGCATCGATGCCCTGCTGCGGGCCGAGCACCATGAATCCTACTGCGGCATCGTCTATGCCGATGACCTCCAGAATCCGCGCCTGATCAAGATCTATGACCCGAACAATCTCGGATCATCCTGCGGCTCGTCGAAGAATCCACCCGGGCCGGGATGGATCATGAGCCGCGTCAAGCCCGACGAAATGACCGCGGCGCGCCCGGCCCCCGAAAACCGGAAGCGCTGGTGGCGAGCTTTGCTCGGAGATAGCTAGGCAGTTCCGGCCCGTATTCGCGGTTTTGGTCGGCCGCTGGCTGAGGCATAGTGCCGGCTATGGCAACGCCGACCAATACCATGACCGATCGCACCGCACTCAGGTTCCTGGTAGTCGACGATTTTTCGACCATGCGCCGGATCGTGCGCAACCTGCTGAAAGAGCTCGGTTTCACCAATGTCGACGAGGCCGAAGACGGCGCCGTCGCGCTGACCAAATTGCGCGAAGGAAACTTCGAGTTCGTCGTTTCCGACTGGAACATGCCCAATATGGACGGGCTCACGCTGCTGCAGAACGTGCGCGCCGACGCCCGCCTGAAGACCCTGCCCTTCCTGATGATCACCCAGGAAGCAAAGAAAGAGAACATCACCGCCGCCGTCCAGGCCGGAGCGTCGAGCTATATCGTCAAGCCCTTCACGGCGGCCACCCTGCAGGAAAAGCTGGACAAGATTTTCGAAAAAATGGGCATCTGAGCCGCCGGTCGGGTGGCATGGTGCGGGATCTATACCCGACTATTTTTATCGGATATAGTTGGGTCTCAATTCCGGGTCCCGCCATGTCATCGAAACTCGCCAACCGACTATCTGCCGAAACCTCGCCTTACCTGCTCCAGCACGCCGACAACCCCGTCCACTGGCAGCCGTGGGATGAGGCCTCGCTCGCTCTGGCGCGCGAGGAAAACCGGCCGATCCTGCTTTCGATAGGCTACTCCGCCTGTCACTGGTGCCATGTCATGGCGCACGAGTCCTTCGAGGATGACGGGGTCGCGGCGGTCATGAACCGCCTGTTCGTGAACGTCAAGGTCGACCGCGAAGAGCGCCCGGACCTCGATCAGATCTACCAGACCGCGCACCATATGCTGACCCGGCGCAGCGGCGGCTGGCCCCTGACCATGTTCCTCGCCCCGGACGGCACGCCCTTCTTCGGCGGCACCTATTTCCCGAAAGAGCCGCGCTACGGCCTGCCCGGCTTTGCCGACCTCTGCGAACGCGTCGCCGAAGCCTTCCGCGATCGCCGCGGCGACATCGACGCGCAGAACGCCGAACTGCGTCACGCCCTCGCCAACACGGTGCCGGGCAAGCCCGCGACGGTCGCCGAATTCGACCCGCAACCGCTGGCAGCGGCCGCGGAATCGCTGGCCCGCAGTTTCGACCACAGCCACGGCGGCTTCGGCAGCGCGCCGAAATTCCCCCATCCGACCGAGCTGGCTTTCCTGTTGCGCCGCTCCGATCCGGAATTGCGCCGGATGGCGCTGACCACGCTGACGCGCATGAGCGAAGGCGGCATCTACGACCAGATCGGTGGCGGCTTCAGCCGCTACAGCGTGGATGAACGCTGGGAGATTCCGCATTTCGAAAAGATGCTCTACGACAACGGGCCCTTGCTCGGGCTCGTCGCCGATGCCTGGGCGCAGACCGGCGATCCGCTCTACGCGCGCGTCGCCGAAGAAACCGTGACGTGGGTGCTGCGTGAAATGCAGTCTGCCGGGGGTGGTTACTACTCCTCGCTCGACGCCGACTCGGAGGGCGAAGAAGGCAAGTACTACGTCTGGGACCGCAGCGAGGTCGAGGCGCTGCTCACGCCGCAAGAGTCGACGCTGGCGACACGGCGCTGGGGCTTCGACGGTCCGCCGAATTTCGAAAACCGCCATTGGCACGCCAGGGTCGCCGGCACGCTTGGCGACGCAGAATTCCCGCTGCTCGAATCGGCGCGGCGGAAACTGTTTGCCGCACGCGAGCAGCGCATCCGTCCCGGTCGCGACGACAAGGTGCTGACCAGCTGGAACGCGCTGATGATCGAAGGCATGGCTCACGCGGCGCGAGTCTTCGGGCGCGGCGAGTGGCTGGCCTCGGCACGGAGCGCGATGGACTTCGTACGCCGCACGATGTGGCGGGACGACGCCGCGCCGCCGGGCCGCCCCACGGCGGGGCAAGCCAATGAACCGGAGCCGCGTGGCGGCGAACACGCGTCACCCCCGCGCGAGGGGGGGTCGGGGGGTGGGGGCCGTTTGCTGGCGACAGCCAAGGGCGGCCGCGCCCACCTCGACGCCTATCTAGACGATCATGCGTTTCTGCTGGCCGCCCTGCTGGAACTGATGCAGGCGGAGTTCCGGCGCGACGACCTCGATTTTGCCGTCGAGCTTGCCGATGCCTTGCTGGCCCGTTTCGAAGACCGCGACGAAGGCGGTTTTTTCTTCACGGCGGACGACCACGAGGCGTTGATCCACCGCCCGAAATCCGGCCACGACAATGCCACGCCTTCCGGCAATGGCATCGCTGCATTCGCGCTGCAACGCCTCGGACATCTGCTCGGCGATACCCGCTACCTGGCTGCCGCCGAAAAGACCCTGCACCTGTTCTGGCCGCAGATATCACAGACGCCGTCCGCCTGCGGCAGCCTCCTGCGCGCCCTGGAAGAAGCGCTCACTCCGCCGGACATAATCATCCTGCGCGGCCCTGGCGATGAAATGAAGGAATGGCAGCGCGCACTGGGCGCCGACCCAAGACGGTTGGTGCTGAGCCTGCCCAACGGAACTCCGGCCCTGCCTGCAGTACTCGCCAAGCCGGAAAGCGATCGTGTCAACGCCTGGGTGTGCCGTGGCGTTATTTGCTCGGAACCGACAGCAGAATTGAAGAGTCTGATCACTTGATACAAAACAATTTTCAGCAGCCCCCGAATCCGGTACGATTCCCAATGTTTTGCCCGGCACTTTCATAAAACTTGTCCACACCAAAGGAAAACACATGAAATCGGTATTGATCTCCGCGCTGGTTGCTGCCGGCGTTATGGCTTCGGCCCCGGCTTTCGCCAACAAGGACCTCGCCACCAAGAGCGGCTGCATGGCTTGCCACGCTGTCGACAAGAAACTGGTCGGCCCCTCCTATCAGGACGTCGCCAAGAAGTACAAGGCTGCCGACGAGGCAGCGCTGGTCGCCAAGGTCAAGGCCGGCGGCAAGGGCGTCTGGGGTCCGATCCCGATGCCGCCGAATGCCGCGGTGAAGGATGCGGACGTGCAAACCTTGGTCAAGTGGATCCTCGCCGGCGCCAAGTAAGCCCGACGGATCTTCAGGAAAAGCCAGCCCCACCCACGGTGGGGCTGGCTTTTTTATGTCCGCGGCGCCCTGCCGCGGACGGTGTCCCCTTGTGGGGTATCCCGCTCCCGACAGGGCCCCCTCGTGGGATATGTCTGTGATGCTCTGCCGCAGACGAAATCTTCGGCGGGATTCTGCCTCATGGCGAGGGCTCTGCAGCATTGACAAGTCCACCACAGCAAGCAAGAATCCCCCCGGCTGATTTGTCATCCGATCCGCCATCCCGTCATTCATCGCCCTCAACGGAGCATTGCCATGAACGTGCCGACCAAAGCCCTTTCGCTTGCCGTGATTACCGCTGTCGCCTTGATGGGTTGCGGCAAGGAAGAACCGCCTCCCCCGCCGCCCGTGCAGGCGCCCCCACCGCCAATGGTGGTCAAGATCGGCAGCGTCGCCCCGCTCACCGGCGGCATCGCGCATCTGGGCAAGGACAACGAAAACGGCGCGCGCCTGGCCATCGACGAAGCCAACGCGGCCGGCATGAGCCTGGGCGGCAAGAAGGTCAAGTTCGAGCTGATGTCGGAAGACGACCAGTCCGATCCCAAGATCGGCAACACCGTGGCGCAGAAGCTGGTGGACGCCAAGGTCGCCGGCGTCGTCGGCCACCTCAATTCCGGTACCACGATTCCCGCCTCGGCCATTTACAACACCGCCAACCTGCCGATGATCTCCGGCTCGGCCACCAATCCGGCGCTGACCGAGCAGGGCTTCAAGGGCGTGTTCCGCGTCGTCGGTCGCGACGACCAGCAGGGTCCGGCCATCGCCAACTATCTGGCCGGCCAGAACAAGCCCAAGACCGTGGCCGTGATCGATGACGCCACCGCCTACGGCGAAGGCCTCGCCAACGAAGTCGAGAAGACCCTCAAGGCCGCCGGCGTCAAGGTGCTGCCGCGCGAGAAGGGCACCGACAAGACGGTCGACTGGAAAGCCGTGCTGACCA
>JAOTRV010000054.1 GCA_030247575.1 Sulfuritalea sp.
ACATGGTGTTCCTCACCTGCGCCGCCCTCGGGCTGGCGGCGCTCGCCAACTCCTTCTCGGCGGTCTTCACCATCGTGAAGTTCGCCGGCGCCGCCTATCTCCTGTGGCTCGGCTGGCAGTTGTGGACGGCGAAGCCCCACGTCGACACGGTCGAGGCGGCGCGCCGGCCGGAGCATTCGGCCTGGCGGGTGGCGCTCGGCGGACTGACGCTGACTCTCGGCAATCCCAAGACCATCGTCTTCTACATGGCGCTGTTGCCGACCGTGGTCGATCTGGCGGCGCTGACGCCGCTCGGCTTCGCCGAGATGGTGGTGATCGTCTTCGTCGACCTCCTCGCCGTCGGCGCCGCCTACGCGGCGATGGCGGCGCGCGCCCGTGTCTTCTTCCGCGACCCGCGCGCCCGCCGCCTGCTCGACCGCACCGCGGGGGCGATGATGGCCGGCGCGGCGGTGGCCGTGGCGACGCGGTGAGGCGCTCGATCCGGGCCGCGCCCACTTCTCGAAGACCGGCGGCGGTGGCCGTGGCGACGCGGTGAGGCGCTCGATCCGGGCCGCGCCCACTTCTCGAAGACCGGCGGCGGTGGCCGTGGCGACGCGGTGAGGCGCCTGCGCGCCGCCGGGACGCGATGCGGCGCACCGGTCGCGGCGGCGGAATTCGCGAATCGCCGCGACGGCGGCCGCCACGCGAAATTCACCCACCTCGCAAGCCATTGATCTCGAATGGTGTTTTTCGGTCTTTCGACGACCTTTGCGCCCATTCGCGCGCGCCTGTAAGAAGACGGCCTCGCCATTCGCGCGACAGACGACGGAAAGCGACCCCGAGCCCATGAGCGACATTCACGACGAAGGCACCCAGAAGACCGGCGCGGAAGATTACGGCGCGGACTCGATCAAGGTGCTGAAGGGCCTCGACGCGGTCCGCAAGCGGCCGGGCATGTACATCGGCGACACCGACGACGGCTCGGGCCTGCACCACATGGTCTACGAAGTGGTCGACAACGCCATCGACGAGGCTCTGGCCGGCTGGGCGACCGAGGTCTTCGTGCGGCTCAACGCCGACGGTTCGGTGACGGTGCGCGACGACGGTCGCGGCATCCCGACCGACATCCACACCGAAGAGGGCGTGTCGGCGGCCAACGTCATCATGACCCAGCTGCACGCCGGCGGTAAGTTCGATCAGAACTCCTACAAGGTGTCCGGCGGTCTGCACGGCGTCGGTGTCTCGGTGGTGAACGCCCTGTCGAGCACGCTGGATCTGAAGATCTGGCGCGACGACAAGGAACACTTCATGCGCTTCCGCCACGGCGTGCCGGAAGAGGACCTGAAGGTCGTCGGCGCGGCGCCGGGCAGGCGCGGCACCGAGGTGACCTTCCTCGCTTCGACCGAGACCTTCACTCGGACCGACTACGACTTCGCCACGCTGGAGCATCGGCTGCGCGAACTCGCCTTCCTCAACTCGGGCGTCAACATCACGCTCGAGGACCGGCGCGGTGTCGAGCCCCACATCGTCAAGATGCACTACGAGGGCGGCCTCGTCGAATTCGTCAAGTATCTCGACCGGATGAAGAAGCCGGCGCTCGCCGCGCCGGTCTACATGAAGGCGGAACGCGACGGCATCACGGTCGAGTGCGCCCTGTGGTGGAACGACAGCTATCACGAGCAGACGCTCTGCTTCACCAACAACATCCCGCAGCGCGACGGTGGCACCCATCTCGCCGGCTTCCGCGGCGCGCTGACCCGTCAGATCACCGGCTATGCCGATTCGTCCGGTCTGATGAAGAAGGAGAAGGTGACGCTCTCCGGCGAGGACTGCCGCGAGGGGTTGACCTGCGTCCTCTCGGTCAAGGTTCCGGATCCGAAGTTCTCGTCCCAGACCAAGGACAAGCTCGTTTCCTCCGAGGTTCGCCCGGCGGTCGAGAACACGCTCAACGAGGCGCTCGGTACCTGGCTCGAGGAGCATCCCGGCGAGGCCCGGGGCGTGGTCGGCAAGGTGGTCGAAGCCGCCGCCGCCCGCGAGGCGGCGCGCCGCGCACGCGAACTGACCCGCCGCAAGGGCGTCCTCGACGTCGCCTCGCTGCCGGGAAAGCTCGCCGACTGCTCGGAGAAGGATCCGGCCAAGTCGGAACTCTTCATCGTCGAGGGTGACTCGGCCGGCGGCTCGGCCAAGCAGGGGCGCAATCGTGAGAATCAGGCGGTGCTGCCGCTCAGGGGCAAGATCCTCAACGTCGAACGGGCCCGCTTCGACAAGATGCTGTCCTCGGAGCAGATCGGCACCCTGATCACCGCGCTCGGCACCGGCATCGGCACCGACGAGTTCAACATCGACAAGATCCGCTACCACAAGATCATCATCATGACGGACGCCGACGTCGACGGCGCCCACATCCGCACGCTTCTGCTGACCTTCTTCTATCGGCAGATGCCCGATCTGATCGATCGCGGCTACCTCTACATCGCCCAGCCGCCGCTCTACAAGGTGACCCGGGGCAAGTCCGAGCAGTATCTGAAGGACCAGAAGGCCTTCGAGGACTATCTCGTCGATCAGGGGCTCGAGGACACCCGTCTGGTGCTGGGCAACGGCGAGGAACTGGCGGGCGCCGATCTCAAGGCGATCGTCGAGGAGGCGCGGATCATCCGCTCGGGCATCGACAACCTGCACCATCGCTATCTGCCGCGCATCGTCGAGCAGGCGGCGATCTGCGGCGCGCTCGACAAGTCGATCCTCGACGACGAGGCTCGCGCCGCGACGGTCGCCGAGGCGCTGGCGCGTCGTCTCGACGCGCTCGCCGACGAGTTCGAGAAGGGCTGGGCGGGTCACGTCGGCGAGGACGGCGGCATCGTCGTCACCCGCACGCTGCGCGGCGTCACCGAGACGCGGATCCTCGACGCCGGTCTCATCGCCTCGGCCGATGCGCGCAAGATCGACGCCCACGCCGAGCGGCTGGAGGAGATCTTCGCCAGCGCCGCGACGCTGCGGCGCAAGGAGACGGCGATCGTCGTCCACGGCCCCAACGATCTGCTCGACGCGGTCTACGCCCAGGGCCGCCGGGGCATCACCATGCAGCGCTACAAGGGCCTCGGCGAGATGAACCCGAGCCAGCTGTGGGAGACGACCCTCGACCCCGACATCCGTTCGCTCCTCCAGGTCAAGGTGCGCGAGGCCGACGACGCCGGCGAGATCTTCGCCCGGCTGATGGGCGACGAGGTCGAACCGCGCCGCGACTTCATCCAGGAGAACGCACTTTCGGCGAACCTCGACGCGTGAGGCGGACGCATCTGTTCGGTAACCCATAAGTTGACCTCAGGAAGCCAAAAGCTGTCCATCAATTACGCATATGATGACCACTTTGGTTGAGGACCACTTCCGATTGCATGATAAGGGCGACTTCAAAGCCGCCCTTATCATTCCTGAATACGAAATCGTGATTCATCCGTGGCATATGGATGCCAAAGGCGGACGAGACGGCGAACTTTTTTCAGTCTCCCGATCAAGGGGCTTTCAGGCGCGTCTCCCACGCCACGGTCGGTCAATCATCCGTTTTCCACAAGTTTAGATTTATTTTTTGGAGTTATACGACGTACATTTTATAGTATTTCTTTCTTTTATAATTATTTTATCCCCAAGAAATGGCTCGGTACTACTATTGATACATGAGGGCAACCTCTCTTCGACGCATTGTCCGCACATCGACCGCTGCATCCGCCGCTGTGGCTCGCAGCCTCGATAGATGTTACCACCTGATTAACGGAGAGATCCGAACCATGGGTGGGTTGGTCGGCAGTGCCTCAGGTCCAGTACAAAGAGTCAGATATCGATGATCTCGGAGCGATTCTCAAAGGGATTCGCGCTGAGATCAAAGACGAATATCTACAAGAACACAACTCTCCTTGGATAATTGGGTACTCTGGCGGCAAAGACAGTACCGTTGTCGCTCATCTCGTCTTCGAAATGTTGATGAAATTACCGCCGAGCCAGCGGAAGCGGGACGTCCATATCATATCCAATGATACACTGGTCGAGAGCCCACTGGTCGTTCAGCACATCATCAATAGTCTCAATGAGATTTCGGACGCTGCGGCAGCATTCGGGTTGCCCGTCATGACGTCCATCACACGACCGACGCTAGACCATACTTTCTGGGTCAATCTGATCGGGCGCGGATATCCTTCCCCCAATCGCACCTTCCGTTGGTGTACGGATCGAATGAAGATCCAGCCGACCAGCAAATATATCAAATCAAAGGTCGACGAAGCCGGTCAGGTCATCCTTCTGCTCGGTGTCCGTCGTTCCGAAAGTGCTACGAGAAGTGCTTCCGTAAGGCGCTATGACAACGGAGAACGTCTGAACAAGCACAATGATCTCGTCGGCTGCATGGTGTTTCGTCCGATCGTCGAAATGTCCACAGATGAGGTTTGGGACTTTCTTTCGGAAGCACCCCCGCCATGGGGTGGATCGCACTCCAAGCTCATCAAACTCTATCGAGATGCAGGTGGTGGCGAATGTCCCGTCGTCACCCAGAAGACCGACGCGGCGTCGTGTGGCACAACCTCATCGCGGTTTGGCTGCTGGACGTGTACTGTGGTAGAGAAAGACCGAAGTCTGGAGGGGTTCGTTGAATCGGGCTTCACCGAGTTCGGTCCTCTCCTCGACTTTCGCGACTGGCTTGCCGAAATCAGGAGCGACAAGGAGCGTCGGCAGGCTCGACGTAGAGACGGGCGTGTGACGATCACCGATGGAGGAACGTTCATTCCTGGACCGTTCACCCTGTCGGCGCGGGCAGAAATACTGGATCGCCTTCTGATTCTCGAAGGAGAAGTCGGCGAGAAACTCATAAGTGACGACGAAGTCGATTTGATACGCAGGATATGGGCTGAAGAAATCTCGGCGCAAACGGAGAAAAAGCCTTTGCGGATGAGAGAAATAAAAAAAGGGTGAACCATGGCGCGGAACGTCGTCGTGCTTCTCGACAATCAAGAGGGGCGGGCTCTCGTCAAGGAAGTCTGCAAGAGAGATGGCATCCTCTTCGGCGAATTCCAGGAGCTGGTTCAGGCGGAGGTCGAACAGACCGGCAAGCTCAGGAAGAAGGGCTTGTGGGATGATTTCGACGACATCCTCGACCGGATTCAGGAAGAGTGACCACCATGTATATATCTCAAATTGCGCTCCGTGACTGGAAAGCCTACGCGTCGGCGCTCTTCGATTTTCCTGCACCGACACCAGACAAGAACATCATACTGATCGGTGCGCCGAACGGGTATGGCAAAACAAGTCTCTTCGAAGCGATCGTCTTGGGGATGTTCGGACGCGACGGGCTTCCATTGATCGCGCGCTCGCCATTTTCGAGTACAGACAAGGAACGACTCGCGACCTCCTACAAGAACTTCTTGGAAAAGGCCCTTCACCAAGGCGCGCTCGATGGTGGTCGAAGTTCCTGTTCGATCAAGCTATCGTTCAAGGACGACGATGGAAGCGACCTCGAAATACAGAGGATCTGGCACTTCTCGGACTCCGGAGTCTATCGTCCGCAGGATGAAGAGATTCAGATTTTCGAGGGCGACACGAGAAAACCTGTCGGACCGCCCGGTGTGCAGGGCACGGAACGACTCGACTGGTTCCGAGATTACATTGCCCAAACCTTCCTTCCTTATTACCTCGCCGCGTTCTTTCTGTTCGACGGAGAGCAGGTAAGCGCGTTCGCTGAGCGGGAGATGGCAGCTCAGGTTCGTGTAGGCATCGAGGGGCTCTTGGGTATCCCCGTGCTGAAGCAGCTTGCCGATGACTTGAGAAGCTATGCATCGGCGCGACGTCGGGAATCTCCCATCAATGACAAAACCCTGGAACGCCTCGAAGGCGAGCGGGACACTTTCAAGTTTCATCTAGAAAATAAGAAGAGGCGTTTCGAAGAAATCGAACCCGATCTTCTCAAACTCAAGGAAGAGCGGGAGAATCTCACCCGTGAACTCGCGAGCTTCGGAGCAGGATCACAAGCTCAGCTACAGGAGCAGCTACAGCAGCTGGATCAGTATCGTAGAGCGGTACAGAGTGCAACCGATCAACTCGAAGCGCTTCTGTCGCAGGACATCGCTCTCTGCCTATCGGGTCGCGGATTGAGGGAAGCCCTCAAGAACACGCTCGAGTCGGAGAGTGTGCGTGAAGGGTGGGAGAACGGAAAGCTCCAAGGCGACAGCAACCTCGAGCGGTTCCTCGGAGCCGTCGATACGGGCATGTCGAAAATCGAGCCGCGTCTCGATACCACTCAGAGAAATTCTGTTCTCGATACGGCTCGACAGGCTTGGGAGCATCTCTGGTATCCGCCACCGACGAATTGCGCGACTGCGTACGTGCATCCCTATCTGAACGAACTCGAGCGCCGCAAGGTCATGGAGCAGCTCGACAATCTTCAGAATCTGACGTCGCCGCAGATCGTCGAAATACTGAACACGATCGACGTCAACCGAAAGCAGGTCGAGAGATTGCAGAGTGAGATCACTCGAACCGAGTCGATCGCTCCACATGTCGACAAAAAGCGGGAGCGCTTGACCACACTCAACGGTCAAATTCAGGAACTCGATCAAGAATTGGGGTCGATCAAGCGTGAGATCGTGTCCTACGAGAGCCAGCTTAACACCAAGAATACGGAACTCACGAAACTTGCTGGACAATGGGACCAAGCGAAGCCCGCAGTTCGGCGTGCTCAACGCGCCTTCAAGGTTGCTTCTGTCGTAGACGAAATCGTCGGCAAGGCCGTTCCAAGCCAGATCGCAGCAATTGCGAAGGCGATGACCGATGCTCACCGTTCCATGGCGCACAAGAAGGATCTCGTCGAACGGATCGACATCGATGATAACTGCGACGTGAAGCTGCTGAATCACGAGGGCGTGGACGTTCGTCGATATGACCTGTCGGCGGGCGAGAAGCAGATCTTCACCCAAGCATTGATTTCGGCCGTCTCATCGGTTTCGGGAAGAGGCTTTCCCATGGTCGTGGACACCCCACTCGGGCGTCTCGACATCGAACACCGCAAGGGCGTCCTCAAGCACCTCGTTCAGCGAGAGCATCAGGTCATTCTCTTGTCGACCAATACGGAAGTCGTCGGCGAATATCTCCGTGAAATTGCACCTCATGTACTCAAGAAGTACATCGTCAGCTTCGAAAGAGTCGGCGAGGTCGGTCAATCGACCGCGAGGGTTGGTTATTTCGAAAGCACGGAGGCGCAGGCATGACCCTTTCACTCGTCGAAGCCGCCGGCGCGAACTTTCGGACCGACGAAGAGAGCGACAAACTCAATACCGAGTTCATGAACAGGCTCGGCATGAGGAAGCGCTACCTTCCTGCTCGATTGGCAATTGCACGATCTCTTGCCGTCATAGCCCCTCCGTCCGCGCCGCCCGATGAAGCCGACCCGGGGAAGTCGATCAAAGGAGATACGCTCTTCGGCACGGGAACGACATTATCGGTTTGGCTGGCGCTCATCTTCGAGCGGGCGGGCGAAGCCGATATGGACGTCAAGAAGCTCATTTCCCTCGTCGGCGCTCATTGGCGTCGAGGACTCCAGTTGCTCGACAAGGAGTGGGAGCAAGCCGAGCGTGACGTCGCCCGCTTCGTGAAGCGCATCGTCGACGTAGCTGATCTGCCCACCTCGGGAAAGGGTACCGCCCTCGCAGGCACGGGAACCAATGCTTCCACCTACTCGACGGGTCGCCTGACGATCCCGATCGGTGAGGTCGCAGAGGACGTCTCGACCAAGGAAAAGATCACTTGGGAGATGAACGGTCCGGGTGGGTCTCCGCACAGCGCGATCATGGGCGGCGTCGGTTCTGGAAAGACCAGGACCGCAGTCGCGATGCTGAAGAGCATCCACGAGAAGGCGGATGTCCCTTTCATAGCCTTCGACTTCAAAGGTGATCTGGGTACCGATGCCAGTGGGAAGGGGTATCACCTCGATCGGGTATTCGGTGCCAGAATTTTGGAGCCGCCTCGGGAACCCATCCCTCTCGATGTGCTTTCGATGCAGTCACCTGACGATATCGATATCGCCGAAGCTGCCTCTCGGTTCCGTGAATCCTTCGGCCGCCTCAAGGGAAGCCGTCTCGGCGACAAGCAACGTACGGCACTCCACGAGGCAGCTTCCAGCGCGCTCGCCGTGCACGAGACCTGCGAACTGCACCATATCGGAGATGCATTGGTCGATCTCTACGAAGATCGGGAGTGGAAAGAAGACGGGGCAATTGCAACGATCAAGGAGATCTGCCGCTTCCCGTTGTTCGAACCTCAATTCGACCCTGCGAGCTTCTTTCAACAGAGTTGGATCATTCGGCTTCCGCCCAATGTCGCCGAGGACAGTCGGACGATCGTCGTCAATCTCGTTCTCGATGCACTCGATCAGTACCTGAACAGCCTGACTGATGCCGACCAGAGCGAAGACGGCTCACGTGGCTTGCGTATCATCTGCATGATCGACGAGGCACATCAGATACTCGGGACCAAACTTCCATCTCTGTCGAACCTGATCCGCATGAGCCGTTCGAAGGGGGGCGCAATCATGATGATTTCGCAATCGCCCGACGACTTCTCCGGTGAGGATGACGATTTCCTGTCCGAGATGGGGCTCGTGGCGGCGTTTGCGACGAATGCTCCGCCGAAGAATGCAACCCGCATTCTCGGCAAGGGCGCTAATCTGACTGCCCTTCAAACAGGTCAATGCCTTGCGAAGCGTCGAGGCGATCAGTCTGCGAAACGCATCAAGGCTTGGGAGTAAAATCCCAAGCCGATCGCAAAGAAGGGGTGCCGATTTGATCGAGGCCGACTTTAATGCCGATCATACGCTGGATTGCCGGGGACTGAATTGTCCACAACCGGTGTTGAAACTCAAGAAGAAGATGATGTTGGTCGCGCCCGGTCAGACTGTTCTCGTGATCTGTACCGATGAGTTGTCGGTCATCGATATCCCTCATTTTGCAGCAACCACCGGCATCGAGGTCAAAGCCAGCAGCGCCAACGCAGGCGAATTCTTCTTTCTAATTGAGAAATAGGGGTAAAACAAAATTGGGCAGTGGCATTTCAGCGCCGCTCGCGGTCCTTCCGACCTTCCAATTGAACAGAGTGCCCCAATGAGCGGGTAGAAATGCAAGCCGTGGCGATACGCCGCCGTCCCTTGACGATCACGGCGTCGTAGTTGTGGCATCGGGTGCTTCCGAGAGTCGAAAGAAGTGACGGATGCTGTTCCCTCGCCGGATGACGCGACGCGAGCTTTACGATCTCGTGTGGTCGATGCCGTTGCCCGAGGCTGCCGAAACAATCGGCTTGCCCACCTTCACGCTCCAAGCACTGTGTGACGCGCACCGTGTCCCCAAGCCGAACCTCACCTATTGGAAGAACAAGGTGGCGGGAAAGCCGGTCCGCGAAGTTCACTTCGTTTCGACAGCCGATCCGACCGATGAGTTGATCGTCATCGAGACGTCCAATCCCCCACCCGCGACTCATTCAGACGTCGCGAGCGGGCAACGCCGTGCCGCACCACGGACGATCCGTGAGTCCACACCGAGACCAGTCGTCGACAGGGCTCCGCTGGAGACGCCGCATCGACATATCGCCGCGACGGTCAGGGAACTCCGTTCCAAGCTCGAGAGTCAGGAAACCGTTCAGATCCACGGCGAGCGAATTTGGTCCGTGTCGATCGGGAGCGCCTCCATCGAGCGTGTCATCAGGATCATGGACGCCGTCGTTCGTGCGCTCGCGGCAAAGGGCTGCGATCTCGGATTCTGGCAACGAGGGATAACCGGCAGGGCGCGGGGCGAAACCGTCTGCTTCAGGATCACGGAGCACACGAATCGAATGCCACACGCTCTCACGCCGATGGAGCAGGAGCGGGAGTTTCGACGGAAACTCGAATGCAGGCGCACCGGCGAGCCCTACGAGCCGTATGGCTGGTATCAGAAGTACGACTACCGTCCGAATGGCGTGCTCACGTTGACGATGTCCGAAACCAACGGGTGGGGCTGTGAGCGCGTCTGGAAGGACGGTGTTCGCAAGACCATCGAAGATCGTTTCGACGAGCTACCCGACGCCATCGACGAGTTCATCGCGGCGCGGATCGAGGCACGACGAGTCCGAGAATGCGAGCATCGGAACGCGGAACGGCGGAGACGCTGTGCGGACCGTGCCCGACAGCGTGGCGAGCGGGAAGCTGCACGTCGCAAGGTTCTGGACGAATTGGTGGATGTCACCAGCGAAGCTGCCGCACTTCGCGCGTGGTTGGGCGAGGTCGAGACATGGCAGCCGTCGCCCGACGCCGTCGAGTTCGAAAGATTGGTCGATTGGTCCAGACGGCGGCTCGCAAGCCTCGACGGGATCGTCACGCCGAGCGGGGTAGCTCGACGACTGAGGGAGAGGGGATTGTTCCCTGACGTGGACCCTCTGATCGACCCACCCGAAGATCTGGTGGTGGAACGGTGAACGGTTGAGCAGATCGGACGCAGTCGACGTGGGATTCGACTGACCGGCGCAGCGCTCAGACTGAGGCGACTCCCTTGAGGCATCAGTTCGCCGAGAAGCCTTGCATGGGTGGTTGAGAGGTGGCTTCGGGAATCTGAACAGGTCCGTTGAGTGGTCTTTCCGCCTGTGAGCAGCCAAGATTGCTTGGCGAACAGGAT
>JAOTRV010000009.1 GCA_030247575.1 Sulfuritalea sp.
CCATTCGCGTTCGAGTGCGGACATACGTGAACGGCGCGTAAGCCTCTTTGTGAACCGCCCGGTGCGGACCCGCATGCCGGGTGGTGTGGGGAGGGCCGGTTAGAAGCCGGCCCTTACCCGATTGGGCGACGTTTCAGTCATTGGGAACACGAATTCTCCGAGAAATAATGAAGCCATTGACGTGCGCGCCAAGCGCAATAGCGGCGTATGCGGCGTACCCGATCATTGACCACCCATCGTCGTTTGAACCGCAAGGATAGTGCCCTTGGCACTTGACAGCGACGATCAACGCGTAGCCGAAAAAGGCGAAAAACAGGTTCCACGGCGCACTGAGTAGAAGACACAAAATAACAACTGCGGGAGCCGTAACTTCAGTGGTGCCGCGCGATGACATGAGCGCAAGAAGGACCACCGGAATACTCAATCCAAAGCCGTACAGAAGCGATGTTCCAATCGGCAGTTGCCTTGTTGGATCAGGGGGATTGCCTTCGATCTTCGAGCGAAAGCTTGTGCTTTGATCTTCCCGCGGAAGAGGAGTGCCGTCTCGTTTGAACAACTGCCCACAATGGGAACAATCCGACGCGCCCGGGGACAGCCAACGATGACAATGCGGGCAGTTCATGCGGCCCAACGTCTGAATTGAGGGGGTTGCGCTGCTTTTGGCGCAGCTCCCCTCGAATGATGGGTTGGGCGTCGGCTTACCATCGCCAGCGGTACCTACGTTTGTTTTCATTGTGTAGTGCTACATCGTCACGCCAATCAGTACGGCGCTCGCCTTGCCCGAAAACAGCTACCCATACGCAATATGCAGCCATCGCGAGCATGAATAGGGATGAACCAAGCCGTTGAAAAAGCGACATCTCGACCGCTCGATCGTAAAGAGCGAACCCGATCATTACCGAAGCGAAGAGAAAAAACGCTGCGCCAACGAAGCCAACCAAGCGGCGAATGGAGAGCCAAATGGTCGCGGCTGCTGTTTCAACGGCGGAAGGTGGCTTCGCTCGCTGCGAATAGAAATACCAAGAGATGCAAATGAAAACGGTGCCAAAGAGGAAGGCAAACACCGCTTTCTCATTGATGCCACCCGCTTCGGCAACCGCCGCAGTGGCCAAAATCACCAACAGAATTAGGACAACGCGCCAGTTCATTTAGACGCCCAACGTAGAGGTGACCGGCGCTGCGCGGCTTTATCGCGCAGCGTCCAGCGACCGAAGGGAGCGAGGTCGACCGCCATGTTAGGGTCTATTCATTGGCCTGAACGAAGCTCTCCGTAAGAGTCTGGACTTCAGAGAGTAGACCACGCAGATCACGCGATATTGGCCCACCCCTGTAAAGGCCAACGCTAACCGGTACCGTTTTTACAACCGTAATTGCACTTACACCTAGTATCTCGCGATGCCTGCGGTCTTGATCAGCAGTATTCGACAGGATTCCTGTGTACGCACCAAATGAGTCCGCGCCTAAAAGGCCGAGGGGTTCCATCGACTTGGTTTGCGCGCCCATCTGTACAAGGCGTTGTTCTACTTTCTTGACGAGTTCGTCCACTTGGAGCTTTCCATTGACCATTTGGCCCGCCATCTGTTCGATGAACTGCCGCCGAGTTTGGTCTTTTACGTACGCAACGTTTCCATTAGGTGCCATCAAGAAATACGTTCCGTAATGATCTAATGCGGCGCGCTTCCCTGACTTCAACTCCTCAAGTTCCATGCAGTCGGCAAATAGGGCTCTAAGCCTAAGCTGCCCGGTGGCGGCAGCAAATCTGTTCCTGATTTCGACCTCCCTTGGGTGACTACCAGCAACGCAGTACTTCCCAGGATAGACAAACGTTACTCTCTGATCGCCGACAGTGACTCCTTCTGCATGCGATGAGGTAGATATTGTGGCGAGCAGAAGGAACACGAACCGCACTGTAGTCATATTCAGAAATGCTTTCTAGAAGGTGAAGGGAAGGTGGTTGAGAGGGAAGACCCTAACGTTCAAGTTCAGGGGCGCTGCGCGACGCTTTATCGCGCAGCGTCCCCTGCAACGCCGGGTTAGCCGCCTTGGAGCTACTTGCGAGAGACGGGAACAAGGTAGTACTCGCAATAGAGCTTTGTGCGACAAGCAGACTCTGAATACGGCTCAAGGGTTGCTCCGAGTATGACCGCACCATTTTGAGCACTTGCATCGTCCGTAGTGGAGCACAGAAAGAACATGTTCCTTATTGAGCCAACATCAACGCAAGATTCAAAACGAGTGGACGTCGCAAGTAACGGACGAATAAGAGCAAGGTCTTGCTTGAATCGTTCGTCGAAGAAGCCGGGATTGGATTCATAGGCACGCCGAGTCTGAGCTAACGCCTTTTGCGGAGTTGCCGTATCGACTGCGGCTGGCGCCACCTGAGCAAGGGAAACCGATGACATTGAAAGCCGGCACTGAGATTGCGAGGGACAGGAGACATTGAGTCTCTTAGCATTTTTGCCGGAAGTGCCGCCTTCGAAATTGCCAACATACCAATCGGACTTCGACTGAGGTGACGACGGATTCGATACACAGCCGAAAACAGAAGCGGCAAGCAGAATTGTGATGCTGGCGTTAAGTGCGCTATGCGGAAGCCATTTGCTCATGGTGAATAGTCCTACGGTTAAAGGCGGCTAACGTTAAATCCGCCGCCTACAAGATGGGAAATTATCCATCAAGTGGGCTGTATAAAAAAGCAGGTAATGTGCTAAGCTGATATTCATCAGTGACTTGGACATTTTTAGTGAGGCCTAAAAATTCAATTCCGTACCGGCGCGTTCCGAAAGTATATACGCAAATTGGATTAGACGATTTATCCGGCATTTTCGCAAGCGTGCCGCTCCACGCGCGGCGGTTTGCCTCCCCCTCTGACCCGCCGAGCGAGGAAGGTTCGCCGGGAGGTGTCCGGTCGCGTTGTCCGACGCCGGCCGCTTTTTGGCCGGCTAGTTTAGCGACCGGCCCGGCGGGCCTTCCGTAGCGAGGGCAGCCCGAAGGGCCGGGGAGGCGGGGCGCGTTTCTTTGGATACTTTCTTGTCGCATCACAAGAAAGTATCTCGCCCGCCGGGGCGAGTCCCGGCATGTTTGTTCAGGGCACGGCCTGAAAAGTCGGCGCCGGCGACACGGCGTCCGCGCCGGAGAAATCCGCGGACTCGGCCGGAGTCCGTGGGGGTAAAATCGTCGAGCCATGTCCGCCCCGTCTCTTCCCGGCTTCGTCCATCTCCGGCTCCACAGCGAATACTCGATCACCGATGGCCTGACGCGCATCGATGAGGCCATCGCCCGGGCGGCGGCGGACGGCCAGCCGGCGCTGGCGATCACCGACCTGGCCAACCTGTTCGGCATGGTCAAGTTCTACAGCGCGGCGCGCGGCAAGGGCATCAAGCCGATCATCGGCTGCGATGTCTGGATCGGCGACGACGATGCAGCGGAAAAGACCGACGGTCCGGCGCGCCTGCTGCTGCTGGCGAAGAATCGCGGCGGCTACCTGCGCCTGTGCGAACTGCTCTCCGCCGCGTATCTGGCGCCGCGCCGCCATGGCCGCGCCGAGATCACCCGTGCGCAACTGGCCGACGGCGACAACAGCGGCCTGATCGCGCTGTCGGGCGGGCCGCTGGGCGACGTCGGACACCTGCTCGGCGCCGGCAAGCTGGATCAGGCCGAGGTGCGCGCCCAGGTCTGGGCGGGCCTGTTTCCCGGCGCCTACTACATCGAGGTGCAGCGTCCGTCCGGCAAGGACGGCGCGGCGGCCAGCGAAGTGCTGGTCGCCGCCAGCGCCGATCTGGCGGCGCGTCTGGGGCTGCCGCTGGTGGCGACGCACCCGGTGCAGTTTCTGGTTCGCGACGACTTCAGGGCGCACGAAGCGCGGGTCTGCATCGCCGACGGCTACGTGCTCGGCGACAAGCGGCGGCCGCAGCGCTACAGCCCCGAGCAGTACTTCAAGACCCGGGCCGAAATGGCGGAACTGTTCGCCGATCTGCCCGAGGCCTTGCAGAACTCGGTCGAGATCGCCCGCCGCTGCAACCTGACGGTCGAACTCGGCAAGAGCCGCCTGCCGGATTTCCCGACGCCGGCCGGCGAGCCGCTCGAAGCCTTCCTCTCCAGCGAATCGCATGCGGGCCTCGAGCGCCGCCTGAAACTGCTGTATCCGGATGCAACCGAGCGCGAGAAGCAAAGGCAGACCTATGTCGAGCGCCTCGATTTCGAAATCGCGACCATCGTCAAGATGGGTTTCCCCGGCTACTTCCTGATCGTCGCCGACTTCATCAACTGGGCCAAGCACAACGGCGTGCCGGTGGGGCCGGGACGCGGCTCGGGGGCGGGCTCCCTGGTGGCCTACAGCCTCGGCATCACGGACCTCGATCCGCTGCGCTACGACCTGCTGTTCGAGCGCTTCCTGAATCCGGAGCGGGTGTCGATGCCCGACTTCGACATCGACTTCTGCCAGGAAGGTCGCGACCGCGTCATCGACTACGTGAAGAAGAAATACGGCGCGCACGCCGTGTCGCAGATCGTCACCTTCGGCACCATGGCGGCCAAGGCGGTGATCCGCGACGTCGGCCGCGTGCTCGACCTCGGCTTCAATTTCGTCGACCAGTTCGCCAAGCTGATTCCCAACGAACTCGGCATCACGCTGGCCGATGCGCTGGCCAAGGAGCCGGCGATCCGCGCGCGCATCGACAGCGAGGAGGAAGTCGCCGAACTCTGGGCGCTGGCGCTCAAGCTCGAGGGCCTCACGCGCAACGTCGGCATGCATGCCGGCGGCGTGCTGATCGCGCCGGGCAAGCTGACCGATTTCTGCCCGCTCTACGCGGCCGCCGGCGCCGAGTCGGTGGTCTCGCAGTTCGACAAGGACGACGTCGAGAAGGCGGGCCTGGTCAAGTTCGACTTCCTCGGCCTGCGCACGCTGACCATACTCGACGAGGCGGTGCGTCTGGCGAAGGAGGTCGAGGGCGTCGACATCGATCTTGAGACCCTGCCGCTGGACGACCGCGAAACCTACGACGCGATATTCAAGAGCGCCAACACCACGGCGGTGTTCCAGTTCGAATCCGGCGGCATGAAGGACACCCTGGTGCAGGCGCGGCCCGACCGGCTGGAAGACCTGATCGCGCTCAACGCGCTGTACCGGCCGGGGCCGATGGATTTCATTCCGACCTTCATCGCCCGCAAGCACGGCCGCGAGCGCGTCGTCTATCCGCATCCGAGCCTGGAGCCGGTGCTCGCCAACACCTACGGCATCATGGTGTACCAGGAGCAGGTGATGCAGACGGCGCAGGTGGCGGCCAAGTACTCGCTGGGCGGCGCCGACCTGCTGCGCCGCGCGATGGGCAAGAAAAAGCCCGAGGAGATGGCCCAGCAGCGGCAGATTTTCGTCGCCGGCGCGGCGACGAACAACATCGGCGAAGAGACGGCGAACGAAATCTTCGACACCATGGAGAAGTTCGCCGGCTACGGCTTCAACAAGTCGCACGCCGCCGCCTACTCGCTGGTTGCGTATCACACCGGCTGGCTCAAGTGTCACCATCCGGCGGCCTTCGTCTCGGCCACGCTCTCGTCGGAAATGGCCAACACCGACAAGGTGCAGTTCTTCTACAAGGACGCGCTCGAGAACGGCCTCGTCTTCCTGCCGCCGGACATCAACCGCAGCAGCATCCGCTTCCGCCCGGTCGACGGCAAGACCATCCGCTACGGCCTGGGCGCGATCAAGGGTACCGGCGAGGCGGCGCTTTCGGTGATCCTCAAGGCGCGTGAAACTGGAGGTGCGTTCGCCGACCTGTTCGATTTCTGCCGCCGCATCGACAAGCGCGTGGTGAACCGGCGCGTGATCGAGGCGCTGATCCGCGCCGGCGCCTTCGATGCGATCGACGACCATCGCGCCAAGCTGCTGGCATCGGCCGGCGTCGCGCTGGATGCGGCGGAGCAGGCCGAACGCAACGCGATGCAGGGCGGCCTGTTCGACATGGGCACCGGGGCGCAGCAGGACACCGTGCATTATGTCGACGTCCCGCGCTGGAACGAACGCGAGCAGTTGATGAACGAAAAGCCGGCGCTGGGCTTCTTCTTCTCCGGCCATCCCTACCACGCCTACGCCGCCGAGCTCGGCGCCTTCGTCAAGCGCCGCCTGGGCCAGCTCGAACCGCAGCGCGAGCCGGTGCTGCTGGCCGGCGTCGTGATGTCCACGCGCACCCAGATGACGCGTCGCGGCAAGATGGCCGTGGTGGTGCTCGACGACGGCACCACCCAGCTCGAAGTTACCGTATTCAACGAACTGTGGGACGCCGAGCGCGCCAAGATCAAGGAAGACGAACTGCTGCTGGTCGAAGGCAAGGTGCAGAAGGACGATTACAGCGGCGGCCTGCGCATCACCGCCGACAAGCTCTACACGCTGGGCGAGGCGCGCGGCCGCTTCGCCCGCAGCCTGCGCCTGACCATGAACGGCGGCTCCGACGCCAAGCGCCTGCAGGCGCTGCTGATGCCGTTTCGCAACGGGCCCTGCCCGGTGCGGCTGTCCTACCGCAACGGCGATGCCGTGGCGGAACTGCCGCTGCCCGAAACCTGGCGCGTCAGGCTCGACGATGCCCTGCTCAACGGGCTCGCCGACTGGCTGCAGCCGGAGAACGTGAAGGTCGTCTATACATGATTACCCTGATCGACAACGCGCTGCTGGATCAGCTCTGCGCCGAAGCGGAAGCCAGTCCGCGCCGGCGCAAGAACCGCAACTTCCATCCCTACGACGAACATCCCGGACATCGCCTGCTGAATGCCATGCAGCCGGATTCCTATATTCCGCCGCATCGCCATCTCGATCCGGACAAGGACGAAACCTTCGTCGTCCTGCGCGGCCTGCTCGCGCTGGTTCTGTTCGACGACCAGGGCGGAATAATGCGCAGCGTAAAAGTCGGCGCTGGCGGTACGGCGATCGGCGTCGATATTCCTCACGGCACCTGGCATACGGCCGTGGCGCTGGAACCCGATACGGTCTTTCTCGAAGCCAAGGCCGGCCCCTATCTGCCCCTCACTCCGGCCGAAAAGGCGCCGTGGGCGCCGGCAGAGAATGCTTCGGAGGCCGCGCATTTTCTGGCCATGGTGAAAGCCCTGGTGACGGCCTGAGCCCGTGCCTGTCGTCCATGCAACACCCACGCTGCGAAGGCGTATGATTTACGCCGTTCCCTGTAGTTTGTGCGCGCATTGCAGATGAAATCCCTGAGGCGGTTTTTCCTTCTTTTCGCTGCGTATGCGCTGGCGGCGGTCTCCCTGCCGGGAGCGGGTGCCGAGTCTTCGCCGGCGCCTGCCTCGGGAGCGGACAAGACGGGCCGCGTGGCGGTGGTCATCGGCAACAGCCGCTATCCGTCCGGCGCGCTCGCCAATCCGCAGAACGATGCGAAGGCGATGGCCGCCTCCCTGAAAAAGCTGGGGTTCGACGTCGAACTCAAGCTCGACGCATCGAAGGCCGACATGGACGCGATCTTCAGGCGCTTCAGCGCCAAGGCCGACAAGTCGGGGGTTGCCGCACTCTTCTATGCCGGGCACGGCATCCAGGTCAGCGGCAGCAATTACCTGGTGCCGATCGACGCCAACCCGCAGAGCGAGCGCGACCTGAAGCGGGACATGATCAAGATGGACGATGTCATCGACGACATGGGGGCGGCCAAGGTCAAGCTGGTGTTCTTCGACGCCTGTCGCGACAATCCGCTGGCGCGCAGCTTCAGCCGCGGCGGTTCGCGCGGCCTGGCGGCCCCCGTGGAAGCCACCGGCACCTTGATCTCGTTCGCGACCAAGCACGGCAACACGGCGGCTGACGGCGAAGGCAGGCACAGTCCCTACACCACTGCGCTGCTCGCCGCGCTGGAAAGCCCGAGCGGCGTGGAAATCGAGCAGATGCTGCGCAAGGTGCAGCAAGGCGTGAAGCAGGCGACCAACGGCCAGCAGGAGCCCTGGCGCTACGGCTCGCTCGACGGCGATTTCTATTTCGTCGCGGGAGCGCCTGCCGCGGATGTCGCCAAGGTTCAGCAGGAAGTCGACAAGGCGGTCTCGGAAGCCATGCGCAGGGCGAACGAGCAGGCGGAGCGCGAAAAGGCGGAACTCCAGAAATCGATCAAGGCGCTCCAGGAAGCCAACGAGCGAGCCGTTGCCGACGCGCTCAAGGCGCAGAAGCAGGCGAGCGAAAGCGCGGTTGCCGAGGCCTTGCGCCGCAGCAACGAACAGGCCCTGCGCGAGCGCCAGGAACTGCAGAAGTCGATGGAGAAGATGCTCGCTGACGCGCTTGAGCGGCAGAAGGCCGCAATGGAATCCGAACGGCTGGCGCTGCTGCAGGCGACGCCGCGGGAGTCCGCGGCACAGCGTCCGCCGACCATGGCACCCGCGGCACCCGAGCCAACGCGGGTGAACCCGCCTGCCGCGCCTCATGGTCTTGCCGGTGGAACGTCCGGTACCGCGGGTGACGAATGGGAATACGTGGCAACCGACGTTTACGGCAAGCAGCAGAAGCTGATCGAGCGCGTGAAGGCCATCGTTCCCGGCGCCGGTTTGCTGGAGGAGTTCGTCCTCGGCGGCCGCCCGCTGTTCGAATGGGTATTCGACGGCAAGCCCCGCCTCGTCGGCATACCGACCGACTCCCTGATGCTGTTTGCGCCGAGCTGGTCCGGCGACGGACTGGACTCCATCAGCATCATGAATCCGTCGCGCTGCCTGCAAATCCAGTATGTGAATAGCTGCCGCGTCGGCAAGGCCGCTGTCGTCGGCGAGGAGAAGATCACCGTACCGGCCGGCAGCTATGACACCAGAAAGATTCAGCTGACGCTGATCCTCCCGACCGACTACGGCGACGCGACCGTCGAGGTCTCGGTCTGGTATTCGAAGGAACACAAGCGGATGGTGCGCCAGTTCGTGAAAGGACGTCATCCCATGGCGGAAGCGTCGATCAACGCCCTCCACGAAACCATGGAGCTCGCTGCCTATCGTTCATGGGCGCCGCGCTGACGGCAGGAATTCAGGAAACGATGTAGGCGCCCGAGCCGGTCGACAGCAGCTTGCCGTCGGCGCCGAGAAATTCCATGCGGGTGGTCGCCACGCGCGAGCCGAGGCGCAGCACGTCGGCGCGCAACTCGAAGCTGTCGCCGATGCCGGGGCGCAGGTAGTCGATGCGCAAGTCGATGGTGCCGAGCTTGCCGAAGCGATGCAGGCGCTGGGCCGGCGCCTCGTCCATGTGGCGCGCGCCGATCGCCGCCATCACGGCCAGGCCGCCCATGGCGTCGAGCCCCGCGCTGATGACGCCGCCATGGAGCCGGTTGGGGCTGCCGACCAGTTCGCGGCGCATCGCGATGCGCCCCGCCACGCCGTCCGGCCTGATCGAAATTATCTTCAGGCCGAGCACCTGGTTGAAGGCAATCATTTCTTCAAAAATCCTGGCCAGGCCGGTGACGAATTCGGGTTCGAACTCGGCCACGGCCGATGCCGCCGCTGGTTTTTTCATCGAGTGTAGTGTGTCGTAGTGTTGCTAGGGGGCCGGCGGCCACATCAGTTCTGCCGCAAGCGCCGCGACTTCCGGCGGAAAGGGCCGCGACTTGCGGGTTTCCGGGTCGAGGCAGACGATCGTGAAGTCGCAGATCGAACAGACGTCGCCGGTTTCCGTGTTGACCAGCTCATGACGGAAGCGCAGCACTTTCTCGCGCAGCTCCAGCACGCCGCTGCGCACCGCCACCGTATCGCCGGGATAGAGTTCCCTGGTGTAGCTGATGTTCTGCTGCACCGCCGCCAGATTCACGGCGCCGCTGCGCAGCAGCGACGCCGTGAGTCCGAGCATGGCATAGAACTGCCAGCAGGCGGCATCGAGGAACTCCATATAGGCGCGCACATTGATGTGGCCCATGTGGTCGCGCTGCCACTCATGCACCGTGCCGCGCGCTGTTTCGATCATCATCGCTTCACTTCCCGCAGCGCGCGGATACTGCAGGCTGCCTGCTCAAGGCGTTGCGACTACTTCTGGGCGTCGGCGAGATCCTTGTCCGTCACCTTGCCCGAGCGATGCAGCCACAGCAGGATGGCCAGGGGCTTCGGAATATTGCGGCCGGATTCGTAGCGCGAGCCACCCGACTGGGTAACGCCATAACGCGTCCAGAAATCCTTCTGGTTGAGGTTCTGCTTCTTCCGTGCGGCGGCGATGTCGGAAAAGTCGAGTCTGTTCTTGCGGGCCATGTTGTTCTCCTTCTTGATGGGGGGGGGTGAAATCATTCTACATGGAATATGCATAGAGGCAAGTCGGACATCTCCTACGTTAGTACTAGGGTGTTCCTCTCTGCGGAACTGCGTCATGGACGGCGAGCGCAGCCTTGGCGAGCCGTGCGAGGTCGTCCAGACCGGCCGCATTCGCCACTTCCAGTGCGCGCCGGTAGGCCGCCGCCGTGTCGCCGGCGCCGACTCCCGACCGGATGTCGCCGATCAGCAACCAGTCGCGCGCGATTTTTTCGGGCAGTGCAAGCCGGCGGTCGATTTCGAGCGCGGCGCGCGCGGCGGGCAGGGCGTTGACGGCGTCGCCCGCCGCGAGGCGGGCCGCGGCGATGAGCCGCCAGGCATTGCCGGTTTCCGCTGCTTCGTCCTGGTCCTGCAGCAGTTTCAGGGCGGCTTCGGCTTGGGCCAGTGCATCGGGCGCGCGCTTGGCGGCAAGCGCCGTGCGCGCCTGCAAGAGGTGCAGGCTGGCCGCTTGCGGGCAGGCACCGGCGCACTGGCCGTGCGCCGCGGCGAGACTCTGTTGCGCGGCGGGATGCCGGTCCAGCGCCAGTTGCGCCTGGGCTTTCAGCAGCAGGGCGTCGAGCGCCGTGCCGGCATCGCCGCTGGCTCGCTCCAGCGTCAGCAGCGCGGCCTCGGCGCGGCCCTGGGCGAGCTCGCTGCGCGCCAGATGCAGGCGATTGCGCGCGGCGCCGGTCGTGTCGTCGATGCTGGCATGGATGCGCGCCGCCTCGTCGAAGCGGCGCGCCGCGGCGGCGTAGTCGCCGCGTCCGTAGCGCCTGGCGCCGTCGCTTTCGGCTTCCAGCGCGGCCTTGAGGCGCGGCGGATTGGCCGGCGCGTTGGCGGAATTCGGCGACCCGGCGCAGCCGGCGAGCAGCAGTGCGGCGATGAAAAGTGGATTAACGCGCACGGCCGGCCTCCCCGCGCAGATCGCTGTCCATCTTGAGCCTGGCCGGCGCCGGTGCATCCACCAGATTGCGGATCGGCCACGCCTGCTTCGCGCCGCTGACGATTTCGCGCACGTCCGCCGTCACGGCGCTGCCGTCGCGCAAGGTCGGCGGCAGGCTGGTCTCGGCTTCGGCGGTGATCTTCTCGACGTGGTCGACTACTTGCTGCGTACGATCGATGAGGGCGGGCAGGCGCTGGTTGGCTGCCGCCAGCGTACTGCCGAGCTGGCTCAGGTCTTCCTCCGCCTTGCCCAGCACCTTCGTGGCGGCGCGACCGATGCCATCCACCTGGCGGCTGCCGTTGGCGAGCAGCGCGTTGAGCGCTTCCGAACTCGCGCGCACCTGGGCCAGCGTGCCGGGCAGCCCCTTCTGCGGATCGGCGAGCGCTCCGGTGATGAGCTTGATGTCCCTGAGGATGGGCACGAACTCGTCGCGCACCTGGTTGGCCAGCGCGGACAGGCCGTCGGCCCGCGAAAAGACCAGCCGCGCTTGCGCGGCGGCGAGCCGGGTCTTGTCCGGCCCCGGCACGATTTCCAGCGTGGGCGAGCCGACCAGGCCTTCCTTGCGCAGTTCAACTCGCGCATCGTGGGTGACGAAGCGCATGTTGTCGGCATCGATCTCCATGATGACGACCACCTGGCCGTCGTCCTTCAGGCTGACGTCGCTCACCGCCCCGACGCGGAAGCCGGCGATGCGCACGGCCTGACCCTTGGCGATGTCCTGCGCGCTGTCGGTGACGAAACTGTAGCTCGTGACCTGGCGGAACATTCCCTGGCGCACGACGATGGCGACGATCAGCGCCAGCGTCGCCAGCGCGGCGATGAAAAGGAAGCGGCGCGTGCCGCGGCGCAGCGCGGCGGCGTCGCTGTCGTGTTGGATCAGCAGGGACATGGGGCCTCCGCAATTTCGGTCACTGTGCGGCAGTCGGGCAGCTCGGGCAGTTCATGGCTGTCGAGGTCGACGAACAGCACCGGCCGGAAGGGATGGCGCTGATGATAGACGGCTTCGACGGCAATCAGCGTGTTCGCCTCGCGTCGCGTCAGGCCGGCGAAGAGCCGGTCGATCACCAGCAACTCCGGCGGGCGCAGCAGCCAGCGGGCGAAGCCGACGGTCCAGCGCTCGGTGCGCTCGAGGTTCATTGGCTGCTCACGGCCCAGCGTGGCGATGCGCTCCGCGGACAGGCCGCACAGCGCAAGGGCGTTTTCGAGGTCGCGTTCCCAGTCGCGCGGATCGTCGGGATCGTCGTCGTAGCGCAGGGCCAGCGTGAAATTCCCGGCCACGGTCATGGCGCCGAGCAGGCCGCCGCCGGCAGGCAGCACGCCCGCGCCGGCGCAGCCGTCGAGCGCGGCCACCACCCATTGCGCGGTGGCCGGATCGGCGGCGACGAGGCGATGGCGGCCGCCCTCGTCGAGCGGCAGGGCGAGGCGGAGATCGTCGCCGGCGAAGATCTGCAGACGGCGGCCTTCGATGGCGGCGTGGAAAGGACTCATCTCAGTGCATAGACCAAAGTGGCGAAGGCGACATCCACCACGAACACCGCGATCAGGCCGCCGCCCACGGCCTGGATCGCGGCCGAGGAGATGGCCTGCGTCGAGCCCTTGCCGCCGCTGCCGTGGTGGCAGGCGATGATGCCGACGGCGGCGCCCATGACCGCGCTCTTGAGCAGGCTCGCCAGCGCCAGCCACGGGTCGGCGAGATCGAGGAAGCGCCCGGCCGTCTCCGCCAGCGGACGGCCTTCGATCAGCGCCGTGGCGAGCCAGCCGCTGCCGACGGCGATCGCCTGGAAGCAGGCGGTGACGGCCGGCAGCGCGACGACCAGGCCGAACACGCGCGGCAGCAGCAGGTAGTCGGCGGCGGGCACGCCGAGCCGGCGCAGCGTGGTGAATTCATCGTGCAGATTCATCACGGCGAGTTCCGAGGCGATGCCGGCGCTGCTGCGGGCGACCACCACCAGGGCCGAGAGCAGCGGCGCCAGTTCGAAGAAGAGGCCGAGGAAGATCATGCGCTGGGTCAGGTCGCTGTCGGCGCCGACCAGCGCGCCGAGCTGGGTGACCAGCGTGGCTCCGGTCAGCGCGGCCAGCACCGCGATTACCGGCAGCGCAGTGACGCCGGCCGCGTAGATCTGGCGCTGGAACTGGTCGCGCAGCAGCGGCCGGTGCAGTTCGCGGCGCCGGCTGGCGGCGAACCAGGCGAGCAGCAGGTAGGCGCTCAGGTGCCCACCCACGCTGGTATTGACGAGGGCGTTCACTTGCGGACTCCCGACGGCGCCGTCAGCGGCGGCGTCCAGCCCCAGAGACGGGGCAAATCCGGTTCCGGCGTGCCGAGATCGGTCAGGCCGCCGGCATGGCCGACCGCCGCAGCCACCGCGTCGGAACAGAGCACCGGGTGCCCGTATTCCTTGGTCATGGCTTCGAGGCGGCTGGCGACGCCGACCGCATCGCCGATCACCGAATACTCGCGGCGCCGTTTCGAGCCGACATGCCCGGCGAGCACTTCGCCGCAGTGGATGCCGATGCCGATCCGGATCGGCTCGATGCCTTCCGCGGCGAGTTCGGCGTTGAGCCGGTCGACGCGCAACAGCAGGTCCTGCGCGGCTTCCAGCGCGTTGCGCTGCGGCGCCGGCAGCGGCTGCGGCAGGCCGAAGGTCGCCATCAGGCCGTCGCCGACGTACTTGTCGATGGCGCCGCCGCTGCTCTGGATGGCCACGCTGGCGGCGGCATGGAAGCGGTTGAGCAGGTCGATCATGGCTTCCGGCGGGGACTGCGCATTGCGCGCCGCGAAGCCGCGGATGCCGGCGAACAGCAGGGTCGCGTCCTGGCGCTGGCCGTTCCGGTCGAGGCGCAGTTCGCCGCCGAGCAGGGCGCGCATCACCTGTGGGCTGACGTGGCCGGCGAACATGGTGCGCAAGGTCTGCATTTCGCGAAAGCGGCGCACGAAGTCCCATGCCATTCGCGCCGTGAAGGCCAGCAGCGCCACGATGACGATGTTGGCCACGGGCAGGTAGCTGCCGTGCCAGAGCGCGAAGGTGGAGCCGGCGACCAGGCCGCCGATGATGCCGGCCAGCACCAGTGTCTTGAGCCAGCCGCCGCGGCCGAACCAGAGCAGTGCGCCGAGCCCGGCCAGGAGCAGCGGCAGGCTTTGCGGCACGCGTTCGATCAGGCCGCGCCCGAGCACGGAGCGCAGCGCCTGGATATGCACCACGGCGCCCGGTTCGGTGCGGCTGCCCGGCTCCCAGGCGGCCAGCGGCACCGGCAGGCGATGGCGGGCTTCGGTCGGCAGCAGGCTGGCGACGACGACGGCGCGGCCCTTGACCAGCGCGCGCAGCTTGCCGTCTTCGCCGCGGCGGATCCAGTCCAGCACGGTGCCGACCGGCGTGTAGTCGATGGCGCCGCCGACGCTGTAGTCGATCATGCCGGTCAGCGAGCCCTCGCGCCCCAGGTGCTTCGCCATGGCCAGCGCCAGCGGCGGCTGGTTTTCGTCGGAGCGGCAGCGGCGCTGGTTGATGCGGCGCACGGTGCCGTCCGTGTCCTCGCAGATCGCCAGTGAGGCGATCGCGCCCTTGCCGATGGCGGCCAGCAGTTCGGGCGCGATCGGCCGCAGCCGGCCGGCCACGCCGGGCGGCTGGCCGACGACGAGGGGCGCCGCGCCGCGCAGACGATAGAGGCCGGCCAGCAGCGTGGCATCGATGTCCTTGACGAGGAAGTCGTAGGAACGCACCGGCAGCGGCATCGCCAGCCCGACCACGGCCGGCTGGGCCGCCGAGAGCCCGGCCAGCAGCGCGCCGAGGTGGGCATGCCAGAGCGCCGTCGGCTCGGGAATGGTTTCGTAGGCGGCCTCGTCGACGCCGATGACCACGACATCATGGGCCAGCGGCGTCGGCGCATTGGCGCGCAGCCAGCGCGCCTGGACATCGTAGAGCGACTGGTCGGCGAAGCGCAGGGTGCGCGTTCCCATCAGGCCCCAGGCCGCGGCGCACACCAGCAGGAATCCGATCAGGATATCGCGGGACAGTTGAAACATCCTTTGATTATGGCATGGGCCGCACGGGCGGAAGGCGGTTCGCCGGGGCCGGCTTGCGGCTTCGGCGCGGGCGCCTGTCAGTTCAGGCGGTCGCGACCGGGCTGGTCGGCGCGGATCAGGATGGCGGGCAGGGTGTCCTTGATGAAACGGGTCGTGTGCGCGTCTTCTATGCAGTCCGCGGCGGAACCGGACAGCAGGATGCGCTCCGGCAGCAGCGGCACGGACACCACATGACCCTGCACGTAATCCACGCCCATTTCCGCCAGCGCTTCGAGCGTCGCCACGTCCTCGGCCCATTCGGCGATGCTCTTCATGCCCAGATTGCGGGTGAGATCGACGATGGCCTGGACGATCGCCTGATTCGCCGGATGCGCAAGCAGGTCCTTGACGTAGGCGCCGTCGATCTTCACCGCATCGGCCGGCAGGCTCCGCAGATAGGAGAAGGAGGTGTAGCCGGCGCCGAAATCGTCCAGTGCGAGCTTCGCGCCGTATTTCCTGATGCCGTCGATGAACTGCCGGGTATTGGTCAGGTCGTGGAGTGCCACGCTTTCGGTGATCTCGATGCACAGCCTCTGCACCGTGGGGCCGTAGTGCGCCAGGATCGCGAAGGCGTCCTCGATGAAGTTTTCGTCGTTGAGCGAGCCGCCGCTCAGGTTCACCGAGACGTAGCTGGAGTTCCTGAGATGCGCGGCATGGGTGGCGAGCCATTCCAGCGTGCTGCTCAGGACCCATTTGTCGATCGCCGCGATGCGGCCGTTGCGTTCAGCCGCGGTAATGATCTTCCAGGCGGGGAAAATGGTGCCGTCCTTGTCGCGCATGCGCAGCAGGACTTCGAAGTTGAGCGAGCCGTAGGGGTCGCGCAGCGACATGATGGGCTGCATCATGAGGAACAGGCCCTCCGGCTGCGGCATGTCGAGGCGCTGGATCAGGCGCAATTCCTCCTTGCGCTCGGCGAACACCGACATGTCCTGCTGGTACACCACCAGGTTGCCTTCATGCTCGCTCTTGGCTTCGCGGCAGGCCCGGTCGGCCAGCGACACGGCGTCGTCTTCCTTGATGCCCTTGGCGATCTCGACCAGTCCGATCGAACACTTGACCTGGAATGCCCGGCCGCCGACCGCAAAGGGCTCGGCGGATATTCCGGCAATGATGCGCCGGCAGGTTTCGGCGGCCGCCTGGATCGAGCCCCGGCGGAAGATGATCACGAACTCGTCGCCGCCGACCCGCCCGAGCACCTGCCCGTCGGTCAGGATCTTGCTGACGCGGTCGCAGACGTGGCGCAAGACCATGTCGCCCGCCACGTGTCCGAACAGGTCGTTGATCAGCTTGAAACGATCCAGGTCGAGGTAGGCCAGCGCCATCGCGCTGCCGGGGCTCAGCGAAAAATTTTCCGCATAGAAGGTCTTCTCTATGCCGCGCCGGTTGTAGATGCCGGTCAGTGGGTCGTGGTCGGCGAGGAAGCGCAGCTTGTCGTTTGCCTCGACGCGCATCGTGATGTCCTGCAGCGAGCCCTCGATCCTTCCCTTGTCCCGCGTCGCCTTGACCAGGAAGCTGCGCTGGCGGCCTTCGTGGCCGGCGATGCCCTTGAGTTCCATGTCCTCGGCGACCGAACTGTCGGCGAGGATCTGCAGGCGTTCCCAGGCGCCCGCCTCGAAATCGTCGCCCCAGTGACCGGAGTCGCCGGTGTGCCTTCCCAGCATGCTGGCATAGGCCGGATTGACCCGGACGACCCGTCCCTCGCCATCGAGCGAAAACAGCCCGATCGGAATCGCCTCGTAGGTATTGCGCAGTTCGTCCTGCGCCTTCTTCTTCCCTTCGCGTTCCTGCCGCATCTGCTCGGCGATGGCCAGCGCCGACAGCAGACTGGAAGCGAGGGCCGCGGTGACGCTATTGACGCTGCCGATCAGTTCGCGAAAGCCCAGCGCCGCGGCCACCACTTCGTTGATGCTGGCCAGCAGCGCGGTGGCGAGCCCGGCGCCGTACCAGATCGCGACCTTGGAACGCGTCACGGCCAGGATGCGGATCAGCAGGAAGACGATCAGTCCGCCACCGAGGGCCGTGAACACCCATAGCACGGGCAGGTAGCTTGCGTAAGGCAATACGATCGCCGCCAGCAGCAGGAGTACACACGACCACTGCGCGATGCGCAAGGGCAGCCCGGACTTCAGCCGCTTCAGATCGTCGGCGAACAGCCGGCTGAACAGTGTAAACGTCAGCACGTAATAGGCAGCGGTCGTCAGCTTGCGCAGCGGAATCATCCAGTCCGGCGGGATCGTGCGCTCCAGCCACTGCGTGTCCCAGCCGGCCGAGATCGCCGCCAGGCGCAGGTTGGCGATCAGCCATGCGGCGAACAGCACGTACAGCCACTCGCGGCTGATGATCGCGGTCAGCAGCACGAACAACGAGAGCACGATCAGGCCGCCGTCGAGCAGGCCCGAGTTGCGATTGAACTTCAACTCCGACAACCGGAACTGGTCCACCGGCCAGAAGGCCGCCGAGATGTAGGCCGGCCCGGTGTGGCGGGCCCGGCACAGAATCCGCGTCGATACCGGCAGCGGCTCGAGTTCGAGGACAAAGCCGGTCTTCGCCGGCTTCATCGCGCCCTCCGCCGTGCTGCGGCTGGCAGAACCGAGGGGCTGCAGATCCCGCGCCCTCCAGCAGGCAGCTTCCAGCGCATGCCGGGAAGGGAGTTCCACGATCGTCGGCCGGTCGCTCGCCGACATCACGAAGCTGAACCAGAACGGCGCTTCCGACAGGCGCGTGTTGAGCTCGTCTGCGGCCGGTTGATTTTCGAGTTGCACCAGCGCCTGCTGCGGCGACAGGTCCGGCCCTTGCTGCTTCAGGGAATGAAGAATGATGCGGCTGGCGCCATCCAGCGGATACTGATTCGGCAACAGGAGCAGCGCCGCCAGGGAGGCGAGGACAACGGCAAGCGTGACGCCATACACGGAGAACTGGTACAGGAACGAATCGATCGCCGCGCTGATGCCTGTTAGTCGCCTCATACGTTATGTTATGTCCAAAGATATAGCAGCAGAATCGGCCGGTCTCCTGACGCGATTCTACTGCCCTGCCTTGCCCACCTCAGTTTTTTCTGGCTGCGGCCAAGGCCCGGTAGTGCTGTCCGGGAAACCCCAGATCGTCTGTCCCGCGAACGTCGATATCCGGATGGTGGGTATGGACAACAAAGCTGTACAGCGGATGCTTCGCCTGGCGCCAAGTGTAGTCTGCGCGCTCGATGTTGAACGCCAGCACCCGGTGCGGAATGTTGCCGGCATGACGCATCGGGATGAAATCGCCACCGGGAAGCACATCCTGGAACAGCAGCGCCTCGTACTGCCGGTCCAGCGGCGAGCGGGCGGCAATCACCATCCACTCGATTTCTTCCTGCACGCAGTACTGGAAATAGGCCTTGAACAGGGCGGTCTTGACCAGCCGCCCCATGCGGTTGCCGATGACGCCGAGCCGGGTGGCTTCGGCCTGGCTCTTGCCCTGCAGCCAGGAAGGCAGTTCGATCGACTGTTCGAGCGTCAGCTTGCGGTAGCGGTTGGTCTGGATGCGCATCGTACCCAGGGGTGTACCGTCCAGCTTGGATTCCGCCAGCAGCACCACGCAACCGGGCTCGCTGTCGCTGGCTTCCGCCTTCTCCAGCAATTCCGCAACCTCGGGAATGTGCCGTCCATAGGCCGAATGGCGTATCGAAACCGCCTTTTCGAGATCTTCCTCGTTGCGCACGATCCTGACGCTGAACGGCAGTCTTTCCTCGGTCAGCCGCGGTTGCGGCAGCGCCGCTTCCGTCATCGACAGGGAAGCGCCCAGCGGCGCAATCGCGATTTGATGCCCAGCTTCCATGCAAGCAATCAGCTCCATTTTTTCAATCTCCAATTTTGAGTAAAAAAGGACAACCCACGATTTGCCGTGGTTGAAATTGAATGGCCGATTTCGAGTGATGCCCGATCCAGGCGCGTTGTTCTGGCCGCACGGCGGGCGGCGGCAGCCATTCCGAAAGGCCAGTATGGAGCATCCGGAGCGGGCCACCAAGGACAACGGGATGCTCGCGGGATGGCGGTATTGCTTTCGTACAACGGTTCCCGGGGACCGGATTGCGCCGGAAACTCCCTTTCAGGACAATGGGTTCGCCGGAGAATGCCGTGGGCCAAGGTGTCCGGTCGGGGGTGTGTCCCGGGGATATCGAGCGGGCGCCCGCCCGTGCCGGCGGGCGTCTTCGTGCAATTCAGGCGGTCGGCCGCAGCTCGAAATCGGCGAATTGGCCGGTCGCGGTTTCGCACATCACGTTCTCGACCACGGCACCGCCCGGGCCGATCTGGCTCCACTCCAGCATCGCCTCGATCTGCCGGGCGTCGCCGGCGATCATGGCCTCGACGCTGCCGTCGCGGCGGTTGCGCACCCAGCCGGTGACGCCCAGCAGCCGGGCTTCGGCCGCCATTCCGTAGCGGAAGCCGACGCCCTGGACCAGGCCGCTGATGACCAGCCGGCGGACTTCCATTACCGCGCCGTTCCCAACACCCGGAGCGGGCGCATCCCGCGAACCGCCGTCACCCCCTCCCGCGGGAAGGGGGCTGGGGAGAGGGTTGTCATTTGACCCGCATGCCGGGCTGCGCGCCGCTGTCCGGGGAGAGCAGGAACAGTCCGGGCGATTTGCCGTCGGCATCCGACGCCGCCAGCACCATGCCCTCGCTGAGGCCGAATTTCATCTTGCGCGGGGCGAGGTTGGCCACCATCACGGTGAGGCGGCCGACCAGCGCGGCCGGATCGTAGGCTGCCTTGATGCCGGCGAACACGGTGCGCGCCTTGCCTTCGCCCTCGCCGATGTCGAGGGAGAGGCGGATCAGCTTGTCGGCGCCGGCGACGTGCTGGGCGTCGACGATGCGCGCGATGCGCAGGTCGACCTTGCTGAAATCGTCGATCGAGATCGTGGGTTCTTCGGGCTTGGCCTGAGCCTGCAGCTTGTCTTCGGCGGCCTGCTGGTGCTGGGCGTGACGTTGCGGCGAATGCGGCTCGGGAGTAGTCGCCGGCGGCACGGCGGACTGCGCAGCGGCGGCGGCCGGCGCCCCGGCCGGTTCCAGCGATTCGCGGTTGGCCGCGATCAGCGCGTCGATCTGCTTGGGGTCGATGCGCTGCATCAGGTGCTCGTAGGGGTTGATCGGGTGCGCCGGCGGCAGCAGGTATTCGGCGTCCCGCCAGTGCAGCGGGGCGACGTTGAGGAATTCCTCGGCGCGCTGCGCCAGCTTGGGCAGCACCGGCTTGAGGTAGATCGTCAGCAGGCGGAAGGCGTTGATCAGCAGCGTGCAGACCTCGTGCAGCTTCGCGTCCTGGCCCTCCTGCTTGGCCAGCTGCCACGGCTGGTTGCGGTCGACGTACTGATTGACGCGGTCGGCCAGCGCCATCACGCTGCGCAGGCCGCGGGCGTAGTCGCGCGCCTCGTAATGGCCGGCGATTTCATCGGCGGATTCGAGCAATCCCGGCAGCTCGGACCTGAAGCGGGCGATGACGTGCTCGTGCTGCAACTTGCCGTCGAAGCGCTTGGCGACGAAGCCCGCCGCGCGGCTGGCGATGTTGATGTACTTGCCGATCAAATCGGAATTGACGCGCTGGGTGAAATCCTCGAGGTTGAGGTCGATGTCTTCCATCGTGCCGTTCAACTTGGCGGCGAAGTAGTAGCGCAGCCACTCCGGGTTGAGCCCCTGCGCGAGGTAGCTCTCGGCGGTGATGAAGGTGCCGCGCGACTTCGACATCTTGGCGCCGTCGACTGTCAGGAAGCCGTGGGCGAAGACATTGGTCGGCGTGCGGTAGCCGGCGTGCTCCAGTTCGGCCGGCCAGAACAGGGCGTGGAAGTAGAGGATGTCCTTGCCGATGAAGTGATACAGCTCGGCTTTCGAATCCTTGCCCCAGAACTCGTCGAAGTCGAGCCCCTTCTTCGTGCAGAAATTCCTGAACGAACCCATGTAGCCGATCGGCGCATCGAGCCAGACGTAGAAGAATTTTCCGGGCGCGCCGGGAATCTCGAAGCCGAAGTAGGGCGCATCGCGCGAGATGTCCCAGTCGGTGAGCTTGTTCTCGTCCGGCGCCCCCAGCCATTCCTGCAGCTTGTTGGCGGCCTCGGACTGCAGCCGTCCGCCGCGCTGCGTCCATTGCCGCAGGAAGGCCTGGCAGCGCGGGTCGGAGAGCCGGAAGAAATAGTGGTCGGAGGACTTCAGCACCGGCTGCGCGCCGGACACCGCCGAATAGGGGTTCTTCAGGTCGGTCGGCGCATAGGCCGCGCCGCAGGATTCGCAGGAATCGCCATACTGGTCTTTGGTCCCGCACTTGGGGCACTCGCCCTTGATGAAGCGGTCGGGCAGGAACATCTCCCTGACCGGGTCGTAGTATTGCTCGATCGAGCGCACCTCGATCAGGCCGGCGGCCGTCAGCTTGCGGAAAATGTCTTCGGAATAGTGGCGCGTCTCGTCCGAATGCGTCGTGTAGTAGTTGTCGAAGGCGACATGGAAGCCGGCGAAGTCGCGCGAGTGCTCCGCATGCACGCGGGCGATCAGCTGCTCGGGCGTGATGCTTTCCTTCTGGGCGCGCAGCATGATCGGCGTGCCGTGGGTGTCGTCGGCGCAGACGTACCAGCATTCGTGGCCGCGCATCTTCTGGAAGCGCGTCCAGATATCGGTCTGGATGTACTCGACCAGGTGGCCGAGGTGGATCGCGCCGTTGGCATAGGGCAGGGCGCTGGTGACGAGGATCTTGCGGGTCATGACACGGTCTTTCCGGGTGCTGGCGGCGGGCGTGCGGCCTGCCGCATCTCAAGGGGGCATTGTACCGGGGCGGGGTGGGAGCCGGGTTTTGGCGCCGTATCGCCGGCGTCGACTCCCGGGTTCTCCCGTCACGGGGAGATGCCGGGGCGAGACCCGGCATTCCCCTCCAAGGCACGGGGGCACTCACTGCGCACCGGCCCCGGGTAATCCGCTATCCTTTCACCCATGCAAGTCGTCCTCATCAGCGGTCTTTCCGGTTCCGGCAAATCCATCGCGCTCAATGTGCTGGAGGATGCCGGCTACTACTGCGTCGACAATCTGCCGGCGCCGCTGCTGTCGGACCTGGTCGGCCACCTGCGGCTGGAGGGACACGAGCTGGCGGCCGTGGCGGTGGATATGCGCGGCGGGTCGAGCATCGCCGCGCTGCCGCCGCAGTTGCGCAAGCTGGAATCGGAGGGCGTCAATCTGCGCTTCGTGTTTCTCGATGCGCGCACCGACGTGCTGATCCAGCGCTTTTCCGAAACCCGCCGCCGTCATCCGCTGGCCGGCGACGACGTGACGCTGGAAGAAGCCATCGCGCGCGAGCGCGAGGCGCTGGAAATGCTGGCTTCGCTCGGCCACCACATCGACACCAGCAGCCTGCGACCCAATGCGCTACGCAACTGCATCAAGGAATTCGCGGCGCTGGACGAGCGCAGCGGGCTGACGCTGCTGTTCGAATCCTTCGGCTTCAAGAACGGCATTCCGCTCGATGCCGACCTGGTGTTCGACGTGCGCTGCCTGCCCAATCCGCATTACGACCCCGAACTGCGTCCGCTCACCGGGCGCGACGCCGCCGTGATCGACTTCCTCGAAGCGCAGCCCGAAGTCGGGCACATGGAGGCGGACATCCGCCGCTTCATCGGCGACTGGCTGCCGGCCTATATCCGCGACAACCGTTCGTATCTGACGGTCGGCATCGGCTGCACCGGCGGGCAGCACCGTTCGGTGTATCTCGCCGAAAAACTCGCCGCGCATTTCCGCGGCTCGGCGCGCGTGCTGGTGCGGCATCGCAGCCTGATCGAATGAAACATTCGGTTCCCGATCTGCCGCAGGGCCGTCCCAAGGCAGATCCTTCAAGCCCCGGAGCGGGCGAAGACCGCGAACCCGCGTCACCCCCTTTCCTGGGCGAGGACGGGAATTCGCGGAGCACTGCTCCGCGCCGTCAGAGCCGGCCGGCTGTGCAAAGCCGGCCGTGGGACAGGGGGCGGGGGGGTATGCACACCCACTCGCTTCGCGAGCTGCTGGCGCAGGCCGCCGGCGAGGGCCATGCGCCATGGCGCACGCTGCTCAAGCCGGGCGACTGGGCGCTGCTGCTGGCCGCCGGGGTACTCGTCGCGGCATCCTATCCGTTGCTGTGGCGCGGCGGCGCGGCGGACCGCGCCATCGTCAAGCGCGACGGCGAAGTCGTCACCGAACTGGCGCTGAACGTCGCGCGCAAGTACGCCGTCACCGGCGCCATCGGCATCACGCTGATCGAAGTGCAGCCCGGCCGCGCCCGCGTGCTGTCCGATCCCGGCCCGCGCCAGTATTGCGTGCAGCAGGGCTGGCTGACGCGGGCCAATGCCGTGGCGATCTGCGCGCCGAACCACGTCACGCTGCAGCTTGCCGGACGCGGCGGGCGCAACGAAGCCTATGACACGCTCAACTATTGAGCTGCCGGTCACGGCCGACGACTACCGCATCGCGCGCTACGCGGCGGCGGCGATCGCGCTGTCCGTCGCCGAGGCGGCGCTGCCGACCCCGCTGCCGGGCATCAAGCCGGGCCTGGCCAACATCATCGTTCTGGTGGTGCTGGCGCGCTACGGCTGGCGCGATGCGGCCTGGGTCAGCCTGCTGCGCGTGGTGGCAGGCAGTCTGGTGATCGGCCAGTTTCTCGCGCCGGGATTCTTTCTCGCGCTGTCAGGGGCGGTTTGCAGTCTGGCCGTGCTGGCGCTGGCGCAGCATCTGCCGCCGCGCTTCTTCGGCCCGGTGTCGGCCAGCGTGCTGGCGGCCTTCGCCCACATCGGCGGCCAGATTCTGCTCGCGCGCGTCTGGCTGGTGCCGCACGACGGCGTGTTCTACCTGTTGCCGCTGTTCGCCACGGCGGCGCTGGCCTTCGGCGCCATCAACGGCCTGGTGGCCGCGCGCCTGCTGGCCATCCCCGTATCGATAGCCGAGGCCGCGCCCGCGGCAATGAAAGGCGCTGCATGATCATTCCCCTGTTTCCCTTGCAGGCCGTGCTGTTTCCCGGCGGGCGGCTGCCGCTGCGCATTTTCGAGCAGCGCTACATGGAGATGGCCAAGGTCGCGTTGAAGGAGTCCGCGCCCTTCGGCATCTGCCTGATCGAACGCGGCGAGGAGGTCGCCCGCGCCGGCGGCACGTCGGCCCGGCCGCACGCGGTGGGCACGCTGGCGCACATCGCCGACTGGGACATGCAGCAGCTCGGCGTGCTCAACATCGTCGCGCAGGGCGGCGAGCGCTTTCGCCTGATCCGCCACTGGGTCGAGGATTCCGGCCTGCTGCGCGGCGAGATCGAACTGATCGCCGCGCCGGCCGTGCTGCCGGTGCCCGCCCCCTACGCGCGGCTGGTGCCGCTCCTGCGCGCCATCGTCGGCGAGATGGCGCCCGGCGCGCCCAATGCGCCCGCCCTGCCGCACCGCTTCTTCGATGCCGACTGGCTGGGCATGCGCTATGCCGAGGTGCTGCCGATTCCGGTCGCCGCCCGGCAGAAGCTGCTGGAACTCGAAGACAGCCTCGACCGCCTCGAAATCATCTACCGCTATCTGGAGGGCAAGGGTTTGCTGCCCGACACCTGAGCCTCTTCGAGGATGCGCCGGACCGGCGCAGGCAGCGCGGCGTTTTCGATCGCGGCCAGGTCCAGCCACTGCCATCCCGGTTCCATGGCGGCAACGCCGGGCTTCACCTGCAACAGCAGCGGCGCGATATGCAGCCGGAAATGGCTGAAGGCATGCACAAGAGTAGACGCCGGCGACACGGCGATCACGCGGCAGGCGAGGCGGCGCTCGGCCCATTCCCGCGCATCGGCGCCGGCGGGCAGCTCCGGCAGCGACAGCAGGCCGCCCCAGATGCCGGCGGGTGGCCGGGTTTCCAGCAGCACGCGATTGTCATGGCGCAGCACCAGCAGCGTGGCGTGGCGCAGCGGAATCTCGCGGCGCGGGCGGGCGGCGGGCAGTTCCGTGGTGCGGCCGCTTGCGCGGGCGACGCAGGGATCGGCCAGCGGGCAGGCCTCGCAGCGCGGCTTGCCGCGCGTGCAGACCGTGGCGCCGAGATCCATCTGTGCCTGGTTGTAGATGGCGCCGTGGCGCGCCGGCATGAGTTCCGCGGTCAGCGCCCAGAGGCGCTTTTCCACCGCGCCGCTGCCGGGAAAGCCTTCGATGCCGAAGGCGCGGCACAGCACGCGCTTGACGTTGCCGTCGAGGATCGGCGCATGGGCGCCGAAGCAGAAGGTGACGATCGAGTTGGCGGTGGAGCGGCCGATGCCCGGCAGCTGCGCGATGACGGCGGGATCGCGCGGAAACTTGCCGCCATGCCGTGCCATCACGGCGCGCGCCGCCGCGTGCAGGTTGCGCGCCCTGGCGTAGTAGCCGAGCCCGCTCCACAGCGGCATGACGTCTTCGACCCGCGCCGCGGCAAGGTCGGGCAGTTGCGGAAAGCGATCGAGGAAGCGCAGGTAGTAGGGAATCACCGTCGCCACTTGCGTCTGCTGCAGCATGATTTCCGACAGCCAGACGCGGTAGGGGTCCGTCGTGTTCTGCCACGGCAGGTCGTGGCGGCCGTGGCGCTTGTGCCAGCGGATCAACCGATCCGCAAAATCGGCCGGAGGCGAGTTCACCCTTTGACCGGTTTGACGCGGCTCGCCGCGAGCTTGGCGCGCTGCCGAGCTTCGTCGGTGGTGTCGGCATTCGCCACGGCGACGCCCATGCGGCGCTTGACGAAGCTCTCCGGTTTGCCGAACAGGCGCAGGTCGGATTCCGGCACTCGCAGCGCATCGGCCACACCCTCGAAGGCGATGCCCTTTTCTTCCAGGTCGCCGTAGATCACCGCCGACGCACCGGGACGGCGCAGCGAGGCGTCGACCGGCAGGCCGAGGATGGCCCGCGCATGCAGTTCGAATTCGGAGAGGCGCTGCGTCGCCAGCGTCACCAGGCCCGTGTCGTGCGGGCGCGGGCTGACTTCGGAGAACCACACGGCATCGCCCTTGATGAACAGTTCGACGCCGAAAATGCCGCGCCCGCCGAGGTTGCCGGTGATGGCGCGGGCGATGTCGCGCGACTTCTGCAGCGCGACCGGCGTCATCGCCATCGGCTGCCAGGATTCGACGTAGTCGCCATTCACCTGCACATGGCCGATCGGTTCGCAGAAGAAGGTTTCCACCGCGCCCGAGGCGCCGACGGCGCGCACCGTGAGCTGGGTGATTTCGTAGTCGAAGTCGATGAAGCCCTCGACGATCACGCGCCCTGCGCCGACACGGCCCGCCGCTTGCGAGTAGTCCCACGCCTTTTGCACATCCGCTGGCGTCTTCAGCAGCGATTGGCCCTTGCCGGAGGACGACATCACGGGTTTCACCACGCAGGGAAAGCCGATGGCGTCGATGGCCGACTGCAGCTCGACCAGCGAGTCGGCGAAACGGTAGGGGGAGGTCGGGAGGCCGAGTTCTTCGGCGGCGAGGCGACGTATCCCTTCGCGGTTCATGGTCAATTGCGCGGCGCGCGCGGTGGGGATGAACTCCGGAAAATGCCCGGCCACCCCGTCGCGCTCCATCTCGACCAGCGCGGCGGTGGCGATGGCCTCGATCTCGGGCACCACCAGGTGCGGCTTTTCCTTCTCGATCAGCGCGCGCAGCGCCGCGCCGTCGGTCATGGCCACGACATGGCTGCGATGCGCCACCTGCATGCCCGGCGCGTCGGCATAGCGATCAACGCCGATGACCTCGCAACCCAGTCGCTGCAATGCGATAATTACCTCCTTGCCCAGTTCGCCGCAACCCAGCAGCATCACGCGCGTGGCGGATGGAGAAAGCGGAGTGCCGATACGATCCATGAAACCCATCAGGTGCTCCCGATAAAAAAGTTTGCCCCCCGATTTTAGAGCCTCTTGAAGATGCCAGCCCCGATGAACCAGCAGTTCCCTCCGTTTCTCGACACCCGCCGCCTGCGCGATGCGCTGGGGGAATACGCCACGGGCGTCGCGGTGATCACCGCGCGCGCCGCCGACGGCACGCCGGCAGGCGTCACCATCAATTCCTTCGCCTCGGTTTCGCTCCAGCCGCCGCTGGTGCTGTGGAGCCTCGGCCTGCAGTCGCCGGCGCTGGCGGTCTTCGAGTCGTGCAGCCATTACGCGGTCAATGTGCTCGCCGCCGACCAGGTCGAATTCTCGCAACGCTTCGCGCAGTCCCATGGCGACAAGTTCGCCGGCATCGACATGGAAGTCGGCGCCGGCGGCACGCCGCTGCTGCCAGGTTGCAGCGCGTGGTTCGAGTGCCGCAACGAGATGCGCCATCCGGGCGGCGACCACCTGATTTTCGTCGGCCACGTGGAGAACTTCCGGCGCGAATCGAAGCCGCCGCTGATCTTCCACGGCGGGCGCTACCGCACCCTGGCCTGAGACCCGGCGAGTCCCGCGGCGGCCCGCTGCCTAGGCCGGCTCGCCGCCTGCGCCGGCCGGCAGCCAGAGCACGACCGTGGTTCCGGCCTTCGGCTGCGAACGCACATCCATGCTGCCGCCGAGCATTTTGAGAATCTCCTTGACGATGGCGAGGCCCAGTCCCGTGCCCGGCGTCTTGCCCGAGGTGTCGGCGCGCCAGAAGCGTTCGCCGAGATGCGCCAATTGCTCGGCTGTCATGCCGATTCCCTGGTCGCTCACCGAGATGCCGACCTTGCCCGGCGCCTCGACGATCGCGATGCGGACTTCGCCGCCGTCGGGCGAATACTTGATGGCGTTGCCGATCACGTTGGTCAGCGCCTGACGCAGTTTCGGCAGGTCGGCCATGAGGCCCGGCGGCTGCGGCGGCAGGTCCACCACCACGTGCCAGCGGGCGTCGCCCGGGGTCACGCCGGCGACGGTGGTGTGCACCAGTTCGGCAAGATCCACGCGCTCGATGGTGAGGTCCCTGCCGCGGCGCGCCTCGATCCGCGACAGGTCGAGCAGTTCGTTGATGATGTCGACCAGCCACAGGGTCTGGCGGTGGATGGTCCCCAGCAGATCCTTCCGCGTCGCTTCGTCGACCTCCATTTTCAGCAGGACCTCGCTGAAGCCGAGGATGCTGGTCATCGGCGTGCGCAGTTCATGCGCGGCGTGGGAGAGGAATTCGTTCTTCATGCGATCGACTTCGGCCTGCAGCGTGACTTCGTGCAGGTAGAGGATGCGGGCCAGGCTGGCCGATTCGCTGCGGATGCCGACCGCGCTGATCACCGCGAAGCGCGGCGATTTCAGGGTCAGGGTGCGCGGCGCCAGCGGCGCGCCGGGCGGGCCGAAGCAGGCCGCGACGCCGGCAAAGCTGTCCGGCGCATCGCAGCGGCTGCGCAGTTCGGCGTCGAGCACCTCCTCGCCCTTGCCGACGATGTCTTCGTAGCGGATGCCGGTCATCGTGTCGAATGCCGGGTTGACGAACCGGACCCTGCCGTCCGGGGCGAAGGCGACGAATCCGTCCGGACTCAGGCTGAACAACGCGTCGAGCTGGGCGTTGCGATCCTCGAGCGCGTCGCTCTTGGTCTGCAGCTCCGCCGTCTGCTCGCGAACCTTGCGCTGAACAGCCGCCGTGGTCCCGGTGGTGACGAGCAGCAGCATCTGCAGCAGCGAGGCCAGCGCCAGACCGCCGGCGCCGACGATCAGCGTCAGCCAGTGGTCCTGCTGGCGCAGGTATTCCCCGGTCGGCGCGACCCGCAGCGTCCATGTCCGGTCCGCCACGGCGATCTGTCTTTCCCACGCGTAGTCGCTGTCGCCCGATACCTTCGCGGTGCTGGAGCGGTAAAGCAGTGAACGCTCGGTATGCGGGAGACCATCCTCGACCTCGAATACGATGCCGGGTACGGCCGCCTCCCGCGTGGCGATCTCGATCATTTCATCGACCTTGATCACGCCGGCGGCAAAGCCGGCGAGCCGCCTGCCGCCTGCCGTCCTGTCCGCCGTCGCTGCCGCGACGTGGGCGGGATGCAGCAGGAGTACGCCGACCCGCGGGCGCTCTTCCTGCACCAGCTGGATCGGCGCGGTGACGACGGGAAGCCCCCAGCGCTTGGCGCGCTGAATCGCATCGTGGCGGACCGGCTCCGAGTTGATGTCGAATCCGGTGGCCCGGCGATTTCGTTCCAGCGGGCTGATGAAGCCGACGGGGACGTATTCGGGCCTGGCGGCGGCGCGAACCAGCTGCCTGCGGTCGTTCCTCTCCTTGATCTCGAAGCCGGCAATGCCGCTCCTCTGCGCCATGCGGCGCTCGAAAGCCGGGCGCTCGGCGTGCACGACGAAGGGGGTGCTGGCCAGGGCGAAGATGTCCGGGTTGTCCTTCAGCGTGATGCGCGTGAAGTACTCGAACTGGCGATAGCTCATGTCGGGTGTCACTTCGATCAGCCGGCGCAGGGCGGACAGGGCTTCCTGGTGGGCGACGACGCGCTGTTCGAGCCGCTGCGCGAGCATTTCGCCATGATCCTGGATCGCGGCTTTTTGCTCGGAGTGATCCCAGCGCGACGCGGCGACGAATGTCACGGCCACCAGTTCGAGCGCGATGATCATCGGCAGCACGAGCGTCGTCCGCCGGTCGTGCCACAGGGGCTGCGACCGGTAGAGGAAGGTCAGCGTCAGCGGCAGCATGACCAGCACGCCCAGCGTATCGCCGGACCACCAGCTCCACCACGAGTAGAGATAGTCGGTGGTCTGGATGATCTGCGCCGCATGAAGCGCGGAGACTCCGATGGTCGCCGAGATCACCGCAGCGACCGGGCCGGCCAGCATCAGCGAGCGGACGATGTCGCGCTCGGTCTCCATCGCCTGCCAGCCCGGGCCGACATGGCGCAGCAGCAGCCATCTGGCGGCGAGCGCCTGCAGCGTCGCTCCGGCGCCGGTCGCGGCGGCGACCAGGGTGGAGCGCAGGCCGAGGTCGTCATGCAGTGCGCCGAGGCCGAGGTTGAGGATGAAGGAGCCCAGCCAGATGGCGGGCCAGGCACGTCCCTGCGACCACAGGAGGACGGCCACGGCAAAACCGGCAGCCGGGAAGATCGGGCTGACATAGCCCGGCGCAATCGTGAAGCTCAGGCCCAGCGCGCCCAGCAGCAGATAGCCGGTCAGCGCCAGGGTCAGGATCGAGGCCAGGCTGTCTCGGCTCGAATCTTCCGTGCCCGCCATGGCATTCACGCGAGGCGACTCTTGATGGTTTGCAGCAGTTCGAGCGGGCCGTAGGGCTTGACGAAGTAATCGTCGGCTCCGGCCTCCCTGCCGCGCTGCCTGTCCGAATCCTGGCCGCGGGCAGACATCAGTGCGACATAGGTCTTCGCGAGCTCGGGATCGCGACGGATCTCGATGCAGAGCTGGTAGCCGTCCATCCCGCCCGGCATCATGATGTCGAGGATGATCCCGCGGGGGCGCTCGCGGCGAAGAATCTCCCAGGCGGACGCCGCATCTTCGGCTTCGAGCAAATCGTAGTGGCCGCCCAGAACGATCCGCAACAACTTCCGTATGTCGGGCTGGTCATCGACGATCAGCAGCTTGTCCCTGTTCAAGCGGATTCCTTTCGTTTTGCAGCCACAGTGTGCCGTTCGATGATAGCAGGACGGGGTTTGCCTCCGGCAAAGCCGGCGGGCCGCAACGCGTCCGGATGACGAGCACCATCCGGCCCTGTACACTTCGAACGATGGCTACCCTCGTTCTGCATCCCGGCAAGGAAAAATCCGTCCTGCGCCGCCATCCCTGGCTGTTCTCCGGCGCGGTGGCGCAACTCGAGGGGCGCGCCCGGCCGGGCGATACCGTCGATGTCGTCTCCAGCGACGGCCGGACGCTGGCCCGCGCGGCGTGGAGCCCGGCGTCGCAGATCCGCGCGCGGATCTGGAGCTTCGATATCGACGAGAGCATCGACCACGCCTTCTTCAAGCGCCGCGTCGCGGCCGCCGTGACGCGCCGTGCGGCCCTGCCGGAGCTGGTCGGGCAGCAGGGCCAGCGCCTGATCCACGCCGAATCCGACGGACTGCCCGGCGTCATCGCCGATCGCTTTGGCGACACCGTGGTGGTGCAGTTGACCACGGCCGGCGCCGACAAGTGGCGTGCCGCGATCGCCGACTCCCTGCTGAAGGCCACCGGTTGCGCGCGCATCTACGAGCGCTCGGACGTCGAGGTGCGCAGCCTCGAAGGCCTGCAGCCCGTCACCGGCTGGCTGCACGGCGCGGCCTCCGCCGACGAACTGGTGATCGAGGAAAACGGCGTGCGCATGACAGTCGATTTCGTCGGCGGCCACAAGACCGGCTTCTACCTCGACCAGCGCGACAACCGACGCCGCGTCGCCGAACTGGCGAAGGATCGGCGCGTGCTCAACTGCTTCTGCTACACGGCCGGCTTTTCGCTGCAGGCGCTGGCCGGCGGCGCGCGCGACGTGGTGTCGATCGACAGTTCCGGCCCGGCGCTGGAAACCGCGCGGCGCAACCTCGCGCTCAATCCGCGGCTCGATGCCGCGCGTGCGGCGTGGATCGAGGCCGACGTCTTCGCCGAGCTGCGCAACATGCGCGGCGCGGGCGAGAGCTTCGACCTCATCGTGCTCGATCCGCCCAAGTTCGCCCACACCGCGGCGCATGCCGAGCGCGCCGCGCGCGCCTACAAGGACATCAATGTGCAGGCGCTGCACCTGCTCGCGCCGGGCGGCCTGCTGATGACGTATTCGTGTTCCGGCGGCGTCAGTCCGGAGCTGTTCCAGAAGATCGTCGCCGGCGCCGCGCTCGACGCCCGCCGCACGGCGCGCATCGTGCAGCGCCTGCAGGGCGCCGCCGATCATCCGGTGGACCTGGCGTTTCCGGAAGGCGAGTACCTGAAGGGCCTGCTGCTGCAGGTTGATTGAACGCTCGCATTGTGTTCTGATAGCCGCCCCATGCGCCGCTTCCTGCACCCATTCCTTGCCCTGATCCTCTCGCTGCTGCTCGTCAGCGGCCAGCAGGCGGCATTTGCTCACATGGTCGCGCACATGCTCGGGCACGCCGCGGGACCTTCCGCCGTGCAGGTTGCGCAGGGCGAGGATGCCGATCACGGTGCGGCGCTGAGCCTGTCGCATGTCTGCACCACCTGCATCGCCTTCGCCGGCGTCGACGTGGCGCCTCCGGCGCCGCCGCTTCCTCCTGCAATCCCTGCCGGCCTGGCGGCGACCACCGATGGCGCCGTAGCGTCGGCGTCTACTCTTCGATTCGTCGCGGCGTTTCGCAGCCGCGCCCCGCCCCTGCTCTAAAGCCACCTGACGTTCTGCTGTGCCGCCGGCCTGCTGCCGGCCGGCGCCCCTTGTCATTTGCCTTGGAGCAATCATGAATCGCATTTCAGTTTCCGTGCTGGCCGCCTGTGGCGTGCTGGCGAGCATTCCCGCATCCGCCGCCGATAACGACCTGAAAGCCCTGCGCGAGGAAATCGCGCAGATGAGAAAAACCTACGAACAGCGCATCGACGCGCTGGAGAAGCGCCTGGTGCAGGCGGAGGGAACCTCCACCCAGGCCAAGGCCGCGGCGGACAAGGCGGCCACCCGGACTGCCCGCGCCGGTGAGGGCAAGGCCAGCGGCTTCAATCCCGAAATCTCGCTGACCCTGCAAGGCGCCCTGACGAAAACCCAGCGCGATCCGGCGACGTGGACGATGCAGGGCTTCGTGCCGCCCGGCGAGGCCGAAGAGATCGGCCCGCCGCGCCGACGCGGCTTCACTCTGCAGGAAAGCGAACTCGGCATCGCCGCCAACGTCGATCCGAACTTTCGCGGCTATCTGAATCTGGCCATGACGCCCGACAACACGGTGGAACTCGAAGAGGCCTATTTCCAGACGCTCGGCCTCGGCGGCGGTCTGACGCTCAAGGGCGGGCGCTTCCTGTCCGGCATCGGCTACCAGAACGAGATACATCCGCATGCCTGGGATTTCGCCGATGCGCCGCTGGCCTACACCGCCTTCTTCGGCAACAAGCTGACGGCGGAAGGCGTTCAGCTCAAGTGGCTGGCGCCGACCGAGACCTTCATCGAGCTCGGCCTCGAAGGCGGCCGCGACGACGGCTTTCCCGGCGGCGGCAAGAACAAGAGCGGCACGGCGCTGGGCGCGGCCTTCGCCCGCATCGGCGGCGATGCCGGCATCGCGAACACATGGCGCGCCGGCCTGTCGTATGTGGCGACCAATCCCGGCGCACGCGCCTACGACGGCGTCGATGCCGCGGACCTCGCGACCAGCAACACCTTCGCCGGCAGGAGCCGTACCGTCGGCGCCGACTTTGTCTGGAAATGGGCGCCCAACGGCAATTCGACCGAGCGCAACTTCAAGCTGCAGGCCGAATATTTCCGCCGCAGCGAATCCGGCCAGCTCACCTGCGCCGAGCGCGACACCAGCGGCGCCTGCGGCGGCGCGGCGGGGCTGACCGACAGGTACGACTCGCGCCAGTCGGGCTGGTACGCACAGGGCGTGTGGCAGTTCATGCCGCGCTGGCGCGCAGGCTATCGCCATGACCGGCTCAATTCCGGGACGACGACGCTGGGGCCGACGCTGGTCGCCGCCGACCTGCCGCAGCTTGCGGCGTGGAAACCGCGCCGCGACACGTTCATGATCGACTTCGCCTCGTCCGAATTCGCCCGCCTGCGCTTCCAGTTCGCCCGCGACGATTCACGCGGCCCCGGCTTGCGCGACAACCAGGTTTGGCTGCAGTACATCATGAGCCTGGGCGCCCATGGCGCTCATAAATTCTGAGGAGATGGCGATGCGAAAAATCATGATGCTGCTCGTCGCGCTGCTGGCCCTGCCGGCGCAGGCGGCGCTGAACGTGCTGGCCACGGTGCCGGAATGGGCGGCCCTGGCGCAGGAGATCGGCGGCGACAAGCTCAAGGCGACATCCGCGACCACGGCCTTGCAGGACCCGCACCGGATCGATGCGCGGCCGTCGCTGATCGCGAGGGCGCGCAACGCCGATCTGCTGATCGCCACCGGCGCCGAACTGGAGGTGGGCTGGCTGCCGGTGGTGCAGCGCGAATCCGGCAACGCGCGCATCCAGACCGGTCAAGCGGGCTATTTCGAAGCGGCCGCCCATGCGCGAATGCTGGAAATTCCGGCGAAGCTGGATCGTGCCGACGGCGACGTGCATGCCAACGGCAATCCACACATCAACACTGATCCGCGCGTCTACCTCAAGGTCGGCGAGGCGCTGGCGGCGCGGCTGGCGCAGCTCGACGCGGCCAATGCCGCGGTCTACCGGGCCGGCTATGCGGCCTTCGCCGCGCGCTGGCAGGCGAATCTCGCGCGCTGGGAAAAGCAGGGCGCCGCCCTGCGCGGGCAGCCGGTGGTGGTGCAGCACAAATCGTTTTCCTACCTGCTCGACTGGCTGGACCTCAGGGAAGTCGCCACGCTGGAACCCAAGCCGGGCGTCGAGGCTTCCGCCGCGCATCTTTCGCGCGTGCTGGAGCAGGTGAGCGGGCAGAAGCCGCGCTGGGTGATCCGCGCCGTCTGGGAAAGCAGCCGCGCGACGGACTGGTTCGCCGCCAACAACGGCACGCCGGCCGTGGTCTTGCCCTTCACCGTTGGCGGCAACAATGCGGCGAAGGATCTGACCAGCCTGTTCGACGACACGCTGGCGCGCCTGCTGGTGGTGAAATGATGCGATGAACACACTAGACTGGACGCTGCTCGTCGCCCCCTTCGCCGCCGGCCTGCTGGTGTTGTCGACGCATGTCGTGCTGGGCATCGACGTGCTGCGGCGCGGCATCATTTTCATCGACCTGGCGATCGCCCAAGTGGCCGGTCTGGGCGCCGTTGCCGCCAGCCTCACCGATCTCGATGCCGTGTTTCATGATCTGCCGCATGGCATGGGCGCCCAGCTGGCGGCGGCACTCGCGGCCGGTCTCGGCGCGTTGCTGCTGACCTGGTGCGAGCGCCGCTGGCCGGACCTGCAGGAAGCACTGATCGGCCTGGTGTTCGTCTTTTCCGCCGCCGCCGGCATCCTGCTGCTGGCGCACAATCCGCATGGCGGCGAGAATCTGCGCGACCTGCTGGCGGGCCAGCTGCTGTGGGTGAACTGGAGCGCCTTGGGGCCCGTGGCGCTGCTCTATGCGGGCGTATTGGCCCTGTGGCTGGGGCCGGCGCAACGCTGGCCGCGGCTGGGCTTTTATCTTTTGTTCGCCGTCACGGTCACGGCGTCGGTGCAACTGGTCGGCGTGCTGCTGGTGTTCACCAGCCTGATCGCGCCGGCAGTGGCGACGCGCGCCTTCGGCGGCGCACGGCGCATCGTCATCGCCTATCTGATCGGTGCGGCCGGCTATGCCATGGGTCTCGGGCTGTCGCTCTACGCCGATCTGCCCGCGGGGGCCACCGTGGTCTGCTGCCTGTGCCTCCTGACCCTCGTCGGGCTGGGCTTTTTCAAGCCGGCAGCGCGCGAGTTATACTCCCCCGTCCTCAACCAGGGCAGCGATGCTCCAGATCAGTAGTGGCCGACGACGACGACGATCTGATGTCCCTCGATTTCACGGTGCCCGGCGCGTTCGACACGAAGCCGGAAGAGCCTGCTGCACCCGAAATTCCGCCGCCACCCGCACCGCCTGCGCGCCCCTCGCTGCCGCCGGCGCTGACGGAGGCCGCGACGATGTATGCCAAGGGGCAGGACCTCGAAGCCATGCGTCGGCTGGAGGCCGCCATCAAGACCGGCGAAGATCTCGGCGATTCGGCGGTACGCGCCTGGGGTTGCCTGTTCGAATTGCTGCAGGCCCTGGGGCGCCGCCCGGCCTTCGACGCGCTGGCCCTGACCTTCGCGCGCCGTTTCGAGAAATCGCCGCCAGCATGGAACGCGGTGGTCGACGGCCCGCACACGGCCAGCGAAAGCAGCGGCGGACGGGCCCACGTGTCGCTGTCCGGCGTGCTGAGCGCCAACATCGGCGAAGTCCTCAAGCAGACCATGAAGCTGGCGGCCACCAGCACGGTGATGCGCATCGATCTGGCCAAGCTGACCGATGTCGACAACAACGGCGCCACCTTGCTGATGCGCGGTCTTGCGGCACTGAAGCGGGCCAAGAAGGAAATCGTGTTCGGCAGCCCCGAGCATCTGGCGCAGATCCTGGCGGCGAAAGTCGTTCCGGGCGAGCGCAGCAACGAAGCCATGTGGCTGCTGTTGCTGGAGCTTTATCAGCAGGCATTCCGCCAGGAGGCCTTCGAGGAGGCCGCCGTGAATTACGCGGTGACCTTCGAGGTTTCGCCACCCTCATGGGAGGCGCTGCCGGCACGGACCGAGGACTTGCCGCAGGAGGAAGTCCTGGCCGAGGCCAAGACCGAGGAGCTTGCGCTGCGCGGCCAGATGATCGGCGCGACTGCCGCCGACTTCGCGCCGCTCGAAGCGGCGGTGGCCGCACGCGACGAGTTCGACGTCGATGCGCACAATCTGGTGCGCATCGATCCCGCCAGCGCCGGGCAACTGCTGGGGGTGCTGAAGCGTCTGCGCGGCGCGGGCAAGAAGCTCAAGCTCGTCGGGCTGAGCACGCTGGTCGCGGCCTACCTCGAAACGCTCGGCTTCGCCGAGGTTGTCGAGTTGCGTTCCCGGGCTATCTAGAGCCCCTTTTTCGGCAAGGATTTCCATGGATCAATATCACGGCACCACCATCCTCTCCGTGCGTCGCGGCAATAGCGTCGCCCTTGGCGGCGACGGCCAGGTGACGCTGGGCAACATCGTGGTCAAGGCCACCGCGCGCAAGGTGCGGCGGCTCTACAACGAGCAGATCCTGGCCGGCTTTGCCGGCGGCACGGCGGATGCCTTCACGCTGTTCGAGCGCTTCGAGGCCAAGCTGGAACAGTACCAGGGCAACCTGCTGCGCGCCGCCGTCGAACTGGCCAAGGACTGGCGCACCGACCGCGCGTTGCGCCGGCTGGAAGCCATGCTCTCGGTCGCCGACCGCGAGCATTCGCTGATCATCACCGGCAACGGCGACGTGCTGGAGCCGGAATACGGCCTGGTCGCCATCGGCAGCGGCGGCGCCTATGCGCAGTCCGCCGCGCGCGCCCTGCTGGAGAACACCGACCTGGCGCCCGCCGAAATCGTCAAGAAGTCGCTGGAAATCGCCGGCGATCTGTGCATCTACACCAACCAGAACCATCTGATCGAAATCCTCGACTAGGCGCGCCGCGCGTGCCGGGATGGTGAAAGGCCCTGAATGTCATCAATGACTCCCGCGGAAATCGTCTCTGAACTCGACAAGAACATCGTCGGCCAGTCGCGCGCCAAGCGCGCCGTGGCCATCGCCCTGCGCAACCGCTGGCGCCGCATGCAGGTGGCCGATCCGCTGCGCACCGAGATCACGCCGAAGAATATCCTGATGATCGGCCCCACCGGCGTCGGCAAGACCGAAATCGCGCGGCGCCTGGCGCGGCTGGCCAACGCGCCCTTCATCAAGATCGAGGCGACCAAATTCACCGAAGTCGGCTACGTCGGCCGCGATGTGGACACCATCATCCGCGACCTGGCCGAGACGGCGATCAAGGACGCCCGCGAGGAAGCCATGCGCATCGTCCGCGACCGCGCCATGGATGCGGCCGAGGACCGCGTGCTCGACGTGCTGCTGCCGCCGGCAAGAGTCGGCGCTGGCGATACGCCGGAAGAAAGCTCGACGCGCCAGAAGTTCCGCAAGAAGCTGCGCGAGGGCGAACTCGACGACAAGGAAATCGAAATCGAAGTCGCCGCTCCGCAGGCCAGCATGGAAATTTTCGCACCGCCGGGCATGGAAGACCTGACGCAGCAGATTCAGGGCATGTTCCAGAACATCGGCGGCGGCAAGAAGCGGCAGCGCAAGATGAAAATTTCCGACGCCATGAAATCGCTGGCCGACGAAGAGGCTGCGCGCCTGATCAACGACGAGGAAGTCAAGGCCGACGCGCTGAAGAACGTCGAACAGAACGGCATCGTCTTCCTCGACGAGATCGACAAGATCGCTTCGCGCTCCGAGGGTCACGGCGGCGAGGTCTCGCGCCAGGGCGTGCAGAGGGACCTATTGCCGCTGGTCGAGGGCACCACGGTGTCGACCAAGTACGGCATGATCAAGACCGACCACATCCTGTTCATCGCCAGCGGCGCCTTCCATGTGGCGAAACCCTCCGACCTGATCCCGGAATTGCAGGGCCGCTTTCCGATCCGCGTCGAGCTCGATTCGCTGTCGGTGGACGACTTCCAGCGGATACTCACGCAGACCGATGCCTGCCTGACGCGCCAGTACCAGGCCCTGCTGGCGACCGAAGGCGTGACGCTGGAATTCGCCGCCGACGGCATCAAGCGACTGGCCGAGATCGCCTTCCAAGTCAACGAAAAAACCGAAAACATCGGCGCGCGCCGGCTCTACACCGTGATGGAGAAGCTGCTCGAGGAAATCTCCTTCGACGCCGGGAAACGAGGCGGTGAAAAGCTCGTCATCGATGGCGGCTACGTCGACGCCAAGTTGGGCGAGCTGGCGAAAAACGAAGACCTTTCGCGCTACGTGCTCTAGCCATGCGCCGAGCCGCCTCAAGCGTGGCGAAGCCACAGACCCGGAGCCGCGCAGCGGCGAACACCCGTCACCCCCGCCTGGGCGGGGGCCGGGGGGTGGGGGCGTTCTAATTGCTGGAGAGAGTCGCCGGGATCGTCTTCCCGATCTACGCCATCGTCGCGGTCGGCTACGGCTACGGCCGCTGGAAGAAGCCCGACATGGCCTTCGCCAACCAGCTCAACATGGACATCTTCGTGCCGGCGCTGGTGTTCGCCGCGCTGGCCTCGAAGTCCTTCGACATCGCGCAGAACATTCCGCTGCTGATCGGCGCCACCGTCGTGGTGCTCGGCACCGGGCTGCTGGCCTGGCCGGTGGCGCGCCTGCTGGACGTGGCCGGCAATACCTTCGTGCCGCCGATGATGTTCAAGAATTCCGGCAACATGGGGCTGCCGCTGATGGTGCTGGCCTTCGGCGAATCCGCGCTGCCGGCCGCCGTGGTGCTGTTCTTTGCCGAGAACTTCCTGCATTACTCGCTGGGCACCTGGCTGCTCGACCATCGCGCCAAGCTGTGGAACCTGTGGCGGGTGCCGGTGATCGCCGCCGCGCTGGCCGGCCTGGCGGTAAGCGTGCTGCATTTCCCGCTGTGGCAGCCGCTGTGGCTGAGCGTCAAGTTGCTCGGCGACGTGTCGATTCCGCTGCTGCTGTTTTCGCTCGGCGTGCGGCTCACCGACAGTCGCCATGCCGACTTGCACATCAGCCTCGCCGGCGCGATCACCTCGCCCGTCGCCGGCGTGCTGGTGGCGCTCTTGATGAACCTGCTGCTCGGCCTCACCGGCCGCGATGCGGCGATGCTGATCCTGTTCGGCGCGCTTCCGCCGGCCGTGCTCAACTACATTTTTGCCGAGCGTTACCACCAGGAGCCGGAGCGCGTCGCCTCGATGGTGCTGATCGGCAACCTGGCGTCGCTGGCCATCATTCCGCTGACGCTGGCCTGGGTGCTGCGCTAGGTCGCCGTACTGCCGGCGTCGACTCTTCTCAGGCGGGCTTGTGTCCCTTGCCGAGTTTGTCGAGATAGAGATACACCACCGGCGTCAGGTACAGCGTCAGGAACTGCGACAGCAGCAAGCCGCCGACGACGGCGAGGCCCAGCGGCCGCCGCACTTCCGCGCCGGCACCCCAGCCGATGGCGATCGGCAGGGTTCCCACCAGCGCGGCCATGGTGGTCATCATGATCGGCCGGAAGCGCACCATGCAGGCATCGAAAATCGCCTGCGCCGCAGCGGCGCCTTCCTTGCGCTGCTTGTCCAGGGCGAAGTCGATCATCATGATCGCGTTCTTCTTGACGATGCCGATCAGCATGATGATGCCGACGAAGGCGTAGAGACTCAGATCGACGCCGAAAATCAGCAGCGTCAGCAGTGCGCCGAGGCCCGCGGCGGGCAGCCCGGAGAGAATCGTGAGGGGGTGCACGAAACTCTCGTAGAGAATGCCGAGCACGATATAGACCACCAGGATGGCGATCAGCAGCAGTATGCCGAGCCCCTTCAATGAGGCTTCGAAGGCCTGTGCCGCGCCCTGCAGGCTGGTGGTCAGCGAGGCGGGCATGTTCATCTCGCGTTCCATCTTGCGGATGCGATCCACGGCATCGCCCAGTGAAACGCCGGGCATCAGGTTGAAGGACAGCGTCACCGCGGGCAGTTGCCCCTGGTGGTTGACCGTCAGCGCCTGGGTAGTGCGGCTGATGCGGGCCACGGTATCGACCGGCACCAGGCGGCCAGAGCTGGAACGGACATGGATTTTCGCCAGCGTGGCCGGATCGGCCTGCAGTTCCGGCGCCACTTCGAGGATCACCTGGTACTGGTTGGTCGCGGCGTAGATGGTCGATATCTGACGCGAACTGAAGGCGCTCTGCAGCGCGTCCTCGATCTGACCGATGCTGATGCCGAGCGGCGCCAGCTTTTCGCGGTCGATGTCGAGCGCGATCACGGGGCTCTGGTTCTTCAGGTTGGTATTGACGTCGACCAGGCCCGGCAACTCGCGCAGGTGCTCGAGCAGCACGTCGTTCCAGCGGTAGAGTTCGGCCAGGTCCGTGTCCTGCAGCGTGTATTGGAACTGCGCGTTGGTCACCTGGCCGCCGATGCGGATCGGCGGCGGGTTCTGCAGGAAGACCCGAATGCCCGGCACGGCGGCCAGCTTGGGGCGCAGGCGGGCGATGATTTCGTCGGGCTTTTCCGTGCGCTCGCCGTGCGGCTTGAGATTGAGCACCAGGGTGCCCGTATTGGAGGTCGGGCGCGGCCCGCTGGCACCGACGAAGGAGCCCAGTGTCGCCACGGCCGGGTCCTTGGCCACGATGTCGGCCACGGCGCGCTGCCGCTGCATCATGGCCGGGAATGAAATGTCCTGCGGGCCTTCGGTGGAGGCGATGATCTGCCCGGTATCGCCGCTGGGCAGAAAATCCTTGGGCACGGCGGTATAGAGCAGGGCGGTGGCGATCAGGGTGAGAAAGAAGGAGAGCATGACCCAGTGCGGCCGCGCCATGCACCAGGTCAGCGAGTCCCGGTAGGCGCCCAGCAGCGCCTCGAAGAAGCGTTCGAAGGCCATGAAGATGCGGCCATGCTGCTGCGGCTCGGCATGCTTCAGGTAGCGGCTGCAAAGCATGGGGGTCAAGGTCAGCGAGACGAAGCCGGAAACCAGGATCGCGGCGCAGATGGTGACGGCGAACTCGTGCAGCAGGCGGCCGACGATGCCGCTCATGAACAGCACCGGAATGAACACGGCGATCAGCGAGAGCGTCATCGAGATGATGGTGAAGCCGATTTCGCGCGCGCCGCGGATCGCCGCCTCGAACGGCTCCTCGCCGTTCTCGATGTGGCGGATGATGTTCTCCAGCATGACGATGGCGTCATCGACGACGAAACCCACCGACAGCGTCAGCGCCAGCAGCGACAGGTTGTCGAGGCTGAAGCCGAGCGCATGCATCACGGCGAAGGTGCCGATCACCGAGATCGGCAGGGCCAGTGCCGGGATGATCGTCGCCGACAGGTTGCGCAGGAACATCAGGATGACCAGGATCACCAGGAAACCGGCGAGGATCAGCGTGAATTGCACGTCGTTGATCGCGTCGCGGATCGAGATGCTGCGGTCGTAATGCACCTGGAGGTCGATCGAGGCCGGCAGGTTGGCCTGGAAGGCGGGCAGGACCTTCCTGATCGCGCTCACCGTTTCGATCGTGTTCGAACCGGGCTGGCGGAATACCGCCAGCATGATGGTGCGCCGGTCGTTGAACCAGGCGGCGACCTTGGCATTCTCGACGCTGTCGGTGACCTTTGCCAACTCTTCCAGTTTCACCGGCGCGCCGTTGCGCCAGGCCACGGTCAGCGGGCGATAGGCGGCGGCGTTCAGCAGTTGGCCGTTGGCCTGCAGGGCGAAGCTCTGCCGCGCGCCGTCGAGCGTGCCCAGCGGCTGATTGACGTTGGCACTCTTGACGGCAGCCTGCAGTTCGTCGATGCCGATGCCGCGCGAGCTGAGCTGGGCCGGGTCGGCCTGGATGCGCACGGCGTACTTCTGCGAACCGAAGACATTGACCTGGGCGACGCCGGGCAGCGTCGACAGGCGCTGGGCGAGCTGGGTTTCGGCGTACTCGTTGACCACCCAGGTGGGCAGCGTGGTCGAGTTCATGGCGATGTAGAAAATCGCGAAGTCCGCCGGATTGACCTTGCGGAAGGACGGCGGCGTCGGCATGTCCGGCGGCAGCTTGCGCTGCGCGGCGGCGATGGCCGACTGTACGTCCTGCGCCGCGGCATCGATGTCGCGGTCGAGCGCGAACTGCAGCGTGACCGTGGTGGTGCCCTGGGCGCTGGTCGAGGTCATCGAGTCGAGGCCCGAAATCGTCGAGAACTGGCCTTCGAGCGGGGTGGCGACGGCGGCGGCCATGGTTTCCGGCGAGGCCCCGGGCAGCTGGGCGGTGACCGAGATGGTCGGGAAATCGATGCTGGGCAGCTCGGAAACCGGCAGCGCGCGGTAGGCGATGACGCCGAAGATGAGGAAGGCTGCCATCAGCAGCGTGGTCATCACCGGCCGACGGATGCACAGCTCTGGCAACTGCATCGCGATTTCCTAGTTCGGCTTGCCGGGGCCGTCGGGTTTGCCCGGCTTGCCGTCTTTGGCCCCGGGAGCGCCGGGTTTGCCGCCTTTGCTTTCGGGGCCGCCGTCGGCAGGCTTGATCCTGGCGCCGGCCGTCAGCCGCAGGTGGCCTTCGGTGACGACGGATTCGCCGCCGGCAAGGCCCTCGGCGACGATCGCGGATCGTTGCTGTACCGAGCCGACACGGATCTTGCGGACGTCCACTGTGCCGCCTTCCTTCGCCACGAACACGAAGCTGCCTTCGGCGCCCTGTTGCACCGCCTCGGCGGGAATCACCACCGCGTCCTTGAGCGTGTCGAGCACCAGGCTGACGCTGACGAACTGCCCGGGCGCGAGCCTCTCGTCCTCGTTGGGCAGGATGGCCTTGAGCTGGATGGTGCCGGTCGCCACATCGACGCCGTTGTCGAGGAAGCGCACATCGGCTTCCCAGGCGCCGGCGCCGCCCGGCAGGGAGATTGCCGCCTTCATCGACTTCCGGCCGGAGCGCATGCCGGTCTGCAGCAGCGGCAGATATTTTTCCGGCACGGCAAAGCCCACGTACAGCGGACGCACGCGGTTGACCACGGCCAGCGTGGTGTCGTTGACCTTCACCGCGGTGCCGGGCGACACCAGTTTCGCCCCGACCACGCCGGCGAAGGGTGCCTTGATCACGGTGTATGACAATTGCAGGCGCGCCAGTTCGGCGGCGGCGGCATCGGCGCGGGCCACGGCTTCGGCCGCCGCGGCCGCGGTGCGCATCTCGCCGACCTTTTCTTCGGAGACGAAGCCCTTGGCGCGCAGGGCAATGTAGCGCTCGACATCCGCGTTCGCCTTGGCGGACTGTGCGCGGCTCCTGGCCAGATTGGCTTCGGCCTGGTTGAGTTTGGCCTGGAAGTCGGCGGGGTCGAGGCGCAGCAGCACATCGCCTTGCCGCACGTGCTGGCCTTCGGTGAAGGTCACGCCCTGCACCTGCCCGTCGACGCGCGACTTGAGCGTGACCGTCTCGTAGGCCTCGGTGCGACCGGTGATGTCGAGTCGCAGCGGCATGTCCTGGACGATGGCCTTGGCCAGCCTGACGGGCACCGGCGGCGTCTGTGCCTTCTTGCCGGCCGCTGGCGCGCCGGGCTTGGCGAAATACCACGCGGCGCTGCCGCCGGCGGCAAGGACGGCGACAATCAACAGAATCGTGCGCGTCCTGGTCATGGGCGGATCAGTTTTTTTGGGGCAGGGGGGATTCGAGGGCGAACAGCTGCGCGATTTCCTCGCGGCGACGGATCAGATGCACCGCTTCGCCATCGACCATGACTTCGGCGGCGCGCGGCCGGCTGTTGTAATTCGATGCCATCGCCATGCCGTAGGCGCCGGCTGAGAGGATGGCGAGCAGATCGCCCTCGTTCAGCGCCAGCAGGCGGTCGTGGCCGAGGAAATCGCCCGATTCACAGACCGGGCCGACGATTTCGTAAGACATCGGGGCGCCCGTCGCCGTACCGTCAGCGCCGACTTTTACGATGTCGTGCCAGGCATCGTAGAGCGCGGGGCGCATCAGGTCGTTCATCGCCGCGTCGACCACGGCGAAGTGCTTTTCCTCCCCCGGCTTCAGCACTTCGACACGCGTCAGCAACAGGCCCGCATTGCCGACCAGCGAGCGGCCGGGCTCGAACATCAGCTTTTCGCTGCGGCCGGCGAGCCGGGTCAGCATGGGGGCGAGATAGTCGGCCGCCGCCGGAGCCGGTTCGTCGGCGCGATACTGGATGCCCATGCCGCCGCCGAGGTCGATGTGCTCCAGCACGATGCCCGCGGCGGCCAGGCGATCGACCAGCGCCAGCACCTTGTCGGCGGCTTCGGCCGCCGGCGCCGGATCGAGCAGTTGTGAGCCGATGTGGCAGTCGATGCCTTTCACGGCGATGTGCGGCAGCGTGGCGGCACGGCGGTAGAGGTCGAAGGCCTCGTCGAAGGCGACGCCGAACTTGGCGTTCTTGAGGCCGGTGGAAATATAGGGATGGGTCTTCGGGTCAACGTCGGGATTCACGCGCAGCGAAACCGGCGCGCGGCGGCCGACGCTGCCGGCGACCGCGCTGAGATGTTCGAGCTCGCTCGCCGATTCGACATTGAAGCAGTGGATGCCCGCCTCCAGCGCCGCGCGCATTTCCGCGTGCGACTTGCCGACGCCGGAAAACACGATCTTGCTCGGATCGCCGCCGGCGGCGAGCACGCGCGCCAGTTCGCCGCCGGAGACGATATCGAAGCCGGCGCCGAGTCCGGCGAAGAGATCGAGGATGGCCAGGTTGGAGTTGGCCTTGACCGCATAGCAGATCAGCGATCGATCAGCCATGCCATGTGCCTGCAGGGCATCGCGATAGGCGGCGTAGGCCGCGGTGAGCGCGGCCTTCGAATAGACATAACAGGGCGTGCCGAAGCGCGCGGCAATGTCGGCCAGCGCAACGCCTTCGACCCACAGGCCGTCCTTGTGCATGACGGCCAGACTCATCGTCTGGGCTCGGTCGCGGCTTTGTTGCTATTATCGACTGCAGGACCCGGCGGCACGGCGCTTTGCGCCGCAGGCTGTGCCTGGGGCGGCAAGGACAACGGGGTCTTGGTACCGCAGGCGGCGAGGGTCGCGAGGGTGACCAGGGCGACGAAGAACGAAGGAATCAGACGCATGGCAGATGGCTGTGGCTGGGTGTGTCTCGACAGGCGAAGGATGGTAACACGCGATGGATGAGCGGGAATTCATGGCAGCGGCGGATGCAGAGCTGGCGCGCATCGAAGCGGCGCTGGAGGTGGCGGGCGAGAGCGGCGTTGCAGATTTCGATTTTGAAACCAAGCCGGGCGGCGTGATCGAGATCGAATTCGAGAACGGCTCGAAGATCATCGTGAATCGCCACGGCGCGGCTCGCGAGATCTGGCTCGCGGCGAAGTCGGGCGGCTACCATTTTCGTCCCGAGGGTGGGCGCTGGCTGGGCACGCGCGACGGCGAGGAATTGATGGCGGCCTTGTCGCGCACCATGACGGAACAGGCCGGCGCCAGGATCGCGCTCTAGTTTTTCTTTTCGGCGGGTTTCTCGGCCGCTTTCGGCGCTGCAGGCTTTTCGGCTGGAGCTTTCTCGACCGGCTTCGGTGCCGCAGGTTTTTCGGCTGCAGCCTTTTCAGTTGCTTTCGCCGCGGCTGGCTTGTCCACCACCGCTTTCTCGACCGGCTTCGGTTTCGCATCCTGCACCGGCGCAGGCGCCTGTCTGGATTCGGCCGGCCTGGTTTCTTCCTCGTCCGCGGGCGGCGCAGGCAGCAGTTCCTTGTAGACGAGTTCCTTGCTGGTCTTGCCGGAAGGATCGTTGACGACAATCGGCACCAGATTGTCGGGGGTTTCCTGCCAGCTCTCCGGCACACCCTTCAAAGCCTGCTCCATGAAGCTGATCCAGATCGGCAAGGCGGCGGCGCTGCCGGTCTCGCCGTTTCCCATGCGCCGGGGCTGGTCGAAGCCGATCCAGGCAATGCCGACCACGGTCGGCTGGTAGCCGCAGAACCATGCATCGATGTAGTCGTTGGTGGTGCCGGTCTTGCCCGCCAGGTCGCTGCGCTTGAGCACGGCGGCGGCGCGGGTGGCGGTGCCGCGCCGCACCACGTCGTGCATCATGCTGTCCATCAGCCAGGCGTTGCGCGCGTCGATCGCGCGCAAGCTTTCGTCTCCGGCCAGCGCGGGCTGCGTGGCGGCCAGCACGGCGCCCTTGTCATCGACAATCTCGCGCACGACATACGGAGCGATGCGGTAGCCGCCATTGGCGAATATCGAGTAGCCCGCCAGTTGCTGCCACGGCGTCACCGATCCGGCGCCCAGCGCCAAGGTCAGATAGGGCGGGTGCTTGTCCGCATCGAAGCCGAAGCGCGTCACATAGTCCTGCGCGTAATGAGTGCCGATGGCGCGCAGCAGGCGGATCGATACCATGTTCTTGGATTTCGCCAGGGCCGTGCGCAGGTTCATCGGGCCTTCGTACTTGCCGTCGTAGTTCTTCGGTTCCCAAGCCTGGGAACCTGTCTCTTCGGCCGAGATCGATACCGGCGCGTCCTCTATCACGGAGGCCGGCGTATAGCCTTTTTCCAGGGAGGCGGAGTAGATGAAGGGCTTGAAGCTGGAGCCGGGCTGGCGCCAGGCTTGGGTGACATGGTTGAACTTGTTGCGATTGAAGTCGAAGCCGCCGACCAGCGCCCGGATCGCGCCATCGACCGGACTGGCGGCGACGAAGGCCGCCTCGACGTCGGGCAACTGGACGATATGCGCGACCTTGTCCGTTTTCTGGATGCGGATCACCGCACCGCGGCGCACCCGCTTGTTCGGCGGCGACTTGTCGTCCAGCATGCGCGCGGCGAACTTGAGCCCGTCCTCGGTGATCGTCAGCACCTCGCCGCCACGCAGGTAGGCGCGAACCCGCTTCGGCGTGGCTTCAAGGACAATGGCCGGCAGCAGATCGTCGCTGTCGTCATGGTCGGCCAGGAGGTCTTCCAGTTCCTCGTCCTGATCCGAGGCGACGTCCTTCAGGTCGACATAGGCTTCGGCGCCACGATAACCGTGGCGCCGGTCGTAATCGATGACGCCGCGGCGCACGGCAAGGTAGGCGGCCTGTTGCTCCTTCAGGTTGATCGTGGTGATGACGCGCAGGCCGCGGCTGTAGAGATCGTCGGGAAATCGCTCGGCAGCGATCTGGCGCGCCATCTCGGCGACATAGTCGGCGCGGACCCCGAAGTCGTTGACGTCGCGCTTGACGGTCAGGGCCTCCGTCTGTGCCGCCTTCCATTGCACGTCGTTGATGAAGTCGAGTTCGCGCATCCTGCGCAGGACGTAGCGCTGACGCAGCTGCGCCCGCTTCGGATTCGCCACCGGGTTGTAGGCGGAAGGGGCCTTGGGCAGCCCGGCGAGCATGGCCGCCTCGGCCACGGTGACATCCTTCAGCGCCTTGCCGAAATAGATCTGGGCCGCCGCGGAGAATCCGTAGGCGCGTTGCCCGAGATAGATCTGGTTGATGTAGATCTCGAGAATCTGGTCCTTGCCCAGGTTGTTCTCGATTTTGAACGCCAGCAGCATTTCATAGAGTTTCCGCGTCAGCGTCTTTTCACTCGACAGGAAAAAGTTGCGGGCCACCTGCATGGTGATGGTCGACGCCCCCTGACGCTTGCCACCACCGACGAAATTGGAATACGCTGCACGCAGTACGCCCAGCGTGTCTATCCCGGGGTGCTGGTAGAAGCGCTCGTCTTCGGCCGCGAGAATGGCCTGCTTCATTACGGCGGGAACGTCCTTGATGTGCGCAAAGTTGCGCCGCTCCTCGCCGAACTCGCCTATCAGATGGCCGTCGCTGGTGTAGACCCGCAAGGGGATTTTAGGCTGATAGTCGGTCAGCACCTCCAGCGAGGGAAGCTGCGGATAGGCCAGAATCAGCGCAATGCCCGCAAGGGCGGCGATGCTGAGTACGGCGCCTCCGATCAGGAACAGGAAGTACAGCAACCAGCGAGCGGGGGCGGGCAGAGCGGGAAAGGGCACGAATGGACGGGTCGGAGGGCGGCGCGTAGGATTATAGCTGTGGCGCTGAAGACACGCTCCGCTTGTTCATTCGTGATATTTTTGCTTTACAGTCGATATAGTTGCTGCTAGCATCTGAAGTAAATTATCTGTATGGCTTGTAACGCAATATTTCTAAAGGAAAAATTCTTTGCAGATCGATGTCTCGGCCCTGAAGTCGATCTTTGACCCGAAGCTTCGCCCGCTGATCGGCGTGGATATCAGTTCGACCGCCATCAAAATGGTCGAGTTGGTTGATGCCGGCAAGGGGCAGCCCCGGGTCGAGCGCTACGCGATTGAGCCTTTGCCGAAGGATGCCATGCTGGACGGCAACTTTTCGTCGCTCGAGGCCGTGGCGGATACGCTGCAGCGCTGCTGGAAGCGGTTGGGGACGTCTACACGCTTCATCGCCTTGGCGCTGCCGACTTCTGCAGTAATCACGAAGAAGATCACCCTTCCCGCCAACCTGCGTGAGCAGGAGATGGAGATTCAGGTCGAATCCGAAGCCAATCAGTACATTCCGTTCGCCCTGGAGGAAGTCAACCTGGATTTCCAGGTGATAGGGCCGGCGCCGGGGAGTCCCGATGACGTCGAGGTGCTGTTGGCCGCTTCACGCAAGGAGAAGGTCGAAGACCGCGTCGCTGCAGCGGAAGTGGCCGAGTTGAAGCCGGTGGTGATGGATGTCGAGGCCTATGCGATTCAGGCGGCCTATGAGTTGGTGACCAAGCAGCTTCCCCGGGAAGGGGTGGGCCAGATCGTTGCCTTGGTGGACGTGGGCGCTTCAGCCATGAAGGTCACCATCCTCAAGGACAACGAACAGATCTATGCGCGCGAGCAGGCGTTCGGCGGCTCGCAGCTCACCGACGAGATCATGCGCGCCTATGGCATGGGTCCGGAGGAAGCCGAGAATCTCAAGCGCTCGGGCACGCCGCCCGACAACTATGAAGGCGAAATCCTCCATCCCTTCATTGAAAACCTGGCGCAGGAAGTCGCGCGTGCGCTGCAGTTCTTCTTCACTTCGACGCCCTACAACGAAGTGCATCACATCATTCTTGCCGGGGGATCGGCGCTGGTGCCCGGTGTCGCCGAAATCGTCGGCCAGCGGACCAACGTCAATACCATTCTGGCCGATCCATTTGCCGGAATGGCGATTTCGCCGCGAATTCGGGCCAAACAGCTGACTGCGGACGCGCCGTCCCTTTTGGTGGCTTGCGGACTGGCTCTCAGGAAGTTCGATCAATGATCCGGATCAATCTCCTTCCTCATCGCGAAGCGAAGCGCAAGGCGCGGCGCCAGCAGTTCTATGTCCTGCTGGGGTTGGTTTCCGTGCTGGCGGCATTGATCTGGTTCCTCGGCTTCTCGCTGATCAATCGCCAGATTGCCGCACAAAGCGAGAAGAATGAATTCCTCAAGCGCGAAATCGCGAGCCTGAACAAGGAAATCGACGAAATCAAGAAGATCCAGGAGCAAACCAACGCGCTGCTGGCTCGCAAGCGGGTGATCGAGGCCCTGCAGGCCAACCGCACGGAAATCGTGCATTTGTTCAACGAACTGGCAAAGCAGGTACCGGAAGGCATCTACTTGCGCACTCTGGCGCAAACCGGGCCAAAGCTCGCCATCTCCGGCTACGCGCAGTCGAACGCGCGGATCACCACGTTGATGAACAATCTCGACGAGGCCCCTTTGCTTCAAAATTCGACCCTGATTGAAACCAAGGCCGACTCGGTGGGCAGTCGACGTCTCAACTCGTTCAGCATTACCACCGTGATCACGCGTCAGAGTGCAGCGGCAGCAAAGCCCGCGCCGGTGCAAGGGAAGAAATGATGAAGCTGCCCGACCTGTCCGCGCTCTTCAGGCGAAAATCAGCCGCAGAAAGAATGGCGGAGAAGCACGCTCCCAAGGTGGAGCCCGCCGCACCCAAGAAGCCGCTGATCGATTTCCAGCAGTTGGCGACGGATTTCAAGACCCTCGATCCGAAGGATCCTGGACTGTGGCCGCTGGCGCCGCGCATCGTCATTCTGTTCGGCCTATTTGCCGCCTTGATTGCCGCTGCGTGGGGATTCGGTGCCATCGGCTGGAGTGTCCAGTTGGAGGAGCTCGAGGCAAAGAAGGCTGACGAAGCCAAGCACAAGGAAGAATGGCTGGGCAAGAAGAGACAGGCTGTAAATCTCGACGAATATCGTCGCCAACTTGCCGAGATCGACCGATCGTTCGGCGCTTTGCTCAAGCAGTTGCCGAACAGAGCCGAGATGGGCGACATGCTGGTCGATATCAACAAGGCGGCGCAAGCGCGCGGCCTCTCCGTGGAACTCTTCAAGCCGGGCGGTGAGGGCCCCAGGGAGTTCTATGCCGAGGTGCCGATCACGCTGAATCTCATCGGAAGCTACCATGACATTGGCGCATTTACGGGAGATCTCGCCAAGCTGCCGCGCATCGTCACCCTGAACGACATCAATTTGACCTCGAACCCGAATGGGACCCTGACGTTGAGGACCACGGCCAAGACTTTCCGCTATCTTGACGAAGGCGAAATGGCCAGTCAGAAGAAGAAAGCCAAGGGAGGCAAGAAATGAGGTCTTACAAACTTCTTTTTCTCTTGCCGCTGCTGTTGCTGGGTTGCGCCGCCGAAGAGCATCAGGATCTCCGGGAGTGGATGCGCGAAGAGGCGAAATCCATGAAGGGCAAAGTTGCCCCCCTGCCGGAAATCACCGCGTTTCCGGTGGTCGCCTACGAAACGGAGAAGTTGACGTCTCCGTTCGCCCCGGGAAAGATCGTGACGCACGAGTTCATGGCCGACAAGACGGCGCCGGATCGTGCCCGGCCGCAGCAACCGCTTGAGATTTTTCCTATTGAGGACCTCAGGGTAATGGGCGTCATCATGGCGGGGACGGTGCCCTATGCACTGATACAGACCCCGCCACCCAACAAGCCGAAGCATGTACGCGTGGGCGAATACATGGGCCGCGCCTTCGGCAAGATTACGGCCATCACCAAAGATGGCGTTACGGTGCTTGAAACCGTCAAGGATGCGAGCGGCGCGTGGGTTGAGCAGGAGAGATTGCTCCTGGTGCCGAAAGAAGGAGGAAGTCGATGAACAAATTTATTGCTGCCGCATGCGCCGTTTGGGGCCTATGGCTTGGCTCGTCCGGTGTTTCGATTGCGGCCGATAACTCGATCAAGCAGATCCAGGTCCGGCGCGATGGCGATCAGGTCCTGCTCAAGGTGCAGATGACGGCGCCATTGAAGGCGATGCCCGGCAACTGGAGCGTGGTCGAGCCGCCGCGCGTGGTGATCGACTTCCCCGGGACCGACAACCAGTCGGGGCAGTCCGCGGTTCAGGTGGCGGAAGGCGACCTCAAGAGCATGAACCTCGTCCAAACCGACAAATTGACTCGGCTGGTGCTGAACCTCTATCGGCCGACCAAGTTCTCGACCGAGATTGCCGGCGATGTACTTTTCATCAAACTGCAGTCGCAGGGGGTGCAGGCCAACCAGGAGCCCGCGCCGAGCGTCTATCAGCCGGCCAGGCCGGCGGCCCCCGCCGGGAAAACCGCCATGGCAGCTGATACGGCAGCCATTCGCGATATCGTGTTCCGCCGCGGTGAAGACGGCCAGGCGACAATCAACGTCGATTTGACCGATGGTACCGTACCCATCGACATCCATCGTACGGGCACCGGAATCTCCGTCGAGTTGCGCGACGTGGAGTTGCCTGAACGCCTGCAAAACCGGCGCGACGTCAATGATTTCGCTACCCCGGTAACGACGATTACCTCGCGTGCGATGGGCAATCTGACGCGCCTCGAAGTTGCTGCGCGCGGCCGCTGGTTTCACCAGGCCCACATGGCCAACAATCAGTTGACCATCGAAGTCAAACCGATCCCGGTGGATGATGCCAACAAGCTGGTTCAAGCCGGGCAGCAGGGGCAGAAGGTTTCGATCAACTTCTTCGGTGCCGATGCGACCATGGTGTTGCGGACCCTCGCCGACATTTCCGGCAAGAACGTGCTGATCGATCCTTCGCTGAACGGCCGGCTGGTCACCGCGAACCTCGACAACATTCCCTACGATCAGGCGCTCGAGATCATCATGGCGCAAGTCAATGCCGGCATGCGGGTGCGTAGTGACGTTGTTCTGTTCGGCGACCGGACCGTGCTGCAAAAGCGTGACCAGGACACCGCCGACGAAGCGTCGCGAGCCAGCGAAATAGCGCCTCTGGTGGCGGAAACCTTCAAGCTCAATTACGTCAAGGCCGCGGATGTCGTGGCGTTGATCAAGAGCAGCTTCGCCGAGGAGCCCGCGGGCGCGCCTGCAGGAGGGGGGGCGGCCGCAGCCGGTGGTACGCCGCCGGCAGCGACGGGTGCGGCTGCGCCGGGCGGTACGGCGCAGTCGGGGGGTGGCCCCAAGGGCATGCTCACCGCGCGCGGTGGTATGTCGGTGCATGCGGCCACCAATCAGGTGTTTGTCAGAGACACGGCGGCGTCGATCGAAGCCATTCGCGAAGTCATCCGCAACGTGGATCTTCCGCCCAAGCAGGTGCTGATCGAGGCGCGGATCGTCGAAGCATCCACCGGATTCGCCAATTCGCTCGGCGTACGGCTGAACGCATTCAACTACCAACAGGAAGGGTACAAGATTCCGGGAACCAACACGACGCGTGGCGTGTTTACCGTCGGTCCGCAGAATACCGGCAACAATCTCGACATCTACGGGGGGGGCGTTACACCCACGCTTACTACGAGCACCCAGATTTTCCGGCCCAGCTATACCTTGGCCGGGGCGGCCAATTTTGGACTGATGCTGTTCAACAGCGCCGCCACGAAGCTGATTCAACTGGAACTGCAGGCGGCTGAGAACGATACGCGCAACAAGACCATTTCGTCGCCGCGGATCGTCACGCTCAACCGCAAGGCCGCGACCATCAACAATACTCAACAGGTGACGATCCTTACCGGCGTCAATGCGCAAACAGGGCTGCCGATCTACCAGACCTTTTCGGCACCACTTACGTTGGGGGTGACGCCGTCGGTAAATCCGGACAACCGCATCAGTCTCGAACTGAACATCGTCAAGAGCACGATAACGAATGCGGCGACCGGCAGTCTGGATAGCAACACGGTGACCACCAGCGTAATCGTCGAGAACGGCGGAACGGTAGTCATCGGCGGCTTCGCGCGGGAGTCCGATATTCAGGTCCAGGATCGCGTTCCCTTCCTCGGCGATCTTCCCTACGTCGGCTTCCTGTTCAAGACCACGCAAAAGAGCCAGTCACGCAGTGAATTGCTCGTCTTCGTCACGCCGCGTATCGTCAGTGAGGCGCTGGCCCAGCAGTAGCCAGCGAACAGTAGCCGAATCGAGGCCGGCTTTTGCCGGCCTCGTCTTTTTGCACTGCTACAATTCGCTCGTGAGTGCAAAGAACAACATCTATCTGATAGGCATGCCGGGCGCGGGCAAGACGACGGTCGGCCGTCAGCTGGCCAGGCGCTTGCAGCGGACTTTCGTTGACGCCGATCACGAGATCGAGGCGCGCACCGGTGTCCGCATTCCGCTGATTTTCGACATCGAAGGCGAATTGGGGTTTCGCGACCGCGAGTCGAAAGTCATCGCCGATCTCGCCGAACAATCGAACCTGATCGTCGCGACTGGCGGGGGCGCCGTGCTCCGTGCCGAAAATCGCGCCGCCTTGAAGCGCGGCGGTACGGTGATCTACCTTCATGCAATCCCGCGCCTGCTGTTCGAGCGGACCCGTCTCGATCCAAACCGGCCGTTGCTGCAGGTCGCCGATCCGATGCAGAAGATCGAAGAGTTGTTCGCCGAGCGCGATCCCTTGTATCGCGAAGTGGCCGACATCATCGTCAATAGCTTGGGCGGCAGCATCGCCCACCTGGTCAAGCTGGTGGAAAAGGAGTTGCAGAAGCAATGCGCCGCCTGAATCTTGCGCTCGGCGAACGCAGCTACCCGATCCTGATCGGGGGCGGCCTGTTGTCCCGCGGCGATCTGCTGCTGCCATTCCTGCCCACCTCCCGCGTCGCGTTGGTCAGCAACACGACGGTTGCCCCCCTGTATCTGGAGGCCGTCGTCAAGGGCCTCGAAGGAGTCGGCGCCGGCGTGACGCCTATCATCCTGCCCGATGGCGAAGCGCACAAGAACTGGGAATCGCTCAACCTGATCTACGATGCGCTGCTGGCCAGCCGTTGCGACCGGGGCACCACGATCGTCGCCCTCGGCGGCGGCGTCATCGGTGATCTGGCAGGCTTTGCGGCCGCGACCTACCAGCGCGGGGTGCCCTTCATCCAGATTCCGGCCACGCTGCTGTCTCAAGTGGATTCCTCTGTGGGCGGCAAGACGGGCATCAACCATCCGCGCGGAAAGAACATGGTCGGCGCCTTCTGGCAGCCGAAGCTCGTGCTGGCGGATACCGACACGCTGCAGACGCTTCCGGCCCGGGAGCTCTCGGCCGGCATGGCGGAAGTCATCAAGTACGGCCTGATTCGCGACCTGCCCTTTCTGTCGTGGCTGGAAGCCGCCATGGAAGGCCTCCTCGCGCGCGACGGCGAACTGCTCGCGCATGCCATCGAGCGTTCCTGCGCCAACAAGGCCGAGGTGGTGGCCGCGGACGAATATGAAACCGCGAAACAAGGCGGGCGCGCGCTGCTGAATCTCGGGCACACTTTCGGCCACGCCATCGAAACCGGCCTCGGTTACGGTGAATGGCTGCACGGCGAGGCGGTCGCCGCAGGGACGATGATGGCGGTCGAGCTCTCGCGCCGCCTGGGCTGGCTGTCCGGTGTCGACGTCGACCGCGTCCGCAGCCTGCTGCTACGTGCCGGTCTGCCCGTGAAGGGCGCCGATCTTGGTGCGGCGCGCTATCTCGAACTGATGTCCCACGACAAGAAGGTAGTCGCCGGCAGCATGCGCCTGGTCCTACTCAGGGCGCTGGGCGATGCCGTGACCTACGCCGATGCCCCGCGAGAGGATATCGTTGCGGCCATCGAGTCGTGCTGTCGTGGATGATCTGGCGCCTTACGCGGTAGCCGACACCGCCAGTCGCGGACGCGCCGTCGTCGAGCCGCGCCCCAAGGTGCGCAGCGAGTTTCAGCGCGATCGCGATCGCATCGTGCATTCCACGGCATTCCGTCGTCTCGAATACAAGACGCAGGTTTTCGTCAATCACGAAGGCGACCTGTTTCGCACGCGCCTGACGCACAGCATCGAAGTTGCGCAGATCGCACGCTCCATCGCGCGCGCCCTGTACCTCAACGATGACCTGGTGGAGGCCATCGCCCTGGCGCATGATCTCGGCCATACCCCGTTCGGCCACGCCGGGCAGGATGCGCTGAACGAGTGCATGCAGACGCATGGCGGCTTCGAACACAATCTGCAGAGCCTGCGCATCGTCGACCGGCTGGAAGAGCGCTACGGCGCGTTCGACGGCCTCAACCTGATGTTCGAGACACGAGAGGGCATTCTCAAGCATTGTTCGCCGGCACGCGCCCGGGAGCTGGGTGAACTGGGCCGGCGCTTCCTCGACGGCCGCCGTCCTTCCCTTGAGGCCCAAATCTGCAACCTGGCCGACGAGATCGCCTACAACAACCATGATGTCGATGATGGACTGCGTTCGGGACTGCTCACCATCGAGCAACTGGAGAGTGTCACTCTATTCGCCCGCCATGCAGCTGAAGCCGATACCGAGTTTCCGCATCTTCCGGGCCGCCGTCGCGTGCACGAAACCATCCGGCGCATGATCGACGCCCAGGTGACCGACCTGCTCGCCGAATCGGCGCGGCGCATCGCCGCAGCGGCGCCGGCCAGCCTTGCGGATGTCCATGCCGCGCCGGCGATGATCGCCTTCACCGATTCGATGCAGGCCGAGAACCGCGCACTCAAGGGCTTTCTGCGTGAGCATCTCTATCAGCACTATCAGGTGCTGCGCATGACGACCAAGGCGCGTCGAACGATTCACGACCTGTTCAATGCCTTCGTTGCCGATCCGCGGCTGCTGCCGCCCCAGTACCAGGACATGGCGGCCAAGGAAAGCCTGGAGCGTGCCACCGCCGACTACATCGCTGGGATGACCGACCGTTATGCGATCAGGGAACATCGCCGGTTGTATTCCGTCAGCGAGAACTAACCGCCACGCCCGCTTGACGAGGAAGTCTCCAGTCCGGCCATGCATCCATCCTTCACCCCCACCACCGGTCTGCCTGGACTCGACGCGGTATTCTCCGGCGTTCAGCGCGGCGACAATATCGTCTGGCAGATACAGACCCTCGACGAATATCTGATTCTGGTCAAGCCCTACGCCGAGGCGGCGCGAGCCCAGCAGCGGCGTCTGATCTATTTCCGTTTTGCCGACCACCCGCCCCTGCTGGAGGATGTCGAGACGCATTTCCTGGACCCGCGGCAGGGCTTTGAAGCCTTCATCGATCAGGTGCATTCCGTGATCGAGGCGGCGGGTCGGGAAACGATGTACGTGTTCGACTGCCTTTCGCATCTCGCCGAAGCCTGGCAATCGGACCGCATGCTGGGCAATTTCTTTCTCGTGACCTGCCAGCGCCTTTTCCATCTCGACACGGTCACCTACTTCGGTGTCTACCGCAACACCCACGACAGTCCGGGCATCGGCGTCATCACCGAAACCACGCAGTTCCTGCTCGACGTTTTCCATTGCCGTGGTCGTCTGTACATCCGCCCGATAAAGGTTCAGCACCGCTCCAAGGATGCGATGAACCTGATCCATGCCTGGGAAGAGGGCGACCGTTTCCGGCCGGTCACCGACAGTGGAACCGTTTCCGAGATCCTTGCCGGTTCGCAATGGCCCGGGCTCGAGGACAACCAGATTGTCAGCCACTGGCAGAAGCAGTTTGCCGCCGCAAGAGCGGTTGCGGCGGCGCGCCGGGCCGGCTACCCGGACCCCGGCGAGGAGGAGTGCTTTTCCCGCCTGAGCCAACTGGTCTTTCCCGACGATCCGGCCATGTCGCGCCTGATCAGCGAGTACCTGACCATCGAGGATCTCCTGGCCGTGCGCACGCGCATGATCGGGACCGGCACCATCGGCGGCAAGGCGCTGGGCATGCTGCTCGCGCGCGCGGTGCTGCGCAGGAACGCACCCCATCTCGACGCCCGGCTCGAAGCGCACGATTCGTTCTACGTCGGCACCGAGGTGTACGACACTTTTCTGGTGCATAACGGCTTGTGGTGGCTGCGTCGCCGCCAGCGCGACCCGGTCACGTTTCTGCAGGAGATCGGCGAAGCACGCGCCCGCGTCATGGCCGGGACCTTTTCGCCTACGACCATGCGCCAGTTGGAGGGCATGCTCGACTATTTCGGCGAATGGCCATTCATCGTCCGTTCCAGTTCGCGCCTCGAGGACCGCTATGGCAATGCCTTTGCCGGTCAGTACGACAGCGTGTTCTGCGCCAATCGCGGCTCATGGAAAAAGCGCTTGAGCGACCTGCTCGATGCCGTGCGCCAAGTCTATGCCAGCACCATGAGCGAGTCGGCCCTGCGCTACCGCGAGCGCCGCGGCGTGCTGGCCGAAAACGAGCAGATGGCGATCCTCATCATGCGAGTTTCGGGCACGGCGGGTGGCCGTTATTTCCACCCTCATGCCGCCGGTGTCGGCCTGTCGGTCAATCCCTATCCGTGGAATCCGCAGATCGACATGCGCGCCGGGGTGATCCGGCTGGTCGCCGGCCTGGGCACCCGCGCCGTCGATCGCGCGGATGACGACTACACCCGCCTGGTAGCGCTGAACGCGCCCGAACTGCGACCGGAAACCAGCTTTGGCGCCATTGCACGTCACGCCCAGCGCTACATGGATGCGATAGATCTCGATCAGAATCGCGTCGTCAGCGGGCCGTTTGCCGAAATGGCCCGCGGCCAGCCGGACTTCCCGTTTGATTTGTTTACCACGCGCGAGGCGCCTGAAAAGCCGGCGTTCCTCACTTTTGACCGCCTGCTCGGCGAAACCCCGTTTGTGTCCGATCTGCGGGAAATCCTGGTGCAATTGCAGGACGCCTACCGGCATCCCGTGGAGATCGAGTTTGCCCTCAACGCCTTGCCGGAAGGCGGCTACCGGATCAATCTGCTGCAATGCCGGCCGCTGCAGGTGCGCAGCGTCGAAGGTAATGCCAGCGTCGAGCCTCCGCTCGATGTGCCGCGACTCATCGAGGCCAAGGGGGCGGTTATCGGCCCCGGCCGATTGATCCATCCCGACCGGTTGGTCTATGTCGTCCCTTCCCGCTACGGCGCCATGAACCAGAGCGACCGCCTGGTCATCGCCCGCATGATCGGGGGCATCAATCGCGTCAGCGCCGGGCGCAGCCTTCTGCTGCTAGGCCCGGGCCGTTGGGGCACGCGCGATCCCTGGTTGGGGCTGCCGGTGAACTTCAACGAAATCAACCGGGTTGCCGCGCTGTGCGAGATTGTTGCGATGAACGAAAACCTGATTCCCGACGTGTCGCTGGGGACCCATTTCCTCAACGAGCTGATCGAGGCCGACATGCTCTACTTTGCCCTGTTTCCTGGCAGGGCGGCCAATCATCTGGATGAGGCGGGATTATTGGCCCTGCCCAACCGTCTCGGCGAGCTGCTGCCCGAGGCGGCACAGCATGCGGCCACCATTCATGTGGCCGACCTTGAACCCGGGGCCTTGTCCCTTTACGCTGATGCCGAACGCCAGCAGGTCGCGGTGATCCACCGGAAGGCCTGACGATTGCACCCCGGGCGGCGCACGCGTATAGTGCGCTCCGACCCCGAAAGCACCAACTTAGTGCCGCCGCCATCACTTTCACTGCGGAGATGCACAGTTTAGGTGCGCCCGGACGATCGCAGATATCCATTTCCTGGGAGCGAACAAATGAAATACACGAACGTTGCCGACTTCATGAGCTACGTGAAGGCACGGGATCCGAACCAGCCGGAGTTTCTCCAGGCAGTGCAGGAAGTCATGGAAAGCCTGTGGGGTTTCATTGCGGCCAATCCCCAATATGCCGACGCCGGGCTGCTGGAGCGGCTGGTGGAGCCGGAGCGCGCCCTGCAATTTCGCGTGGCATGGGTCGATGACAAGGGGCAGACCCAGGTCAATCGCGCCTTCCGCATCCAGCACAGCTCCGCGATCGGGCCGTTCAAGGGCGGCATGCGTTTCCACCCGTCGGTCAATCTGTCGATCCTGAAATTCCTCGCCTTCGAGCAGACCTTCAAGAACGCGCTGACGACGCTCCCCATGGGCGGCGGCAAGGGCGGCTCGGATTTCGATCCGAAGGGCAAGAGCCGCAATGAAGTGATGCGCTTCTGTCAGGCGCTGATCACCGAACTCTATCGCCACCTGGGTCCGGACACCGACGTGCCGGCTGGCGACATCGGCGTCGGTGGACGCGAGGTCGGCTTCATGGCCGGCATGATGAAGAAGCTGTCGAACAATGCCGCCTGCGTGTTTACCGGCAGGGGGTTGTCCTTCGGCGGCAGCCTGATTCGTCCCGAAGCGACCGGCTACGGCCTGGTGTATTTCGTGCAGGACATGCTGGAGCGCAAGAACATGACCTTCGAGGGTCAGCGGGTATCGGTTTCCGGTTCCGGCAACGTGTCGCAGTATGCGATCGAAAAAGTGCTCGAACTGGGCGGCAAGGTGGTCACCTGCTCCGACTCGCAGGGCACTGTGATCGACGACGCCGGCTTCACCCGCGAAAAGCTCGATGCGCTGATGGACATCAAGAACAACCAATACGGGCGCGTGTCCGAGTACGCCAGGCGTTTCAATCTCAAGTACGTCGAAGGCGCGAAGCCTTGGGGCGTGCCGGCCGACATCGCGTTGCCGTGCGCTACGCAGAACGAGATCGACGGCAACGACGCGAAGGAACTGGTCAAGAACGGCGTCAAATGCGTCGCCGAGGGGGCCAATATGCCGTCCGACCTGGATGCGGTGCATGTCTTCCTCGGGGCGAAGATCATGTACGGGCCGGGCAAGGCGGCAAATGCCGGCGGGGTGGCGACATCCGGCCTGGAAATGACCCAGAGTTCCCAGCGCCTGTTCTGGTCGCGCGATGAGGTCGATGCCCAACTGCATCGCATCATGCGTGACATCCACACCAACTGCGTGCGTTACGGCGAGAAGGACGGTTTTGTCAATTACGTCGAAGGTGCCAACATCGCCGGCTTTGTCAAAGTGGCCGAGGCGATGACGCAGCAGGGCGTCTACTAAGATATTACGCCTCATTCCGGGCGACCCGGCAGCTTCTTCAAAGCCGGGCCGCTGCGGGAACTTCCGCATCGGTTGGCGGAGCTGCGCGCGGATCACGCGCGCTACGCCGAGGCACTGCGCTTGGCCGATTTCCCTCGGGCTGCCAATTGCCGGCGGACATCGTCGGCTGGCAGACTGTCTGCCGTCGCACGATTGCGTCCGCCATGACGCCCGCCCGGCTAGGGATTTTCCAGCCCGCGCTCGCGTTGTTGCGTTGCAGCGTATTGAATTCAACCGCTTTTGGCAGTATATTTGCAGGCCGTCCGCCCTAGCAGGCGGGCCATCCAAGGCCGGGGAGCGGCATCACCCCGGCTTTTTTGCCGGCTGCATTTCCGAGGAATGACACGATGGTCCTCCCCCAGCGCCAGGGTCTCTACGATCCGGCCAACGAGCATGACGCCTGTGGCGTCGGTTTCGTCGCTCACATCAAGAATCAGAAAAGCCATGCGATTCTCGCGCAGGGTTTGCAGATCCTCAAGAATCTCGAGCACCGTGGTGCCACCGGCTATGATCCCCTGCTCGGCGACGGCGCCGGCATCCTGATCCAGATTCCGGACGAATTCTTCCGCGTCGAGATGGCCGGTCAGGGCGTCAGCCTGCCGGTCGCGGGAGCCTATGGCGTGGGCATGATCTTCCTGCCGCGCGACGCCGCAAGCCGTCGCGCCTGCGAAGCCGCGATCGAGCGTACCGTACGCTACGAAGGCCAGCTCCTGCTGGGTTGGCGCGATGTGCCCTGCGACAACACCGGCCTTGCCCAGGCGGCGCGCGACATCGAACCGGTAATCCGCCAGGTGTTCATCGGCGCCGGTGACGGCGTCAAGGACGCAGACGCGCTGGAGCGCAAGCTGTATGTCATCCGCAAGGAAGCCGGCCACCGCGTGCAGGCGTTGAAGCTGCCCGACGGCAAGATGTTCTATGTGCCGTCGATGTCGACCCGCACCCTGGTCTACAAGGGCATGCTGCTGGCCGACCAGGTCGGCGAGTACTTCCACGACCTGCGCGACGAGCGCGTGGTGACGGCGCTGGCGCTGGCGCATCAGCGTTTCTCGACCAACACCTTCCCCACCTGGGATCTGGCACACCCCTTCCGCATGATCGCCCATAACGGCGAAATCAACACCCTGCGCGGCAACGTGAACTGGATTCGCGCCCGCGAGCACGGAATCTCGTCGCCGCTGTTCGGCGAAGACCTGGAAAAGATCTGGCCGCTGATCTACGACGGCCAGTCCGATTCCGCCTCCTTCGACAACGCGCTCGAGCTGCTAGTGATGGGCGGCTACAGTCTGGCTCACGCCATGATGATGCTGATTCCCGAAGCCTGGGCCGGCAATCCCCTGATGGACGAGGAGCGCCGCGCGTTCTACGAGTTCCACATGGCGCTGATGGAGCCCTGGGATGGCCCGGCAGCGGTCGCCTTCACCGACGGTCGCCAGATCGGCGCCACGCTCGACCGCAACGGGTTGCGGCCAGCGCGCTATCTCGTTACCGACGACGATCTGGTGATCATGGCCTCGGAAACCGGCGTGTTGCCGATTGCCCAGGAACGGATCGTCAAGAAGTGGCGCCTGCAGCCCGGCAAGATGCTGATGATCGACCTGGAACAGGGCCGCATCATCAGCGACGATGAAGTGAAGCATCAGCTCGCCACGGCCAAGCCCTATCGGCGCTGGATCGAAGAATCGCGCTATTTCGTGGACGATATGCCGGCCGTCAAGGTGAACGAAAAGCTCGGCGCGCCGCTGCTCGACGTTCAGCAGGCCTTCGGCTACACACAGGAAGATTTCAAGTTTATTCTGGAGCCGATGGCCGCGAACGGCGAGGAGGCGACCGGTTCGATGGGCAATGACAGCCCGCTGCCGGTGCTGTCCTCCAAGAACAAGCCGCTGTTCAACTACTTCAAGCAGCTCTTCGCGCAGGTGACCAATCCGCCGATCGATCCGATCCGCGAGGAAATCGTCATGTCGCTGATCTCGCTGGTCAGCCCCAACCCGAACCTGCTCGGCATCGACGAGACCGAGCCGATGCCGCGCCTGGAAGTGCGTCAGCCGATTCTCGCGCCAGCCGAAATGGCCAAGCTGAAGCAGATCGACAAGCTCACCAAGGGCGTCTTCCGCTCCATCGTGGTCGACACCACCACGCCTGCCGCCGACGGGCCGGCCGGCCTCAGCCAGTCGCTCTATCAGGTCTGCGCGCGCGTCGAGCGCGCGGTGGGAGAGGGCTACAACGTCATCATCATTTCCGACCGTGCCGTCGACGCCGCGCGGGCACCGATTCCGGCGCTGCTGGCCTGTTCCGCCGTGCATCAGCACATGGTGAAAGCCGGTCTGCGCACCTCGATCAGTCTGGTGGTGGAAACCGGTGCCGCGCGCGAAGTGCACCATTTCGCCACCCTGGCAGGCTACGGTGCCGAGGCGATCCATCCCTGGCTCGCCTTCGAAAGCATCGCCGCGATTGCCGGCCAGCTGCCCGGCAAGCCCAGCGTCTATGACGCGCAGAAAAATTTCATCAAGGCCATCGGCAAGGGGCTGATGAAGGTGATGTCGAAGATGGGCATCTCCACCTACCAGTCGTATTGCGGTGCGCAGATTTTCGAGGCGATCGGCCTTTCGTCCGACTTCGTGGCCCGCTATTTCGCCGGCACGTCGACCAAGATCGAGGGCATCGGCCTCAAGGAAGTCGCGCTGGAGGCGCTCAACACCCATGCCGCGGCGTTCGGCAACGACCCGGTGCTGGTCAACATGCTCGATGCCGGCGGCGAGTATGCGTTCCGCATTCGCGGTGAAGATCACATGTGGACGCCGGATTCGATCGCCAAGCTGCAACATGCGACGCGCTCCGGCAAGTACGAGACCTACAAGGAATACGCCAAGCTGATCAACGACCAGGGCAAGCGCCACATGACGCTGCGCGGCCTGTTCGAGATCGAGCCGGCAGGGGCGCCGGTGCCGCTCGCCGAAGTCGAGCCGGCCAGCGAAATCGTCAGGCGCTTTGCCACCGGCGCCATGTCGCTGGGTTCGATCTCCACCGAGGCGCACAGCACCCTGGCCATCGCCATGAACCGCATCGGCGGCAAGTCCAACACCGGCGAGGGCGGCGAAGATCCGCGGCGCTTCGGCAAAGTCGGCGCCGGCGAGACGGTGGCCGGCGTCATCGGCGCCAGCCGCATCGAGCGCGACACACCCTTGCGCGAGGGCGACAGCCTGCGCTCGGCCATCAAGCAGGTGGCTTCCGGCCGTTTCGGCGTGACCGCGGAATACCTGTCCAATGCCGACCAGATCCAGATCAAGATGGCGCAGGGCGCCAAGCCAGGCGAAGGCGGCCAGTTGCCGGGCCACAAGGTTTCCGACTACATCGGCTTCCTGCGCCACTCGGTGCCGGGCGTCGGCCTGATCTCGCCTCCGCCGCACCACGACATCTATTCCATCGAGGACCTGGCGCAACTGATCCACGACCTGAAGAACTCCAATCCCGCAGCCAGCATTTCGGTCAAGCTGGTATCGGAAATCGGGGTCGGCACCGTGGCCGCCGGCGTGGTCAAGGCCAAGGCCGACCACGTGGTGATTGCCGGCCATGACGGCGGCACCGGCGCCTCGCCCATTTCCTCGATCAAGCATGCCGGCACGCCATGGGAACTGGGCCTCGCCGAAACGCAGCAGACCCTGGTGCTCAATCGCCTGCGCGGCCGCGTGCGGGTCCAGGCCGACGGCCAGATGAAGACCGGCCGCGATGTGGTGGTCGGCGCCCTGCTCGGCGCCGACGAATTCGGTTTCGCCACTGCGCCGCTGGTGGTCGAAGGCTGCATCATGATGCGCAAGTGTCATCTCAACACCTGTCCGGTCGGCGTCGCGACGCAGGATCCGGTGCTGCGCAAGCGGTTCTCGGGTCAGCCGGAGCATGTCGTCAATTATTTCTTCTTCGTCGCCGAAGAAGTGCGCGAATTGATGGCGCAGCTCGGCGTTCGCAAGTTCGACGACCTGATCGGCCGCGTCGACCTGCTCGACATGCGCCGGGGAATCGACCACTGGAAGGCGCGCGGGCTCGACTTTTCGCGGATTTTCTACCGCCAGCCGGAAGTGGCGGGTGTCGCCCAGCGTCACAGCGAGAGTCAGGATCACGGCTTGTCCCGCGCGCTGGACCACGGCCTGATTGCCCAGGCCGCACCGGCCCTCGAGCGCGGCGAAAAAGTGGTGATCGAGTCGCCTATTCGCAACCAGAACCGCACGGTCGGCACGCTGCTGTCGCACGAGGTGGCCAGGCGCAAGGGCCACGCCGGCCTGCCCGACGACACCATCACCATCAAGCTTTCCGGTACGGCAGGGCAGAGCTTCGGCGCCTTCCTCGCGCGGGGCATCACGCTCGACCTGACCGGCGAGGCCAACGATTATGTCGGCAAGGGACTCTCCGGCGGCCGCATGATCGTGCGTCCACCGCAAGGATTCCGCGGCGCACCCTGCGAGAACATCATCGTCGGCAATACGGTGCTCTACGGAGCCACCGAAGGTGAGGTGTTCTTCCGCGGCGTGGCCGGCGAACGTTTCGGCGTGCGCAATTCGGGCGCCACGGCAGTGGTCGAAGGCACCGGGGATCACGGTTGCGAATACATGACCGGCGGCACGGTGGCCGTGCTCGGACTCACCGGTCGCAACTTCGCGGCCGGCATGTCCGGCGGCATCGCCTACGTGTATGACGAAGACGGCAAGTTCGCACAGCGCTGCAACCAGGCGATGGTCGCCCTCGACAAGGTGCTGCCGGCGGCGGATCAGCCCGCCGACGGCATGCGTCATCGCAATCAGACCGACGAAGCGCAGCTCAAGCACATGATCGAGCAGCACGCCCGGCTGTCCGGCAGCACGCGCGCCAGGGAGCTTCTCGCCGACTGGGCGAAGGCGCGCGGCAAGTTCGTCAAGGTCTTCCCGCATGAATACCGTCGCGCCCTGAAAGAGCTGGCGGCAGCGCAGCTGAAGGAAGCAGCATGAACAAGGCCTTCCCCCCGGCCCCCTCCCCGCGGGAGGGGGTGACTGAGGTTCTGTCGCCGCGCGTTGCGCGCCGACTTCCGTGCAATGACTTGCTGCCCCCTTGGGGCGGCCCTGCGGAGGCAGCGTAATGGGCAAGCCCACCGGATTCCTCGAATTCCAGCGCATTTCCGAGAGCTACGAAAAGCCCGAGACGCGCGTTCATCACTATCACGAGTTCATCCCGCACCTGACCGATGACCAGGCCAGGACCCAGGGTGCGCGCTGCATGGATTGCGGCATCCCGTTCTGCAACAACGGCTGCCCGGTCAACAACCTGATCCCGGACTGGAACGACCTGGTCTACAAGGGCAAGTGGCGCGAGGCGATCGAGACCCTGCATTCGACCAACAACTTTCCCGAATTCACCAGCCGCATCTGCCCGGCGCCCTGCGAGGCGGCCTGCACGCTGAACATTCCGCAGAGCCCGGTCGGCATCAAGTCGATCGAGCGCGCCATCATCGACAAGGCCGGCGAGAACGGCTGGGTCGTGCCGCAACCGGCGGCGAAGAAGACCGGCAGGAAGATTGCCATCGTCGGCTCCGGTCCGGCGGGTCTGGCGGCGGCGCAGCAACTGGCGCGTGTCGGTCATGCGGTGACGGTGTTCGAGAAGAACGACCGCATCGGCGGCCTGCTGCGTTACGGCATTCCCGATTTCAAGCTGGACAAGCGCCTGATCGACTGGCGCATGGCGCAGATGAAAGCGGAGGGCGTCAAGTTCGTCACCGGCACCATGGTGACCGGTGCCGCGCTGCCGAAGGGCGTCATCAACGATGCAAAGAAAACGGTCGCCCCGGAGCAATTGAAGAAGGATTTCGATGCCGTGGTGCTCGCCGGCGGCGCCGAGAATCCGCGCGACCTGCCGATTCCCGGCCGCGAGCTTGAAGGCGTTTACTTCGCGCTCGAATTCCTGATTCCGCAGAACAAGGAAGTCTCCGGCGGCAGCAGGAATCCGATCAACGTCAAGGGCAAGCATGTTGTTGTCATCGGTGGCGGCGACACCGGCTCCGACTGCGTCGGCACCTCCAACCGCCATGGCGCGGCCAGCATCACCCAGATCGAACTGCTGCCGCGTCCGCCCGAACAGGAAAACGGCCCGCTGACCTGGCCCTACTGGCCGCTGCGCCTGCGCACGTCGTCGTCGCACGACGAGGGCTGCGAGCGAGACTGGGCCATCGGCACCAAGGCCTTCGTCGGCGAGAATGGCAAGCTCAAGGCCATCAAGGCGGTACGTCTGGCATGGGAAGGCAGCAAGATGACCGAAGTGCCCGGTTCCGAGTTCGAGATCGCTGCCGATTTCGCGTTTCTCGCCATGGGTTTCCTCAGCCCGGTGGGCGGCGTGCTCGATGCCTTCGGCGTCGACAAGGATGGTCGCGGCAATGCCAGGGCCGATACCGAGGGCACGCAGGCCTACAGCACCAGCGTGCCCGGCGTGTTCGCCGCCGGCGACATGCGGCGCGGCCAGTCGCTGGTGGTCTGGGCGATTCGCGAAGGCCGCCAGTGCGCGCGCACGGTCGACGAGTTTCTGATGGGCACCTCCACTTTGCCGCGCTGAGCACGTCTTGAACGTCGTCATTCTCGCCGCCGGACAGGGCAAGCGGATGCGCTCCGATCTGCCCAAGGTGCTGCATCGTCTGGCGGGGAAGCCCTTGCTGGGGCATGTGCTCGATACCGCGCGCGAGACCGGCGCGGCGAAGATTTGCGTGGTGTACGGTCATGGCGGCGAGCAGGTACGCGCCGCGCTCGACGCGCCCGACTTGACCTGGGCGTTGCAGGAGCCCCAACTCGGCACCGGCCATGCGGTCCTGCAGGCGATGCCCGGCGCCGTGTCGTCGGCGTCGACTCTCGTGCTCTACGGCGACGTTCCGCTGATTCGCGCTTCGACCTTGCGGCGCCTGATCAAGGCGGCAGGTGTCGACTCCCTGGCCTTGCTGACCGCGCATCTCGACAATCCGCAGGGCTATGGCCGCATCGTGCGGGCCGACGGTCTCGTCACGCGCATCGTCGAGGAGAAGGATGCCGACGACGCGGAAAAGGCGATCCGTGAAATCAACACCGGCATTCTGGTGGCGCCCGCCGCGGCGCTGGCGCGCTGGCTGCCGACGCTGGGCAATCGCAACGCGCAGGGCGAGTACTACCTGACCGACATCGTCGCCCTGGCCGTGGCCGAGGGCATGCCCGTGGTGACGGCGCATCCCGACGAAGCCTGGGAAACCGAGGGCATCAACAGCAAGGCGCAACTCGCCATGCTGGAGCGCGTGTATCAGCGCAACGTCGCCGAGCGGCTCATGGAGACGGGGGCGACGCTGGCCGATCCGGCGCGCATCGATGTGCGCGGCGAACTCGTCTGCGGCCGTGATGCCGCCATTGACGTCAATTGCGTGTTCGAAGGCCGCGTCGAGCTGGCCGATTGCGTGACCATAGGCGCCAACTGCGTGCTGAAGAATTGCCGCATCGGCAGCGGCGCGCGCATCGCGCCTTTCTGCCACATCGAAGACGCGGTGGTCGGAGCGGGAGGCATCATCGGTCCCTATGCCCGGTTGCGACCCGGCACCGAGTTGGGCCGCGAGGTCCATGTCGGCAATTTCGTCGAAGTGAAGAATTCCTCCATCGCCGATCATTCGAAGGCCAATCACCTCGCGTATATCGGCGATGCCACGATCGGCAGCCGCGTCAATGTCGGCGCCGGCACCATCACCTGCAACTACGACGGCGCCAACAAGCATCGCACGGTGATCGAGGACGATGCCTTCATCGGCTCCGACACCCAGCTGGTGGCGCCGGTGACGGTCGGCCGCGGCGCCACGTTGGGCGCGGGAACGACGCTGACGCGCGACGCACCACCCGATCAACTGACTGTTTCGCGCGCGAAGCAGTTGTCGATTCCCGGCTGGAAGCGGCCGGTGAAAAAGAAGAAGGACTGAGCCATGTGCGGCATCGTCGCAGCCGTTGCCGCGCGCAACATCGTTCCGGTCCTGATCGAGGGCCTGACCAAGCTGGAATATCGCGGCTACGACTCGGCCGGCCTCGCCCTGCTCAATCCGACGCTGACGCGCCTGCGCAGCGTCGGCCGCGTCGGCGAACTGGCGGTGCAGGCGGAAGGGCAGGTGGCCCACCATGGCATCGCCCATACCCGCTGGGCCACGCATGGCGTGCCCTCCGAGCGCAATGCGCATCCGCATGTTTCGGGCGGCCTGGCGGTGGTGCATAACGGCATCATCGAAAACTACGCCGAGCTGAAGCAGGAGCTGATCGCGGGGGGGTATGCGTTCAGTTCCGATACCGACACCGAAGTCATCGCCCATCTGATCCAGCACACGTTGAAGTCGACGCCGGGCCTGTTCGAAGCCGTGCGCCTGGTCGCCGCGCGCCTGGTCGGTGCCTATGCGATTGCCGTGGTGCAGGAGTGGAGCGACGCGATCGTGGTCGCCCGCCACGGCGCGCCGCTGCTGCTGGGGCTGGGCCAAGGTGAAAATGGCGGCAACTACGCCGCGTCGGACGCATCGGCCCTGTTGCAGGTCACGCGCCGCATGATCTATCTCGAAGACGGCGACGTCGCCGAGCTGACACGCGCTGCGATTCGAATAGTAGACGCCGGCGGCACGGCGCTGAATGTGCCGGGAGACCGCCCGGTGCATGAAAGCACGCTTTCCGCCGACGACGTCGAGATGGGCGACTATCAGCACTACATGCAGAAGGAAATCTTCGAGCAGCCGCAGGCGCTGGCCGCGACTCTCGAAATGATCGGCGGGGCGCAGACCCTGAGCCCCAACCTGTTCGGCGTCGCCGCGCCGGAAATGCTGAGGGGCGCGCGCTCGGTGCTGATCCTCGCCTGCGGCACCAGTTACCACGCGGGCCTCGTCGCGCGCTACTGGATCGAACAGCTGGCGGGCATCGCCTGCAGCGTCGAAATCGCCAGCGAGTATCGCTATCGCGTCTCGGTGCCGAATCCGGAGCAGCTCGTCGTGGCGATTTCGCAGTCCGGCGAAACGGCCGACACGCTGGCCTCGGTGAAGCATGCCAAGGCGCTGGGCATGGGACGCACGCTTGCGATCTGCAACGTTCCCGAATCGGCCATCGTGCGCGAATGTGCGTTGCGCTTTCTGACGCGGGCCGGTCCCGAAATCGGCGTCGCTTCGACCAAGGCCTTCACCACCCAGTTGGCGGCACTGTTCCTGCTCGCGGTGACGCTGGCCAAGCAGGCCGGGCGCCTGACTCCGGAACAGGAAGGCGCGCATCTGAAGGCCCTGCGCCACCTGCCGGTGGCGGTGCAAAAAGTCCTGGCACTCGAACCCGAAATCAGAGCCTGGGCGACGCAGTTCGCCGACAAGCAGCACGCGCTGTTCCTCGGCCGCGGTCATCACTATCCGATCGCGCTGGAAGGCGCGTTGAAGCTCAAGGAAATCTCCTACATCCACGCCGAAGGCTATCCCGCCGGCGAGCTCAAGCACGGTCCCCTGGCGTTGGTGGACAAGGACATGCCGGTCATCAGCGTCGCCCCCAACGATGCGCTGCTGGAAAAACTCAAGTCCAACTTGAAGGAAGTCGCCGCGCGCGGCGGTGAACTTTATGTTTTCGCCGATGCCGATTCGGCGGTAGACCAAGAAGCCGGCGTGCATGTCCTGCGCCTGCCCGAGCACTACGGCCTGTTGTCACCGGTGCTGCACGTCGTTCCGCTGCAACTGCTGTCCTACCACACCGCCCTGGTGAAGGGCACGGATGTCGACAAGCCGCGGAACCTGGCGAAGAGCGTCACGGTCGAGTGACGAAGGGAGGCCTGCGGCTTCCTTGTTCTGACCAATTGAAGTCGAAAACTATCCAAAAGAGTCAAAGGCCCTGACTGTCGCGAGGACCAGAGAATCCCTTTCGAGGCAGCAGGCGACGCTCGCCTTGCCCACAAACCGGCGTCAGCGTACCGGTGCGATGCCCCACTCCGCTACGCCTTCGGGAAGCCGTACGGCGTTGTAGCCTTTCTTGCGCAGCAGTTCCACCGCGTCAAGCGCCATCAGGCAGTATGGGCCGCGGCAATAGGCAACCACCTGCTTCCCCTTGGGCAGTTCGGAGAGCCGCAGCTTCAACTCGTCGATCGGAATCGAGCGCGCGAAAGGCAGGTGCGCGGCAAGGAATTCGTCCGTCGGCCTGACGTCGAGCACGACCACGTCGCCCTTGCGCGCCAGCTTGACGAGGCTGTCGCGATCCTGCGGCGCGAGTTCCTTCGGGTGGCTCATCATCTGCTCCAGCACCAGTCGCAACTCGACCAGCCTGTCTTCCGCGAGTGAGCGGATGGTTACCCAGAAATCGGCAACCTCGCGGTTGGCGATCCGGTAGATCACATGCTTGCCCTTCTTCTCGGTTTCGACGAGGCGGGCAGCCCGCAACTCGCGCAAGTGTGCGCTGGCGAGCTTCATGCTGATGGCTGCTTCACGCGCGAGCGTATCCACGGACTTTTCGCCCTGGCATAGAAGTTCGATCAGTTCCAGGCGCTTCGGGCTGCAAGTCGCCTTGCCGATGCGGGCCACCTGCTCGTAGAGCAGGTCCTTGATATGTCGTGAATTATTCATGGTAATTAATCTAATGTTTCAACGATCATCTGTCAAATATTGCCGGAGACTCTTGACATTCCCGTCGTTCGAGGGCTAGATTAATCCAATAAGCGTTAGATCGTTGGCTACCAAGGAGGCCCCATGCGCATCATCAAATCGCTTGTGCTGCTATGGCTGCTCGCTACCGGGGCCGCGGCTTCGGCGAATCAGTCCATGCCGGTGCCGGGCGCCATCGATAGCACCGGCCGCAAGGTCCTGACCATCGTCAAAAAGGATCCGCCCGGCCTTTGCTGCATCGGCAATGTCCAGGTCGCTGCCGAGATCGCCAACACCTGTCGCGTACCGATCCAGATTCTGCCTGTCAGCCTCGTGCCCGATGTGCCTGCACCCGGCGTGTTTTACGGTCAGGAACTGATCGCCGCCGACGGCTGCGACCACAACGGCCAGTCCAGTTTCCAGATCGTCGCCGACGCGCTCGACATGGAGGGGCGCCGAAACAGCCGAAGAGCGGCCTCATCTATCAGGACAAGGTACGCAAGGAATTCGAGGCCTTGAAATCAACCATCAAGACCGGAGGCAAATGAAATGGCAAAGCACCTGTTCATTCTCAACGACCCGCCTTATGGCACCGAACGCAGCTATAACGCCGTGCGTCTTGCGCGCTCGCTGTTGAACGCGCAGGAGGAAGTTCGCGTGTTCCTGATGGGCGACGCCGCCGCCTGCGCCGTCGCCGGACAAAAGGTACCGCAGGGCTACTACAACCTCGGTGACATGCTCGGTGCGGTGATTCGTCGCAACGGCGAGATTTCGGTTTGCGGCACGTGCATGGACGCCCGCGGCATGGCCGCGGAGCGCCTGATCGAGGGCGCGACACGCGGTACCATGGACATCCTGACCGAGTGGACCGAATGGGCCGACAAGGTGCTGGTGTTCTGATGGCCAGGACGGTGCGCGTCCGCGGTGCCGGCATCGAGATTCACGTGGTCGCCGAGACCCTGCGCAAGTTGCCGTCGATGCAGCGCCGCGAACTCGGAACATCTGGACAAGGTGCTCCGCAAAAACACCGGCGTTGCCCCCGGTTCCAATCTGCTGAGGCCCAAAGCAAAAATAACCCTGCCGCCTTCAGCAATTTTGATCAACATCAAATCATAAATACTCGGCGGCTGTTATATCTCTCCGGTTAGCTTTTTGAGCAAGAACCACGGCTCAGCGTGATCGGAGTTTGTATGTCTGTATGTCCGATCACCCCGCGAATCCCGGGTGGCAGCAACCCGATCCGGATTCCGGTCGCCATGACTTGCCCTGCACGAATTATTTTCCCTTACTGGAGCCAATTGTGACCCCTAACGAGAGCCCTTCGGCCGATCCTGCCCAAGACAAGCCGTCCCAATGCCAGGCGCAAGCGGCGTCGGCCGATCCTTCCTCCGTGCCGGGCCCGACAACCTCGCGCCGCAGTTTTCTGAAAGCGGGCGGTGCCCTCAGCATGTCGTCGCTGATGGGCGCCGCGGCGCTGATGGTTCAGTCCGACGATGCCGCCGCCGCCACCGAATGGGCCGAGCACTTCCAGAAGAACTACCGTCTGATGACTGACGCGGAAAAGGCCGAGGCGCGCGCCCGGCTTGAACGGCGCTACTCCTCCGAGTACGGCAAGAAGGTCGCCGTCGATACCACCGAGGCGCAGCCGGGCGTGCTCATGGGCTACGCCCTGAACATCCGCAAATGCATTGGCTGCCGCCGTTGCGTGCATGCCTGTGTCGAGGAAAACAACCAGTCGCGCGGCACGCGACCCGGAGAAAAGATCGAGTGGATCCAGGTCCTCAGGATGGAGCGCGGCGAGTTCTCCAAGGACAAGATGAACCACGGTTATCCCGAGGGCCTGGGCATCCAGGTCGGCGGCAACGCCTACACCCCGGCCGGCCAGGTGCTGGAAGGCCAGTACCACTACAACCCCGAGGCCGTTCCGGAAAAGGACGCCACCTACATGCCGATCGCCTGCATGCAGTGCGAGAAGCCGCCCTGCGTCAAGGTCTGCCCGGTGCGCACGACCTACCGCGAGGCCGACGGCCCGGTGGTGATCGACTACAACTGGTGCATCGGCTGCAAGATGTGCATGAACGCCTGCCCCTACTGGGCGCGCCGCTTCAACCTGACCAAGCCGGTGCTGCCCAAGGAAGAAATGAACCCGGTCACGCACTACCTGGGCAACCGTCCGCGCATGCGCGGCGTGGTCGAGAAATGCCACTGGTGCCTGCAACGCACCCGCCACGACCGCTACCCGGCCTGCGTCGAAGTCTGCCCGGTCGGCGCCCGCAAGTTCGGCAACCTGCTCGATCCGGAAAGCGAAGTGAGCAAGATCCTGGAGCGGAAGAACGTCTTCCGCCTCAAGGCCGAGCTCAACACCTTCCCGAAATTCTTCTACTTCTACGATTGAGGAGCGAGCCGTGCAACAACTGACCAGTTTCGCTACCGACTATGCCCGCTACGTGCTCAAGGGCGGTACGAAGTTCTATGCCTGGATGGGCTCGCTCGCGCTGCTCATCGTCGGCATGATGTATGTGTTCTATCTGCAAAACACCGACGGCCTGATCGTCACCGGCATGACCAGCCAGATCAGCGACGGCCTGTACCTGGCCAACCTGGTGTTCCTGGTGGGTGTGGCGGCCGGGGCGGTGACCATCGTCTTCCCGGCCTACGTCTATCATCACGAAGGCATGCACAAGGTGGCCGTGCTGGGCGAAATGCTGGCCATCTCGGCGGTGATCATGGTGATGGTGTTCGTTTTCGCCCACATGGGCCGGCCCGACCGCCTGTGGCACATGATCCCGCCCTGGGGCATCTACAGCTTCTCCTCGATGCTGGGCTGGGACGTGATGGTGCTCAACGGCTACCTGATCCTCAACTTCATCTGCGGCTTCTACTACCTGTGGTGCAAGTACACCGGCAACCCGATCAACCAGAAATGGTTCATCCCGCTGGTGTATGTCGCCATCGCCTGGGCGCTGTCGATCCACACGGTGACGGCCTTCCTGATGGCCAACAACCCGGCGCGCCCGATGTGGTTCCACAGCATGATGCCGATCCGCTTCATCGCCACCGCCTTCGCGGCCGGCCCGGCGCTGATCATCCTGATCTTCCTGGTCATCCGCAAGAACACCAAGTTCTGGGTCGATGACAGCGCGATCAAGCTGCTCACCACGATCGTCCAGTTCTGCCTGGGCATCGCCATCTTCCTGACCCTGTCGGAAGTCGTGGTCGAGCTCTACGCCCGCACCGAGCACGCCAATGGGCTCTACTACCTGATGTTCGGCCTGCACGGCCTCACCGGGCTGGTGCCGTGGTTCTGGAGCTCGGTGGTGCTGATGATATGCGCGTTCGTGATGTTCTTCATGCCGTCGTTCCGCAATGACTTCAACAGGCTGCAAATCCCCTGCGTGATGGCCTTTGCCGGCATCTGGATCGAGAAGGGCATGGGCCTGATCGTCCCCGGCTACATCCCCTCGCCGATCGGCGAAGTCACCGAGTACCACCCGAGCTTCGTCGAGTGGCTGATGGTGCTGGGCATCTGGGCCTTCGGTTTCTTCATCCTGACCATCCTGCTCAAGGGCGCCATCGGCATCATGCTGGGCGAGGTCAAGTTCGGCGGCCAGACCGTCGCGACGAAGTGAGATGACGATCATGAAAAAACTTGCAATCCCCACGATGATCCTCGCCTTCTGCTGCGGGATGATGACGTCCGCGCTGGCGCAGGACTCCAAGGCCGCGGCGGCGCAAGCACCCGCGGCGCAGCCGCCGCAGGAAACGGTCTGTTTCGAAAGCCGCAAGGGCGCGTCGGAAGTCACCAAGCGCGACCTCAAGCCCGGCTGGCCCAACGTCAAGTGCTCGCCGAAGACCGGCGCGGCGCTCTGGTACGGCGATCCCTACGACGGCACGGTGCCGATGGGCAAGATGCCGGGGCTGGAAAAGATCCCGGAGGGTCACGCCGTGATCAAGCCGCGTACCGAGAAACTGGCCCTGATGCCGATGTGCGGAGTCTCCTGTCATAACGGCGTCGGCCCCCAGTTTTCGCCGCCCACGCTGCCGAAGGGCAAGAAACCCGTGCCGCTCCCGACCATGGAAGCGATGGTTCCCGACCTCAAGGACCTGCAACACGGCCGCGGCCGCATTTGGTGCATGGACTGCCATCACACGACCAAGCGCAACATGCTCGTCGACCATTTCGGCGATCCGGTCAGCTTCGACCAGCCGCAGCTGCTGTGCGGCAAGTGCCACGGCGACAAGCTGCGCGACTGGCGTGACGGCATCCATGGCAAGCGCATCGGCAATTTCACCAGCACCGGCAAGAAGCGCTGGTTCACCTGCACCGAATGCCACAATCCGCACAACGTGCAGGATGGCGCCCGCAACCGCGGCTTCGTCCAGCTCCAGCCGGAAGCATCGCCGCAGCTGCCCAGGGGGATGAAGGACGCTTCGCACGAGAAGCTGCATCCGATAGCGCACTGATGTCGGACGTCCCTGAAAGACCGGCCAGGGGCGACCCGACCTGGGTCGCCCCTGCCCTGAGACGCGAGGAGAAGACCCGCAACGTCGGCAAGACGCCGGTCTTCTTCGGGCCGCCGCTGGCGATCCTCACCGACGGCCAGAAGAACACCATGGAGATCAGCGGAAAGCTGAACCGCACGGCGGAGCGCTACCTGGAAATTCTCGGGCATCATGGCCTTGAGCTCACCGAGCCGGAACGCTCGTGCCTCAGGCATATCTGCAACATCGGCTTCATGTCGCCGCTGGAGATCAGCGAACTGTCCTTTGAAGTCGGCATCACCGCCTTCGAATGCGAAGGACTGGACAAGCAGGGATTGGCGGCAAAACTCGAAGCGGCTAGCTTCGCCGACCTAGTTGCCGTCGTCGAGTCGCTCGGATTCTGAGGCCGGGCTTTCAGACAGGAGACTGGCAGTGCCGAATCGCGTGCAATGGAATCCGGGCTACGACGCCGGAAATGAAATCCTCGACAACCAGCACCGGGCTATCCTGGCGCAATGCAATGCCCTGGCCGATTGCGCCGTCGGCACCGGCCCGGAGGACGACCGGAAATTCCGCGAACTCTTCGATCAACTGATGGTTCAGGCCCGCGAGCATTTCTCGGCCGAGAAGGAGGTGCTTTCCCGTGGTGCCTGCGCCACGCTCGAAGAGCACCATGACGAGCGCGACGAGTTCGAGTATCTCGCGGCCGACATCATTACCACGGAGAACTTCGACAAGCTCGAACTCCAGCGCTTCCTGGCCCTCTGGTGGGTCGGACATATTATCGACTCAGGCAAACGGTATCGCGCCTGCGTTGCCGCCTCGCCGGCCGGCTGACCGTTCGGAACGGTTTGCGCTGCACACGGTGCAAACCGGCGAAGATCGATGCCATAGCGCCGCAGGAAACGGATTGTCCCAATGCGGTATGAAGGGAACAATGGCGGCCGTCGGCAAAAGGCGAATCAGCATTTTTCGGCTATATTCAAACATTGCAGACCCAATGCCGCGCAGGCGCCGATGCGAAGTCTGCGACTGCATTTGCCGTAAATCTCGGTTTGCAGTCCGTCCGTCGGTTAATCGTCTATTCCCTCAAACACTGTAGCCGGAGACTTCCCATGCCATCACTGTCATCCCGTTTCTGCATCACGCTGCTGGCCGCCGTGTCGATGACTGCCCTTGCCGATCCGATGTCGCCGGTCGGCACATGGAACACCATCGACGACGAAACCAAGAAACCCAAGTCGCTGGTGCGAATCACCGAGAAGGACGGCGTGTATTCGGGAACGGTCGAGAAGATTGTCGATCCCAAGAAGCAGGATTCGAAATGCGACGAATGCGCGAGCGACGATCCGCGCAAGGGCAAGCCGGTGATCGGCATGACCATCCTGACCGGCTTGAAGAAAGACGGTGACAACGTCTATGCCGGCGGCACGATTCTCGATCCCAACAACGGCAAGACCTACAACGCCAAGGTGACGGTCATCGACGAGGGGAAGAGGCTCGAAATGCGCGGCTCGATCCTGTTCATCGGCCGCACCCAGACATGGATCCGGGTGAATTAGGGACGAGTCTGCCCCTGCCGCCTTTCGTCCCCGGCTACCTGGGAGTTCCGCGAAAGCGGGGGGCGGCGTAGGGGTGCGTGTTTCGGAAGGCCTCGAAGAGTTTCCAGCGCACCACGGGAATTCTCGAAACGAGTTTCAGGGGCACCGAGTAGATTTCGCATCCGTCCAGGGCGATCAGCGCATGCTGCGGCTCCGCCAGGCTGTGTTGCTCCCTGGCCTTCTCCGACATTGCACTGAACAGACTGTCCGAGCCCCAGAATTCGCCCTTGCCGATCACCTGCGCGCCTTCGCCTTCCCCCACGCAAAGGCGCCCCATTCCGATCAGGTGAATCTGTTCCGGGTCGCCGACGAAATGCTCGCCGGCATGCACCTGCGTGATCCTGCAGTGCTTGGCCAGCGAGAACAAGGTGGTGTTGGTGACGGCATCGCTGAAGAGGAAAGTGCGCCGCAGTTTTTCCTCGACTTTGCGCACCTCGATCAGTTCGGTACTCGAGTAAAAGCGCTCGATGAAGTTCCGGTAGAGGTCGGACGGCAGGCGCAGGGCCTGGACGAAGCCGACTGAACGGTAGGTCTCCTCGCTCTCGCGGTTGTAGATGGCCGCAGACTCGCCGAGCAACGAGCCGCTGAAGAGGAAATGGGAATTGCTGGGGTCCTGCGTCAGCATCTCGACCTTGCCGGCCAGCAACAGGTAGATTTCTTCCGGAACCTTGCCCGCCGGCGAAATGATGGTTTCCGGATTGAAAGTGACGATGCGGTTGTTGAGCAGCATGTGCAGCCGTTCCATCGGCACCGCGGGAAAGTAGCTCTTGAGGAACTCGCTGGCATCGCGCAGCAGAAAGTTCTGCTGCCCCGGGATCAGCACGTCCAGTGTGCCGAAGGGCGCGCCCGAACCGATGCGCCGCTCGGCATCGGTCAACTCTCTTGCGGTATGCGCGAGCAGCAGTCTCCTTGATCCATCGGCGGCGAAGTCCGCGGCACTGCCGTGAATCATGCCGCCGCCGATGTCGATTTTCTTCAGATCCACAGGCTCGAGATAGGATGCCTTGACCGCCTGCGCGCGTTCGGGGCTGAGGCCCGGCGAGGATGCGTCGGCGTTGGTCATGGCGTCGATCACGGTGAAGGATGCGATGTCGGCGAGATGGCTGTAGGTTCGATAGCCGCCTTCCCACAGCACGCGGAAATTGAAAATGGTGGTCTCCACCGGATGCGGCGAAACGGTGGGTCGCACCTCCAGCCCCATGATGTCGTTCCACGTGTCCACCTCCAGGTCGTGGATGTCGAAGTACCGGGCGAATTCGCTTTCCGGTATCGACAGCAGCGCACAGAACTTGCGGGTCACCGAGGCGCGCACCAGCGGTGTGGCGAAATACTGCAAGGGCTGGTCGCACTGGAGCAGCGTGGTCAGCCCGGCGAAGTGATCGTCGTGGCAATGCGTGTGGAAGATGCCGGCGACTTCCTTCTTGCCTATTCCGAGTGCGTCGAGGCTGTAGTGAATGTTCGGGCCCGCATCGATCAGGAACACCCGCCCCTGGTGGATGACGACACTGCCCATCACCGGCCGGTTGTAGTCCCAGCCGTCCCCGTCGCCGGTGTGCACCACGGCGAAGTAATGACGGTCGATTGCGGCATGGCTCAGGGGGTACGGGCAGGGGTAGGTTTCGTTCCTGGCGAGATTGAGGTCCACCTGAACGGAGTCCTCGCCGTAGCGGATCTCGAACACGTTGTGGGCGAGGCGCGTGATGCTCACTCCGTCGCCGATATCGATGCTGCCGGTGGTCAGCGGCCAGCAATCGACAAAGGTATCGGGTTTGGCGATCTGGCCGAAGGCGAACTTGAGCTTGACCCGCATGAGCTCGTTGGCCTCGGCTTCATCGATCCCCGCCCGCATCATTTCCTCGGCGGAAATCAGGCCGTAGTTGCCGCGATGGATGTAGCGGAGCTGGGCGGCAAGCTGTTCCGGGGTGCCGATCAGTTTGGGCTTGCTGCCGACGTTGTTGGGATGGTTCGGAATCAGCATGCCCTGCCGGTAGAGCATCTGCAGAATGGGGAACTCGGCCAGGTTGCAGAGGTGGCCGTTCTGAATCATCGAATCGGAAAGGAGAATCGCGTTGGGCCCGTTCTCGAAGGTCACCCCGTTGCGTTCGGTGGTCTGAATGATCCCCCTGCGGAACAGATGCTTGACGCTGTCGGCCGGTGCGCCGCACAGCAGATACAGTCCGGCGGCAGGAATCTCGACATAGAAAATTCCGTTGGCGACGACAAGTTTGCGTATCGACATCGCTTTCTCCGTTGGACTGAAGCGCCGGATTATTGATGGTTGACGCCGGCGACCGCCAGCTCGCTGGAGACCGGACGTCCGGCAGGCCCGATTCGCAGCCGCCCGCTGGCGTGATGTCGCTTGCGGACATAGTGCCAATGTACCATTTTCAGCATGCCGCCAATAGCCGCGAGGCATAACAGGCGACGTGCGCGACGCGGCACTGCGAAAGTTTGACCTTGATGCGTGTGTGGGCTATAGGGGGATTGTGTTGGTGGAGACAGGAGACGGAAATGGACATCCTGATGACTTTGATCGTGCTCGGAATAGTCGCAACCGTTGCGGTTCTTTTCACCGGCGTCGGCTGGATGGTGAAGGGCGGCGAATTGGATGACCGGCATAGCCATCAGATGATGATGGCGCGTGTGGGCTTGCAGGCATTCACTTTTGCGCTGGTTATTGCGGCCGTATTGTTGAGCATTCGCTAGGCGCAGTCCGCGATTGTTGCCTGGCGGACAACGCAACAAGGCCATCGGGGAACCCGATGGCCTTTTGTCTTGGTTTTCGATCCGGTCGGGTCCGGTAGCGTCGAAACCCTGTTTAGAATTGGCTGGCGGGTAATCCGCGCGGATGTTAGCGTTCTGCATCCGCCTCCGATAACCACGAAAACCAGCCAAGCCCATGCGCGTTCTGTCCGTCATCCCGCCGATGACGCAGTTGAACACCCCCTATCCATCGACGGCTTACCTGACAGGTTTTCTGCGTTCGCGCGGCATCGCCGCGGTTCAGGAAGACCTTGCCCTGGGGCTGGTGTTGCGGTTGTTTTCACGTGACGGCCTGCTGGCGATCCGGGAGTGCATCGCGGCCCTGTCGAAGCAGCGGCGCACACAACGGGTGCAGGCCTTCGAGCGGGCCTTCGATCGCTATCTGGCCACCATCGGTCCTGCCGTGGCATTTCTGCAGGGGCGCGATCCCTCCATCGGGCATCGCATCTCAGGCCGCAACTTTCTCCCCGAGGGGCCGCGCTTCGATGCGCTCGACGCCTATGTCGATCCTGAAGGCGGCGACACGCTGGCCTGGGCCTTCGGCGCGCTCGGCGTGCAGGATCGCGCGCGGCACTTCGCCACGCTCTACCTCAACGATGTCGCCGACGTGCTGCGCGACGCGGTCGATCCGCGCTTCGAGTTCGTGCGCTATGCGGAGTCGCTGGCACAGAGTCAGGCCAGCTTCGATCCTCTGGCGCGGGCGCTGGCGGCGCCGCTCAATCTGGTCGACAGCACCCTGCGCGAACTGACGCTGGCGGCGCTGGCGCGGCACGCGCCGCAACTGGTGCTGGTGTCGGTGCCGTTTCCCGGCAACGTTTACGGCGCCTTTCGCATCGCCCAGGCGATCAAGCTGCACGATCCATCGATCGTCACCGTCCTCGGTGGCGGCTTCGTCAATACCGAGTTGCGCGAGCTCAGCGAGCCGCGGGTGTTCGACTATTTCGACTATGTGTCGCTGGACGACGGCGAGCGTCCGCTGCTGGCACTGCTCGAACATCTCGCCGAGGAGGGGCAAATGCGGCGCCCGCAAGACAAGCTGGTACGCACTTTCGTGCGCACGGGCGATGGCGTGCGCTACATCGATGCCGGCGAGCCGGACATCCCCTTCGCCGAGGTCGGGACGCCGACCTGGGACGGTCTGCCGCTGGACCGTTACCTGTCGCTGCTGGACATGCTGAATCCGATGCACCGCCTGTGGTCCGACGCGCGCTGGAACAAGCTGACCGTCGCCCACGGCTGCTACTGGAAGAAGTGCAGCTTCTGCGACGTGTCACTGGATTACATCTCGCGCTATGACACGGCGACTGCCGAGATACTGGTCGACCGCATCGAAGCCGTCATCGAGGAGACCGGGCAGACCGGCTTCCACTTCGTGGACGAGGCCGCTCCGCCCAAAGCCCTCAAGGCGCTCGCCGCGGAACTGAAAAGGCGCAACCGGGCGATTTCATGGTGGGGCAACATCCGTTTCGAGAAGTCCTTCACCCCCGAGCTCTGCGCGGAGCTTGCCGATAGCGGCTGCATCGCCGTCTCGGGCGGACTCGAAGTCGCCTCCGACCGACTGCTCAAGCTGATGCAGAAGGGCGTATCGGTCGAGCAGGTGGCGCGCGTGACACATGCCTTCACCGACGCCGGCATCCTGGTGCACGCCTACCTGATGTACGGCTTTCCCACGCAAACCGTGCAGGACACGGTCGACGCACTCGAGTACGTGCGCCAGCTGTTCGCCGCGAACTGCATCCAGTCCGGCTTCTTCCACCGCTTTGCCTGCACCGTGCATTCCCCGGTCGGGCAACACCCCGAGCGCTACGGCATCAGGCTCAAGCCCTTGCCCGCGACTTCGTTTGCGAAGAACGATGTCGGCTTCATCGAACCGACCGGTGTCGACCACGTGGCGCTCGGCGTGGCACTGAACAAGGCACTCTACAACTACATGCACGGACTCGGCCTCGACCAGGACGTGCGCAGCTGGTTTGCCGGTCGCGTGCCGCGCACCACCGTGCCGCGGCATTTCATCGAGAGGGCCTTGCGCGCGTGAAGCAGGAAACACCGCAGCCACCATGGCAAATACCCGAGGCCGAGTTGCATCCCTCGCTGCTGGTGCGGCTGGTGCTGCTGGCCCTGGGCAGCATCGCCCTGTTGCTCGGCATCGTCGGCATCTTCCTGCCCGGCTTGCCGACCACGCCCTTCATCCTGGTCGCCGCGGCGTGCTACGCGCGCGCCTCGGAGCGCTTCTATCGCTGGCTGCTGCGCAATCCGACCTTCGGCCCCCTGATCGCTGAATGGCGCCACCATCGCAGCATCCCCTGGCGCATCAAGTGGCTGGCCATCACGTTGATGAGTCTGACCATTTGTGTTTCGATCTGGACGTTTGCCGGCAGGCTATGGCTGCAGAGCCTGCTGGCCGCGATCGGAGTGGCGACAGCGCTCTGGCTGTGGCGCATCCCCTCGCGCGACCGGCCGCGCCGGCAGGGGTAAAATTCATTCGACCGCAAGAAGAGGGGAGTTCGCATCATGGCGAAGTACAGTACCGAATCGATTCGCGCCGTTGCCCTCGTCGGTCACGGCGGGGCCGGCAAGACCACGTTGGCTGAAGCCCTGCTGTTCAAGGCCGGTGCGATCCCCGCCAAGGGCAGCGTGGAGAAGGGCAGCAGCGTCTGCGACTTCGATGCACAGGAAAAGGCGGCCGGCCATTCGCTCAACTCGGCGATGGTAAATTTTGCCGCCGAGGGTGTGCACGTGCATCTGATCGATACTCCGGGCTATCCCGATTTCTCGGGGCAGGCGATCGCCGCGCTGGCCGGCGTCGAAACCGCGATCGTCGTCATCAACGCACAGACCGGCATCGAACTCGCCACCGAGCGCATGATGCGGGCGGCCCAGGCCCGGGGCCTGGCGCGCATGATCGTGATCAACAAGATCGACGCCGACAACGTCGATCTGCCGGGGCTGGTGAACCAGATCCGCGAGCGCTTCGGCAAGGAATGCCTGCTGCTCGATCTACCGGTGCATGACCGCGAGGAGGTGGTCGAGGTACTGGAGCACGCGGCCGGCGACGCGGACTTCGATTCGATCGCCCATGCCCATCGCGAACTGATCGACCAGCTGGTGGAAGAGGATGAATCCCTGCTGGCGCGCTACCTGGAAGACGGCAAGGATCCCGACGCCAGGGAATTGCACGCGCCCTTCGAGAAGGCATTGCGCGAAGGCCACCTGATTCCCATCCTGTTCGTCTCGGCGCGCACCGGCGCCGGCATCGGCGAGCTGCTGCACGTGCTGGCTTCGCTGGCGCCGAATCCCGCCGAGGGCAACCCGCCGCCGTTCTACAAGGGCCAAGGTGACAAAGGGGGTCAGGCCGCCGAGCCCTTCCAGGCGGTGCCGGACGAATCGCGGCACGTGTTGGCGCATGTGTTCAAGATCATCGCCGATCCCTACATGGGCAAGGTCGGCATTTTCCGCGTGCACCAGGGCACGTTGCGCCGCGACAGCCAGCTCTTCGTCGGCGACGCCCGGAAGCCGTTCAAGGTCGGCCACCTCTACCAGCTGCAGGGCAAGGACTACGTCGAGGTCGACAGCCTGCTGCCGGGCGACATCGGCGCCATTGCCAAGGTCGAGGAAATCGAGTTCGATTGCGTGCTGCACGATTCGCACGAGGAGGACCACATCCACCTCAAGCCGCTGGAGTTTCCCAAGCCGATGCAGGGCCTCGCCGTCGAGACGCAGCGCCGCGGCGACGAGCAGCGCCTGTTCGACATCCTGCACAAGCTGGAACTCGAAGACCCGTGCTTCGAGGTCGAGCGGCATCCGACCACGCACGAAACCGTGATCCGCGGCCTTGGCGAGATGCACTTGCGCTACAAGCTGGAAAAGATGGCGACCCAGTTCAAGCTCGAACTCGACACGCGGCTGCCGCTGATTCCCTATCGCGAGACCGTCACCACGAGCGCCGAAGGCCATTGCCGGCACAAGAAGCAGTCGGGCGGCGCCGGCCAGTTCGGCGAGGTGTATCTGAAGATCGAGCCTCTGGCGCGCGGCGCCGGCTTCGAGTTCGTCGATCGCGTCAAGGGCGGCGTGATTCCGGGCGTCTTCATGCCGGCCGTCGAGAAGGGCGTGCGCCAAGCACTGGCCGAGGGCGTCACCGCCGGCTTCCCGGTCGAGGACCTGCGCGTCATCGTCTATGACGGCAAGACGCATCCGGTCGACGGCAAGGAAGTCGCGTTCGTCACGGCCGGCCGCAAGGCCACGGTGGAGGCGATTCGCGCCGCCAATCCGATCGTGCTGGAACCCATCGTCGCCATCGAGATCGTTGCGCCCGAGGTTGCCATCGGCGATCTCACCGGCGACCTGTCGAGCCGGCGCGGCCACATCACGGGCACCAGCCCGCGTCCCGGCGACACCGCCTCGATCACCGGCGAGGTGCCGCTGGCCGAGATCACCGATTACGCTTCGCGCCTGAAGTCGATGACCGGAGGCCAGGGCTCCTACAGCATCGAGTTCGTGCGCCACGCGCAGGTGCCGCCGCAGGTGCAGCAAAAACTGGCGGCCAGCTTCAAGCTGAAGGACGAGGACGAATAAGCCGGTCTTCGGCGCCGACAGAAGTCGGCGCTGGCGGGACGGCGCCTGGAACCGGCCAGGGGCGATCCGAGCAGTTCAAACCACTGCCCGGCGCAGGCGCAAGGCGTTGCTGATGACCGACACCGAACTGAAACTCATCGCCAGCGCCGCGATCAGCGGCGACAGCAACAAGCCGGTGAATGGGTACAGCAGTCCCGCCGCGAGGGGTACGCCCAGCGCGTTATAGAGAAAAGCGAAAGCCAGGTTCTGGCGCATGTTGCCGACAGTGGCGACCGACAGCGCCCGCGCACGCAGGATGCCGCGCAGGTCGCCCTTGACCAGCGTGACCTGGGCGCTGTTCATGGCCACGTCGGTGCCGGTGCCCATGGCGATGCCGACGTCGGCCTTGGCCAGGGCCGGCGCATCGTTGATGCCGTCGCCGGCCATGGCGACCTTGCGCCCTTCCCCTTGCAAGCGGGCCACCAGTTCCACCTTGTCGCGCGGCTTGACCTCGCCATGCACCTCGTCGATGCCGAGCCGGGCGGCCACGGCACGCGCCGTGGTGAGGCCGTCGCCGGTGGCCATGACGACGCGGATGCCGGCGGCCTTGAGTCCCGTCAGGGCTTCCGCGGTCGACGCCTTGAGCGGATCGGCGACGGCGAGGAGGCCGGCCAGTTGCGCGTCCACCGCCAGATACATGACGCTGGCACCCATCAGTCGCAGGGCCTCGGCCTGCTCCGCCAGGCCGTTCCAGACGACATGCTCGTCTCCCATCAGGGCGGTGTTGCCGAGAATCACCGTGCGGCCCGCCACCTTGCCGCGCACGCCGATGCCGGAGCCCGATTCAAATTTTTCCGGCGTATCCAGGGCAAGCTTTCGCCGCCGCGCCTCGGCAACGATGGCATGCGCCAGCGGGTGCTCGCTGCCCTGGTCGAGGCTGCCCGCGACGCGCAGCACCTCGTCTTCGCTAAAACCGGGCGCCGCGACCGCGCTGTGGAAAGCCGGCTTGCCTTCCGTGAGCGTTCCGGTCTTGTCCACGATCAGCGTGTCGATGGTGCGCAACTGTTCGATCGCGGCGGCATTGCGGAACAGCACGCCGGCCGTCGCCGCCTTGCCGGTGGCCACCATGATCGACATCGGCGTCGCCAGCCCGAGGGCGCAGGGGCAGGCTATGATCAGCACCGATACCGCATTGATCAGGCCATAGACCCAGCTCGGTTCGGGGCCGAACAGACCCCAGCCGAAAAAGGTCAGGAGGGCGATGCTCATCACCGCCAGCACAAACCAGCCGGCCACCACATCGGCCAGCCGCTGCATGGGCGCCCGCGAGCGCTGGGCCTGGGCGACCATCTGCACGATCTGCGACAGCACGGTTTCCGCGCCGACTTTCTCGGCGCGCATGATCAGGCTGCCGTTGGCGTTGATCGTCGCCCCGATCAGTTTGTCGCCAGGTTGCTTGGACACGGGAATGGGTTCGCCGGTCAGCATGGATTCGTCCACGGCGCTCTGCCCTTCCTCGACGGCGCCATCCACCGGCACTTTCTCGCCGGGGCGTACCCGCAAGCGGTCGCCGACATGAACGTGGGTCAGCGGGACGTCTTCCTCGCTGCCGTCGGCGGCGATGCGCCGCGCCGTCTTGGGCGCCAGTCCCAGCAGGGACTTGATCGCCGCCGAGGTCTGGGAGCGCGCACGCAGTTCGAAGATCTGGCCGAGCAGGGTCAGCGAGACGATCACCGAGGCCGCCTCGAAATAGACGCCGACCCGGCCGTGGGCGGCGAAGGAGGCGGGGAATACCTCCGGCGCGACCGTCGCCACCACGCTGTAGCCAAAAGCGGCGGCAGTGCCCGAACCGATCAGGGTCCACATGTTGGGATTGCGCGTCAGCACCGACTGGATGCCGCGCACGAAGAACGGCCAGCCGGCCCAGAGGATGACCGGCGCGGCGAGGATCAGTTCGGCCCAGCTCTGGCTTTGCGGTGTCAGCATTTCCAGGCGGTGGCCGGCCATGGCGAGGAGCGTCACCACCACCGTGAGCGGCAGCGTCCACCAGAAGCGGCGGCGGAAGTCGTCCAGTTCCGGGTTTTCCTCGTCGTCGAGGTCGGGCAGCAGGGGTTCCAGGGCCATGCCGCACTTGGGGCAGCTGCCCGGCGTCGGCTGGCGTATTTCCGGGTGCATCGGGCAGGTGTAGATCGTCCCCTCCGCCACGACAGCCACTGGAGCCACTGCAGCCGGCTCGGCGGCGGCCTGCAGATAGCGTTGCGGTTCGGCTGCGAATTTGGCGAGGCACTTCGCGCTGCAAAAGCGATAGGTCTGTCCCGCGTGTTCAATAACGTGGACGGAATCGGGCTTGACCGTCATGCCGCACACGGGATCGATCATTGCGTCGTCCGCTTTCATCGGATTTGCCGCCGTACCAGCCATACGACGAGGGGCGGCAGCAGCAGCCATTGCAGCAGCGGCGCCAGCCCGGTGCCCAGCAGCGGCAGCAGCGGCATTTGTTCGGCATATTCCCAACGGCCGCCGATCCGGGTGGCCCAGTATTCCAGCGCGATCGTGACGACGAGGCCAATGGCGACAAAAGCCCCCAGGGTGGTGCCCGACGGCCGCCGTATCCATTCGCGCGTGCGGGCCATTGCGGCGACCAACCAGAAGGCAAGCAAGGCGATTGCCGCATCGCCCAGTGCGGCGCGGGTGCACAGGATGACGCCATCCCAGTGCGCCAACGACGGCATATCCTTGAACAGGGGGATCTGCCACATTTCCCAGGGCAGGTTGAGCAGGAAGGCGAACAAGGCCACGTTGGTCTCGGGCCAGTCCATCACTCCGGTCCGCTGCGGGGCCGGCGCTGCGTTGCGCGGGTTCGCGCCTGTCACCACGGCCAGAGCGCCGGCGTCCGGGTGCGGTAAACGGCGTACTCCGCGCCGAACTCGGCCGCCACCTCCGCTTCCTCGCGACGCGCGAGGCGCGCATAAACGATCACCAGAACGGGAAACATGACGACGGTGGGAATGGTCGGCCACTGCAGCAGGAAGCCGAACATGATCAGGACGAAGGCCGCGTACTGCGGATGGCGGATGCGCGCATAAGGGCCGCTGGCCGCCAGGCGATGCGCGCGCTGCGCCTGATAGAGCACGTTCCAGGCCGACGCCAGCAGCCAGAAGCCGCCAAAGATGAAGGCCGTGCTTAGCAGGTGGAAGGGTCCGAAGTGCGGATTGGCGCGCCAGCCGAACATGACTTCGAGCAGATGGCCGGCATCGTGGGAGAGGAAATCGACTTCGGGGAAACGCTGCGAAAGCCAGCCCGACAGCAGGTAGATGGTCAGCGGGAAACCGTACATCTCGGAGAACAGCGCGACGATGAAAGCCGCATACATGCCGAAACTGCGCCAGTCGCGCGAACTCTTGGGTTTGTAGAAACTGAACGCGAAAATGATGAAAACCGCCGAGTTGAGCAGCACCAGGGTCCACAGGCCGTAGGCCGAAGCGTTGCCGTTCATTTGTCCGCCCCCTTGTCCGCCGGCCCGTCGCCGCCCCCGTGGTCGTGACCACCATGGCCGCCGTGCATGAACAAATGCATCAGCGGGCAGGCCAGCAGCAACAGAAAGGGCAGCGCTCCCAGCAGATGGGCGCGATGCTCGCTCAGGAGATAGAAGGCGGCAATCGCCGCGAAGACGATCCAGGCGATCTTCGATCTTCCCGCCATCGGCGAATGTTCATGGTGATTGTTGTTCATATTTTTGTCGGCTTTCCCTTGCGCTACTGAATTCCAGCCTTCCGTTGCCTGAGGCGCAGGTCGGCGGTGATGTGGGCGACATCGTCGGCTTGGGCATCAAACCGCGGCTGGGCCTGGGCACCTGCCAGGTTTGCGCCAGAGCCGGCAGGCCGACGCACGCGGCGCCCGCCAGCAGCAGCTTGAGCCTGACCGGCACGTTCAACCGCCTTTCCCGTCATGGTGGCCCGCGCCCGGCGGCGGGGAGGAGCAGCATGCCTGGTCATGCTCCCTGGCATGCGCTTCCTGGTTCCCCCGCATCCAGGCGCGAAATGCCAACCACTGCCTTTTCAGCCATGCCCGCACCACGCTCCCCTTCCAGGCAGGCCGAACGGGTTCTTGTGGCTTCGTTCGTCGATGGGGCGCTTCATTTGCACTCCTCCTCGGCGGATTCAATTGGCCGGCTTGGCGGGGGCGCCCTCGGGCATGCCCATGCGGCCTTGCATCATCATTTGCATCATGTCCATGCGCTTTTCCATCATTTCCATGCGTTTGGCCATCATGTCATCGGCGCCCGCCATGCCTTGGCCGCCGCCCATCATGCCCATGCCGCCGCCCATCATGCCGCCCTTGCCCATCATGCCCATGCCGCCTTTGCCCATCATGCCGCCTTCCATCATGGGACAGTCCATCATCATCCCGGCCTGCATGCCGCGCGCCATGACCATGTTTTCCTGCATGGTCTGCATGTGCTCGGCCATGGCCTTTTGCCGCTCGGGGTCGGTCTTGGCCTTGGCGATGCGGTCGAGCTGCGCCGGCATCTTCTTCACGTTGTCCTGCATTTTTTTCACCTGCGGCGCCGGCTGTGCGGGGGCACTTTTCGCGTCGGCCGCCTTTTCCGGGTGGTGCGCGTCATCGGCGAAGACCGGTGCTGAAAACGCGAGCGCGGCCGCAATGGCTGTCATGGCAAACTTTTTCATGGTGTTTCTCCTTTTTTCGGTTTGAAGTCGCTCTTCCGGAGGTGTCAGCGGCCACGGAATGGCGGCACTGCGGACGGAGGATTTCATATTGCGCCTCCGTGCTGTAGGCAAGCCCAGTATCTCCCCCCGACGCCGACAGCAAGCTGACGCCTCGATGACATTTTTGTAATCTTCAACCTGTCATCGGTGGCGATCCGTTGCAAAAGTCGGCGCTGACGACACGGCGCCGGCGATGCACTTGGGGACCGATCGCGGACAACAACCCATCGGCAGCGCAGAGTGGCGGCCATGTCGTGGCTATTTCGTGGCTATTTCGTGGCTATTGCGCGGACGGCTGACTGCGGCTATTATGAACGAACGATCATTCGAAACAAGATTTCTACCATGGCGCGTCCCCCTGCCAACGTAGCACCCGGCCAGATTCGGGAACAGATCATTGTTGCCGCACTGCATCTGTTTACCCAGCGCGGCTACTTCAACACCTCCGTGCCGGATATGGCGCGGACCGCGCAGGTCAGCGTGGGTTCCATCTACCACCACTTCAAGGACAAGGAAGACGTCGCCCGTGCGCTCTACCTGAGCCTGATGGAGGGCATGCAGGCCGAACTGTCGCTCATCGCCGCAACGCACGCCACGGCGCGCGACCGCTGCCGCGCCGTCATTGCCATGTTGTTCCAACTGACGGAGTCGAGCCGCGAAGCCATGGATTTCATGCTCTACGCCAAGCATAAGGAATTCCTGCCAGGCGAGCGACCGGTCTGCTCTTCGCTGCCATTCGAAACCATGCGCGATTTCGTGCAGCAGGGCATGGACCAGGGAGAGATCCGGCGGATGGATGTCATGGTGGCCAGTGCATGTCTTTTCGGCGGGGCGCTGCGGCTGATTACCGCGCGCCTCGACGGTGTTCTTGCCGAGCCGCTCCCCGACAGGCTGGACGCTGTCTGGGAATGTGCCTGGCGGAGTATCGCGGCTTGAATCCGAGCCGTGTTTTTTTGCTTTAATTTCGAACGAACATTCATTCTAGGAGAGAGAACATGAAATCCATGGCCATCGTGATTCGCGACGACTCGTACGACAAGATCCTGACGCCACTGGCGTTTGCCTACCTGACGGCCTCGGAAGGGACCCAGGTCGACATGCTGTTCGTCAATTGGGCGGTCAGGGCCCTCACTGCCGAAGGTGCCGCCGCCCTGCGCATCGACGGCCGCCACGCCGCCGAGGAAGCCATGGTGCGCGAAGGCGTTGCCAAGGCAGGGCTTCCGGTCGAGGTCTACGACATCATCAAGGCGCTGAAGAGCACCGGCTGCGTGAATTTCTACGCCTGCAGCCTGGCCGCGGCGATCTTCGGCGTGAACGAGGGCAACCTGATTCCCGAAGCCGAGGGCATCGTCGGCGCTGCCTGGTTCCTCAACGACAAGGCCGCCAAGGCCGAGCACTACCAGTACTTTTGAGGAGGACCTGATGAGCGACATGACCGCAACGGCGACCCTCGACACTTCGGGCAAGTGCTGCCCGATGCCGATGGTGGAAACCAACAAGGCGATCAAGGGCCTGGCCTTGGGCGATGTGCTTGAGATCATTGCCACCGATGTCGGCACCCGCAAGGACATCCCTTCGTGGTGCGAGCGCACCGGCCAGACTCTCCTGTCGATGACGGAAAAGGATGGCGTGATCAATTACCATGTCCGCAAGGACCGCTGAAGCGCCGGAGTTGTGTGCCGGCTGCGTGTACTTCCCGCCGAATCTGCCGATCCGGGCATATTCCCGCGAGGACTGGAACTTGCTCCAGGCGCGCCGCTGTTCGTTCGAGCACGAACCAGGCGACGCCGCCTGTCTCTCGACGCGGAGCACCCATTGCGACGTGGTGGCGAAGTACTCTGGCGCGTAATTCACAAGACGGGGTGGCCACCACCCCGTCTTGTTGTTCACCTGCTGCCGCGAATGATCAGTGCTTCTGGTCCGTATGCGCGTCCTTCGCCACGGCAACTGGTGCCAGCGGAGTAAACCGCGCCTGTTCGGCCGGCTTGCCCGGGAGGGTGATCGAAACCACGACCTTCATGTCCGGTGTCGACGCGTATTTGCCGATGCCCTTGAGGCGGTTGTCGCCGTCGGGGACGAGCTTGACACTGGCCTTCTGCTTGCCGGCGAGGATGGTCGCCGTGCCGCCGGCGCCGACTGTCGGAATCTTGGCGTTGGCATGGTCGGTGACGTACACGATCACCGGGTTGTCCCTGGCTTCCTTGCTGTCCTTCGCCACCACCAGTTCGAAGTGATAGTTGCCGGCCATGCGCTGCTGGCCTCCGTTCGGCGTCTTCTGGGTGTCGAGGTATTCGTCACTGTGGGCGAACGCGGACGAGCCCGAGAAGAGCAACAGGCTGGCGGCGGCCGAGTAGATCAGCGTCCTGGTTTTCATCATGGGAACTCCTTGGTTGTAGGAAACGGGTTCAGTACCACGGGGGCAAAGGCTGGCACTAGAAACTTTCGCTCTCGTTGGCGGCGAGCAGCCGCTCCAGGGCGGGCTTGCCCCACAGCCAGAACATCAGCGGCGTCAGCAGGGTATCGAGCAGGGTCGAGCTGATCAGGCCCCCGAAGATCACCACCGCCACCGGGTGCAGCACTTCCTTGCCCGGCGCGTCGGCCGAGAGCAGCAGAGGCAGCAGCGCGAAGGCGGCCACCAGCGCGGTCATCAGCACCGGCGTCAGGCGTTCCAGCGAGCCGCGCACGATCATGTGCTGGCCGAAGCTTTCATTCTCGAAGGCGCAGAGGTTGATGTAGTGGCTGATCTTGAGGATGCCGTTGCGCGTGGCGATGCCGGTGAGCGTAATGAAGCCGACCAGCGCGGCGACCGACAGCGGCTGCCCGGAAATCCACAACGCGATGACGCTGCCGATCAGCGCCAGCGGAATATTGCCCATGATGATCAGGGTCAGCGCGGTCGAGCGGTAGCGGCTGTAGAGCACCATGAAGATCATGGTCAGCGACACGGCGGCCAGCAGCGTGATCAATCGCGCCGCCTGCTCCTGCGCCTGGAATTGCCCTTCCAGCGCCGTGAAGTAGCCTTCCGGCAAGGGCCGGGCGGCCAGCTCGGCGCGGATGTCGGCGATCACCTTCGACATGTCGCGGTCATCGGTATTGGCCGAAAGCACGATGCGGCGGCGCGAGTTCTCGCGGCTGACCTGGTTCGGGCCGTCGCTTTCTTCCACGCTGGCGATGCGCGACAGCGGCACATGGCCGCCCGGCGTTTCGATCAGCAGAGCGGCCAGCGTCTGCGGGCTGCGCGCGCCCTCGGGCAGGCGCACCAGCAGGTCGAAGCGGCGGTTGCCTTCGATGATCTGGGTGATCTGCTCGCCCTCGATCATCTGTTCCAGGCTGCGCAACAGGGCGCCGGGAGCGACGCCGTATTGCGCCGCCTTTTCGTAGTCGAGATGGATCTTCACCTGCGGGATCAGCACCTGTTTCTCGATCTGCAGATCGGTGACGCCCGGTATCTGCGCCAGCCGCTGGCGCAAGTCGGCAGCCAGGCCGCGCAGCGTGTCGAGGTCGTCGCCATAGACCTTGAGGGCGATCTGGGCGCGCACGCCGGACAGCAGGTGGTCGAGGCGGTGCGAGATCGGCTGGCCGACGCTGCTCACCGCCGGCAGGGCCGCCAGGCGGCTGCGGATGTCGGCGATGATCTGCTCGCGGCTGCGCGCGGAGGCCTTGAGGTCCACTTCCATCTCGGTGTAATGCACGCCCTCGGCATGTTCGTCGAGTTCGGCGCGGCCGGTGCGGCGTCCCATCTGCGTCACCTCGGGCACCTGCCCCACCAGTTGCTCAGCCAGGGTGCCGATGCGGTTGGATTCGGTCAGCGAGGTGCCGGGGTTGAGCAACACATTCACCGTCAGCGTGCCTTCGTTGAAGGGCGGCAGGAAGGAGCGAGGGAAGAAGGGCACGCTCGCCGCGACGATCAGCACCAGGACCAGGGCGCCGGCCAGCAGGGCTCGCGCGTGATTGAAGGACCAGTGCAGCAGCCGCGCATCCCAGCGCTTGAGGCGGATCACCAGCGGGCTGTCGCCGGCGTGCAGCTGCTTCATGTGCGGCAGCAGGTAATAGGCCATCACCGGCGTCAGGGTCACCGAGACGATCATGCTGGCCAGAATGGAAACGATGTAGGCAACGCCCAGCGGCGTGAACAAGCGCCCCTCGATGCCGGGCAGGACGAACAGCGGCACGAACACCAGCACGATGATCACCGTGGCATAGACGATGGCCGAGCGCACTTCCAGGGTCGCGGCGGCGATCACTTCGGCCACCGGGCGCGGCGCGACCATGGCGCGATTCAGCTTGAGCCGGCGCAGCACATTCTCGACGCCGACCACGGCGTCATCGACCAGCTCACCGATGGCGATCGCCAGGCCACCCAGGGTCATGGTGTTGATCGACAGGCCGAAATAGTGGAACACCAGCGCCGTCGCCAACAGCGACACCGGAATCGCCATCAGCGAAATGATCGTGGTGCGCACATTGAGCAGGAACAGGAAGAGGATCACCGCGACCAGGATCGCACCGTCGCGCAGGGCCTCCTCGACGTTGTTCACCGAGTGCTCGATGAAGTCGGCCTGCTTGAACAGGAAGGACGGCGCCTCGACGCCGGCCGGCAGGCTCTTGCCCAGTTCGGCAATGGCCTTTTCCACCTCGCGCGTCAGGGTCACGCTGTCGGCCGACGGCTGCTTCTGCACCGACAGGATCACCGCCGGCTTGCCCTTGTAGCTGCCGTCGCCGCGCTTGATCGCCGGCGCGATTTTGACGTCGGCCAATTGCTTGAGCAGGATCGCTTGGCCGTTCTTGACCTCCACCACCAGGTTCTGCAAATCCTCGATGCGCGAGCTGCGGCCGATCTGCCGGATCAGCCATTCGCGGCCCTGGGCTTCGAGGAAGCCGCCGCTGGTGTTGGCGCCGAAATCCTTCAGCGCGGCTTCCAGCTTTTCGCGCTCGATGCCGAGCGCCTGCAGCTGCGCGGGTTTGATTTCGACGCGGTACTGGCGCACTTCGCCGCCGATCGGAATCACCTGGGCGACGCCGGGAATCGTCAGCAGGCGCGGCCGCATGACCCAGTCGGCATACTCGCGCACCGCCATCGGACTGACCTTGGCCGGATCGGCCGGGATGGCGATCAGCAGGATCTCGCCCATGATCGAGGAGATCGGCCCCAACTGCGGCACGATGCCGGGCGGCAATTGCTCGCGCACCAGGTTCAGGCGCTCAGCGATCTGCTGCCGGTTGCGGTAGATGTCGGTGCCCCACTCGAACTCGACATAGATGATGGACAGGCCGATGCCCGATACCGAACGCACGCGCGTCACGCCCGGCATGCCGTTCATGCCCGATTCGATGGGGAAGCTCACCAGTTGCTCGACCTCCTCCGGCGCCATGCCGCCGGCTTCGGTCATCAGCGTCACGGTCGGCTTGTTGAGGTCGGGGAAGACATCGACCGGCATCTGGCGCAGCGTGATCGCACCGTAGATGATCAGCAGCAGCGAGATGCCGAGGACGATCAGGCGCTGCTTGAGCGCGGTGTGGATGATGAAATCGAACATGGTTCAGCGCACCTGGGACAGCAGGCCGGCGCCTTCGACGACCACGCGGTCGCCCTCGTGCAGTCCGTCGACAATCGCGACGTTGGCGGCATCCAGCGCCTGATGGCGCACGCGGCGCACGGCAAAGCGCTCGGCCTCCGTGTGCACCCAGAGCGCCGTCTCGCCAGCGCCGACTTTCGTCAGCGCCGCGCGCGGCACCGAGGCGCCCTTGAGTTCATGCGCCGTGCGCACAATCACCTTGACCGGTTGGCCGACCGCCACCATGGAGTTGGCTGAAACAATGCGGAACAGCAGGGGCAGCGCCTGCTCGCGCAGCTGCCGGCCGGCGCCGACGAACTTGAGTTCCAGCGCGGTCTGCTCGGCCAGGGCGCTGGCCGAGACCAGGGTCGCGCCGATGCCGGCATCGTAGGCCAGCGCCTCGACTGCCAGACGCTCGGGGTCGACGATCTCGAACAGCACCTCCCTGGCATCGACGATCTGGCCCGCGACCAGGTGGTGCGAGGCGCTGATCACCCCGGTCGCCGGGGCCAGCAGCGGCTCTGCGGAGTCGATGCTGGCGGCGACGAAGGCACGGCGCTTTTGCAGCGCCCCGTGCTCGATGCGAGCCATTTCGATTTCCTTTTGCGGCACCGCGCCTTCCAGTTGCTCGAAGCGCTTGACGCGCCCGTCGGCAATCGCCAGTTGGGCCTCCAGTTCGGCCAGTTGCGCCTTCTGGTTGCCGCGCTCGATGGCGCCGGCGACCGGACGCAGCCAGGCCAGCACTTCGCCCTTCTGAACTTTGCGTCCCGGCGTCGGCATACCCTTGGGGCCCGGCATGACGCTGCCGGAAAACGTCGCCTGGACGCGACCGCTGGTGTTCGGATCGGGGATGACCCTGCCGTTGAGCTCGACCGTCGCCGCCAGATCGCCGATGTGCGCCGGCTGGGTGCGCAGCCCGAGCTGGCGCTGCACCGATTTGGGCACGAACAGGCTACCGTCGGCCAGGCGCTGCAGCGCCGCCGGCGCGCTCGCCGCTCCCGGCGCCGCGGCGGCCGGCGCGACCGGCGCTGCCTTCTTGGCGTCCTGGCTGTGATCCTCGTCGCCGTGGGCCAGCGCGCCGCCGGCGAGGAGGGCCAGGCTGGTGGTGGCGACCAGGGCCAGGCTGGTCGTGGCGACCAGGGGCCGCACAAATGTATTTCGCATTTTCCGCATGTTCCGCATTTTCTATAGTCCTTTGGTTTTCTGCTTGCGGCGCCGCACGGCCAGCAATGCAGCGCTGACAAGCAGCAGCAGTGCGGCAAGGCCCCAGACGATCCACTCGCTCCAGTAATGCGCGTGCGCCGCAGCGGGCGCAGCCGATGACGTGTCCAGCGTGGCAGTCAGCAGGTCGGCGCTGTCGCCGGCTTCGATGCTGATGGTCAATGCATGCTTGGCCGGCGGCAGGGCCGCCGCGAGATTCAACAGGTAGGTGCCGGGCGCGGACTCGGCGGCGACGCCCTGCAGCCCGCCGCCCTCGATTTCCACCTTGGCGCCGGCGACCGGCTCGTTGCTGGCGAAGCGATCGACATACACCACCAGGTGCTTGTCCTCGAGCACGGCGACCACCTCGAATTCCCCGGTGGCGGCCACCGCGCGCGGCGCCATGCTCTGGGTGACGGGCGGCGGCGCCGCGCCATGGTCCTCGTCGCCGTGGGCATAGGCGACCGACACGGCGGCTAACGCGGCGGTGGATAGCGCAACGGCAAAAATACGTCTCACGGCAATACTCCCAGGGCTTGATTCAATCGCGATATGGCCGCGGCGCGGGCAACGCGCTGGCGGTCGAGAAAGGCTTCGGCGTCGAAGGCGGCGGCGCGGATGCGCAGCAGCGTCGCCAGGTCGGACTCGCCGAGCGAAAAGGCTTTTTCGCTCAGGCGCAGATTCTCGGTGGAGAGCGCCAGTCGCTCCTGCGCCATGGCCAACTGGCGCTCCGCGGCATCCAGGGCGCGCCCGGCGCGCTCCGTTTCGAGCCGCACGCGGGTCTGGGCGCGCAGCATTTCGGCGTCGGCCTGGTCGGCTTCGGCCTGCGCCGCCGAGCCTTCGCGGCGTACCAGCGCCGAGGAAGAAAACGGAATCTTCAGTTGTATGCCCACCGTGTTGGCGTAAGGCTCGGCGAAATCGCCGCGCTCGCGCACCATGCGCAACGCCAGCTCCGGCGCGGCGCGGCGCGATTCGTCGGCCACCGTAACCCGGGCGCGGGCGCTGCGCGCCGTCGCGGCGGCGGCCGCGAGCAGGGGATGGGCTTCGGGCGTCGCCGGCGCGCCGGCCTGAGCCACTCGCGGCGGCGCTTCCTCGGCCATGTCCTGCGGTGCGCCCGTGCCGGTCAGCGTACGCAAGGCCTGATCCGCCTGCAGCAGCGTCGCCTCCGTTTCGATCAGTTCGGCGCCGGCCGCGTGGACTTCGCTCTGCGCCAGGTTGGCGTCGATCCGCGACAGCTCGCCGACCTTGTAGCGGCGGCTCACGTCGGCTTCCAGTGCGCGCGCGGTATCAAGCCGGCGGGCCGCCAGAAGCCTGGCGTTGCGCGCCGCCGCCAGCGCCCACCAGGCGTCGCGCAATTCGCCGGCCAGCTCCGCGCGCAATGCCACGCGCCTGGCGGCGACATCGTCGACGCGGCTGGCCGCCTCGGCTTCGCGCGCCGCCTTCTGCCCCGGCAGCCACAAGGGAGTCGCCAGTTCGACTTCGTATTCCTGCATGCCGCGATTGCGATTGAGCCGGTCGTTGCGGCTGCCGATGCTGAGCGAACCCGGCTCCGGCGTCAGGCCGGCGGCGACGTCCTGCGCCGCGCGGGCCTCGGCCTCGCGGCCTTCCAGCGCGGCGGCCTGGGGATGCAGGCGCCAGGCCTGCTCCAGCGCCTGGGCCAGGCCGGAGCGCGCGGGCGCAGCGTCCGCGGCGTAGCCCGGCAGGTTGAAGGCCAGGCCGGCGGCGCAGATCAGCAGCTGCCGGCGAAATGCGATCAGCTTCATGGTTCAGTGGCTGGCAAAGACGCGGGTCGTGCCGTCGCCGGCCACCAGCAGCGTGGCGTAGGGCTTTGCCGTGGGACCTTCCATGCCTGGCGAGCCGGGCACCATCGAAGGCACGGCGAGGCCCAGCGCCCGCGGCTTTTCCTTTAGCAGGCGGCGAATGTCGGCGGCAGGCACATGGCCTTCGATCACATAGCCGGCAACTTTCGCGCTGTGGCAGGAACCCAGACGCTCGGGCATGCCGAGCTTCTTGCGCTCCGCGGGAACGTCGGCGACGTCATGGGTGCTGACCTGGAATCCGTTCTGGCGCATGTGTTCGACCCAGGCACCGCAGCAGCCGCAGCTTGGGCTCTTGAAGACGTCGACCTTGGGTGCGCCCTGGGCAAATGCGGCCGAGGCCGAGAGCAGTACGAGGGTGAGGGCGATACGCAGCGATTTCATTGCAGGATTTCCTTTTGCAGAGGGTTGAACGCATTCTGCAAACCCCTTCCCCACCGCAAGCTGACGCCGCGATTACATTTCTGTAATCTTCGGCGGGCGCCGTTTCGCCAAGCGCACAATCCGGGCATGGACATGAGCGGAGCATGAAATGAAAATCCTGGTGGTTGAAGACGAGCCGAAAACCGGCGACTACCTCAAACAGGGGCTGGTCGAGGCCGGCTTCGTCGTCGACCTGGCGCGCGACGGCATCGACGGCCTGCATCTGGGCGAGACCGGCGACTACGATCTGGCGATTCTCGACGTCATGCTGCCCAAGCTCGACGGCTGGCATGTGCTGGCCGGCCTGCGCCGCGCCGGACGCGAGATGCCGGTGCTGTTCCTTACCGCCCGCGACCAGGTCGAGGACCGCGTCAAGGGGCTGGAACTCGGCGCCGACGATTACCTGGTGAAGCCCTTCGCCTTCGCCGAACTGCTCGCTCGTGTGCGCACCCTGCTGCGGCGCGGCAGCCGCAACCAGGAGCCGCAGCAATTGCGCGCGGCGGACCTGGAACTGGATCTGCTGCGGCGTCGCGCCTCGCGCGGCGGCCGCCACATCGACCTCACCGCCAAGGAGTTCGCGCTGCTGGAACTCCTGCTGCGCCGCCAGGGCGAAGTGCTGCCGCGGTCCTTGATCGCCTCGCAGGTGTGGGACATGAATTTCGACAGCGACACCAATGTCATCGAAGTGGCGATGCGCCGGCTGCGCGCCAAGATCGACGACAGCTTCGAGCCGAAACTGATTCGCACCGTGCGCGGCATGGGCTATGTGCTGGAAGCGGAGAACGCGTGAGCCGTCGTTCTTCGATCACCTCACGCCTGACGCTGCTGTTCGCCGCCGTGTCGACGGCCGTGCTGCTGGCGCTGGGGATGCTGATCGGCAATGCGGTCGAACGGCACTTCGTCGAACAGGACATGGAGGTGCTGAGCGGCAAGACGCAGCTGGCCGCGAACTTGCTGGCGCAGCTGCGCTCGCCCGCGGATTCGGGCGCCCTGCTGCGCCAGCTCGATGATTCCCTGGTTGGCCATCACGGGCTCGCCGTGGTGGTATTGGGGCCTGACGGGAAGCGCGTGTTTGCAACGCCGAATGCGGCGTTTCCGGATGCCATGCTGAGCCCGGCGGGCGTCAGTGCCAAACCCCGGTCCTGGAGGAAAGACGGACAGCCCTGGCGCGGCATCGCCACGCTGCTGCCAACCGGCAACAGCGGGCAGCCGATGCTGGTCGCGGTGGCGGTCGATATTTCCCATCATGAGCACTTCATGGAATCCTTCCGCCGCACGTTATGGCTGTTTGTCGCCATTGCCGCTGTCCTGGTGGGCTTTTTCGGCTGGGTTGCGGTCCGCCGCGGACTGGCGCCCTTGCAGGCGATGCGCCGGGGTGCCGCGGGCGTGACGGCAAACCACCTCGATTACCGACTGAGCCTGGACGCGGTGCCCGTCGAACTCGCCGAGCTTGCCGAAACCCTGAACGAGATGCTGGCCCGGCTCGAGGATTCCTTCCAAAGACTGAAAGATTTCTCGTCGGACCTGGCCCACGAGCTGCGCACGCCGGTCAGCAACCTGATGACGCAGACTCAGGTCGCGCTGACGCGGGCCCGTAGCGCGGACGAGTACAGTGAGGTACTGGCCTCGAATGCCGAAGAATACGAACGCCTGGCGCGCATGATCGGCGACATGCTGTTCCTGGCGCAGGCCGACAACGGACTGGTGGTGCCAAGCCGCGAACCGGTCGATCTGGCGGCGCAGGTGCGGGAACTCTTCGACTTCTTCGATGCGCTGGCCGAAGAGAAAGGCCTGCACCTTGCGCTGACGGGCAGCGGTCAGGTATCCGGCGACAAGCTCATGCTGCGCCGGGCGCTGGCCAACCTGTTGTCCAATGCGATTCGGCACACGCCGGCCGGCGGCAATATCCGGGTCAGTATCGAGGCCTGCAGCGAAGGCACGAAACTCAGCATCGAAAATTCCGGCGAGCCGATTCCGCAGGAACAGATGTCGCGGATCTTCGATCGCTTCTATCGCGGCGATCCGTCGCGCCACGACAGCGGCGAAGGTGCAGGATTGGGCCTCGCCATCACCCGTTCGATCATTCTCGCGCACGGTGGAGAGATAGGCGTCCGGTCGGTGACGGGAGGCGTGTGTTTCGAGCTGAGGATGACGTGAGCGGCGCTGTCGCCGCGTTCGTTGGTTTGTTGTCATGGGGGACTTTCATGAAACACCTTGTTTTGCGCACCGCGGCTGCTGCCGCTTTTGCATTGTTCCTGCAACCCGTGATCGCGATGGATCATTCCTCGCATGCTGCCCCAGCGGCGAAGGCCGCCAGCCAGCCATTGTCCGAAGGCACGGTCAGGAGACTCGACCGGGCGGCGGGGAGCGTCACCATCACCCATGGCCCCATCGAGAATCTGGGCATGGGCGCCATGACCATGACCTTCAGCTTCAAGAAGGGCGTCGTGCCGGCGTCGGTCAAGGATGGCGACAAGGTTCGCTTCCGCGCCGAGGAAAAGGACGGCCAGTACTCCGTCGTCCGCGTCGTGCCGGCGAAGTAGTGCCATGCGCTGCGGCTCCATCCTGATTGCGTTGCTGTTGCTCGCGGCCGGGCCTGCCCACGCCGCGGAACCCGAGCAACTGATCGGTGGCCAGGTCGAGAGCCTGCTCGAGTTCGCCCGCAGTCGTCATCCCGAGTTCGCCGCGCTGCGCGCCGAGGCCGAGGCGGCAGCGGAGCGCGTCGAGCCGGCCGGTGCGCTGCCCGACCCGATGCTGCGCACCGAATTGCGCGACGTCACCAACGAGAATCTCGATGCCAGCCCCAACCTGCTGCCACCGCGCATCGGCGGGGCGCGCTACACCTTCAGCCAGTCCCTGCCCTGGTTCGGCAAGCGCGACCTGCGCCGCGGAGTGGCCGGCGCCGGCGCCGACGAGGCGCAGGCGCGGGCGCGCGCCGGCTGGATCGATCTGGCCACCCGCATCAAGCTGACCTACGCCCAGCATCACGTGCATCTGATCAGCATCCGCTACGCGCAGGAGAATCTCGACCTGATGCGGCGCGTCGCCGAGATTGCCCGTACTCGCTATGCCAGCGGCTTCGGCAACCAGCAGGATGCCCTGCGCGCACAATCCGAGATCATCGCCATGGAGACCGACCTGGTCATGCTCGAGGGCGAGAGCGCCCAGGCTAGCGCCCGCATGCGGGCCCTGCTCGGACGCCCGGAAAACATTACGCTGCGCCCGCCGGAGAAGCTGCGCCTGCTGCCGCCGGCGGCACAGCTGGACATGGCCGCGCTGGAGGCAAGGCTGCGAGTCAACAATCCGCAGCTCGCCGCCGACGACGCGCGCATCAGCGGCGCCGAGAAGGGACGCGACCTGATCCAGCGCAACCGTTATCCCGATGTGAACCTCGGCATTTCCCCGACCCAGACCCGAAACCGCGTCAGCGAATGGGAGCTGATGTTCGAGATCAACATTCCCCTGCAGCAGGGCAGCCGCCGCGCCCAGGAACGCGAGGCCGAACTGAACCTGGAAGCGGCGCGCCTGCGCCGCCAGGGCAACCTCAACCAGAGCCTGGCCGAACTCAGCGAAAGCCTTGCCGGCCTCGCAGTCGCGCACCGGCTGGAGTCCCTGGTGAGCACCGGCCTGCTGCCGCAAGCCGAATTGAATCTGAACGCGGCACTGTCCGCTTACGAAAACGGCCGCGCCGATTTTGCCGCGGTACTCGATGCGCACCGGCAGCTGCGCCGCGCCCGCGGCGAGCTGGTGAAGGCGCGCGGCGACCAGCAGATACGCCTGGCCGAGATCGAGAAATTGGTGGGAGAGGAACTATGAAATATCAGACTCCGGTCGTGCTCGCGGCCCTGCTGCTGGCCGTCGGTGCGGGCTACTGGGCGGGCAAGGCGCCAAGAGTCGGCGCTGGCGATACGGCGGTGGCCGCCACCCGGGTGACTGCGGCCGCGCCCGCAGCGGAGGCACCGCGCAAGCTGCTCTACTACCGTAACCCGATGGGCCTGCCGGACACCTCGCCGGTGCCGAAGAAGGACTCGATGGGCATGGACTACGTCGCGGTTTATGAGGGCGAGGATGAGGGCGCGGCGCCTGGCGAAGTGAAGATCAGCACCGAGAAGGTGCAGAAGCTCGGGGTGCGCACAGAGCCCGCGGCGCTGCGTGAACTGGCGCGCCAGGTGCGGGCGGCCGGTCGGGTCGAGATAGACGAGCGCCGCCTGCACAACGTGGCGCCGAAATTCGAGGGCTGGGTCGAGCGCCTGCACGTTAATGCCACGGGTCAGCCGGTAGCCAAGGGGCAGCCACTGTTCGAGGTGTACAGCCCGGAGCTGGTCTCGGCGCAGCGCGAGTACGTGGTGGCGGCCAAGGGTGTCGCGGCGCTGAAGGATGCCAGCACCGAAATGCAGTCCGGCATGCGCCAGCTGTCCGAGGCGAGCCTGGTCCGGCTGCGCAACTGGGACATTTCCGAGGACCAGATCAAGGCGCTGGCCGCCGGTGGCGAGGCCAAGCGCACGCTGACTTTTCGTTCCCCGGTGGGCGGCGTGGTGCTGGAGAAGAAGGCGGTGGCCGGCATGCGCTTCATGCCGGGCGAGATGCTTTACCAGATCGCGGACCTGTCGTCGGTCTGGGTGCTGGCCGACGTTTTCGAGCGCGACATCGCGCAGCTCAGGGTCGGGCAGAAGATCAGGGTCGGCATCAGCGCCTATCCGGACAAGAGCTTCAGCGGCACGATCGCCTACATCTACCCTCGGCTTACGGCCGAGACACGGACGATCCCGGTGCGCATCGAACTGGCCAACCCGGGCGGACTGCTGAAGCCGGCCATGTATGCCAGCGTCGAACTGGCGGTGGGCGGTCGTGACAAGGTCGTGACGGTGCCGCTGTCGGCGGTGATCGACAGCGGCACGCGGCAGATCGTGCTGATCGTGAAAGGCGCCGGGCGCTTCGAGCCGCGCGAGGTCAAGCTCGGCGCGCGCAGCGACGAGTATGTCGAAGTGCGTGAGGGCGTCGCCGCCGGCGAAGCCGTGGTTGTCACGGCCAACTTTCTGATCGATGCCGAAAGCAACCTGAAGGCGGCGCTGGGCGGTTTCGCTCCTGCTTCCGAAGGAGCGCCTGCGGCGACCGGCAAGACAGTCAGCCACCAGGCCACGGGAACGCTCGACGCCGTCGATGTCAAGGCCGGCAGCGTGACGGTGACGCATGGCCCGGTGGCTAGCCTCAAGTGGCCGGGCATGACCATGGACTTTATGCTGGCCAATCCTTCGCTGACGGAGAAGGTCAAGCCGGGCAGTGCGATCGCCATCGAGTTCGTCGAGCGCAAGCCCGGCGAGTGGGTCATCACGAAGCTCGAAACGCAGGCGAAATGAAATGCTGAATGCCCTGATCGACTGGTCGGCGCGGAACAAATTCCTCGTCGTCATCGCCACGATCTTCGTCACCCTGGCCGGCATCCATGCCGTGCTGAAGACGCCGCTCGATGCGCTGCCCGACCTCTCCGACGTGCAGGTCATCATCTACACGGACGTGCCGGGACAGGCGCCGCAGGTGGTCGAGGACCAGGTTACCTATCCGCTGACCACGGCGATGCTGTCGGTGCCGAAGTCCAAGGTGGTGCGCGGTTTTTCCTTCTTCGGTGCGTCTTTCGTCTATGTGATTTTCGAGGATGGCACCGACATCTACTGGGCACGTTCGCGCGTGCTGGAGTACCTCAACTTTGCCGCGGGGCGCTTGCCCAGGGGCGTTACGCCGCAGCTGGGGCCCGACGCCACGGGGGTCGGCTGGGTCTATCAGTACGTGGTGCTGGCCAAGGACAAGTCGCTGGCGGAGCTGCGCACCATCCAGGACTGGTTCATTCGTTATCAACTGACCAAGGCGCCGGGCGTGGCCGAGGTGGCCAGCATCGGCGGCTTCGTGCAGCAGTATCAGGTCGTCGTCGATCCGGTCAAGCTGCGCGCCTATGGCATCGCGCTGCCGACCGTGGCGAAGGCGATCCGCGAATCGAATCGCGACGTGGGCGGGCGCGTGGTCGAAATGGCCGAGACCGAGTACATGGTGCGCGGCCGCGGCTACCTGCGCGGCAGCACCGACATCGAGAATCTGGTGGTGAAGGCGACGGTTGGACAAGGCGGGGGCACGCCGGTACTGATCCGCGACATCGCCCGCGTCGAGCTGGGTCCCGACGAGCGCCGCGGCATCACCGAACTCAACGGCGAGGGCGAGGTGGTGTCCGGCATCGCCATGTCGCGCTACGGCCAGAACGCGCTGGAGGTGATCAGCAACATCAAGCAGAAGCTCGCCGAGATCGCGCCGGGGCTGCCAGCCGGCGTCACCATCGAGACCGTGTACGACCGCTCCGACCTGATCCATCGCGCCATCGAGACGCTGAAGAACACGCTGATCGAGGAAAGCATCATCGTCGCGCTGGTCTGCCTGGTTTTCCTGATGCATGCGAGGAGCGCGCTGGTGGCGATCCTGATGCTGCCGGTCGGCGTGCTGATCGCCTTCATCGCCATGCGCGCGCTCGGCATGAATTCCAACATCATGAGCCTGGGCGGGGTCGCGATCGCCATCGGCGCCATGGTCGATGCGGCCATCGTCATGATCGAGAATGCGCACAAGCATCTCGAACGCCTCCCTCCCCTTCAAGGGGAGGGTCGGGGTGGGGATGGGGGATCTGGCTTCGACCAGCGGGCCGCCGCCATCATCGCGGCCTGCAAGGAGGTCGGCCCGGCGCTGTTCTTTTCTTTGCTGATCATCACCGTGTCTTTCCTGCCGGTGTTCACGCTCGAAGGGCAGGAGGGGCGCCTGTTCGCTCCGCTGGCCTACACCAAGACCTTTGCCATGGCCGGCGCCGCCTTCCTGTCGTTGACGCTGGTGCCGGTGCTCATGCTGTTCTTCATTCGCGGCAAGATTCCGGCGGAGGCGACGAATCCGGTGAATCGCGTCCTGATCTGGCTCTACCGGCCCATCATCGCCTGGGTGATGCGCTGGAAGCTCACCACCATCGTCCTCGCGCTGGCGACGCTGGCCGTCAGCCTGTACCCGGCATCGAAGCTGGGCAGCGAGTTCATGCCGACGCTGAACGAGGGCACGCTGTTCTACATGCCGACATCCCTGCCTGGCATGTCGATCACCAAGGCCGCCGAGTTGTTGCAGACGCAGAACAAGATCATCAAGAGCTTCCCCGAGGTCGCGTCGGTGATCGGCAAGGCCGGCCGCGCCAATACGGCCACGGACCCGGCGCCGACGGAGATGTTCGAGACGGTGATCAACCTCAAGTCCGAGGCGGAGTGGAGGCCGGGCATGACCACCGACAAGCTGATCGCCGAACTGGACCGGGCACTGCAGTTCCCCGGCGTCGCCAACTCCTGGACCATGCCGATCAAGGCGCGCATCGACATGCTGTCGACCGGCATCCGCACGCCGATCGGGATCAAGGTCTTCGGCAAGGACCTGGTGGAGATGGAACGCCTGGCCAGGGAGATCGAGAGCGTGGTCAAGCAGGTGCCGGGCACTACCAGTGCCTACGCCGAACGCATCACTGGCGGCTTCTACCTCGACATCGAGCCCGACCGTGCGGCACTGGCGCGCTACGGCCTTGGCGTCGGCGAGTTGCAGGACACCATCGGCACGGCGCTGGGCGGCGAAATGGTGACGACGACGGTGGAAGGTCGCGAGCGCTTCGGCGTCAGCATCCGCTATCCGCGCGAACTGCGCGCCGACCCCGAGCAGATCGCCCGCGAGGTGCTGGTGCCGATCATGCTCAGTGGCGACACTCGCGCCATGGTTCCCCTCGGCCAGGTCGCCAAAGTCGGCATCGTCAAAGGCGCGCCGGCGATCCGTACCGAAAACTCGCTGCTCTCGGCCTACATCTACGTCGATATCCGCGATCGCGACATCGGCTCCTACGTCGCCGAAGCGCGCCAGGCGGTCAATGCGAAGGTGAAGTTCGCTCCGGGTTACTACATCACATGGAGCGGTCAGTTCGAGTACATGGAACGCGCCATCGAAAAACTCAAGGTCGTCGTGCCGGTGACGCTGCTGATCATTTTCCTGCTGCTCTATCTCAACTTCCGGCGCCTGACCGAGACGCTGATCGTCATGCTCTCGGTACCCTTCGCGCTGGTCGGCGGCGTCTGGCTGATGTGGCTGCTGCACTACAACCTGTCGGTGGCGGTGGCCGTCGGCTTCATCGCCCTGGCCGGCGTCGCCGCCGAGACGGGCGTGGTGATGCTGATCTACCTCGACCATGCCTGGGAGACGACCCGCGCACGCTGCGCCGCCGAGAATCGCCGTGCCGCCAGCGTCGACTTGTACGCCGCGGTGATGGAGGGCGCGGTCGAGCGCGTGCGGCCGAAATTGATGACCGTGGTGGCGATCATGGCGGGTCTGCTGCCCATCATGTGGAGCACCGGCACGGGTTCGGAAGTCATGAGCCGCATTGCCGCGCCGATGGTGGGAGGCATGATCTCGTCGACCATCCTGACGTTGGCGGTGATTCCGGCCATCTACGCCCTGGTCAAGGAATGGCGGCTGCGCCACCGGCTGGAGGGCTGAGCCGGCGGCCGCTCGGCCTGAAGGTTTGACGCAGACGCCGCGGCCGCGGATACTGTGAATCGAAGTTTCGAAGCGGGCGTTCGAATGAAGTTCGGGTTCTCGTGCTTGCAGTTTTGGAAAAGTAGAGGATGGATATGCAGAATCGTTATGGTTTCGGCAAGGAAGTGCACATGGGTTTCGACGAGGCAATCACGAAGGTGACTGCCGAGTTGCAGAAGGAAGGTTTCGGCATCCTGACCGAGATCGATGTTGCCGCAACAATGAAGAAGAAGATCGACCACGACATGCCGCCGTACCGGATTCTCGGCGCCTGCAACCCGCCCCTGGCGAAGCGTGCGATTAGCGCGGAAGCCAGCATCGGCCTGCTCTTGCCGTGCAACGTGGTGGTGCGCCAGGATGGCGCCGGTGCGGTGCATGTCGAGTTTCTGGACCCCGGCATGATGGGTCAGATGACCGGGAACCTGGATGTCGCGGCGCTCGGCACGGAAGTGCAGCAGAAACTGCGCAGGGTGATGGACGCGCTTTGATCCGGGTTGCGCCGGGCGAATGTCGCCGGGCTACTTGGGCCGCGGCACCGCCAGCGGATCGACGCCCATGGCGACGAAATGCGCGACGAATTTCCGGTCGAAATTGTCGACGTGATCGAGCAGCCAGGTCTGGATGAACCCCGAAAGTCCGTCCGCGACGTCGAAGTCCTGTGCGCGCTGCCTGAGTTTGTGAAGTTGCTCCGTCAGCAGGCGGTGCTGCGCCAGATGGATATCGATTTCGGGAAAGGCCAGCAGCCGCATCAGGCTTTCTTCCACCGCGAAATGAATCCGCGTCTCGACGGCCAGTTCCTCGAGGATGGCATTTGCGGCGTAGCCGTATCGCTTGTCCGTCGAGTCCCGGAGGCGTTCGAGCAGATGCAGAAGGTGGCGATGCTGCAAGTCGAGCTCGGCGATGCCGATATCGAGTTCACCGAATCCCTGAGTGGCGTGCTTGACGTTCACGATCTGATGGTGACGCTGCAATGGAACGGCAATGCTAACACCGTGCCGGATCAAATTCGAAGCCCCGGATCGTCGGCAAGCCGGCGGCGGATTTCAGGGGGCTTGCGACAGCATGCCGGCGGAGTGTCCGAAGCGCCGGCGGTACTCGCGCGGGCCGCTGCCGGTCCAGCCGGCGAAGGCGCGATAGAAGGCCGCGGCGTCGGTGAAGCCGAGGTCGGCGCCGATGCGGCCCACGGGGCGAGCGGTCTTGGTCAGCCAGTCGGTGGCGAGGTCGCGGCGCAGGTCGTCCTTGATGGTGCGAAAGCTGGTGCCTTCGTCTTCGAGGCGGCGGTGCAGCGTACGCGGTGACAGGAACAGCCGGCGGGCGATCGCGGGCAGCGCCGGCTGCTCCGGCAGCGCGGCGCGCAGATACTCGCGAACCCGCAAGCTTAGGGCCCGGTCGCGGCGGTAGAGCGTGGTGATGCTGGCCGGCGCGTCGACGAGGAAAGCCCGTAGCGCCGCTTCGTCGCGGCGCACCGGCAGTGCCAGCCACTCGGCGGGAAAGCGCGCTTCGAGGCGCGGCGCGTCGAAGGTATAGCTCGGCGCGAAAACCAGTTCGTAGTCGGCGGCATGCAAAGGCGGCGGATAGGGGAAGGACACTTCGTCGAGCGGCAGCGGATGCGCCACCAGCCAGGCCGCCAGGCCGTGGATCATGCGCAGCAGCCATTCGTAGGCGAACACGCGCCCGGCCGGACCGACCGGTAGTGCCTGCTCTTCGCTGATGACGATCACCGCGGCGCGCCCGCTTCGTTCCACTTCCACTTCCAGGTCGTCGAGCACGACATGCAGAAAGCGCGCGATGCGGTCGAGGGCCTGTTCCAGCGTCGGCGCGGAGAGCGCAGCGCGGCAGAGGAACTCGAAGCTGCCGCGGCGCAGCGGCCGCGAAAACAGCGCGAAGCCCTCGTCGTCGAGGCTTTCGTTGATCAGGCGGTAGAGCGCGGCGTAACGCGCGACCGGAATCCGGGAGGTGCGGTCGTGCAGCAGGTGGGTGGCAATTTCTGCATGTTCCAGCAAATGCTCCGGCGTCAGCCCGGCCCGCGCAACTCCTGACAGGATGCCACGAACGAAGCCAATGGCGACGGTGGATGTGCTCCCGGCAGACTTCCTGGAGCGAGCGGTTTTGACGACCATAATGGCAGATTATGCATAGTTCTCGTCGTTTTGTGTCATGGCGGGATCGCTGCGCATTGCCTATGATGCGGACACTGCCGCCTACTCCGGAGCCGCTGCCATGACCGATCTCAGCTCAGTTGCCCATTCGGCCGCCAAGCTGGTGCCTTACAAGCCCAAGCACAAGGTGCGTTTCGTCACCGCCACCTCGTTGTTCGACGGCCATGACGCCTCGATCAACATCATGCGGCGCATCCTGCAATCCTCAGGCGTCGAGGTGATCCATCTCGGCCACAACCGTTCGGTCGAGGAAATCGTCAACGCGGCCCTGCAGGAGGACGCCCAGGGCATCGCGGTGTCGTCCTACCAGGGCGGCCATGTCGAATTCTTCAAGTACATGATCGACCTGCTCAAGCAGCGCGGCGGCGAGAGCATCAAGGTCTTCGGCGGCGGCGGCGGGGTGATCGTGCCGGCCGAGATGAAGGAGCTGCACGACTACGGCGTGGCCCACCTCTACTCGGTCGAGGACGGCCAGAAGATGGGCCTGCAGGGCATGATCAATGACATGGTGGCGCGTTGCGACATCGACTTGAGCCGCCGCGCGCCGCAGGAGCTCAAGGCGCTGGAGGTCGAAGATCGCGGCGAGCGCCTGCGCAACCTGGCGCAGATCATCACCGCGCTGGAAAACGGGGCCTGGCCGGAGAAGGCGAAAATGGCGCTGCATGAGAAATCTGCCGTGTCGTCGGCGCCGACTCTCGGCATCACCGGCACCGGCGGCGCCGGCAAGTCTTCGTTGACCGACGAGCTGATCCGCCGCTTCCGCCTCGACCAGGACGACTCGCAGCGCATCGCCGTGATTTCCATCGACCCCTCGCGCAAGCGCACCGGCGGGGCCCTGCTCGGCGACCGCATCCGCATGAACGCGATCGGCCATCCGAACATCTACATGCGCTCGCTGGCGACGCGCGACACCGGTTCGGAAATCTCCAAGGCCCTGCCCGACGTGATCGCCGCCTGCAAAGTGGCCGGCTTCGATTTCATCGTGGTCGAGACCTCCGGCATCGGCCAGGGCGATGCGGCCATCGTGCCGCTGGTCGATGTCTCGCTCTATGTCATGACGCCGGAATTCGGCGCGGCCTCGCAGCTGGAAAAGATCGACATGCTCGACTTTGCCGACTTCGTCGCGATCAACAAGTTCGACCGGCGCGGGGCCTCCGATGCGCTGCGCGACGTGCGCAAGCAGTACCAGCGCAACCGGGAGCGCTTCGGCGAAAAGCCGGACGACATGCCGGTGTTCGGCACCATGGCGGCGCGCTTCAACGACGACGGCATCACCGCCCTGTATCAGGCGCTGGTGCCGCGCCTTGCCGAGCGCGGGCTCAAGTTCAGGAAGGGCCTGCTGCCGGTGGTGGCGGTCAGGCAGTCCTCGGCCGGCCGCGCCATCGTGCCGGCGGATCGCGTGCGCTACCTGGCCGAGATTGCCGACACGTTGCGCGGCTATCACCAGCACATCGGTGAGCAGGCGCTGCTGGCGCGCGAGCGGCAGTCGCTGAAAACCGCCAAGGCCATCTTCGAGGGCTGCCAGAAGAACGCCAAGGACTTCGACGAACTGATCGCCTGGAAGGATGGCCAGCTCACGCCGCATGCGCGCAAGCTGCTGGCGATGTGGCCGGACATGAAGAAGGCCTATGCCGGCGACGAATACGTGGTGAAGATCCGCGACAAGGAAATCCGTACCGGGCTGATCTACGAGACGCTGTCCGGCACCAAAATCCGCAAGGTCGCGCTGCCGCGCTTCGACGACGAGGGCGAACTGCTCAAGTTCCTCATGCGCGAGAACGTGCCGGGTTCCTTCCCCTACACCGCCGGCGTGTTCGCCTTCAAGCGCGAGAACGAAGACCCGACGCGCATGTTCGCCGGCGAAGGCGATGCCTTCCGCACCAACAAGCGCTTCCTCAAGGTCTCCGAAGGCATGCCGGCCAAGCGCCTGTCCACGGCCTTCGATTCGGTCACGCTCTACGGCTGCGACCCCGATCCGCGTCCGGACATCTACGGCAAGGTCGGCAACTCCGGCGTCTCCATCGCCACGCTGGACGACCTCAAGGTGCTCTACTCCGGCTTCGATCTATGCGACCCGGCGACCTCGGTGTCGATGACCATCAACGGCCCGGCGCCGATGATCCTGGCCATGTTCCTCAATGCCGCCGTCGACCAGCAGATCGAGAAATTCCGCGTACAAAATGGCCGCGACGCGACCGAGGACGAAGCCGAGAAAATCCGCGAATGGACGCTGTCGTCGGTGCGCGGCACGGTGCAGGCCGACATCCTCAAGGAGGACCAGGGCCAGAACACCTGCATCTTCTCGACCGAGTTCGCGCTGAAAATGATGGGCGACATCCAGGAGTATTTCGTCCACCACCAGATCCGCAATTTCTACTCGGTGTCGATCTCCGGCTATCACATCGCCGAGGCCGGCGCCAACCCGATCAGCCAGCTCGCCTTCACGCTGGCCAACGGCTTCACCTACGTCGAGACCTACCTCGCGCGCGGCATGCACATCGACGATTTCGCCGGCAACCTGTCCTTCTTCTTCAGCAACGGCATGGACCCGGAATATTCGGTGATCGGCCGCGTCGCGCGCCGCATCTGGGCCGTGGCGATGAAGAACCGTTACGGCGCCAACGAGCGTTCGCAAAAGCTCAAGTACCACATCCAGACTTCCGGCCGCTCGCTGCACGCGCAGGAGATGGATTTCAACGACATCCGCACCACGCTGCAGGCGCTGATCGCGATTTACGACAACTGCAACAGCCTGCACACCAACGCCTACGACGAGGCCATCACCACGCCGACCGAGGAGTCCGTGCGGCGCGCCATGGCGATCCAGCTCATCATCAACCGCGAATGGGGCGTGGCGAAGAACGAGAACCCGAATCAGGGCGCCTTCATCATCGAGGAACTGACCGACCTGGTGGAAGAGGCAGTCTTGAAAGAATTCGAAGCCATCGCCTCGCGCGGCGGCGTGCTCGGCGCCATGGAAACCGGCTACCAGCGCGGCAAGATCCAGGAAGAGTCGATGCACTACGAGCACAAGAAGCACGACGGCTCCTATCCCATCATCGGCGTCAACACCTTCCTCAATCCGCACGGTTCGGGCGTCGCCAGCGAGATCGAGCTGGCGCGTTCGACCGAGGACGAAAAGCAGTCGCAACTGAAGCGCCTGAAGGACTTCCAGACGCGCAACGCAGGCGAGGCGGAGGCCTGCCTGACCCGCCTCAAGCAGGCCGTGATCGACAACCGGAACGTGTTCGCAGTGATGATGGACGCGGTGCGCTGCTGCTCGCTGGGGCAGATTTCGAATGCCTTGTACGAGGTCGGCGGGCAGTACCGGCGCAGCATGTAAAGCATAAGTAGACGCTGGCGGCACGGCAACGCGCAATCCCTTGTCACTGCCGCCGGCGCAATCGCTCAAGAAGTTCTTGAGTGGATCGTGGCATAGTGGGCTCGAATCAAACTGATCACTGCGGACAGCTCATGGATTCCACGAATGCACCGCTCCCGTCGCTGACGCGCTACGCCTGGCTGTCCATCGCCGCGGCAATCGCCACCATCCTGCTCAAGGGAGCGGCGTGGTGGTTGACGGGTTCGGTGGGACTCCTGTCGGACGCGATCGAGTCCTTCGTCAATCTCGCCGGCGCGCTGATGGCGCTCTGGATGTTGACCGTGGCGGCGCTGCCTGCGGACGACGACCACGCGCACGGCCATGGCAAGGCCGAATATTTCTCCAGCGCCTTCGAGGGCTTGCTGATTCTGGTGGCGGCGCTCAGCATCGGCTATACGGCCATCGACCGCCTGATGCATCCGCGGCCGCTCGAAGCGGTGGGGCTCGGATTGCTGGTGTCCGTGGCGGCTTCGGCGATCAACTTCGCTACCGCCCGCATTCTGTTGAGCGTGGGACGGAAGCGCCATTCGATCACCCTGGAAGCCGATGCGCATCATCTGATGACCGATGTCTGGACCTCGGCCGGAGTCATCGCCGGCGTCGGCCTGGTCTGGTGGACGGGTTGGCTCTGGCTCGATCCGGCGCTTGCGCTGCTGGTTGCGGCGAATATCGTCCTGACCGGCTGGCATCTGATGCGGCGTTCGGCCGCCGGCCTGATGGACAGTTCATTGCCCGTGGAAGCGCTGGAGCAAATTGAAACGCTGCTGGCGGGCTACCGCGAGCAGGGGCTGGATTTTCATGCCTTGCGCACGCGCCAGGCGGGAAGCCGCGTCTTCGTCACCTTGCACGTCCTGGTGCCGGGGCAATGGACGGTGCAGCAGGGGCACGACTGGGCCGAACGCATCGAGGCCGATATCCGCCGGATATTGCCGCAGGCCCATGTCACGACCCATCTCGAACCGCTCGAAGATCCGGTTTCGATGAGCGATCAGGGGCTCGACCGGGCGCCGCATTGACGATTTCCATCCGGCATCGGGCGGCGGGCAGGTTTCGGCGCGCGGCGGCGGGATAAAATCAGTCGCGGGATTTCTTTTGTTTCCAAGGAGCAGTCAATGACAATCAAGAAAGTCGGCATCATCGGCGCCGGCACCATGGGCAACGGCATCGCGCAGGCCTGCGCGGTCGCCGGCATCGACGCGGTGATGCTGGACATCAGCGAAGCGGCGGTGCAAAAGGGCATCGCGACGATTTCCGGCAGCCTCGACCGGCTGGTGAAGAAGGAAAAGATGACCGCCGAACAGAAGGCGGCGGCGATGGCGCGCGTCAAGGCGACGACGCAGATGGCCGACATGAAGGACGTCGACATCGTGATCGAGGCGGCTACCGAGAACGAGGGCCTGAAACTGCGCATCCTCAAGGAGGCCGAAACCGTGATCGGCCCTGGGACCATCATCGCCAGCAATACCTCGTCGATCTCGATCACCCAGCTTGCGGCGGCGACGGCGCGCCCGGGCCAGTTCATCGGCATGCACTTCTTCAATCCGGTGCCGATGATGGCGCTGGTCGAACTGATCCGCGGCCTGCAGACCACCGACGAGACGCATGCGAAAGTCGAAGCGCTGGCCCGCGCGCTGGGCAAGACGCCGATCACGGTGAAGAACAATCCCGGCTTCGTGGTCAATCGCATCCTCTGCCCGATGATCAACGAGGCGATCTTCGTCTACGCGGAAGGCCTGGCGTCGGCCGAGGAAATCGACGCCGGCATGAAGCTCGGCTGCAACCATCCGATCGGCCCGCTGGCGCTGGCCGACATGATCGGGCTGGACACCATGCTGGCGGTGATGATGGTGTTCTACGAAGGCTTCAACGATTCCAAGTACCGCCCGGCGCCGCTGCTGAAGGAAATGGTTGCCGCGGGCTATCTCGGCCGCAAGAGCGGGCGCGGGTTTTACCAGTACTGAGGCCTGATGCAGGAGTCGACGCCGGGGGCACGGCAGCGTTTACCCGGCGCCGGCTTTCATGTCCGCGCTGGAAGTACGGACGGTATCCCCCGGCGGGACTCAGCCGCCGTAGTGGCGCAGCCCGTCGAGATCGTGGACCGTGATCCTGCCGTATTCGTTGGTGAGGAAGCCTGCTTCCTCCAGTGAGCGCAGAGCGCTATTGACGCGTTGGCGGGAGACGCCGGCCAGACGGCCGACTTCCTCCTGCGAGATGGCGATGCGGGCTTCGATGCCCGGCTGCAGTACCGGGTGGAAGAGGGCGGCCATGGTGCGCGCGACGCGGGCATCCACGTTCAGTAGCCGTTCCGATTCGAGCAGGCCGATGAACAGGCCCAGCCGTTCGTTGATCTGGTTGATGATGAAGCGGTTGAAGGCGATGCTGTGGTCCAGCAGCCAGTGGAAGGTTTCGCGCCGCATGCAGGCGACGCGGGTGTCGCGCAGTGCGGCCACGTCGTAGCGGCGCGGCTCGTCCTTGAGCATCGAGCCTTCGCCGAACCAGCCGCCGGCGGCGATGCCGGTGAAGCTGGCGGTCTTGCCCGTGGCCCAGTCGCTAGACATCTTGACCAGGCCCTCGATGACGCCGTGCCAGTGGTCGACCGGCTCGCCCTTGCTGCAGACAAAACCGCCCGCCGTCACGACGCGTTCGATCGTGCCCTCGCGGGCGCGCGCGAAGTCTTCAGCCGACAGTGCCTGCGCCCAGGTTGTGCGGCGCAGCATGTCCTCCAGCGAGATCGAGGTATTTTGGAAATTGTCAGGCACGCGACAATTATAGGCAGGAGAATGCCTTAATATGATTTTTCGTCGCGGAACATGTCTGCCGTTTCCCGGTGCTTCATGCCGGGGTGGACAGGGTTCCGGAGCTTGTCCGGCGCCGGCGGCGATGTGGCCGGCCGGACCGGCAAATAACTGCAGGAAACATCGTCGCAAAGGACCATTCGCAAGATAAGCGAGTCCATTCTGCGGCGCTGGAGGAGAGAAAACGCATGGCTGTATCCCAATCGGAGCGGGCTGCAAACTCGCTCGATACATTTCCCCGACTGCTGCTGAATCACGCAGCGACGCGAGGAGATCGTCCGGCGACACGCGAGAAGTATCTCGGCATCTGGCAAACCTGGACCTGGAGCCAGGTGACGGAAGAAGTCCGCGCCATAGCCTGCGGCCTGGCCGAGCTCGGGTTCAAGCGCGGCGACAATCTGGCCATCGTCGGCGACAACCGCCCCCGTCTCTACTGGGCGATGTGCGCGGCGCAAATGCTGGGCGGCGTTCCGGTGCCGATGTACCAGGATGCCGTCGCCGCGGAAATGGTGTTCGTGCTGACCGACGGCGAGATCCGTTTCGCGATCGCCGAAGATCAGGAGCAGGTCGACAAGCTCCTCGAAATCAAGGCGCAATGCCCCAGCCTGCAGCACATCCTCTACGACGATCCGCGCGGGATGCGCCATTACACGCAGACCGATTTGCAGGGACTCGATGAAGTGATCGCCATGGGCCGCATCCACGACAAGAACCAGCCCGACTTCATCCCCGGCGAAGTCGCCAAGGGATCTCCGCTGGATGTTGCCGTGATGCTCTACACCTCGGGCACCACGGGCAAGCCGAAGGGCGTTTGCCAAACGCATGAAACCTTCATCGCCGCGGCGACCAGCGGCGTCAATTTCGACCATCTGACGGAGCAGGAGGACATCCTGTCCTACCTGCCGATGGCCTGGGTCGGGGACCACCTGTTCTCCTATGCGCAGGCGATGGTTGCCGGCTTCACCATCAACTGTCCGGAGTCCGGCGATACGGTGATGACCGACCTGCGCGAGATCGGGCCGACCTACTACTTCGCTCCGCCGCGGGTGTTCGAGAATCTGCTGACCACGGTGATGATCCGCATGGAGGATGCCGGCGCCCTGAAGCGCGGCATGTTCCACTATTTCATGGCCGTGGCCAAGCGTTGCGGGTCGGACATCCTCGACCGCAAGCCGGGTGTGTCTGCCATGGACCGCCTGCTTTATGCGCTGGGTAACGCGCTGGTCTATGGTCCGCTGCGCAACGTGCTCGGCATGAGCCGCATCCGTGTCGCCTACACGGCCGGCGCCGCGATCGGCCCCGACCTGTTCCGCTTCTACCGTTCCATCGGCGTCAACCTGAAGCAGCTCTATGGCGCGACCGAAACCTGCGCCGCGGTCTGTCTGCAGCCGGATCGCGAGATCAAGTTCGACAGCGTCGGCAAGCCGGCGCCTGGGGTCGAGGTGAAGATCTCCGATGGTGGCGAGGTGCTGGTGCGCGGCAAGCTGCTGCTCAAGGAATACTACAAGCGGCCAGACGCGACGGCCGAGGTAATCGATGCCGAAGGCTGGTTCCACACCGGCGACGCCGGCTTCTTCGACGAGGACGGCCACTTGAAGATCATCGACCGTGCCAAGGATGTCGGCAAACTCGCGGGCGGTGCGATCTTCGCGCCGAACTACATCGAGAACAAGCTCAAGTTCTTTCCGCACATCAAGGAGGCGGTCTGTTTCGGTCACGACCGCGACATGGTCTGCGCCTTCATCAACATCGACATCGGCGCGGTCGGCAACTGGGCCGAGCGGCGCGGCCTGCCGTATTCCGGCTATACCGACCTGGCGGGCAAGCCCGAGGTGCTGGAGCTGGTTCGCGAGTGCGTCGAACAGGTGAACGCCGACCTCTCGCACGACGCGATGGTGGCCGAGACGCAGATCCATCGTTTCATGGTGCTGCACAAGGAACTCGATCCGGACGATGACGAGCTGACCCGTACGCGCAAGGTGCGGCGCGGCTTCGTTGCCGAAAAGTATGCGGTGCTGATCGACGCCCTGTACACCGGCAAGACCACGCAGTTCATCGAAACCCAGGTCAAGTTCGAGGACGGTCGCACCGGCAAGGTGGCGGCCGACCTGAAAATCTGCGACGTGACGACCTTCCCCGTGATGAAGAAAGCAGCTTGACCATGAACAGGACCTTCCCCCCGGCCCCCTTCCCACGGAAGGGGATGACCAAGGTTCGCGGGCAAAGCCCGCTCCATGAAGTTGACTCGCTGCCCCCTGGGGGCGGCCCGTCGGAGGCAGCATGACCGGACGAAAAATCGGCGAGGTCATTCTCGACCTCAAGAACATCAGCCTCAGCTTCGGCGGCGTCAAGGCGCTGCAGGACATTTCCTTCAATGTGCTCGAGCATGAAATTCGCGCCATCATCGGCCCCAACGGCGCCGGCAAGAGCTCGATGCTGAATGTCATCAATGGCGTCTACCGGCCCCAGGAGGGCGAGATCATCCTGCGCGGCGAGCACTTCGCCAACATGAATTCCTACCGGGCCGCCAAGGCCGGGCTGGCGCGCACCTTCCAGAACATCGCCCTGTTCAAGGGCATGTCGGTGCTGGACAACATCATGACCGGCCGCAATCTGAAGATGAAGGCCAACATGCTGCTGCAGGCCCTCTGGGTCGGGCCGGCGCAGCGCGAGGAACTCGAGCACCGGCTCAAGGTCGAGGAGATCATCGACTTTCTGGAGATCCAGCACATTCGCAAGACTCCGGTCGGGCGCCTGCCCTATGGCCTGCAAAAGCGCGTCGACCTGGCCCGCGCCCTGGCCATGGAGCCGCAGATCCTGCTGCTCGACGAGCCCATGGCCGGCATGAACGTCGAGGAAAAGCAGGACATGTGCCGTTTCATTCTCGACGTCAATGACCAGTTCGGCACCACCGTCGTCCTGATCGAGCACGACATGGGCGTGGTCATGGACATCTCCGACCGCGTCGTGGTGCTCGATTACGGCAAGAAAATCGGCGACGGCACGCCCGATGAGGTCAGGGCCAACCCTGACGTCATCAGCGCCTATCTCGGCGCCAGCCACTGAGGAACCCGAACAATGAGCTTCTTCCTGGAAACCCTGATCGGCGGCCTGATGAGCGGCATGCTGTATTCCCTGGTGGCCCTCGGCTTCGTGCTGATCTACAAGGCCTCCGGCGTGTTCAATTTCGCGCAGGGCGCGATGGTGCTGTTTGCCGCCCTGTCGATGGCGCGCTTTTCGGAGTGGATTCCGCAATGGCTGGGCATGGACAACCTGTTCATGGCCAACGTGCTGGCCTTCGCCGTGTCGGTCGCGGTGATGTTCATCGTGGCCTGGCTGATCGAGCGCCTGGTGCTGCGCCATCTGGTCAATCAGGAAGGCGCGACGCTGCTGATGGCGACGCTGGGCATTGCCTACTTCCTCGACGGCGTCGGCCAGACCATCTTCGGCAGCGACATCTACAAGATCGATGTCGGCATGCCGAAAGAACCGGTGATGATGCTGGAGAACGTTTTCGAAGGCGGCATCCTGATCAACAAGGAGGACTTCGTCGCCGCCTTCATTTCCGCCATGCTGGTGCTGGCGCTGACCATCTTTTTCCAGAAGACCGCGACCGGGCGCGCGCTGCGCGCCGTGGCGGACGACCATCAGGCCGCCCAGTCGATCGGCATCCCGCTGAACCGGATTTGGGTCATCGTCTGGTGCGTGGCGGGCATTACGGCGCTGGTGGCAGGCGTGATCTGGGGTTCCAAGCTGGGCGCCCAGTTCTCGCTGTCGACCGTGGCCCTGCGCGCCCTGCCCGTGGTGATCCTGGGCGGACTGACTTCGGTTCCCGGCGCGATCATCGGTGGCCTCATCATCGGCGTCGGAGAGAAACTGTCCGAGGTCTATCTGGGGCCTTATGTCGGCGGCGGCATCGAGATCTGGTTTGCCTACATGCTGGCGCTAATGTTCCTGCTGTTCAGGCCGCAAGGTCTGTTCGGCGAAAAGATCATTGATCGGGTATGAACATGATCAATGATCTTTCAGTGCAGGCTAACGTGCGCAGCACGTTAAGCGCAGCGGCCGGAACTAAAACAGGATTTGATCGGGTATGAACATGATCAATGATCTTTCAGTGCAGGCTAACGTGCGCAGCACGTTAAGCGCAGCGGCCGGAACTAGAACAACATTTGATCGCGTCTGATACGGGGAATTACGGATGTTCTATAGAGAAAACGGTCAGTTCAAGACCTCGTACAAGTCGGATCAGCAGATATTTCCGATCCCGCAGGATCGCTGGGCGATTGTCGCCATCGTGGCTCTGGCCTTTTTCGCCGTCCCCATGATGGTCGACGAGTACCTGTTCCGCGCGATCCTGATCCCGTTCCTGATCCTGTCCCTGGCGGCGCTCGGGGTGAATATCCTGGTCGGCTATTGCGGGCAGATCACGCTCGGCGCCGGCGCCTTCATGGCGGTGGGCGCCTATGCGGCCTACAATTTTCTGATTCGCGTCAGCGGCATGCCGGCACTGGGCGCCATCCTGCTGGGCGGCTTGACGGCCGCTGCCGTCGGCATCGTGTTCGGCATCCCCAGCCTGCGCGTGCGCGGCCTTTATCTTGCGGTGGCCACGCTGGCGGCGCAATTCTTCTGGGACTGGGCCTTCCTGCGCGTCAAGTGGTTCACCAACGACGCATCCTCGGGTTCGGTTTCGGTGGCGGACATCTCGGTGTTCGGCTGGACCATCGACTCGCCGAGCGACAAATATCTTTTCTGCCTCGGCATCCTGGTGATCTTCAGCCTCATGGCGAAGAACATGGTGCGCGGCAGCATCGGCCGGCAATGGATGGCGATTCGTGACATGGACGTGGCGGCCACGGTGATCGGCATCCGCCCGATGTACGCCAAGCTGACGGCCTTCGCCGTGAGTTCCTTCTATGTCGGCGTCGCCGGCGCCTTGTGGGGCTTCGTCCATCTCGGCTCCTGGGAGCCGGCGGCATTCTCGATCGACCGTTCCTTCCAGTTGCTGTTCATGGTCATCATCGGCGGCATGGGGGCGATCGCCGGCAGTTTTTTCGGCGCCGCGTTCATCGTGATCCTGCCGATTTTCCTCAACCAGTTGCTGCCCGTCATCGGCGGCTGGTTCGGGCTGGAGGTTTCGATCGCACTCGTGTCGCACGTCGAGATCATGATCTTCGGCGCGCTCATCGCGTTCTTCCTGATCGTCGAACCGCATGGCATTGCGCGCCTGTGGTCGACGGGCCGGGAGAAGTTGCGACTGTGGCCCTTCCCGCATTGATAGTCGCAGGCGAGGTACGGGTAATATGGCCGCACGTCGCAGATCGGTTTTATTGCAGGCGTAACACTAAATCATCCTTGGAGGAGAAAAAATGAAACTACGCAAACTTGCTGTCGCCGCATCGGTCGCCGCGATCGGCCTGTCCGCTTTATTCACCACGCCGGCGGCCTTCGCGGCCGAAGAGCAGTTCTTTCCGGTACTCGCATACCGCACCGGCGCTTATGCTCCCAACGGCACGCCATGGGCCAACGGCTTTGTCGATTACATGAAGCTGACCAACGCGCGCGGCGGCGTCAATGGCGTCAAGATGATCTGGGAGGAATGCGAAACCGGCTACGCCACCGACCGCGGCGTCGAGTGCTACGAGCGCCTGAAGGGCAAGCATGGCGGCGCTACTGCGGTGCAGCCGCTGTCCACCGGCATCACCTTCGCGCTGACCGAGAAGGCCCCGGTTGACAAGATCCCCGTCATCACCGCCGGCTACGGCCGCAGCGAGTCGCAGGACGGTTCCGTTTTCGGCTGGAACTTCCCGCTGGTGGGCACCTACTGGATGGGCGCCGACGTGCTGGTTCAGCATCTCGCCAAGAAGGAAGGCGGGTTCGACAAGCTGAAGGGCAAGAAGATTGCGCTCGTCTATCACGACAGCCCCTACGGCAAGGAGCCGATCGCCCTGCTGCAGGAACGCGCCAAGATGCACGGCTTCGATCTTTCCCTGCTGCCGGTCGCTCACCCGGGTGTCGAGCAGAAGGCCACCTGGCTGCAGATCCGCCAGAACAAGCCCGACTACGTTTTCCTCTGGGGCTGGGGCGTGATGAATTCGACGTCGATCAAGGAAGCGCAGGCCACGGGCTATCCGCGCGAGAAGATGTACGGCGTGTGGTGGTCGGGTGCCGAGCCTGATGTCAAGGACGTCGGCGACGGCGCCAAGGGCTACAACGCGCTGGCCATGCAGCACGGCGCCGAGCCGAATGCCAAGGTCGTCAAGGAGATCCTCGAGAAGCTGCACGCCAAGGGCCAGGGCACGGGTCCGAAGGAGGAAGTCGGCCAGGTGCTGTACATGCGCGGCGTGATTTCGTCCATGCTTCAGGTCGAAGGCGTGCGCGCGGCGCAGGGTCGTTACGGCAAGGGCAAGCGGATCACCGGCGAGCAGATGCGCTGGGGTCTGGAGAACATCAACCTCGACCAGAAGACGCTGGACAGCCTGGGCTTCGCCGGCGTGATGCGTCCGGTGCAGACCTCCTGCCTCGACCACATGGGTTCGGCCTGGGCGCGGATCCACACCTGGGACGGCAAGAAGTGGAACTTCACGTCCGACTGGTATCAGGGCGACGAGAAGGTTCTGCGTCCTCTGGTGATCAGCACGGCCGGCCGCTATGCCGAAGAGAAGAAGATCAAGCGGCGTACTGCTGACGATTGCAAGAAGTAATTCAGGGATCAGAGGCCAGGGATCAGGGATCAGATTGTTGGCGGCGCTTAGCGCCGTATCCACATGCCTGATTCCGGTCCTTGGCCCTGCCCCCTCACTTCGCACCTCTGATCCCTGATCCCTGATCCCTGAAATGACTACCGCCAATATCCTTCTCAACGTCAATAGCATCGAGGTGATCTACAACCACGTCATCCTCGTGCTGAAGGGCGTCTCCCTGTCCGTGCCGGAAGGCAGCATCGTGGCCTTGCTGGGCGGCAACGGCGCCGGCAAGACGACCACCCTGCGCGCCGTCAGCAATCTGCTTCATGGCGAACGCGGAGAGGTCACCAAAGGCTCGATCGAATGTCGCGGCGAACGGATTGAAGCGCTGACGCCGGCCGACCTGGTCAAGCGCGGCGTGGTACAGGTCATGGAAGGCCGCCATTGCTTCGGCCACCTGACCATTGAAGAAAACCTGATGACCGGCAGCTACACCCGCACCGACGGCCGGGCGGCCGTGGCGCAGACCCTGGAAAAGGTCTACAACTACTTTCCGCGCCTGAAGACGCGGCGCACCAGCCAGGCGGCCTACACCTCGGGCGGCGAGCAGCAGATGTGCGCCATCGGGCGCGCCCTGATGGCGAATCCGACCATGGTGCTGCTCGACGAGCCATCGATGGGCCTGGCGCCGCAAATCGTCGATGAGGTGTTCGGCATCGTCAAGGACCTCAACCAGCGGGAAAAGGTGACCTTCCTTCTGGCCGAGCAGAACACCAACATGGCCCTGCGCTATGCCGACTTCGGCTACATCCTCGAAAACGGCCGCGTGGTCATGGAGGGTGCGGCAAAGGATCTGGCCAACAACGAGGACGTCAAGGAGTTCTACCTCGGCATCTCCTCGGGGGAGCGCAAGAGCTTCCGCGAGGCCAAGCATTACCGCCGCCGCAAACGCTGGCTCGCCTGAGGACTGCGGATCACGCGGCGCGCTGCGGCGTTGCTCAAGGCCTCGTTTAGCGAACTAAACGTCGGCCTTTCGCGCCTTGCATCGCTTGGTGCTCCACAGCCCTCGCAATCAGCGCCGTCAGCCACTCTTACCGAATTCGGAGCAGCACATGTCCAAATACTTTGACGCCCTCGAAACCCGTACTGCCGACGAACGAAAGTCGACGCTGGCGACACGGCTGCCGCAGCAGATCGCGCATGCCAAGGCCAATACGGCGTACTTCGCCGAGTCGCTGAGGCTGTTCGATGCTGCGGCGATCACGTCGACGGCCGCCCTCGCCGGTTTGCCCGTGGTGCGCAAGAGTGACCTGATCGAACTGCAGAAGCAGCAGCCACCGTTCGGTGGTCTGGCGGCTTCGCACTGGGGCAGGCTCGGCCGCGTGTTTTCGTCGCCGGGTCCGATCTACGAACCGGAGGGACGCGTTGCGGATTACTGGCGTACGGCCCGTGCGCTCTACGCAGCGGGTTTTCGCGCCGGCGACCTGGTGCACAACAGTTTTTCCTATCACATGACCCCGGGCGCCTGGATTGTCGAAGCGGGCGCGCAGGCGCTGGGTTGTACGGTGTTCCCGGCCGGCGTCGGGCAGACCGAGCAGCAAGTGGCGGCGATGACCGACTTGGCCCCCAACGGCTATGTCGGCACGCCTTCCTTCCTGCGCATCCTGCTGGAGAAAGCCGACGAACTCGGTGTCAAGATTCCGTCGCTGACCAAGGCGCTGGTGTCGGGCGAGGCCTTCCTGCCGCCGGTGCGCGACGCGCTGTTGGCGCGCGGCATTGCCGGCTATCAGGCCTACGCCACGGCCGAACTGGGCGTCATCGCCTACGAGACCGAGGCGCGCGAGGGCCTGGTGATCGATGAGGGCGTGATCGTCGAAATCGTGCGTCCCGGCACGGGTGACCCCGTTGCGGTCGGCGAAGTCGGCGAGGTCGTAGTCACCACCTTCAATACCGATTACCCGCTGATCCGTTTCGGCACCGGCGACTTGTCGGCCTTCCTGCCCGGAGTTTCACCCTGCGGCCGCACCAACATGCGGATCAAGGGCTGGATGGGGCGCGCCGATCAGACCACCAAGATCAAGGGCATGTTCGTTCATCCCGAGCAGGTGGCGGCGGTGATCAAGCGCCACCCGGAAATCGCGCGCGCGCGACTGGTGATAACAAACCCGGACAGCACCGACCAGATGACCCTCAACTGCGAAGCCGGCACATCCGGCGTGGAACTGGAGAAGGCCATCGCCGAGACCGTGCGCGACGTGACGAAGCTGCGCGCCGAGGTGAAACTGGTGGCCGTCGGCAGCCTGGCCAACGACGGCAAGGTCATCGAGGACGTCCGAAAATATGACTGAAGCACGCGGACCCCTCGCCGGTCTGCGTATCCTCGACCTGACCCGCCTGTTGCCGGGTCCGGTGGCGACCATGCACCTGGCGGATCTCGGCGCCGAGGTAATCAAGATCGAAGACACCGGCGCCGGCGACTATGCCCGCGCCATGGGTCCGGGCGAACGCAAGGCCGGCGGCAAAGGTGCTACTGGCGACAGCCTGTTCTTCCGCATGGTCAATCGCAACAAGAAGAGCCTGCGCCTGGATTTGAAGCAGGCCGCCGGCGTCGAGGCCTTCATGCGTCTGGCCACCGATGCCGACGTGATTTTCGAGAGCTTTCGCCCCGGCGTCGTGGACAAGCTGGGCATCGGCTACGAAGCCGTGCGGGCCGTCAATCCGCGCATTGTCTATTGCGCGATCACCGGCTATGGACAGACCGGCCCCTGGGCCGAGCTGGCCGGTCACGACATCAATTACCTCGCTACTTCCGGGCTGCTCGACCAGATCGGCACCCACGACGGCACGGCCAGCGGTCCGCCGGCGATTCCCAATCTGCAGGTCGGCGACCTGCTGGGGGGGGCGCTCACTCCCTTGCTCGGCGTCCTCGCCGCGGTGATCGGCGCCAGGGCGACGGGGCAGGGCAGCCATGTCGACGTGGCGATGACCGATGCCGTGCTGGCCCACACCATCTTTCCGCTGGTCACCACCCAGGTGTTCGGACAACCGGTGCCGCGCGGCGCAGATCTGCTGACCGGCGGCGTGCCCTGCTACGGCGTTTATCGCACCGCGGACGACCGCTACCTTGCCGTCGGCGCCCTGGAGCCCAAATTCTGGCAGTCGCTTTGCGCCGCCATCGAGCGGCCCGACCTGGCGCCCTTCGGCCTGACCATGGGCAGCGAAGGCCGGCGCGTCAAGGGCGAACTGGCCGCCGTGCTCGCGTCCCGCCCGCTCGCCGATTGGGAACCCGTCTTTGCTGCCGCCGACTGCTGCGTCACGCCGATTCTGCGCATGGACGAGGTGATCAGGCACCCGCAAATGGTCGCCCGCGATATGGTGGTCGAGGTCGCCGGCACCAAACAGTTCGCGCCGCCCTTCAAGCTCTCCGCCTGGCCTTGGGCCGACGCCGCGCCCGCGCCGGCCGCGGGCGCCGACAGTGAGGCCTTGCTGAAGGCCGCGGGCTACACGGAATCCGAGATTGCACGACTACGCGATTCCGGAGTAATTTAGCGGCGTGCTGACCACGCCCATTCCCGCCCTAACGCCCGCCCTTGCCCTTCTTCCCGACTTCGCCCTGATCCTGCTGGGCAGCGGCCTGCGCCGCGTGCTGCATCTGGGAGACCATTTCTGGAGCGGTCTCGAAAAGCTGATCTATTTCGTGCTCTTTCCGGCCCTGCTGTTCAACGGGCTGGTGAAGACGCGCATCGACTGGGCGGCGGCCGGGCCGCTGCTGGCGGTGGCCATGGGGGCCATGGCCACCGGCATCGTGCTGGGCTACGGGGCGAAATTCTTCCGCCTGACGCCGATGTCCTTCGCCTCCCAGTACCAGTGTGCCTTCCGCTTCAATTCCTACATCGGCTTGGCGGTGGCCGGCAAGCTCTATGGCGTGCCGGGCATCGCGGCCATGGCCATCGTCGTCGGCGTCATGGTGCCGCCGGCCAACATGGCGGCGGTATGGATGCTGGCGCGCCACGGCGATGCCAGCGTCTGGCGCGAACTGGCGCGGAATCCGCTTATCATTGCCACGGTGGCCGGCGCCACGGCGAACGTGGCCGGCTTCCAGCCGCCCGAGCCCTTGCTGCAATTTCTCGGCCGCCTCGGCGAAGCCGCCATCGCACTGGGTCTGCTGGCGGTGGGCGCGGGGCTGCGTACCGGCAATGCGAAAGTCGGCGCCGGCGGCACGGCGGCCGCCGTTTATCTGCTCGCGGTGAAACTCGTCGCACTGCCGCTGGTGACCCTGGGGTTGATCCGCTGGGCAGGGCTGACCGGCGTCTATGCCGGTGTCGCGCTGGTGTTCTCGGCCCTGCCGACCGCCAGTTCCGCCTACATCCTGGCCCAGCGCATGGGCGGCGACGGCGCCCGCGTCGCCTGGCTGATTTCGGTCGGCACGGTGCTCGGGATGCTGAGCCTGCCTTTCTGGCTCGCCGTTCGCTGACGCCGGCCCGCGAAGCGGAATTCCCGGCGCGCAAAGCGCTACTTGGCTTTGCCGTTGGCCTTGGGCGCCGGTTGATCGGCGGGGGCGGGTGCGCCGGCCGTATCGGCCGCCGCAGTTTCGCCCGCGGCCTGCATGAAATTCCACGGCCACAGCGCCGGGTTGGCGAAGGGATTGGCGGCGGCGTCCTGGCTGCCTCCCGACTGGCTCATGGCCTGGAAGGCCGACAGCGTCGCGCGCTGCATCTCCAGCCCCTGAATGGTCATTTGCAGCATGCCGAGATTGGTCTTGAGCCAGCCCTCGACCGCCTTGAGATCGGCGATGCGCTTGTCCAGTTCGTTGGTGTCCAGCGTCGGTGTCACCAGGCCCGGCAGCGGCATTCCGGTCTTGCCCCACAGGTTTTTCAGGAACTCCATCGGATCGGACGGCGTTGTGCTCATGGCTTTGCTCCCCGGAAAGTCCGATGATCTTACCGCAGCGCCGGCTTCCGCGCTAAACTGTACGTTGTCATATCCGGAACCGGCCTGCAGGGGGAAGCGATGCTCAGACTATTGGTGGTGGAAGATCATGCCCTGGTGCGCGAAGGCTTGCTCGCGACGCTGAAGAACCTCGGCGCGGAAACCCAGACCATCGGCGTGCCCGATGCCAACGAGGCGATCGGCGTGCTGGAAAACGAGGACATCGACATGATGATTCTCGACCTGATGCTGCCCGGCACCAAGGGCCAGACCTTCCTGCCGGTGGTGCGGCGGCGCTTTCCGACGGTGCCGGTGGTGATCCTGTCGGCGCTGGACGATGCCGATACCGTCTCCCGCGTGATGAAGGCGGGCGCTTCGGGCTTTGTCTCCAAGTCGGGTTCGAGCGGCGAGCTGCTCGATGCCTTGCGCGCGGTGCTGTCCGGCGAAATCTACCTGCCGCCCAAGCTGCGGGAGCTGACCAATCGCAGCGAGATCGCGCACGGCGACGGCAAGTCGCTGGCACAGCGCTTCGGCTTGACCGCTGCCCAGGCGCGTGTGCTGGAACTCCTGGCCGAAGGACGCAGCAATCGTCAGATCGGCGAGTTGCTCGGCCTTACCGAGGGCACGGTCAAGATCCACGTCTCGGCGATCATGAAGGCCATGGGCGTCAGCAACCGCTCGGAAGCGGCGCTGATGGCGAGTCGCAAGCGGCGCCAGAACTGAGCCGGCGCCGAGGTCCGGCGCCGCCTTCGCTCAGATCAGTCCGAGCCGCGCGCGCAAGGCTTCGCGTTCGGGCGTGGCGGCATCCATGCTGCGCCGCCTGACGTGGCCGAAGCCGCGGATCTTCTCCGGCAGGCTGGCCAGCGCAATCGCATCGCCTAGGGTGGTTCGGTCCAGTTTCGCCGGCAGTACCGCGAGGTCGGCTTCATAGTCGGCCAGCAAAGCCCGCTCCAGTCGGCGCTCTTCGCTGCGGTTAAAGATATCCCAACGCGAGCCGCGATAGCCGCGGGCCTTCGCCAGCCACTTGAATGCGGTGAGCATCCATGGGCCGAAGGCCATTTTCTTCACCTTGCCGGTCTTCGGATCGGGACGGGCAAGCAAGGGTGGCGCCAAGTGGAACTGCAGTGTGTAATCGCCTTCGAAGCGCTCGCCGATCTTCTGCAGGAAGTCGGTTTCGACGTACAGCCGCGCCACCTCGTATTCGTCCTTGATCGCCATCAGCTTGAACAGGTTGTGCGCCACGGCCTCGGTCAGTTGTGATGAGTTGATGGCGGTTTCGGCAGCGCGGATTTTCTCCACCTGCGTCCGGTAGCGTTTCGCGTAGGCGGAATCCTGATACTCGGTGAGGATGCCGACGCGCCTGGCGATCACTTCGTCGAGAGTCGGCGCTGGCGGTACGGCGGCCTTGGGCCGGGCATAGGCCGCCACCATCGCCGGATCGTGCGCCGCACGGCGGCCCCAGAGGAAGGCGGCGCGGCTCATCGCCACCGCCGTGCCGTTGAGTTCGATGGCGCGATCGATGGCCTCCCAGGATACCGGCACCATGCCCTGCTGCCAGGCGTAGCCGAGCAGGAACAGGTTGCTGGCGATCGAATCCCCCATGAGGCGCAGGGCGAGATCCGAGGCGTCGACAAAATGCGCCGCACCGGCGCCGACGGTATCAGAGACCACGGCCTGCATGCGCGCCAGCGGAAACTGCCAGTCCGGATTGCGCGTGAAATCGGCCGTCGGCGTTTCCGCGCAATTCACCACGACGCGGGTGCGGCCGGTCTGCATGCGCGTCAGCGCGTCGGGCGAAGCGGTGACGATGACATCGCCGCCGATCACTGCATCGGCCTCACCGGTCGCGACGCGCACGGCGTGTATGGCTTCCGGATCGTCGCAGATGCGCACATGGGAAAACACCGCGCCGCCTTTTTGGGCGAGCCCGGTCATGTCGAGCACGGTGACGCCCTTGCCGTCGATGTGCGCCGCCATGCCGATCAGGGCGCCGATGGTGACCACGCCGGTGCCGCCGACGCCGGTGATCAGGATGCCATAGGGATTGGCTGTCGAAGCAAGAGTCGGCGCTGGCGGCACGGCGAATGAATCGCTGCCGGTGCTGGCGCCTGCGAGACCCCGGCCCTTTTTGACGCCGCCACCGAGCACCGAAACGAAACTCGGGCAAAAGCCCTTTTCGCACGAGTAGTCCTTGTTGCAGGCGGACTGGTCGATCGCGCGCTTGCGGCCGAATTCGGTTTCCACCGGCACCACGGCGAGGCAGTTGGACTGCACACCGCAATCGCCGCAGCCTTCGCAGACGGCCTCGTTGATGAACAGGCGGCGCGGCGGATCGATCATCTTGCCGCGCTTCCTGCGGCGGCGCTTTTCGGCGGCGCAGGTCTGGTCGTAGATGATGGCCGAGACGCCGGGGCATTCGCGCATCTCGCGCTGGATCGCATCGAGCTCGTCGCGGTGGCGCATCGGCACGCCGTGCGGCAGATCGGGGTGACCGTAGGCGCGCGGCGTACCGTCGGTGACGACGACGACGTGATGCACGCCTTCGGCATGCAGCTGGTGGGCGATTTGCGGCACCGTCAGATTGCCGTCCACCGGCTGGCCGCCGGTCATGGCGACGGCGTCGTTGTAGAGGATCTTGTAGGTGGCATTGACGCCGGACGCCACAGCGGCGCGGATCGCCAGCGAGCCGGAGTGGAAGTAGGTGCCATCGCCGAGATTGACGAAAACGTGGCGCTGTTCGGTGAAGGGCGCCTGTCCCATCCACGCGGCGCCCTCGCCGCCCATGTGGGAGTAGGTGGCCGTGGAACGGTTCATCCACAGCACCATGAAATGGCAGCCGATGCCGGCCAGCGCCCTTGAGCCTTCGGGGACGCAGGTGGAGGTGTTGTGCGGGCAGCCGGGGCAGAAATAGGGTGTGCGCGCCACCTGGATCGCCGGCGCGGCGGAGCGTTCCTTAGCTTCGATGACTGCGAGGCGCTCACGAATGCGCGGCGAGGTGAAGTGACGGCCGATGCGGTCGGCGATCACGCGCGCGATCTGTGCCGGAGAAAGTTCGCCCGAGGCCGGCAGCAGCCAGCGGCCATTGGGCAGCGCCCATTCGCCCTTCTCGTCGAACTTGCCGATCACGCGCGGACGCACGTCCTCGCGCCAGTTGTAGAGTTCCTCCTTGAGCTGGTACTCGATAAGCTGGCGTTTCTCTTCGACCACCAGGATTTCTTCCAACCCTTCGGCGAAGCGGCGCACGCCGTCGGATTCGAGCGGCCAGACCATGCCGACCTTGTAGAGACGGATACCGATTTCGGCGGCGAGCGCATCGTCGATGCCGAGGTCATCGAAGGCCTGGCGCACATCGAGGTAGGACTTGCCGGTGGTGATGATGCCCAGTCTCGGATTGGGCGCATCGATGACCACCTGGTTCAGCCGGTTGGCGCGGCAATAGGCCAGCGCCGCATACAGTTTGTGGTCCAGCAGGCGAGCTTCCTGCAGCAGGCGATCGTCGGGCCAGCGGATGTTGAGGCCGCCCGCAGGCAAGGCGTAATCGTCGGGCAGCACGATCCGGACGCGGTCCGGCGAAATATCCACCGAGGCCGAGGATTCAACAGTATCGGCCACCGCCTTGAATCCGACCCAGCAACCCGAGTAACGGCTCATGGCCCAGCCGTGCAGGCCGAGGTCGAGATAGTCCTGCACGCCGGCCGGCACCAGCACCGGCATCATCGCGGCCTTGAATGCATGTTCCGACTGGTGCGCCACGGTGGATGAGCGCGCGGCGTGATCGTCGCCGGCCACGGCCAATATGCCGCCATGCTTCCAGGTGCCGGCGGAATTCGCATGCTTGAAAACGTCGCCGCAGCGGTCCACGCCAGGCCCCTTGCCGTACCACATGCCGAACACACCGTCATGCTTCGCGCCCGGCGACAGATTGACCTGCTGCGTGCCCCACAGCGCCGTCGCAGCGAGATCCTCGTTGACGCCGGGCTGGAACACGACATGGTTCTGCGCCAGATGCGGCCTGGCCTTCCACAGCGCCTGATCGAGCCCGCCCAGCGGCGAGCCGCGGTAGCCGGAGACGTAGCCGGCGGTATTCAGTCCGGCCAGTGCGTCGCGCTGTCGTTGCAGCAGCAGCAGACGGACTAGGGCCTGGGTGCCGGTAAGAAACACCCGGCCTTGGCTGAGGGCGTATTTGTCCTCGAGGGTGATGGTGCGCAGAGGCGCGTTCATGGCTGCTCCTGAATCTTGTTGGACGTCGGATGTGGGAGATGCGGCGGCCTTGTGGGTCGCGCATCCTGCCTTGCCGTCCCAGGTCAGGACGGCGGCAGAATCTTACCCGGATTCAGGATATTGTCGGGATCGATGGCGCGTTTTATCGTGCGCATCAGGTCGATCGCCACGTCGCCATGTTCCAGCGCCATGTAGGGCTGCTTGCCGATGCCGATGCCATGCTCGCCGGTGCAGGTGCCGTCCATGCGGATCGCGCGCTTGGCCAGGCGTGATGCAAAGCCCTGGGCGCGGGCCAGATCGTCCGCATTGTCCGCGTCGACCAGCAGCATGATGTGGAAATTGCCGTCGCCGACATGGCCGACCAGCGGGCCGGCCAGTTTGCTCGCATTTTCGTCGAGGTCGCTGAAGGTCTCCGCAATGCAATCGGCCAGTTTCGAGATCGGGACGCAGACATCGGTGGTCAGGGCGCGGCAGCCGGGCTTGAGGCCGAGGCCGGCGTAGTACGCATCGTGCCGCGCCTGCCACAGGCGGCTGCGGTCCTCGGGGCGCGTCGCCCATTCGAAATCCTGCCCGCCGTGTTCGGCAGCAATCTCCTGCACCGTCTCGGCCTGCTCCTTGACCCCGGTGGGAGAACCGTGGAACTCGAAGAACAATGTCGGTTCTTCACGCAAGGTAGTCTTGCTGTGGCGGTTGATGGCGGTGATTGCCAGCTTGTCCAGCAGTTCGATGCGAGCCACCGGGACGCCGAGCTGGATCGTCTGGATCACCGTCTTGACGGCCGCCGCAAGGCTCGGAAAGGCGCAGACGGCGCTGGAAATTGCTTCAGGCACCGGGTAGAGCTTGACCGTCAGTTCGGTGATGATGCCCAGCGTGCCCTCGGAGCCGACCAGCAGGCGCGTCAGGTCATAGCCGGCGGCTGATTTGCGGGCGCGGCCGCCGGTCTTGAGAATGCGGCCGTCGGGCAGCACCACGGTCATGCCCAGCACGTTCTCGCGCATGGTGCCGTAGCGTACGGCGTTGGTTCCCGATGCTCGCGTCGCGGCCATGCCGCCGAGGCTGGCATCCGCGCCCGGGTCGATCGGGAAGAACAGCCCGGTGCCGTTCAGGGCGGCGTTGAGGGTCTTGCGCGTGACGCCGCATTGGACCGTGGCGTCAAGATCCTCCTGGCGCACAGCGATGACCTGGTTGAGCGCCGACAGGTCGATGCAGACTCCTCCCTGCACCGCCAGCAAATGGCCCTCGAGCGAGGTGCCGGTGCCATAGGCGATCACCGGCATGCGATGGCTGTGACACAGACTGACGATTTCCGCGACTTCCGCGGTGGATTCGGCGAACACCACCGCGTCCGGCGGCATCGGCGGATGGGAGGATTCATCCTTGCCGTGATGCAGGCGGACCGCCGCGGCAACGGAGAAGCGCGCTCCGAAGCGTGAGGCGAGCGTCGCAGCCAGTTCCTGCGGCAGCGGGGGTCGGTCGACGGGGGCGTTCATGGCGGTCTCCGGGGTGGGGTCGGCGGATTCTACGCCGCGCCCATGCCGAATTGAGCGCCCTGTCTCCGTGACGGCCTGCCCAGGTGATCCCCGCTCTGACTCAGGGCTTGCCACAGTCAGGACGGCCATTGGGGCGTAAATTGCTTTACCCGTTGACGGTTTTGCTGAATTTGGAGATAATCGTTGGTTCAGCTGGAGGGGTTCCCGAGCGGTCAAAGGGATCAGACTGTAAATCTGACGGCTCTGCCTTCGAAGGTTCGAATCCTTCCCCCTCCACCAGCAGGTTGCAGAAACAGATGGTTATTAAGCGGTTAGCGGACAAGTAGGGCGGGCGGCGGTAGTTCAATGGTAGAACCTCAGCCTTCCAAGCTGATTACGCGGGTTCGATTCCCGCTCGCCGCTCCAGGTTTTGTTTTGAACGGTTTCAGCCCTTGTAGCTCAGTGGTAGAGCACTCCCTTGGTAAGGGAGAGGTCGCGTGTTCGATCCACGCCAAGGGCACCATTTCTAGTGTATTTTTGTTGGGGTAATCGACATGGCGAAAGCGAAATTTGAGCGGACGAAGCCGCACGTGAACGTAGGGACGATTGGGCACGTTGACCACGGCAAGACGACATTGACGGCGGCGATCACGACGGTGCTGTCGTCGAAGTTTGGCG
>JAOTRV010000010.1 GCA_030247575.1 Sulfuritalea sp.
TTTCTCGGATAGCCCGCTGGAATCGGTTGGCGCTCTCGTCTTCTATTTCCGCAATTTTCTCAAGACGGCCATACGCTCCGAGCGCTTTCACCGCGACATGGGCGAATACGACGAAGGCCGCGATGCCGGCGAGGATGACGAAGCCGCATGTGGCTGTGCCGACGCCGGTAACGATGCCGCGTCCGACTCGGAATCGGCCGTTGGCTGGCTCGACCAAGCCCGGCAGTTCGCCCGCGCCCTCGAAACGCGCTACCAGGTATTGCTGCTCAGTTACTGTGCCGACGAGCCGGTATTCACCGTCGCCCGCCGCTACAACATTGCTTCGGCAGCGCACCATGCCGGCAAGCTGGGCATCACCAAAAAGCACGGTGGCGCACCCCCAGCCTACGGCGAAACCCTGATCGGTCGCTGGATGGCCCAGACCCTGGGCATCGACTTTGCCCCCAATTCGCAAAGCGACATCCTGCACGCCATGGAAGCACTGTGCGCCGCCTCTTTTGAACTGCGGACCGATCTCGAAGCGGGTCTCGACCATGCGTGAACTGTGGCCGCCCCTGGCGTTGATCGAGGAGCGGCTGAGCCGAAAGGCCGAGGTCCCTGACGCCCAGGGCGCTGAGGATAGCGTTTACTCAAGCACCGGCGATGAACATGCCCCGGCCCCGGAAACCTTTTCCGCACTGGTCGGCGAGCGAATCCGGCAGATCGACGCGGCACGGGTGCTGCGGGTCGATCAACCACGCCCGGGGCTGATCGTCCTGGTCGATACCGCTGCCATCTGCCTCAACCGGCCGACGAGCAACACCGAGACAAGCTGGGCCGGCTGGATCGCCGCGCCCGATACCGAATACGCAACGGCGGCCGATGTCCTGCTCGAACCTGACGACGAGCCTTTCGATCCCTTCGCCGCGATGGTGCAAACCTGGAACCCAGTGCAGATCAGCCTGCCAACGAATCCGCGGGTGCTGGCCATGCTCACTCCGGCGCGCCTTGACGTACTGCGCGCCGTGGCCGCCGAAGCGGGGCGTTCAACGCAAGATGACGCAGCCCGTCCCGGCTTCGTTTTCCTGCGCGGCACGGACAGCGGCCAACCCGTACTGACCGGAACCCCGCTCGGCGGGCAGGACGATCCACGTCATGTCTACCAGAACCTGTACCGCGATTTCGCCGGCACACTGCAGTCAGCACCAACAGCGCAAGCGGAGGGTGCCTCGCTCTGGCAGCGGATTGGCGACTGGATCGGGCAGCACCGGCCGCAAGCCTATGGAATGGCAGCGACTGCAATAATTGCGGTGGTGGTGGTCGGGTTGTTGCGTGCGACGGATTCCGACAGCAGCCGCCGCGCGGTGATTGCACAGGTGCCTGCCCCCGAATCGCGCAGCCCAGCCGACCCTGCGAGCACGCGGCCACCCGCTGAATCACAGTCGCTGCCGCCCGGGCTGCCACCGCCCCCCCGCGAAGCAGAACCTTCCCAGCCGGTGCAGTCGGCCCCCATGAAGGACAAGCCAAGTCTCGGCCCCACTCAACTTGCCGATGCGGAGAAGGCCCTACCGCCAGCGCCAATGTTCAAATCCGACTTCCTTCTGGCACGAGATGAGATACCGCTTACCGAAACTTTCGCCAAAGATTCCCAAGGTCGTCGGCAACACCTTTATTCGGGGGTCAGCGAGGGATTAGGGGCAATCCAAAGCTTAGGGGTCCAGGGCAGTGTTAACCCATACAAGGTTTTCCGTATCCGTATTGCGACTCCTGATCGAATCGATGCCGCACTGGATTTTCTGGAAGCGCAGGGGTTTCAGATCATGCGTGTAACCGAGGATGGGATTCATGCTGATGTTGCCATCGAAACAAACCACCTGGATGTTCGGCTCGACGAGAAACTGCGTCGTAGCGGGTTTTTTGTAGCGCCGTAAAGTATCCAGCCGTTTGAATTTTCTTGAGTCTGACGAGTTACAACTGAGAGCAGAACCTGATCCGATGTCGGACTTGAAGCACATCTGATCCACTGAAGAACAAGCTATTGGATTCGCTGTCTGGAACCGCTCACTCATCATATAGGTCGGCGGTAGTTAAACTTTCAATTCAACTCAAGGGGAAGCCAAATGTTAGTTCGCTATCTTCGTGTAATCGCCACGGCATTTGTCATGGGCCTTGCCATTTCCGTACCAAACGCTTTCGCCGGCATGGCCGAGGGCGACGCGGCGTTCAAGCAGGGAGATTGGAAGACGGCGCTAAAGGAATTCAGCGCCCTTGCCTTGGCAGGCAATGCCATCGCGCAGTTCAATTTAGGAATGATGTACGAAAAAGGCCTAGGTGTCGATCCGGACAACAGCCAAGCATTTGAATGGTATCAAAAGGCGGCTAAAAACGAGAATGCCTATGCACAGTCTAAACTTGGCATCTATTACAGCAGCGGAATAGGTGTTAAGAGGAACGACGAGCGAGCGGCTGAATGGTTTCGAAAGGCGGCGGAAAAGGGGAATGCCGCGGGACAAGCTGGCCTTGGCTTCCTTTACTTAACTGGCAGGGGTGTCCTTCAGGACTACAAGAAAGCGGCTGAATGGTCTCAGAAGGCGGCCCAGCAAGGGATGCCAACAGCACAATATAACCTTGGCTTCATATACCAACGAAGCACGGGTCATCGGGACTACAAGCAAGCCGCCGAATGGTATCGAAAGGCGGCCCAACAGGGGTGGGCCGAAGCACAGAATAGCCTTGGCAATATGTACATGGATGGCATCGGCGTGGATCGGGACTACAAGCAAGCGTTTGAATGGTTTGAAATGGCGGCTCAACAGGGCTTGGCCGAAGCACAGGTTAACCTTGGCCGTTCGTACCAAAATGGCATGGGCGTGGATCGGGATTACAAGCAAGCTTTTGAATGGTATGAAAGGGCGGCCAAGCAGGGGTTGGCCGACGCACAGAACAACCTTGGTTTTATGTATCTCAATGGCATGGGCGTGGATCGGAATTACAAGCAAGCGTTTGAATGGCACGAAAAGGCGGCCCAACAGGGGATGGCCATCGCACAGAATAACCTTGGTTTTATGTATAGCAATGGCGTGGGCGTGGGTCGGGATTACGAGCAAGCGTTTGAATGGTATGAAAAGGCGGCCAAGCAGGGGTTGGCCGACGCACAGGTTAACCTTGGCTTCTTGTACGAAAAAGGCTCGGGTGTTGCACAGGACAGGAAGAAAGCCCTCAAGCTGTTTGAACAATCTGCCCGACAGGGCTTTGCCCGAGCACAGCTTAGCCTTGGTGATGCTTATAAATATGGTTGGGGCATGAGAGAAAACTCTGAAAAGGCTTTCTACTGGAACAACAAGGCAGCTTTGCAAGGCGATAGCGAGGGGCAGGTGCGAGTAGCGCAGGCCTATGAGTATGGCCACGGAGTAAAACTAGACCGCAATAAGGCCCTCGATTGGTTTCGAAAGGCCGCTGCTCAAGGTCATCCTGTGGCGAAAGACCACCTTCTCCGTTGACATGCTGTTTCATCCTGCGAAATTTTTCGTCACCTCGAGCGTGCTAAAAACAGAAGCGCCATCATGAATTGCTTCTAAGCGCAGAAATGGGACCTCGATTTATGGGCGCACGAATTGCGACTTCAATTCCATATATTGCAATTTGACTGTAGTTCCTGCCGGGAGGCTGAGCCGAAAAATGCCAGTGCTAAGAGTAAGCAGAGTTGAAACAAGCGACGACGGCCTCAAGCATCGATACAAGATAGTCGCCGAGAATGACGCGTTTGTATTTATGACAGTAGACCGCGATGGAGACGTTTTGAATGCGAGTCTGGAGGATGGAAACCCATCAAGCATGGAGGGTGTGAAGTCTGACGATGATTTGCGCCGTATCATTGACCGCTTTGTACGCGACAACTATTGAAGCAAAAATCACGCCAAGGAATACTGGTTCGCCGACATTACAGTAGTCGAATTCTCTGTTTAGAACGCGGATTCGACTGCCAATCCAATAATCATTATCGATCGTGAGTATTAGGGTCAGCCTGCCGCAGACTGAACGTCGGCGCCGTCGCCCGGCGACACGTACGAAAAATGGCAACTGTTTGAATTGTGGGTGGCGGAGCCTGCCATGTGCCTGATCATTGCAACTGAATAGCCGTTGCCGGCTTGTCGTGCCGCCGGCATAAGCTGACGCGGGAGTGGGCTGAAATGTGCGCTTGTATTTTTCACTATTAAGTTGGAAAATACAAGCATGATTCACTGCCGATGACCCCATGTACCCTCGCCTCGCCACTGATCGCCTGCGTACCCTTGCTGCCCGGTTTCCCGCCGTGGTCATCCTTGGTGCGCGCCAGGTGGGCAAGACAACGTTGGCGCGGCAGGCGTTTCCCGATCATGCCTATGTCGATCTGGAAGATCCGCGCACCGGCGAACTATTCGGCGACGACCCGCGGTTTCAACTGGATCAGCATCGTCCCGGCAGCGGATTGATCATTGACGAAGCTCAGGCGGTGCCGGCGGTCTTTGCCGCCTTGCGCGGAGCGATAGACGCCGACCGGCAGGCGCGTGGGCGCTTCGTGGTGCTGGGCTCGGCGCAGCCGACGCTGGTGCGCGGCGTGTCCGAGTCGCTTGCCGGGCGCGTCGGACTGCTCGAACTCGACCCGCTCACCGCCAGCGAAACGAAGGCGACACCTCCGCTTCGCTCGTGGCGCGAGCTATGGCTCTGCGGCGGCTTTCCGGATGCGCTGGCGGCCGGCGTCGACGGCTTCCGCGATTGGCACGAAGCCTATTTGCGCAGCTATGTCGAGCGCGATCTGCCTCAGCTTGGCATCGCCGCCGAACCCATTTTGACGCGTCGGCTGCTGACCATGCTGGCGCACCAGCAGGGCGGCCTGCTCAATGTCAGCAATCTGGCGGGTGCGCTGGGTGTCGGCCACGCCAAGGTGGCCCGCCTGCTCGATGTGTTCGAAGCGACCTTCCTGCTGCGCCGGCTGCCGCCCTGGTTCCGCAATGTTGGCAAGCGCCTGGTCAAGTCGCCCAAGACGTATCTGCGCGACAGCGGGCTGGTGCACCATCTGCTGAACATCGGGCGCATGGATGAACTCGACAGCCACCCGATCAGGGGCGCCAGTTGGGAAGGCTTTGTGCTCGAAGACCTGCTGCGCCGCGAGCGGCTGGCCCATCCGCAGACCCAGCCGCATTTCTGGCGCACCGCCGCCGGTGGCGAGATCGATCTGCTGCTCGATCGCGGTAATCTGCGTCATGCCATCGAGATCAAGGCGGGGCGCGGCACAGCGCATCAGGCGCGCCACCTGGCGGCGATGATGCAGGATGTCGAAGCGCAGCAGGGCTGGATTGTCGACCAGGGCGATGCGGCCGAAACCGCGATCAATCCTTCCGTGAGCGGAGTGGGGGTGGAAAAGGCGCTTGGCTTGCTGCCATGACCAATGCTTGCCGGCATTCCCCGAGAACAGCGGGGGGGGAGGGGCTGTTATAGTGGGTCTAACTGAATGACATGATTCTCAGGAGAGCACATGCTGCATCCGGAAGACACGATTGAACCTTTGGTGGATCAGATGATTTGCGGCAATCGCGACGGATTGATGATGGCCAGTTCGCTACTCGCTCGCATGGAGGCGGGTCAGGATACGGACATGGTCGCGCTTGGCTTGAATATTGAGTTCGAGGCGGCCAACCAGCGCGCCATATCCCGGAAAAGCGACCGGACTTCTCGGTACTACGTCGCTGGAGTGAAGGGGGGCATGTTGAGTGTCCTGCTGGTCGGTAATGAGATCGAGGACCATATGCTCGCGCTGCTGAATGCCCTGTCGGGCCGAGTCGAGATCATCAAGACGTTTCTTCTCGAATGGAAGCGCGATGTCGATGCCGTTACACCGGCCCATGGACAACAGAGGTTGAGCTACCAACACGGGGAGCCAAAGCACTTCATTTGCGACAAGTGCGGTGAATCGATTTGCGACGATTTCGACACTCAGGAAGTCCTGAGCCTCCGATTTGCTGGCGACGAAGATTCACTGTTCGGAGATGGCCTTGGTTTTGTCGTGTGGATATGCGATCCCTGCGCCCACAGGATTTTTCGCGCCTACTGTGATGTGCTATGACCCGGGAACTGATAATGCAACCGAAGGAAAGAGACTCATTCCATACAGGCAGGCGAGATGGTTGTCGCATTGGCCGGGTTTTCTACGAATGCATCGATGCCGGATTGGCGACGCCACTTCTTGCCGACCGGATCAACCGTGAATTTGCATTCGTTCTGGAACGACTGTCTCCAGACGCTGAGAAAGACAATGACTACTGGATCGGCATGCACTACGCGATCCGTGATTTCATAAGCGCCTGGGTGTTAAGTGTGTCATCTGATGATCCCAATAGTGATGCAATCCGTTGCCAGCGATATGACCGTATCTGGGAAATTGCTGAAGTCTCCCAACCTATCTCGATCGGAATTAACGGCGTGTCACCTGTGTCACTTTCTTGCATTTATGGTTTTCGGCAACATTTCGTTGCAAAAGCCAGTGAAATTTTGCGTCGCACTGCCGAGGGTGATCCGAAATGCTACAAATGTGGCACTGAACTCGATACGGAGACCGCTCAACATGCTGCACTGAAGATATATTTTATTGGTGGCTTTAGTTCCAGCTTTGGTGATATGCGTGAGGTGACATCCATTTTGTGTCGGAGATGCTCACAAGAAATCATTCGGCGCGAGTTCGGCGACCGCTATAAGGAGTTTGCGGCGCGACCTCCGCTGCCAGAAGGAGCGTTAGTTGTGGAGCCACCACTATTGACAGAAGAGCGCTCCAATGATCCGGGGTTTCTTGATCCGCTGGAGTCAATAGAGGAATGACTTACTTATTCAAGAGGCTCAAGCAGGCAAACATAAGAAATAGCCTGATGGTGCCGAAGGAGTGACACTCATCACTAGCCGTCGTGAACAATCAAGACATAGGCATCCGGATGGTGTGTCCAATGCATCGCCTGACTCGTCTCCGCTTCAACTTGCGGGATAGCAAGCACCCTGCGTTCGCCTGAGCGACCGGTATTCGGTCTACACCGGTCGAGCAATATGCCAATGTCCGCCGACCGCATAGGGCACGTTGCGGAAGCTCATTCAACGCACATCAACGGCTGTTCAGGTCGATAAACCGAAGCTCGCGGCCTGCCTTCTGAATGGTACTTGCCGGCCGGAAGCCTTCCCGACACAAGGTGCCGCGTAGGATATAGTCACCGCTCCAAAAGTTCGCGAGCCCGAACCAATGTTGATTGCGCTTGTAGCTATCGTCCTGCTGATCGCCTCTGTCGGTGCCACCTATTTTCTTTTGAAGAGTATGGGGCAGGACGGCGTGGAAATCGCTGCCCCCGGCAGTTGCAAGAGCGGCAGATGCGGTGTTCGCAGCATCGCCGGCGGCGAAGCGGGATGCCAGCAGGAAGAAGCCCGGTCAGGTGAAACCGGCGAAATCATCGAGGGGGTCGTCCTGGGTCGGGAGGATGTCGTTGAGGAAGAGCAGGGCAAGCGCCTGGGCTGAGCCCTGGTTTTTCGCCCGGCGAAGGCGCGAGCAGTGCTGCGCGACACCTACTTCGCCGTTCCGTCAGCGCCGACTCTTCGTTTCGGTTTTTAGCCGGCGGAAGAGTTCTTTCACCGCCGCCACCCGCTCCTTGAGCACGACGGTCGGTTTCTGCCAGATGAGCTTGTCCGGGCCGGCCAGCTTGAAGCTGCGGTCGGACTGGATCAGCAGGATGATGTCGGCCGGGTCGATCGGCGGATTCTTGACGAATTGCAGGCTGATCGCCGCCGGCCCGGCATCCAGCTTGGCCAGGCCCAGCGTGCGGCCGACCAGGCGCAGGCGGTGGGTTTCCATCAGGGCCAGTGTCTGCGCCGGCATTTCGCCGTAGCGGTCGATCAGTTCTTCCTGCATGGCGCGCAGATCGTCGTCGCTGTCGCAGTTGGCCAGGCGCTTGTACAGTGTCAGGCGCTCATGCACGTCGGGGCAGTAGTCGTTGGTCAGGAGCGCCGGTACGCGCAGGTTGATTTCCGAGGTGATCGACAGCGGCTGGGTCAGGTCGGGCACTTTCTCGCCGGCTTTCAGCGCGCGCACGGCGGCATTGAGCATGTTGGTGTACATGGCAAAGCCGATTTCGTGGATCTCGCCGCTCTGCGATTCACCCAATACTTCGCCGGCGCCGCGGATTTCGAGGTCGTGCATGGCGAGGAAGAAGCCGGAGCCGAGCTCCTCCATGGCCTGGATCGCTTCGAGGCGGCGTTTGGCCTGCGCCGTCGGCTTGGCGTCCTCGTGAGTCAGCAGGTAGGCATAGGCCTGGTGGTGCGAGCGGCCGACGCGGCCGCGCAACTGGTGCAGCTGGGCGAGGCCGAACTTGTCGGCGCGGTTGATGACGATGGTGTTGGCGTGCGGGTTGTCGATGCCGGTCTCGATGATGGTCGAGCACAGCAGCAGGTTGTGCTTCTGCTGGGTGAATTCGCGCATCACGCGCTCCAGCTCGCGCTCCGGCAACTGGCCGTGGCCGATGACGATGCGCGCCTCGGGCAGCAGGGTTTGCAGCCGCTCCTTCATGTTTTCGATGGTGTCGACTTCGTTGTGCAGGAAGTAGACCTGGCCGCCGCGCTTGAACTCGCGCAGGCAGGCTTCGCGCACCTGGCCATTGGACCATTTGGTGACGAAGGTCTTGATCGCCAGGCGCTTCTGCGGCGGTGTGGCGATTACCGAAAAATCGCGCAGGCCTTCGAGCGAGAGGCCCAGCGTGCGCGGGATCGGCGTCGCGGTCAGGGTCAGCACGTCCACCGAGGCGCGCAGCGCCTTCAGCGCCTCCTTCTGGCGCACGCCGAAGCGGTGCTCCTCGTCGATGATGATGAGGCCGAGGCGCTCGAATTTCACGTCCTTTTGCAGCAGGCGATGGGTGCCGATCAGGATGTCGATCTTGCCCTGGGCCAGTAGCGCCACGGCTTCGTCCTGTTCCGCGGCGGACTTGAAGCGCGAGATTTCGGCGATCTTCACGGGCCAACTGGCAAAGCGGTCGGCGAAGTTCTGGTAATGCTGCTCCGCCAGCAGCGTGGTCGGGCACAGGATGGCGACCTGCTTGCCGTCGGCCACGGCGACGAAGGCGGCGCGCATGGCGACTTCGGTCTTGCCAAAGCCGACGTCGCCGCAGACCAGCCGATCCATTGGCTTGCCTGATTTCATGTCCTCGATCACGGCATTGATCGCGGTCTGCTGGTCCGGGGTTTCCTCAAAGCCGAAGCCGTCGGCGAAGGCTTCGAGGTCGTGCTGCTTGAACACGAAAGGATGGCCTTCGCGCAGGGCGCGTCGGGCATAGAGGTCTAGCAGTTCCGCGGCCGTGTCATGCACCTGCTCGGCGGCCTTCTTCTTGGCCTTCTCCCACTGGCCGGAGCCCAGCGTGTGCAGCTGGATGGCTTCCGGATCGGCGCCGCTGTAGCGCGAGATAACCTGCAGTTGCGCCACCGGCACGTAGAGCTTGGCGCCGTTGGCATATTCGAGATGGAGGAATTCAGTGTCGCCCTCGCCGAAATCCATATGCACCAGCCCGAGATAACGGCCGATGCCGTGGCTCTCATGCACCACCGGGTCGCCCACCTTCAGTTCGGACAGGTCGCGCAGCCAGCCTTCGAGATTGGCGCGGCGGGCGTCGGAGCGGCGCCCGCGTGGACGAGCCGTGGCCGCATAGAGCTCGTTTTCGGTGACGATGGCGATGCCCACCTCACCCCCCCCCCGGCCCTCCGCTTGAAGGGGAGGGAGAAGGCGAAAGCCGCCGGAAAGCGGGCCGACGCCGAGCATGAAGGCTTCGGCGCTGGCGAGGAAGGCCGCAAAATCCTCGCAGGCGACGGCCGACAAGTCGTACTCAACCAGGTAGTCGTTCAGCGTCTGCCGCCGTCCGGGCGACTCGGCCAGCAGCAGTACGCGGTCGGCGCGGCTGGCGAGAAAGGCGCGCAGGGCGGCCAAGGGGTCGTCGGCTTTGCGATTCACCGCCAGTACAGGCAGGGTCGCCGTGTCACCAGCGCCGACTTTCAAGGAGAGTTGTGGCCACAGTTTGGCGGCGACGAAGAATTCCTCGTCGCGCAGAAACAGTTCGCCGGGCGGCAGCACCGGCCGCGAGCGGTCGCCGCCGAGCATCCGGTAGCGGCCTTGCAGGTCGGTCCAGAACTCGGCGATGGCGCCGGCGACGTCGCCGTGCAGCAACAGCGTGGCATGCTCGGGCAGGTAATCGAACAATGTGGCCGTGGCGTCGAAAAACAGCGGCAGGTAGTACTCGATGCCGGCCGGCAGGATGCCGTTCGAGACATCCTTGTAGAGACTGATGCGCGAGGCGTCGCCCTCGAAGGCCTCGCGGAAGCGCTGGCGGAAGGTGGTGCGTCCGGCGTCCCCGGCGGGGAACTCGCGCGCCGGCAGCAGGCGGATTTCCGGCACGGGATACAGGCTGCGCTGGCTATCGACGTCGAAGCTGCGGATGGTTTCCACTTCGTCGTCGAACAACTCGATGCGGTAGGGCAGTTGCGTGCCCATCGGGAACAGGTCGACCAGCCCGCCGCGCACGCTGTATTCGCCGGCGGCGACGACCTGGGTCACATGCTGGTAGCCGGCGACCGTGAGCTGGGTGCGCAGCTTGTCGAGGTTGAGCCGTTCGCCCTTTTTCATGAAGAAGGTATGGCCGGCGAGGAAGGCGGGCGGAGCCAGGCGCGTGATCGCGGTCGAGGCGGCTGTGATCAATACCTCGCATTCTCCGCGCGAGACTGCGTAGAGGGTCGCCAGCCGCTCGGAAATCAAATCCTGGTGCGGCGAGAAGCTGTCGTAAGGCAGGGTTTCCCAGTCGGGCAGCAGATGCACGCGCAGGGCAGGGGCGAACCAGGCGATTTCCTCGGCCAGGCGCTGCGCTTCGAGCGGGCTGGCGGTGACCACGGCCAGCAGCTTTCCGGGTCGCGCCAACTGCGCCAGCGCCAGGGCGTCGGCGGAAGCGGAAAGGGGCGGCAGGTCAATGCGCTGGCCCGGTTTGGGCAGGGCGGGGAGCGACAGCAGGGACTTCATGGAATGCGGGTTGCGGGTTGGCCGCGAATTATATGTCTGTCACCCGACCGAAGGCAGACGGTATCCCCTGGTGGGATACGCAGCACCGTCCCGCCAGCGCCAACTTTTCGCGGCAACTGCCGGGTTGGCATGCAGTGGATGGCCGCGCTACTTCGCCAGCGCAGCCTTCACCTGTTCGAGGAATTCGCGGTAGTGGAAGGGCTTGGCGATGTAGCCATCGCAGCCGGCTGCGCGGATTCTTTCTTCGTCGCCTTTCATTGCCAGCGCGGTCACGGCAATGATTTTGAGTTGAGCGGTGGCCGGGTTGCTGCGCAAGCGGCGGATCGCTTCGAGGCCGTCGATGCCGGGCATCTGGATATCCAGCAATACGAGGTCGGGTCGGGTTTCCTGGGCCAGGCGCACGCCGGCTTCACCATCCACCGCCTGGCTCACGCCATGGCCCGCCTTTACCAGCAGCATGGTGGCCAGCTTGAGGTTGGCGGGATTGTCTTCGACGATCAGGATCGATGCCATGACCCTGCCTCCCGCGGCGCAAGCGCCCGATGCACTTCGGCGAGAAAGGCCGAGGGCGAGAAGCCGCCTTTCTCGATGACGGTCTGAACCTGCCCGTCCAGCGACCGACGCTCGGCTGCGTCGAGCGTCTTTGCCGTCACGATGATGATGGGCAGCAATGCCGTGCGCGCATCGGCACGCAGCGCCGCTACCACGTCGAAGCCAGACAGGTCGGGCATCATCAGATCGAGCAGGATCAGATCCGGTGGTGCGGCGAAGGCGCTGGCCAGCGCCTCGCGACCGCCATAGGCCCGCGCGACCGAATGGCCCGCCGCTTCCAGCGGCGCCGCAATGCGTTCCACCGCGCTTGGTTCGTCATCCACCACCAGCACGCGCGCTGCACTTTTCTGCGGCAGCACAAAGCCCGATCGCGCCAGCGCGGTGACCAGTTCTTCCTTTGTAAATGGCTTTTGCAGCACGGCGCAGGCGCCCAGCGCAAATCCCTTGTCCTGCTGGGCGACGATGGAAACCACGACTACCGGGATATGCGCCCACTCGATGCTCTGCTTCAGCCAGTCGAGTAATTGCCAGCCGTCTTCGTCGGGCAGCAGGATGTCGAGCGTAATCAGGTCCGGTGTCTGTTCGACGAGCCGTTGCCGTGCCTCGTCGGCGCTGGCCGCCTGGATGACCGCAAAGCCCTCCTGAGTCAGGGCCAGCCGCAACAGCTCGCCGGCCCGGGGATCGTCTTCCACTACCAGCACCCGACGGCTGCCATTGGGTGTCGGCAGGACGTTTTTGCTATTCCGGTCTGGACAATCGACTTGCGGCCGACAGGGCAGCCAGACGCGGAAGGTCGAGCCCTTGCCCGGCGCGCTCTCGATGCCTACGGCGCCGCCGTGCAATTCGGCCAGGCGCTTGACCAGGGCGAGGCCGAGTCCGGTGCCTTCATGGCGGCGCGACAGCGAGGAGTCGATCTGGGTAAAGGCGGCAAACAGTCGCGCCTGATCTTCCCGGGCAATGCCGATGCCGTTGTCGGTCACCGCGATTTCGACAAATTCCGTGATCCCGGATGGCGGCGTGGTGACGGGCACGTCCCGCGCCGGCAAGCGTCGCGCGGTGACGGTGACTCGCCCGCCATCGGGCGTGAATTTCACTGCGTTGGACAGCAGGTTGTAGGCGATCTGTTTCAGTTTGCGCGGGTCGGCGCAAAGCGCGCCGGCATCGGCCGCTTGCAGTTCTAGCGTCAGGCGGTGTGTCACGGCCCTTTCACGGACAATGGACAGTGACGAGTGCAGGAGGTTTTCCACCTCCAGCCATTCCAGTTCAAGTGCCATCTTGCCGGACTCGACCTTGGACAAATCGAGAATGTCATTGATCAGTTCGAGCAGATGCGTGCCGCTGTTGAGAATGTCGCCGAGATACTCGCGCTGCTGTTCGCTCACTTCCCCGGCGATGCCATCGCGCAACACTTCCGAAAAACCGATGATGGCGTTGAGCGGGGTGCGCAGTTCGTGGCTCATGCTGGCGAGGAACTCGCTCTTCAGGCGGCTGGCCTCGCGCGCCACCTCTTCCCGCGCTTGCAGGCGCAGGGTGGTGAGCCCAAAGGCAAGATCGCTGGCGGCCTCGCCGAGCAAGGCTATTTCGTCGGCCGAAAAGGCGTCCTGCTCGCGCGAAAAAATGCCGATGGCACCCCACACTTCGTCGCCCACCATCAGCGGCAGGGCCGCGGCGGAAGCGATGCCTTCGCCTGCCGCCGCGGCGCGGCGATCGGCCAGCGCCGTTTCGCCGGCGATGTCGGGCACCACCACGCTGCGCTGCTCGCGGATCGCGGTGCCGACCGGACCGCGACCGGATGGCGCTTCGTCCCAGGTGACCGTCTCCAGTTCCTTCGCCAGTGCCGCGCCGATGCCGTAGCTGGCCAGGACGCCGACGCTCCTCGCTGCGTCGTCGTGGCGACGTCCGATCCAGGCCGCGGCAAAGCCTCCCTCTTCGACGATCAGCCGGCAAACGGCATCGAGCAGCGTGGCATCGTCGCTTCGCGTCAGCAGCGTGCGATTCGATGCGCTGATGATGCGCAGCGCGCGGTTGGTGCGGGCCAGGCGGTCTTCGCGCTCGGCCACGGCGTCCGCCATGGCATCGAAGGCGCCCGCCAGCTTGCCGATTTCATCGGGATAATCCAGTCCGCTGCGCGCGGCGAGATCGCCCGCGGCGAGCCGGTTGGCCGTTTCCGCCAGGCGCCGTGTGCGGCGTAGCACCAGCACCTCGGCTGTCAGCCAGGCGAGGGCGAAACTCGCCAGCAGGATGGCAGCCATGAAGGCCAGGCTGCGGCCGAACTCGCTGCGGGTTTCGTTGACGGCGATGTCGCTTCGCCGACCGAAGAGCACGGTGAGCTCGCCGTTGCTGCCGGGCACACGGGCGAAGGCGCCGCGTCGGACGACCGCGTCGACCCCGGCGGCATCGAACAGGCCCTCCGCGCTGGCAGCGGCAGCGGCGAGGATATGCGCCGCCTGCGGATAGGTCTTGCCCACCCATTCGGCGTGATCGGGGTGGCGGGCGAGGATGCGTCCGTCGCGGTCGAGTACCAGCAGGGCGGAATCCTCGGGCAGTGTCAGACCGGCGACGAACCGGGACAGCCAGCCCAGATCGAGGGCGGCGAAGGCGACTCCGGCGGGCTCGTCGCCGGCACCGAAGACTGGCAAGCCGAATGTGAGGCTGTGCAGGCCGGTAATGCGGCCGACCAGATAGTCGCCGATGACAAACCGGCGCGTTTCGAGTGCATCGCGGAACCACCGGCGATCGGTCACGCGCAGCGGCTTTTCACGATCGAAGGGCGTCGCGCTGCAGACGAGCGTGCCGTCTGCCTTGACTACGCCGAGGTTGCCGTAGACCGGCAAATTGCGTTTCATGTCCGCCAGCAGTTCGCTGCAGCGCACCAGCGACGGGTCGGCCCTCACCGTGGGGAAGCCGGCGATGATGGCGAGCAGGCTCTTCGTGTCCGCGATCTTTTCGCCGAACTCCAGGGCGCGCGAATGCGCGATGCGCTGCGCCGCGGCGTCCAGCTCGGCCTGGCGGTCGAGCAATTGCTGGTAGTGGACCCGGAAGGTCAGCGCGAAGGCCGGTACCAGCGCCACCGCGACGAGCAGCAGAAGCCGCGCGCGCAACGAGACAAACAACGACCGAGCGGCATCGGCTGGCGCCGTGTCGCCAGCGCCGACTTTTGCCGTGGCGGGTTCAGTCGTTTCCATTCCGCCTCGGGCTCCCTTCAAGAAGGTGGGCAGGGGAGAGGCGCGCTGCCTCAATCGGCGTGGGCATCGTAAATCCCGCGCCAGCGCTCTGCACAGTGGCCGAATGCGTCCAGCACCTGCGGATCGAAGTGCGCCGGCAGGGTGCGGCCGTCGCCGACGGTGATGATCTCGACTACCCTTTCGTGATCGAGGGCAGGTTTGTAGGGCCGCTTCGAGCGCAGGGCGTCGTACTGGTCGGCGATGTTCATCAGTCGCGCGGCGAAGGGAATCGCTTCGCCCGCAATGCCTTTGGGATAGCCGGAGCCGTCCCAGCGCTCGTGGTGGTTCTGGGCGATCTCGGCGCCCATCCTGGTGTAGGGCGAGCCGCCCTTTTCGAGAATCTTCGCGCCGGTGGCGGCGTGGCTTTTCATGATCGCCCAGTCCTCTGGCGTCAGGGCGCCGGGCTTCAGCATCACGGCGTCGGGAATCGCGATCTTGCCGATGTCGTGCATCGGGCTGGCATAGAAGATTTCATCGCGGAATTCGGCGTCCAGACCCAGTTCCTCGGCCATGTCGAGGCAATAGAAGCTGATGCGCTGCACGTGCGCGCCGGTATCCTCGTCGCGGTATTCCGCCGCCCGCACCATGGTGAGGATGGTGTCCTTGTAGGCTTCGCGCAGTTCGCGCGTGCGTTCGGCCACACTCTGTTCGAGGACGCGGTTGTAGTCGGCGAGAAAGTTCTGATACTCCTTGAGGCGCAGCATGTTGCGCACCCGGACCAGCAGCTCGGCCCGGTCGACCGGCTTGGTAAGGAATTCCTCGGCGCCCATGCCCAGCGCGCGCAGGCGCGATTCCCGATCTGCCAGACCGGTGATCATGATCACCGGAATGTTCTCCGTCCGCGGATCGGCCTTGAGCCGTCCGGCCACATCGAATCCGTCCATTTCCGGCATCATGATGTCGAGCAAAATGATGTCGGGCAGGTGCGCTTTGATCTGTTCCAGGCATTCCCCGCCGGAGTGGGCGGTCATGATCTGGTAACCGCTGGATTTCAGTTGGACTTCGAGCAGGCGCGTGTTGGTCTGGTCGTCGTCGACGATCAGGATGGCGGAGCCTGGTTTTTCCATGAGCTGCCTTTATCCGAGAGTGAACCAGAATGTCGCGCCGGCGTCCTTTGCAGATTCCGCCCAAATCCGGCCGCCATGCCGTGTCACGATGCGGTGCACGGTGGCCAGGCCGATGCCGTTGCCGGGCGCTTCCTCGTGGCTGTGGAAGCGATTGAAGGGTTTGAAAAGCTGATCGGCGAATTGCGCCGCATCGAAGCCGCTGCCGTTGTCGCGCACGTAAAACGCCGTGCCCTCATCCTTCGCCGCCTGACCCAGTTCTATCCGCGCGCGCTCCCGCCGGGCGGTGTATTTCCAGGCGTTGCCGAGCAGGTTGGTGAGCAGAATGCGCAAGAGGCCCGGATCGCCCTGAGCGGAAAGGTCCGGCGCGATGTCCCAGTCGATGTTTCGCGGCGAACTCTGCTGCATCTCTTGTGCGATTTCCTGCGCCAGCGCGCCCAAATTGACGGCTTCGTGGCGCATCGCGCTGCGCGTGACGCCGGCAAGAATCAGCAGGCTGTCGATGAGCCGGTTCATGCGCGCGGTGGCGGCGGCAATCCGATCCAGACAGTCGCGCTGTTCCTCGTCGAGCGCCGCGGCGGATTCTTCCCGCAGGATTTCGGCGAAGCCGCCGATGGCGCGTAGCGGCGCGCGAAGATCGTGGGCGGCGGCGTAGCTGAAGGCCTCCAGCTCGTCGTAGGCGGCGCGCAGCTGGTGGTTCTGTTGCTCCAGCAGGCGGGCCAATTCCTCGGCCTCCTTGCGTCGCCGGTGGATTTCGAGGAAGGCTTTGGCCTTGGCGCGCAGCACGTCGGGTACCACCGGCGCCAGCAGATAATCGACTGCACCCTCGCCATAGCCCTTGTAGCGATCGCTGTCGCTGGTATACACGGCCGAAACGAAGACGATCGGGGTCACAGTGCAGCCGGGTTGCCGGCGGATGCGTCGCGCCGTCTCGAATCCGTCCAGGCCCGGCATATGCACGTCCATCATGATCATGGCGTAGTCGCGCGCTTCGCACACCGCCAGCGCCGCGTCGCCGGACGCCGCTTCCGTTACCGCGCAGCCGGCTTCGCGCAGGATCAGCGAATACAGCCGGCGGTTCTCCGCCAGATCATCTACCACCAGAATGTTGTTGCAGGATTCCAGGTTCATGGGAAGTGTCGTCGACTCCACTCGATCGCATAGCCCTCGGGTATGCATCGGAATTATGCTCCGCATGAGCGCAAAATCAAGGCAAGGCGTCGCGGCCCGGTGGGGGCAGGATGTGGTCATCGCCGGGAAGTTTTGGCGACACAGTGCAATGCTTCGCCGGGCGAATCATGCAAGCGCCGACCTGCAATGCTTGTGGCGGATTGCAGAGGGGCAGACCTTCGGCGGCGAGGTATTCTCCGAGAGCAGGTTCCGGCGGGACGGCGACCGATCGCCCGCCACATCGGGCGATTTTTACCCCCTTTTTACATCTCGGCGCGTAGCATGAATTCATGAGCGAACCGGGATCAACACGCACTGTGGGCGATTACCTCCGAGCCGCGCTGGCCTGCGTGGCAACCACCTTGCTGACTTTGCCATTGGCGGGGGCGGTCGATGCCGCCAACATCGTCATGATCTTCCTTCTGGTCGTTGCACTAGTGGCCATGTGGCTTGGCAGCGGGCCGGCGATCCTCGCAGCCTTCGGCGGAGTCGCCTTGTTCGATTTCTTTTTCGTCGAGCCGCGGTTTTCAATGGCGGTAGCCGACGCCCAATACCTGATCACGTTTGCCGTGATGCTGGTGGTGGCGCTGGTGATCGGCCAGCTGGCCGCCCGCCTGCGCGAGAAGGCCCTGCTGGCGGCACGGCGCGAGGATGAAATGCGCGCGCTGTACGACATGGCGAAACTGCTTTCCGGTGCCATCGCGGTAGAGCAGGTGGCGGACATCGTGCGGGACTTTCTCGCCTCGCGGCTGGAAATCGAGGCAGTTCTCTATCTGCCGCGCGGTGATGACGCTCTGGCGGCGATGCCGGCCCGGCAGGGTGGGGACCGGCACCAGGCCCATGTGAGTGCGGTCTATGAGCAGGGACAGCCCATGCACCTCGCGGCGGAAGAAAGCGGTTATGCCCCGGCACTGGCGTTGCCGCTGGTTTCGTCGGTGCGGACGCGGGGCGTGCTGCTGGTTTATTCCGACCATGCCGAGCGCTTCTCTGCCACCGAGCGGCGACCGCTGCTCGACGCCGTGGCATCACTGGCGGCGATCGCCGTCGAACGCCTGCACTATGGCGAAGTGGTTCAGCAAGTCACCGTGAACATGGAATCGGAACGACTCCGTACCGCGCTGCTTTCCGCCGTGTCGCACGACCTGCGTACCCCGCTGACAGTGCTGGTGGGGCTGGCCGATGCACTGACGCTGACCAAGCCGTCGCTGCCTGCGCCGGCGCTGGAATCCACGCTGGCGATCCGCGACCAGGCGTTGCGCCTGTCCGGGCTGGTGCATAACCTGCTGGACATGGCCCGCCTGCATACCGGCAAGATCGTGCTGAACCGCGAATGGCAGCCGCTGGAAGAAGTGGTCGGCAGCAGCCTCAAGGCAATGGCCGGCGTGCTGGCCGGGCGCGAGGTGCGCGTTGAACTGGCGCCGGACCTGCCGCCGCTGGAATTCGACGCCGTGCTGCTGGAGCGGGTGTTCTGCAACTTGCTGGAAAACGCGGCGAAATACGCGCCACGGGGAACGATTTTCATCACTGCGCACGTTGCGGGCGAGGCGGTCGAGATCGCCGTGGCCGATGACGGACCGGGCTTGCCGCCGCAAGGCGAGGACAGCGTGTTCGACCTGTTCGAGCGCGGACGCCATTCGGGCACCGGCGGCGGCCTCGGCCTGGCGATCTGCCGCGCCATCGTCGAGGTGCATGGCGGCGTCATCCGGGCGGAGCGGAGGGTGGAGGGCGGAACCCGCATGGTATTCACACTGCCGCTCGGCACCCCGCCGGTGCTGGAGGAGGAAGCCGGTGAATGACGATCGCCCGCTGATTCTGGTGGTCGAGGACGAGCCGCAGATCAGGCGTTTCGTCCGCGCCGCGCTGGAGGACGAGGGCCGCGTGGTTGATGCCGGCTCGGCGGCGGAGGCGCTGGAGGCGTTCACCGGGCCGGGGCCGGCGCTGGCGATCATCGACCTCGGCCTGCCGGACCGCGATGGCGTCGACTTGATTCGCGAGTTGCGCACCTGGACCATGCTGCCGCTGCTGGTGTTGTCCGCCCGCTCGGCCGAGGCGGAGAAAGTCGCTGCGCTCGATGCCGGCGCCGACGATTACCTTACCAAACCCTTCGGCGTCGAGGAAATGCGGGCACGGGTGCGCGCCTTGTTGCGAAGGCAGAAAGTCGGCGCTGGCGAGACGGTGATCGAGTTCGGGAGTATCCGCGTGGACCGTGCTCACCGCACGGTCACCCGTGATGGCGCTGCGATCCACCTCACGCCCATCGAGTACCGCCTGCTCGGCGTGCTATTGACCAATGCCGGACGCGTCCTGACGCATCACCAGTTGCTGAAGGACGTGTGGGGGCCGGGCCATGCCGAGCGCGGCCACTATCTGCGCATCTACGTCGGCCATCTGCGGCAGAAGCTCGAAGCCGATCCGGCACGGCCGCGATACCTGCTGACCGAAACCGGCGTCGGCTACCGCTTTCAACTTCAGGATTCTTCGACATGAACCACGAGTCTCAAAAAGACAGCACCGCCGTCCTCGCCCTCGCTGCCCTCGGCGTCGTCTATGGCGACATCGGTACCAGCCCGCTGTATGCGCTGAAGGAGGTCTTCGGCAATGCCCATCATCCGGTGCCGATCACGGCGGCGAACGTGCTGGGAATTCTTTCGCTGGTGTTCTGGTCGCTGATTGTCGTCGTCTCCTTCAAGTACGTCGCGCTGATCCTGCGCGCCGACAACAAGGGCGAGGGCGGCATCATGGCGCTGATGGCGCGGGTGCTGGCCGACGAGGGACTTTCCGGCCGCACACGGCAGGCGGTGATCCTGCTCGGCCTTTTCGGCGCCGCGCTGTTCTACGGCGACGGCCTCATCACGCCGGCCATCTCGGTGCTCTCGGCGGTGGAGGGGCTGGAGGTGGCGACGCCGATGTTCGCGCACTATGTCGTGCCGATCACGCTGGGCATCCTGGTGGCGCTGTTCTGGATACAAAGACACGGCACCGCCAGGGTCGGCGTGACCTTCGGGCCGATCACCTGCGTCTGGTTCATCGCCCTGGCGGCCCTCGGCGTGGCCCAGATCCTGCGTCATCCGTCGGTGCTGACGGGGCTCTGGCCGGGCCACGCGCTGGCCTTCTTCGCCGCCGATCCGGGACTGGGCTTCCTCGCCATGGGCAGCGTCTTCCTGGTGGTGACCGGGGCCGAGGCGCTGTATGCCGACATGGGCCACTTCGGCCGGCGGCCGATTCGCCTGGCCTGGTTCGGCCTGGTGCTGCCGGCGTTGCTGCTCAACTACTTCGGCCAGGGCGCGCTGCTGCTCGAAGACCCGACGACGATCAGGAATCCCTTCTACCTGATGGCGCCCGACTGGTTCCTGCTGCCGCTGGTGGGCCTGGCCACTGCGGCCACGGTGATCGCATCGCAGGCGGTGATCACCGGCGTGTATTCGATCACCCAGCAGGCGATCCAGCTCGGCTACGCGCCGCGCATGGAGTTGCGGCACACCTCCGGCAGCCAGATCGGGCAGATCTACATGCCGGGCGTGAATTGGCTGATGCTGCTGGGGGTGATCGCCCTGGTCCTCGCCTTCAAGTCATCCACCAATCTGGCGGCGGCCTACGGCATTGCGGTGACCGGCACCATGATCATCACCACGCTGTTCGCCTATCTCGTCGCGCGCCGCCAATGGGGCTGGCGCCGGCGGCTGGCGCTGCCGGTATTCGGTGCGCTGCTGGCGCTGGACCTGACTTTCCTCGCCGCCAATTCGACCAAGATTTTCGAAGGCGGCTGGTTCCCGCTGGTGTTCGGAGGTGTCGTGTATCTGGTGCTGACCACGTGGAAAGCCGGACGCAAACTGCTGCAGGAGAAGCTCGACACCCAGGCGCTCCTGCTGGGGGATTTCATCACCGGCATCGAGACCCCGGACACCATCACGGTGCCCGGCACGGCGGTGTTCATGACGCCCTATCCGGACCATGTGCCGCACGCCCTGCTGCACAACCTCAAGCACAACAAGGTGCTCCACGAACAGGTGGCGCTGGTCACGGTGACGGTGGAATCCGTGCCCCGCGTGGTCGAAGCGCAGCGCGTCGTGGTCGAGCGGCTGAACCATCGCTTCTTCCGCGTCGGCATCCATTTCGGCTTCATGGATGTGCCGGACGTGCCGGCGGCGCTGGAGTGGTGCGCCGAGCAGGGACTGAGCCTGGAGCCGATGACGACTTCCTACTTCCTCGGCCGCGAAACCGTAATGCCCCGCGTGGGAGCCGAAATGCCCTATTGGCGCGAAGCGCTGTTCGCCACGTTGTACCGCAACGCGCGCACGGCGGCGGACTTCTTCGGCCTGCCGCCGAATCAGGTGGTGGAACTGGGGACGCGCGTAAGTCTGTAGTTCAAGTCGCGTCGTGCTTTGCGCGGGAATCCACCGCAGGCCGATGAGCTTGCCGCACGGGCCGCAGCGCCCGGCGAACATTCGGCTTGCTATCCTGCCGGCGGAAGGCCCTGGTAGCCTGTAATATCGCACTCCCGTTGCGGAGCATTTTCGATGTTTTACGGTATCACCGACCTCACGACCTTCGTCCTCGGCACGATTTTCATCGTCCTCCTGCCGGGACCGAACTCCCTCTATGTGATGACCCTCGCGTCGCGCTGGGGCATCGCCGCCGGGTATCGCGGCGCCGCCGGCATCTTTACCGGCGACGCGATCCTGATGGTTCTGTCGGCAACGGGCGTCGCCTCCCTGCTGCAGGCGACGCCGGCCCTGTTCATGCTGTTCAAGTACGCCGGGGCCGCCTACCTCGCCTGGCTGGGTTTCGGGCTGTTGAATTCGGCAATCCGTACCTGGCGCGGGGGAGTGCAGAGTCCAGCGCCGCGGGTGGCTCTCGATGCGTCGCGGCCCTTCAGGACGGCCTTGCTGATCAGCCTGATGAATCCCAAGGCGATCCTGTTCTTCGTGTCCTTCTTCATCCAGTTCGTCTCGCCCGACTATCCGCATCCGGCGCTCTCTTTCCTGATCCTGGCCGTCATTGTCCAGATCTGCAGCGGCCTGTATCTCTCGGCACTGATCTTCGGCGGCGCGCATCTGGCCCGGCAGTTCCGCCGCCGCCAGCGCCTGTCCGCCACGGCTACCGGCGCGGTCGGCGGCCTGTTCATCGGCTTCGGCGTCAAGCTGGCCGGCGCGACGCTGGGCTAGCGACCGGCATGCGGGTGATCGTCCAGCGTGTCGGCGAAGCTGCGGTCAGGGTGCAAGGCGCCATCGTCGGTGCCATCGGTCCCGGATTGCTGGTGCTGGCCGGGTTCGAGGAGGCCGACCAGCCGGACGATCTGGACTGGATGGTGCAGAAGCTGGTGCGGCTGCGCATCTTTCCCGACGCAGCCGGCGTGATGAACCGCAGCGTCGTCGATGCCGGCGGCGAGATCCTGGCGGTGTCGCAATTCACGCTCTATGCCTCCACAAAAAAAGGCAATCGTCCTTCCTGGGGGCGCGCCGCGCAGGCGGCGGTCTCGCGGCCCTTGTTCGACCGTTTCGTCGAACGGCTCGCGCAGGCACTGGGCCGTCCGGTGTCGACCGGGGCATTCGGCGCCGACATGCAGGTCAGTCTGGTGAATGATGGTCCGGTGACCCTTGCCATCGACTCGAAGGATCCCGAATGACGCAACCCGGCCCGGCCGTCGGCGCGCTCGGCAAGGCGATTACCTTCGTCGCCGGCGCAATCGTTCTTGCGCTGGGCTTCATGTTTTCGCTGGTGGTGATCGCCGTCGTGCTTGTCGCGGGAGCCGTCGCCCTGGCCTGGTTCTGGTGGAAGACCCGGGCATTGCGCAAGGCGATGCGCGAACAGGCTCCCGTCTGGGAAAAGACGCGAAACGACGGCCAGGTGATCGACGGCGAAGCCGTCGTGGTCGAGGAGTTCACGGTGACACGGCGGAACATCCTGCCCGGCGAGCCGGACAAACCTTAGCCCATGCCCGTTCGTGGCGGGTTGCAGCGGGACTGACCCTCTGCGGCGAGGCTTCGAGAGTAGACGCCGACAGGACGGCGATGTCAGGCGCCGTGCAGCCTGACCGGAATGCGCTGCGGGCCGAAGGGCGTGCCGAACTCGCCGAAACGCCCCGCGATGGCCGTGCCGCAATGTGTGCAATGGCCGGTCGCATCCAGATCGTAGTCGAGGATGCGATACCAGTCGCGCGCAATCACCGGCTTGCCGCAACCCGGGCAATTGGTCCGGTCGCCGCTCTTGTCATGCACGTTGCCGGTATAGACGTAGTGCAGGCCGGCCTCCAGCGCGATGCGGCGGGCGCGGGTCAGGGTCGAGAGCGGGGTCTGCGGGATATTGTCGAGCTTCCAGTCGGGATGGAAGGCGGTGAAGTGCAGCGGCACGTCCGGCCCGAGTTCCTTCGCCACCCAGGCCGATAACGCTTTGAGTTCCTCGTCGCCATCGTTCTTGCCGGGAATCAGCAAGGTGGTGATTTCGAGCCAGCAATCGGTTTCGTGATGGATCATGGCCAGGATGTCGAGCACGGGCTGCAGGCGCCCGCCGCACAGATTGACGTAGAACTCGTCGGTGAAGGCCTTCAGGTCGACATTGGCGGCATCCATCTTCGAGTAGAACTCGCGCGCCGGGTCCATGTGCATGTAGCCGGCGGTGACGGCGACGGTCTTGACGTCGAGCGCATGGCAGGCGTCGGCCGTGTCCATCGCGTACTCGGCGAAGATCACCGGGTCGTTGTAGGTGAAGGCGACGGAGCGGGCGCCCTCCCTTTTCGCGGCGCGGGCGATGGCTTGCGGCGTGGCGTCGTCCATCAGGCGGTCCATGTCACGCGATTTGGAAATGTCCCAGTTCTGGCAGAACTTGCAGGCCAGGTTGCAGCCGGCTGTGCCGAAGGACAGCACACTGGAGCCCGGGTAGAAATGGTTGAGCGGCTTCTTCTCGATCGGGTCGATGCAAAAGCCCGAGCTGCGCCCGTAGGTGGTCAGCAGCATCTCGCCGCCCTGCATGGCGCGCACGAAGCAGGCGGCGCGCTGCCCCTCGTGCAGACGGCAATTGCGCGGGCAGAGGTCGCACTGGATGCGGCCGTCGTCGAGCTTGTGCCACCAGCGGGCGGGCACACCGCTTATGCGGTCGGCGCTTCCTTCCATTTCTGCACCTCGTAGCGTTGCAGTTCGACGTCGGACGACCAGTAGTCGGGCGGCAGGCCGGCCTTCTGCTTGAGATGGGCGAGGAACTGGCGCGGTTCGGGCAGTTGTTCCCAGACCTGCGGCAGGAAGGTGCTGCGCCGCCGGCCGGCGATGAAGATGATTCCATCAACATTGGGCCGCAACTGGCGCAGGGCATCGGCCTCGTCGCTGAACCTCATCGGCTGCGGCGCCGTGAGCAGCGATACCTCGACGCGGGTGTGCGGCAATTCGGCCAGCGTCAGCGGCGGGAAGCGCGGGTCGCTGAAGGCGGCGGCGACGGCGTTGGCGCGCACATCCTGATCGAGCGCACGATGGGCCTGCAGCGAGCCGATGCAGCCGCGCAGCTGACCCTTCTGCGTCAGCGTGACGAAGGTGGCGCCGGGTTGGCTTAGCGCGGGATGCGCGGGCTCGGCCTGCGTCGCCTGCTTGAGCTTGGCGGCGATGGCATTGCGGGCGCGCACCAGCAGGGCCGGGCCGAGGTCGCTGGCGGCCGCTTCGGGCTCATAGAGGGCGAATGAGGCATAGCCGACCACGCGCGATTTGTCGCCGGCCGTGTCGCCCGAGTTGCATTGCGCCACGCGCTCGATGCGCAGCCCGCGCTTGCGCGCCAGCGCGAGCAGGCCGTTGATCGGCAGCGCGCCGCAGGCCTGGTCGAAACTGGTGAGCTGGTCGAGGGCGAGGATGTGTTCGGCCGTCGCCCCGTCGATCGCCTGCGCCTCGCGGTAGCCGTGAAAGTGCGAGAGGTCGGAGCTGATCACGATCAGCGTTTCCGGGCCGCCCCAGAGGCGGTCCAGCACTTGGGCCACGTCGCCGCTGCTGGCATGGCCCACCGCCAGCGGCACCAGATCGAACTCGCCCAGCACGGTTTGCAGGAAGGGCAGTTGCACTTCCAGCGAGTGTTCCTGGGCGTGGGCGTCGTCGCTGGCGACGACTTGCGGCAGATCGGCCAGCGCATCGAGCGCGGCGCGGTCGAGCGGAATGCTGCCCAGCGGCGTGGCGAAGGCCTGTACGGTAGGCGCCGCCAGTCCGCGCACCGATACGCGGTGGCAGGGGCCGAGCAGGACCACGCGCCGGATGCGGTTCTTGAGCGGAGCCAGCAGGGCATAGGCGCGACCCGCGGTGCCGCCGGAATAGATGTAGCCGGCATGCGGCACGATGACGGCCTTCAGAAGGCCGGCCTGCGCAGGAGTCGACGCCGGTGAGACGGCGAGACAGGTCAGCAGTTCATCACGCAGGCTGGCCGGATCGCCGGGATAGAACATGCCGGCGACGGCCGGCGGACGGGTTGCGATAGCAGGTCTCATGGTCATCTCGCGTCAGGTCATCAGCAGCAGGCCGCCGACCAGACCAACGGCGATGGCGGCCAGTCCCGGCAGGGTGTGGCGCGCCAGCGCCGCACCGCCGATGACGACCACCAGCCCGGTCTTGAAGGCGAGGTTGGAGAGCAATGCCAGGGTAATCTGGGTGATCGTTTGCGCGGCCGTCAGCTTTTCCATGCCGAACATGCGCAGCGACGACAGCGCGATCGCATCGACGTCGGTCAGCCCGGAAGCCAGCGCCAGCAGGTTCAATCCGCGGTTGCCGGCGACATCCTGCAGCCAGGCGGAGAGCACCAGAATCAGCGCATAGAGGGCGCCGAAGGTCAGCGCGGTCTTCATCTCCGTCGGGTTGGTGACCTCCGGCATCGGCAGCGTGCCGTTGCCCGCGAGATGGCGCCAGCCCCAGAAGGTTGCCGCGATACCCAACACCATGCCGCCGCCGAGGACGGCGAACAGCGGGGTCGTGATGGCGGGCGCCACGGCGAAGGCGAGCAAGCCGATGCGCGCCATGACGACGATGTTGGCGAGCAGGATGACGACCATCGCGGTGTGGACCAGCCCGGCGGTCGCCCTGGCATGGCGGGCGAAAATCATGGTGGTGGCGGTGGACGAGGCGAGGCCGCCGAACAGGCCGATCAACGCCGCGCCGTGTTGCGCCCCGGTCAGGCGCAGGGCAGCGTAGCCGGTCAGCGACACGCCCGAGATCAGCACCACCATCCACCAGATGTTGTGCGGATTGAGTGCCTGGTAGGGACCGAAATCGCGGTCGGGCAGGATCGGCAGGATCACCAGCGCCAGCACGCCGAACTTCAGGATCGACAGCAGGTCGACGGGTGTCAGGCTCCTGGAGATGCCGTGCAGTTCGGTTTTGAAATAGAGCAGGATGGTGGTCGCGATGGCCAGCATGACGGCGGTCGAGGGATAGCCATACCAGACCACCGCGCCCAGCGCGTAGCAAACCATCAGCGCGATCACCGAAGTCGTGCCCGGATCACCGCTCTCCATCGGATCGGAAACATGGGCGGCGATCATCATCGCGGCAACCGCCAGCAGGCCGGCCGCGAGTATCCAGCCGCTGTCGGTGACCTGCGCCAGCAGCGCGCTGATGCAGCCGAGCAGGCCGACCAGGGCGAAGGTGCGCAAGCCGGCCTTCGGATCGGACTGCCGTTCGCGCTCGAGGCCGATCAGCAGCCCGATGCCGATGCTGGTGGCAAAGGCCTGCAGGCTTTCGTATCCGGCTTCTGCGGCGAACATGGCGATCCTCGCGCGACTTCCTTCAGGGCGATTGTATAGAATTGCGACATGACTTATCACGCACTGGTTCCTGCAGCGGGTTCGGGTTCGCGCATGGGCGCACTTTCGGGCCGCGTCTTGCCCAAGCAGTACCTGCCGCTGGCGGGCCGGCCGATGATCCGGCATGCCCTGGCTGCATTGTGCGCCACTCCGGCGATCGCGAATGTATTCGTCGTGCTTGCCCCGGACGATACGCACTGGCCGGCGGCCGAGATGGCTGCGCTCGGTCCGAAATTGCATGTGCTGCGCTGCGGCGGCGACACCCGGGCGCACAGCGTCGGCAACGGCCTGCGGGCGATGGCGGCGGAGCTCGGAGCGATAGGCAACGACTGGATCCTGGTGCACGATGCGGCGCGGCCCTGCGTGACGGTCGCCATGATTGAAAATCTCATCGCCGAAGTGGGCGAGGACGATTCCGGCGGCCTGCTGGCGGTGCCGGTTGCCGACACCCTGAAGCGCTGCGACGAAAACGGCCGCATTCGCCAGACCGTATCGCGCGATGGCCTGTGGCAGGCGCAGACGCCGCAGATGTTCCGCCATCACCTGCTGCTCGATGCGCTCGATTTCGCGCCGCAGGTGACCGATGAAGCCAGCGCCATCGAGACGCTTGGACTGTTGCCGCGCCTCGTGCCGGCCGACATCAGCAATCTCAAGGTCACGTATCCGGTCGACCTGCAAATGGCCGAATGGGTGCTTCGCAACAGGGAAAAGGCCTGAGCGCGGGCCGACCGGCTTCAGCGGTCTCCTGAAGCCGCGGATGGCGCGATATGTCCTGTCCATCCGCATGAAAATGCGCTAGTCTGAAACGCGTTGGTCTTTGTTCATCGATAGAGGAGCCCCCACATGAAATCCATCCTAGGTATCGTCCTGGCCGCAGCTTCGGGTCTCGTTCTGGCCCAAAGCGGCGGCATCGGCGGCCTCAAGTTCGATCCCAGCCCGGCCCAGGCGGGCAAGGAAGTGAAGATCACGATCTCCGCCGAAGGCGAGCCGAACTTCTGTGGCATGGAAGTGCATTTCGACGACGGCAGCGAGTCGCGCAACATCAAGGTGGACGGCAGGGAAACCAGGTTTCCCGTGACCATCGCCAAGACCTACGCCAAGCCGGGTACCTACAGCATCAAGGCCGAAGGGAAAAAGATCACCACCCACTTCCCTTGCGTCGGCAAGGCCGAAGCGAAGCTGGTGGTGGAGGGCGCCGCGGCTCCGGCCAAGGCCGCCGCCCCGAGTTGTCCCGAAGGCTGGAAGATGATGGGCAAGCCGGGCAAGGCCGGCAATTTCGGTTGCAAGGCCGGCAAGGGCGCCATGATGCCGAAGGACCCGCTGACATGCGGCGCGGGCCTGGAATCCTACGCCAATGAAAAGACGAAGCAGATCGGCTGCCGCGCTCCGAAAAGGAAGTAGGCCGGCTGCCGGCGCTTTCGCGCGGCGTCGCGCATGAGTATGGCGCCGCCGCGCGCGTTTCCGGCGCGGCGCCCGGGCCTGTGCCGCACCTCAAGTCGATGCATTCGGGGGTGCCATGCCGGGCCGGTCGATCTCCGTGGTGCGGCGCCTTCTGTCCGCACGGAACAGCGTGTTCATCAGGTGTTGTGAAAGGGTATTTCCGCAATGAAGCTTCCATTTCGCGTCGGTCAGGGCTATGACGTGCATGCGCTGACGCCGGGCCGCAAGCTGATTCTGGGCGGTGTGCACATTCCCCATCATCAGGGTCTGCTCGGGCATTCGGATGCCGATGCGCTGCTGCATGCGATCACCGATGCGATTCTCGGCGGCGCCGGCCTCGGCGACATCGGCGGCATGTTTCCCGACACCGGCTCGCAGTGGGAGGGCGCCGACAGCCGCGCCCTGCTGCGTGGCGCCATGGATGCCGTGCGCGCCGCAGGCTGGCGGGTCGGCAACATCGACGCCACGATCATCGCCCAGGCACCGCGCATCGCGCCCCATGTCGCCGCGATGCGCGCCAACATCGCGGCCGACCTCGGCATTGCGGCCGGGGCCGTGAACGTCAAGGGCAAGACCAACGAGCGCCTGGGGTTCGAAGGCCGCGCCGAAGGCATCGCGGCGCATGCCGTGGCGCTGCTGATTCCCGCGGAATAGGGCGGCATGACCGAGGCGCGCTCGCATCGGGTGTTCTTTGCGCTCTGGCCCGACCACGAGTCCACCTCGCCCCTCCTGGCGCTGGCGCACGAGCTGACGGCGCGCGGCGGCGGCCGGGTGATGCACCCGGCGGCGCTGCATCTGACCTTGGCATTCGTCGGATCGGTGACGCCGACGCAGCTTGTGCAACTTGGAGAAATCGCCGCCGGCGTTCGCGCCGAGGCCTTCGACCTGAGCCTCGACCGGCTCGGCTTCTGGCCGCAACGCGGCATCCTGTGGGCGGGTTGCCGGACGCCGCCGGAGCCGCTGCGCCGGCTTGCCGCAACGCTGGCCGCCGATCTGCGCGCCGCGGGCTTCACCATCGATCATCGTTCCGGCGCAGACCTGGTGCCGCACATCACGCTGGCGCGCCGCGCCCGTTGCGGGTCGCTGCCCAGGCTGGAAACGCCGATCTGCTGGCGGGCGAATGAATTCACCCTGGTCGAGACCCGTTTGCACCCTTCCGCGGCGAGCTACAAGACGCTCGCCAGCTTTCCGCTTGCCGGGCCGGAAGCCGAATGATTTAGAATCCTGTCATTGTCTGGAGCCGATACCTTGGTCAGCCTGTTTCGCCCCCGCAAGCCATCGCCGCGCCTGGAGCGCCTGCAGCAACTGAGCCTGTTCGTCCATCTGACGCCGGCAGAGTTGCAGATCGTCGACGGCCTGCTGCACGAGCGCGACTTCCTCGATGGCGAGGTGATCTTCGACGAAGGCGAGGAAGGACAGGCGATCTACATCATCGCGTCGGGCGAAGTGCTGATTTCCCGCCATGAGCACCGGGACGCGGGGCGCGCGGCGCAAACCGGCGGCAATGAGGCGGCGGCGCCCCATCCGAGGCGGCGGCAGGGGGATTCGGGCCGCGTCGCGCAGCTCGGCCCCGGCACCTTCTTCGGCGAATTGGCGCTGTTGGACGATTCGCCGCGTTCGGCGCAGGCCCGCGCGGCTTCGCCGTGCCGGCTCATCGTGTTTTTCCGCGACGATTTCGTCGGCCTGCTCGACACCCACGCCCGCATCGCCTCGAAGATCTCGCGGCAACTGGCTCGCCACCTCGGCGCCCGCATGCGCGACATGGCGCTTTCGGTGGGCGCCTATCACCATCTGCTGTAGCGCGCGTCCGTGAGCGCATCGATCGATTCGCCGGACCCCGGACAACCGGGCAACCACGGTTCCGGGCCGGTGGTCTGGGCGGCGATCATTGCCGGCACCTGCCTGCTGCTGCTGGTTTTCCAGAAAATGCTGTGGCTGGTGGTGCCGTTTCTGCTTGCGCTGATTCTCTATTATTTTCTCTACCCGCCGGTCAAACTGCTGATCTATCGCGGCATGAACCGCGATGCGGCGGCAAGTCTGGTCATGCTGGGCTTCCTGGCGCTGCTGTTTGTTCTCAGTGTCGCCCTGACGCCGTGGGCGGCCGCGCAACTGGCCGACAAGAACATGAGCCGCTATCTGCAGGGCGGCCTGCAACTGCTCGACAGCTCGCTGCGCAGCATCGAAGCCCATTGGCCGACGCTGGCCGGCGCACGTCTCGCGGATACCGTGGCGGCAAGGCTGGCGCACGGCGCCGGCAGCGTTGCCGATCATCTGGAGCCGGTCGCCGTCGGCATCATGGCCTGGGCTCCTTCGCTGATGCTGGCGCCGTTTCTGGCCTACTTCTTCCTGCGCGACGGGCGTCGCTTCAAGCGCTTTCTGAGCGGCGCCGTGCCCAACGCCTTCTTCGAAAGGACCTTGTATCTGCTGCACGAGATCGACCGCACGGCGCGCGCCTACTTTCTCGGCCTCATCAGCCTGACCGTGCTCGACACGCTGACGCTGGCCGCCGGCCTGTGGGCGCTCGGCATTCCGGGTCCGCTGGCCCTGGGCCTGATCTGTGCGGTCTTGGCCTGGGTGCCCTATGTAGGCTCGATTCTCGGCGGCCTGCTGGTGGTACTGGTGGCCGCTACCGATTTTCCCGATGCGCCCGGAATCGCCTATTGGGCGATTGCCCTGTTCATCGTGGTGCGAATGCTCGACGACTTCGTCTATATGCCGCTGACCATCGGCAAGAGCCTCGAACTGCATCCGCTGGTCACGGTGCTGATGATATTCATCGGCGGCGCCGTGGCCGGCATCCCCGGCCTGATGCTGGTGCTGCCGGTGCTGGGGGTAGTGATGGTGATCGGCGAGACGATCGGCGTCATCGTCACCGATCCGCGCCTGATGGCCCGCCATCGCCACGCCCTGGCCTTGCGCCGTCAGCACGCCAGCAAGGATCTATAGGCTCAGGAGCCGGCCGGAAAGTTCCGGTTGCGCATGTGAAACGCCAGATCGGTCAGCGACTTGTCCAGGCTGGCGCGCAGGCCTTCGTCATCGACGGCTTCGAGCAACGCCTGGCGCATGCACAGCATCCATTGTTCGGCTTCATCGCTGGCGATCGGAAACGGCAGGTGGCGCGCACGCAGCCTGGGGTGGCCGAATTTCTCGAAATAGAGCTGCGGCCCGCCCAGCCAGCCGCACAGAAACATGAACAGCTTTTCTTCGGCGCTGGACAAGTCGGCCTGGTGCAGCTTGCGGATGCCGTAGGCCTCGGGCAGCGTATCCATCAGTTCGTAGAAGCGCTTGACCAGCCGGCGCACGGCCGGCGCGCCGCCGATGCGGGAAAAAGGTGTCGACGTGTCGTTCATGAGGCAGCCGCGGGCGGTTGGACGGAGGGATGCAGCACAAGCCGGGCAATGAGCCCGCCGCCCGCGCGCGGCAGCAATTCCAGGCGGCCGTTATGGTAGCGTGCGATGCGATCGACGATCGCCAGTCCCAGACCGGCGCCGGCAGCATTGGTCCGGGCGGCTTCGAGCCGGACGAAGGGACGCTTCACGCGGTCCACCTCCCCGGCAGGAATTCCGGGGCCGCTGTCGCGCACCTCGATGCTGAATTCGCCGGCGGTGGCGCTCACGGCCAGCTCGACCCCCGACCGGCTGTCGGCGTGGCGCAGCGCGTTGTCGATCAGGTTGCTGACGGCGCGGCGCAGGGCCTGCGGCCGCACCGAAGCCGCCGTTGCGGGAGTCGACGCTGGCGGTACGGTGACATCGAAGCCGCGGCGCCGGTATTGCGCGGCGAGTTCGGTCAGCAGGGCAGCGACATCCACCTCCTGCAGGGCCTCTCCGCCTTCCGAGCGGGCGAAGTCGAGGAACTGGCCGATGGTCTTGTCCATTTCCTCGACGTCGGCGGTCATGCCTTCGCGCAGGCTTTCGTCGGCCGACATTTCGATACCCATGCGCAGGCGCGTCAGCGGCGTGCGCAGGTCGTGCGACACGCCGGCAAGAATCAGGGCGCGATCCTGGTCGATCTGCGCCAGGTCGGCGCTCATCTGATTGAAGGCGCGGGCGACCGTAGCCAGCTCCGACGGGCCGCTCTCGTCGAGACGGGGCGCCGTTTCGCCGGCGCCGACTTTGCGCGCGGCGAGTTCCAGGGCCTTGAGCGGGCGGGTAATGCGATAGACGATCAACCAGGCGCCGGCCAGGGAAAGCAGCAGTGCCGCCACGCCCCAGCCAAGCCAGCCGAGCGGAAACACGCGGTCGATCCGCTCGCGGGGCAGCGCCAGCCAGAAGCCGCCTTCGTCGCTTTCGTCGATATGAAAGTTGACGAACAAGGCCCGTTCGCCTTCCCGCTCCAAGGTCAGGCGGGTTCCCGGCCCCATCTGTTCCTGAACCAGTTCTTCCACCCGGCGCAGGAAGGGCCGGTCGGGCAGGGGGGCCACGCGATCCGCTTCATCCGCCGGGTAGATGCGGATGCCCTCCCGGTCGGACAGGTCGCGCAGCAACTCGCGGCGCGCTTCCGGACGGGCCGAAATCAGTGCCGCCCGCGTCAGGTTGGCAACGCTGACCAGGGTCTGCGCCAGTTGCCGGGCGCGCGGCTCGCGTTCGTAGGAGCGGAAAATGGCGAACCATGCCGCGACGGAAAGCAGCATCAGCAGGGCGACCAACAGAAACGTGCGCCACAGCAGCGAGCGCGGCAACAACTTCATTCGTGCTTTTTCCCGTCAGGAACGAATACATAGCCGAAGCCCCACACGGTTTGTATGTAGCGCGGCTTGCCGGGATCGTCCTCGACCAGCTTGCGCAGCCGCGAGATCTGCACATCGATGGCGCGATCGAAGACCTCATATTCGCGGCCACGTGCCAGTTCCATCAGCTTGTCACGGCTCATCGGCTGGCGCGGATGCTCCAGCAGCACGCGCAGCAGGCCGAACTCGCCCGTGGTCAGCAGGGTCGATGCGTCATCGCGTTCGAGTTCGCGCGTCGCCAGGTTGATCCGGACCTTGCCGAAGCTCACGCTTTCCTCGCTGATCGCCGGAGCGCCGGGAGGCGGCGGCGCGGCACGGCGGCGCAGTACCGCATGGATGCGTGCCACCAGTTCGCGCGGATTGAAGGGCTTGGGCAGGTAGTCGTCGGCGCCGACCTCGAGGCCGACAATGCGATCGACGTCATCGCCCTTGGCCGTCAGCATGATGATGTTCACCGCGTTGGCTGCTCCGCGCAGCCGGCGACAGATGGCAAGGCCGTCCTCGCCCGGCAGCATGAGATCGAGCACGATCAGATCGTACAGTTCGCGCTCCAGCGCCCTGTCCATGGCCGGCGCGTCGGGCACCGCCTTGACCGTGAAGCCCTGATCGGAGAGATAGCGCTCGAGCAACTGGCGCAGGCGAAGGTCGTCATCGACGACCAGAATTTTGGCTTTGACATCGTTCATGACCCAAATGCTAGCCGGATCACAGGCATCGTGCCAGCAGGCCTTACAAACGATTACAAAACCCGCCGGGCGGCAACATTTGGCTTACAGGCCATGCCGAGAATGCAATGGTGCCGGAAAGAGCGGCGCGGACCGGAATCAGGACATCGGAGGCAATCATGAAAGCACTACTCCTGAGCATGGCGCTGGCAGCGGGATTGGCCTTGTGGGGTGCGGAGCCGCAGGCGGGCGTCGATCATTTGATGGCCGCCAGCCGCGTTGCGGGCGAGCAGGTTTACAATATTCTCCATTGACGATGACAGAGGTTCGGTTGTGACGGCAAAGAGCAGGGCGAAACGGGCGGCCATGGTCGCTGCCATTTGGCTGCTGGCCATGGGCGCATCGGCGCAGGAGGCGGTACGTCCTCCGCCAGAGCGGGATGGCGAAGGTCCGCAGCGGATGATGCCGGCCGAACGGCGGTCCGAGCAATTCTCCCCGCGCGATGGCATGTCGCCCCCTCGCGGCCATCGCCTGTCGCCCGAAGAGCGGCAGCAGTTGCGTCGTGACGTGCATGACGCGGGGCGCGATCTCTATCCGGGCCGGATGGCGCCCGGTCGCCGGGAATCGCGCCGCCAGTAATCGTCAAATTGCCGGGCCGGGCCCCTGACGGCAAATCCAGAGCGACGCCCCGGCCGAAAGGCCCGGGGCGTTTTTCATCGGGATCTCGCGGCCGACGGCCGGGTGAGTCTTGCGTAATGCCCCTGATGCCGGACGGCAGCTTTCAGTTGCAGGAGATGTCAGCGGGAGGATGTACCGGCTTTCCGGTATTCCGAATACGGCGACCGCGGTATTTCATTTCCCTGCCCGGCCGGATATGTTTGCAGCATGGGATTTTCTGTGCATCTGCGTTCCGGTACTTCACGAAGCGCCTCTCGGGAAAGCGCAAATCATGATCAGACAGGATGTTGCGGCGATGCAGAAAGACGGGTTCAAGCCTGAGATGTTCCATGTCGCCGCGGGCGTTGCGGAACATGGAACCTTGGTTCTCGACGCGACGGGCAGAATTTACCGCTGCGGCGAGGCCGGGGAAAGAATGCTTGGCGCCAGCCAGGACGAACTGGTGGGCAGGCGGATTTCCGATTTCATTTCGGGCCTGCACATCGGCGGAAGTTCGCCGAGCTACGCGGCACGGTATCTTGTCTATCTCTGCGGCGACGGCGAGTGGCGGAAGTTCGAAGCGGTCGACGCCGGCGGACGGCGGTTCCCGATCGAATTGAATTTGTCCCGCACCATGACGGAGGGAAAGGAAATCTTCCTCCTGAATGTCAGGCGACCGGGGAAAGCCGATGACGCTTAGCGCAGCGCACGAAGCGATGGGAAGGATTCGTCCGGCGCCTGGAAGGATGCCTGTCGCAGAAGTGGGCCGGTCGGTGAATCCGGCCTTCCTGTTGTACGAAGGCGATTTCTGCTTTTCGCTGCCGGCCGGCCGGCCCGAACGAGCGAATAAGGACCAGGAGAAAAAAATGAAAGCCAGGAGTGAGCCGATCAGCAAGACCAGGGGCAATGGTTCTCGACGGCAGGCGCGGGGAGCAAATGCGTCCGCACCGTCATCCTCTGCCGGTCGCGATTGCCCGCGCGAACAGATGGTCGCCGAGGCCGCCTATTTTCGCGCGGAACAACGCGGCTTTGTGCCGGGAAGCGAGATGTCGGACTGGCTCCAGGCCGAGGCCGACGTGGAAGCCCTGGTGGGGAGTCGCGACTAGTCTTCCTCCCGTTCCGGGCCAGCTGGACTTCGCGCATCCGTTGCCCTATCCCTCATGAAGGAGAAGTTGTCATGGCCAACATTACGCGCTTCGATCCGCTCAACGAACTGACGCGCATCGATCCATTCGGCGACTTCGACAATCTGTTCAATGGATTCATGGTGCGCCCGGTGTTTCAGGGTGCGACAGCCGCTCCGCAGATGAGGCTGGAGGTGAGCGAAGACGACAAGGCGTATACGGTGAAGGCGGAAATTCCCGGCGTCGAGAAGGAAGATATCCATATTTCGGTCGATGGCAACCTGGTTTCCATCAGCGCCGAAGTCAAGAAGGAAACGGAGCAGAAGGAAGGCAAGAAGGTCGTGCACAGCGAGCGCTACTACGGGAAGGTCGCGCGCAGCTTCGCTCTGGACAAGGAGGTGGAGCAGGGTGCGGCGACGGCCAAGTACGCTGACGGCGTGCTCGAGACGGTGCTGCCGAAGAAGCAGGGCTCGACGGCGAAACGAATTGCCGTGGATTGAGTTGCTTGCGCCGGCGCGCGGCGTGGTCGGCGGCATTGGAGCTTCCCTGATATCGTGAAGCCATGAAACGTCCTTGCCGGTGCCTTGCCGAGAGCCGGATGGCTGGTCTGCTGGCCGTCCTCGTCGCCCTCTCTGCCGCGGCAGCAGAAGGCCGATGCCTCCGGATCGCAGAAGAGAGAACATCATGTCGTTCGCACTCCACTCGGGATCGTTCATGGCCGACGGGATGATTCCGTCACGGCTCACCTGCGAGGGGCAGAACCTCTCGCCGCAATTGTCGTGGACCGGCCTGCCGGCCAACACGAAAAGCCTCGTCCTGATCGTCGACGACCCCGACGCTCCGGACCCGGCAGCACCCAGAATGACCTGGGTGCATTGGGTTCTCTACAACATTCCGCCCGGCGCCGCGGCACTGGCCGAGGGTATCGCGATCAGGGATCTCCCGCCGGGCACCCGGCAGGGCCTGAACGACTGGCAGCGTTCCGGCTATGGCGGCCCCTGCCCGCCCATCGGCAAGCATCGTTACCTGCACAAGCTGTTTGCGCTGGATGTGGTCCTGCCGGATCTGCAGTTGCCGAACAAGGCCGCACTGGAGAAGGCGATGGAAGGCCGCGTCCTCGCCCGCACCGAATTGATCGGGTACTATCAGCGGAGGCGTTGATCGAGCGGCCGCCGTCAATTCGGGCCGTCCCCGCCGACGGACCGACAGGAAGGTTTGCACCGAGGCTGACATGCCCGTCCACAATGCCGACATTGCGGCGATCTTCACCGAAATGGCCGACCTGCTGGAGATCGAACAGGCCAATCCGTTTCGCATCCGCGCCTACCGCAATGCCGCGCGCATCATCGGCGAGCTCGGCCGCGAAGTGCGCGCCATGGTGGAGCGCGGCGAGGATCTGACCGATCTGCCCGGCATCGGCGACGACCTCGCCGGCAAGATGCGCGAAATCGTCGCTACCGGCAAATGCCGCGCACTGGACAGGCTGCATGCCGATCTCCCGCCTGCAATCACCGAGCTGCTGCATGTGCCGGGGCTGGGGCCCAAGCGGGTGCGTATGCTCTGGCACGAACTCGACGTGCAGACGCTGGAGCAACTGGCGCGCGCCGCCCGTGACGGCCGCATTCGCGACCTGCCCGGCTTCGGCGCGAAGACCGAGGCCAACATCCTGCAGGCCGTCGAGGCGCACCTGTCCAAGGTCCGCCGCATCAAGCTCGTCACTGCCACGCAGTACGCCGAGTCGCTGGTGGCCTGGCTCGCCAGCGCGAGCGGTGTGAGCCGGGTCGAGGTGGCGGGGAGTTACCGGCGCTGCCGCGAAACGGTCGGCGATCTCGACATTCTGGTGATTGCCGCGGCGGGCAGTTCCGTCATGGCGCGTTTCATCGCCTACGACGAGGCGGCCGAGGTGCTTTCGCACGGCCCGACGCGCGCCAGCATCGTGCTGAAATGCGGCCTGCAAGTGGATTTGCGCGTGGTGGAAAATGCGGCGTATGGCGCCGCCCTGTGCTACTTCACGGGCTCCAGAGCGCACAACATCGCGCTGCGCGGCCTGGCCCGGGAGCAGGGGCTCAAGCTCAACGAATACGGCGTCTTCCGCGGTCGCGAACGCATCGCCGGCGCGTCCGAGGAAGCTGTCTATCAGGCGCTCGGCCTGCCCTGGATCGCCCCCGAACTGCGCGAGGACCGCGGCGAGATCGCCGCGGCGCGCGCCGGACGGTTGCCGCAACTGGTGGAGTGGAGCGATCTGCGCGGCGACCTGCATGCGCACACCCGGGCGACCGACGGCCACCATACACTGGAGGAAATGGCGCTGGCAGCCAAGGCGCTGGGTCTGTCCTATCTCGCCATCACCGAACACTCGCGGCGGCTGGCCATGGCCCACGGTCTCGATCCGCGGCGGCTCGCCGAACAGTGCGACGCGATCGACCGCCTGAACGAAAAGCTGGACGGCATCACGCTGCTGAAGGGAATCGAGGTGGACATCCTGGAGGACGGCAGCCTCGATCTGCCCGACGCGTCGCTCGCGCGGCTCGACCTCGTCATCGGCGCGGTGCATAGCCGCTTCGACCTGCCGCGCGCGAAGCAGACCGGGCGCATCCTGCGCGCGATGGACAACCCGTACTTCACCATCCTGGCGCATCCCACCGGCCGCGTCATCGAGAGCCGTGCGCCCTACGATGCGGACATGCTGCGGATCATTCGCCAGGCGCGGCAGCGCGGCTGCTTTCTCGAACTGAACGCCCATCCGGAACGGCTCGACCTGCTCGACAGCCACTGCATGATGGCGAAGGAGGAGGGCGTGCTGGTCGCCATCAACTCGGACGCGCACAGCCGCGACGATTTCGTCCATCTGCGCCTCGGCATCGGCCAGGCGCGGCGCGGCTGGCTGGAGGCGGCAGACGTGCTCAACACGCGGCCGCTGCCCGAGCTGCGGCGCCTGCTGGCACAGGTGCGGCGATGAATACGAAACTCCGTATGGAGACCCAATGGGAAACATTCGCGCATGAGGCCGACGTCGGCGTGCGCGGCAGCGGCGCCACGCTGGCCGAAGCCTTCGCCGGCGCGGCCACGGCGATGACGGCCGCGATCTGCGATCCGGCAAGAGTCGGCGCTCGTGATGCGGTGATCGTCACGTGCGAGGCGCCCGATGCAGAGATGCTGCTGGTGGATTGGCTCAATGCGCTGGTGTATGAGATGGCGACACGGCGCATGCTGTTCGCGCGCTTCGAGGTGACTATCGAAGATCACCGCCCCGCCGCCGGGCCGCTCCAAGGCGTGGCAGCCGGCAGCCGGCGGGCACCGCGAGCCGAAGTCACCCCCGCAGGCGGGCAGGGGCCGGGAGGGGGGAACGTCCATCTGCGGGCCATCGTCTGGGGCGAGCCCGTGGATGTGGCGCGACACCAGCCCGCGGCCGAGGTGAAAGGCGCATCATTCTGCGAACTGACGGTGCGGCGGGACGCGGACGGGCGCTGGCTGGCCCAGTGCATCGTGGATGTGTGAGGGTGGAATGGAACTGAAGCATCTCAGGCAGCGCGGCGAGTACGAGTGGGAACTTCCCAGGTCCGGGGCCATGCGCGTGCCGGGGGTGATCTTCGCATCACGCGATCTGATCGCAGGCATGGACGAAAAGGTGCGCGAGCAGGTGGCCAATGTCGCCAGCCTGCCGGGCATCGTCGCGGCGTCCTACGCGATGCCCGACGCCCATTGGGGCTATGGCTTTCCGATCGGCGGCGTCGCCGCCTTCGATGCCGACGAGGGTGGCGTCGTATCGGCCGGCGGCGTCGGCTTCGATATTTCCTGCGGCGTGCGAACCCTGCACACGGGACTGAAGCTCGCCGACCTCGAAGCGCACAAGGCGCGTCTGGCCGACCGGCTGTTTGCCCGCATCCCCGCCGGCATTGGCAGTACCGGCGGCATCCGGCTCGATCCTGCCGGGATGACGGCGATGCTCAGGGGTGGTGCGCGCTGGGCGGTGAAGGAAGGCTACGGTTCCGACGCGGACCTCACCCGCATCGAGGAATTCGGCTGCGTCGCCGGTGCCGATCCCGAGGCCGTGTCGGAGCAGGCCAAAAAGCGCCAGCGCGACGAAATGGGCACGCTCGGTTCGGGCAACCACTACCTCGAGGTGCAGGTGGTGAGCGAGATCTTCGACGCAGCGGCGGCCCGCGCCTATGGCCTCGCAATTGGCGACGTGGTCGTGAGCCTGCATTGCGGCTCGCGCGGCCTCGGCCACCAGATCGGCACCGACTTCCTGCGCGAGATGGTGCTGGCCGCGCCGGCGGCCGGCATCGCGCTGCCCGATCGCGAGCTGGCTTGCGCGCCGCTGAGGTCGCCACTGGGCCAGCGTTATCTGGGAGCGATGCGCGCCGCCATCAACTGCGCGCTGGCCAACCGTCAGATCCTCACTCATCTGGCGCGGCAGGCCTTCGCCGAGGTGTTGCCGGGTGTGCACCTGCCCTTGCTCTACGACGTCTCGCACAACACCTGCAAGGAAGAGACGCACACGGTCGACGGCCGCAAGCGGCGGCTGTTCGTGCATCGCAAGGGCGCGACGCGGGCCTTCGGGCCGGGGCATGTCGAGCTGCCGCACGAATACGCAAAGGCCGGACAGCCGGTGCTGATCGGCGGCAGCATGGGCACGGCATCCTATGTGCTGGCAGGCGCTGCCGAAGCGGGAAGAAATGCGGGGGAGCGCGCCTTCGGCTCCGCCTGCCACGGCGCGGGACGCGCGATGAGCCGCCACGAAGCGGCGCGCCGCTGGCACGGCCGCGCGGTGGTCGATGACCTGGCGGCGCGGGGCATCCTGATCCGCAGTTCGAGTTCGCGCGGCATCGCCGAGGAGGCGCCGCTGGCCTACAAGGATGTGACGGCCGTGGTCGATGCCGCCGACCGCGCTGGGCTGGCGCGCAAGGTGGCGCGCCTGTCGCCGGTGATCTGCGTCAAGGGATAGCAGGCGACCTGGAAAGGAGTAGCCAATGAAACCCAAAATCGACGGCACGGAATTCGGCTCCATCACCATCGACGGCGACCGCATCGAACATGACGTGCTGATCCGGCTTTCCGGAGAGGTGACCAAACGCAAGAAGAAGCTCTCCAAGGAGGTCTACGGAACCTCCCATATCGTCTCGCTGGCGGAAGCCGAATACATCGGCGAGAAGGGCGTCGAACGGCTGATCGTCGGCACCGGACAGAACGGCATGGTCACGCTGTCCGCCGAGGCGGCGGACTATTTCAGGAAGAAGGGGGTGACGGTCGATCTGGCGCCGACGCCGGATGCCATCGCGCACTGGAACAAGGCGCACGGACCGGTCGTCGGCCTGTTTCATGTGACCTGCTGAGGTTCTGCACGAATGGGTTTTCTGACGATCATGACGAACGGGCAAGGCTGGCGAATGAATTTGCGCGGGACGGCATTCGCCATCGCCTTCCTTGTCGGCTCCTCCGTCCTCGCGGACGACGACATGAGCCGCGAACGGCAGGCGATGGTGGCCGAGATCGTCGCGATGGCGCGGGATTTCGGTGCCGGAACGGGCCGGGACACCGTCGATCCCCGTATTCTGGGCGTGCTGGGTCGCGTGCCGCGGCACGAGTTCGTGCCCTTGTCCTTCCGACTCAGTGCCTACGAGAACCGGCCGCAGCCCATCGGCCACGGGCAGACCATCTCCCAGCCTTACATCGTCGCCGCGATGACCGACCTCCTGAGAGTAGACGCCGGCGATACGGTGCTGGAAATCGGTACTGGCTCCGGCTACCAGGCAGCGGTGCTTGCCGGGCTCGGCGCGCGGGTGTTCTCGATCGAAATCGTCGAGCCGCTGGCCAAGGAGGCCGCCGAACGACTGCGGCGGCTGGGCTACGCAACCGTCGCGACGAAAATTGGCGACGGCTACGACGGCTGGCCGGAACGGGGGCCGTTCGATGCGATCGTCGTTACCGCCGCTGCCAGCCACGTGCCGCCGCCTCTGGTGCGCCAGTTGAAGCCCGGCGGGCGCATGGTGATCCCGGTCGGCGCCGCCTTCCAGACGCAGCAGTTGCTGCTGGTGGAGAAGCGCGACGACGGCGGGGTGACGACGCGGCAGGTGATGCCGGTGATCTTTGTGCCGCTCACCGGCATCCGTCGCTGAAGGCTCCCGATCAATGACGCACCGACCGCCGCTGGCCGCCGTCGCCGTGCTGTCAGCCGCCGCGCTGGGCTACGAGCTGCTGCTGCTGCGACTGTTCGCCATCATCCAGTGGCATCATTTCGCCTACCTCGCCATCAGCGTCGCGCTGCTCGGCATCGGCGCGGCCGGCACCTTCGTCACGCTGGCACGACGCCCGCTGCTGGCGGCGTATCCGGGCAGCTTCAGCCTGGCGGCAGCAGGCTTCGCCGTGGCTGCCGTGGCCTGCTTTGCAGCCGCTGAACGGGTGCCCTTCAACGCTCTCGAAATCGCCTGGAATCCTGCGCAGTTCATCGGCCTCGCGGCGATCTATGTCCTGCTCCTGCTTCCTTTCTTCTGCGCCGCGACGGCGCTGTGCATCGCCTACAGCAGCTTCGGCAGACACATTCCTCAACTCTATGGCGCCGACATTCTGGGGGCCGGGCTGGGTAGTCTGGGCTTGCTGGCCGTGCTGTTCGTTCTGCATCCGGCCGATGCGCTGCGCGTGATCTTTGCGCTCGGCCTTGCGGCGGCGGGCCTCGCGGCATGGCCGGCGGCAAAGGGCAGGGCGTCCGCATTCGCGCTGGCCGCGCTCGCCGGGCCCTGGCTGCTGCCGGCGCCGGCGCTCGAACTTGTCGTCTCCGACTACAAGGATCTGAGCCAGGCGCTGCGCGTCAAGGGTGCCCGTGTCGTGGCGCAGCGCACCAGCCCGCTGGGTGTGGTCACGGTGGTGGAAAGTCCGCAGGCGCCCTTGCGCCATGCGCCGGGCCTCAGCCTGAATGCTGCCGCCGGACCGCCTGCGCAACTGGGGCTGTTCGTGGACGGACAGGGAGCGGGCGCGGTGACCCGCCATGACGGCAACATGGCGCCGCTTGCCTACCTGCGCGACACCACGTCGGCCCTGCCTTACCACCTGCTGAAACGGCCGCGGGTACTGGTGCTCGGCGCCGGTGCCGGCGCCGATGTCTTGCAGGCTTTGCTGCACGGGGCGCAGCGGGTGGACGCCGTGGAACTCGATGGGCAGATCGCGGCACTGGTGCAGCAGGACCTCGCGGAGTTTTCCGGACGGCCCTACAGCGCGTCCGGCGTGCATCTGCATATCGCCGATGCGCGCGGCTTTGCCGCTGCCGGGCGGGAGAACTTCGACCTGATCCAGGTGGCACTGCTCGATTCCTTCGGCTCCAGCGCTGCCGGTCTCGGCTCGCTGAACGAGAGCCACCTTTATACCGTCGAGGCGCTCGAAGGCTATCTGCAGCGGCTGGCTCCGGACGGGCTGCTGGCTTTCACGCGCTGGGTGTCGCTGCCGCCGCGCGACAGCCTGCGGCTATTCGCCACCGCCCTTGCCGCGCTGGAACGCCGCGGCATCTCCGAACCGGGTCGCTCGCTGGCGATGATCCGCGGCTGGAACACGAGCACGCTGCTGATCAGGAACGGTGCCTTTTCCACGGCCGACATCGCCGCCCTGAAGGACTTCTGCCGGCAGCGCTCCTTCGACATCGCTCATGTCGACGGCATCACGGCGAAGGAGGCGAACATTTTCAACCTGCTCGAACGCGACGATTTCGTCGCCGGCACCCGGGCATTGCTCGGCCCCGACCGCCAGGACTTCGTCGAGCGCTACAAATTCGAGTTGACGCCGGCGACCGATGACCGCCCTTACTTCTTCCATTTCTTCAGATGGCGCACGTTGCCGGAGCTGCTTGAACTGCGATCGCGCGGGGGCTTGCCGCCGCTGGACTGGGGCTATCCGGTGCTGGTGATGGCACTGGTTCAGGCGGTGGCGGTGAGCCTGCTGTTGATTCTGTTGCCCCTGGCGCTTTCCGGTACGCGGCATGCCTTTGCCGCCGCGCCGGAGAATCTGCGCCGGCGGGTACCCGGCTATTTTCTCGCCCTCGGCCTCGGCTTCATGGCGATCGAGATTCCCTTGCTGCAGCGCTTCACGCTGTTTCTCAGCCATCCGCTCTACGCGGCGGCCATCGTGCTGTCGGCCTTCCTGGTGTTTGCCGGCCTCGGTGCCCGTTTTTCGGGGCGTCTGGCGCCGACTGCGCGCTGGCCCTTCATCGCCATCGCGCTGACGACAGGGGTCTATGCCTTGCTGTTGCCTGCCCTGCTGGCCGGCGCGATGAGCCTCGCCCTGGGTTGGAAAATCCTGTTGACCCTGCTGCTGATAGCGCCCCTGGCCTTTTGTCTCGGCATGCCATTTCCGCTGGGACTTGCCGTCGTGGCGACGCACGCCGCCCCGCTGGTGCCCTGGGCCTGGGGCATCAACGGCTTCGCCTCGGTGGTGGCGACGCTGCTGGCGACGCTGCTCGCGATTCACTGGGGTCATGCCGCGGTGCTGCTGCTGGCGATCGTCCTCTATGGCCTCGCGGCCTGGCAGTTTCCGCGCGAGCGCGCATCCTGAGGGGCAGTGACGATCATCGAATAACCGGACCGTGGCCGGGTGTATGCTTTTACTGCGGGCGAAGGTCAAAAGCGGATGTCAAGGCATCTGCTTGAAAATGACGAAGGAGCATCATCATGGGCATCGCAATTCCCCAAACCTCAGCCGACTACGACAAGACGCGCATCATCGAGCGTCCGGACGGCTTCTACTGGGAAGACAAGGCAAGCGGCGACGAGTCCGGACCCTTCGCCACGCTGATCGAAGCGGTCGCCGACATGGAAAGCGGGGCTGCGAACGTCGGGGTCGGTGAGACCCTTGAAGAGGCCGAGAGCGAGATCGGCATCGCCGACTGGATCGATCCCGAGACCGGCCAACCCGCCGAGGAATCGATTCCCCATCTCGAGGATCATTGAGCGGCGGCCTGCAGCGACGCGTCCAGCAGCACGCTCATGCGCCGCCAGTGGGAGCCTTCCCAGAAGACCCGATGACAGGTGTCGCAAGTGGTGAAGCGTTCGTGGCTGTCCCGCACTGATGGCGGCAACCGCTCAAGTGCGGCGGCCTTGTCGATGGCGCGCAAGGGCGCGTTGCACACCAGGCAAAGGCTGAAGGGCCGCGCGTTGCGCGCCAGATCGAGACGGTCGATGATCTCCAGAAATTGCCGTACCGGTTCTTTGGCGCGGACATAGCAGCCGTGCGTGATGCTGCGCAGCTTGAGCAGCTCGCGGTCGCGCGTCAGTACGATGCGGCCTTCCCGCACGGCGATGCCGGCAATTTCACGGTCCTGGTAGCGATTGTCGTAGAGCGTGTCGAACCCGGCCATTCGCAGCAGGCGGGCGAGGGCGCCGAGATGGGCGTCGGCGATGAAGCGCGGCGTGCGCAGCGGCTGTTCGCGGACGCGGAGCAGGGGCGTGACATCGAGGGCCTCGAATTTCGGATAGACCGCGACGCGGTCGCCCTCCTGCAGGCGGTGATCGAAGCCGACCGACTCGCCATTGACCAGAATCAGTTCAACTTCGGTGTGCGGCACGCCGAGGGCCTCGATCATGTGCTTGGCCGTGGCGTTCTCGGCGCAAGCGGCGGCGAAATCCTGCCGGCGTCGCCCGGCCGGCAGAAAGTCGTTGAGTTCCTCATAAAAGCGAAATGTCGCCGTCACCATTTTGATGGCCTGTTGCCGCCCGGGCATTCCCTGCGGAGCGGCCAGGCGGCGGGAGTGCCGATTCGTCGGCGGAGATTGCGCCTGTTCCCCGCGCCAGCCGTTACTATGATGGAAATTGAAATGGATGGGTCCGAGTCATGGCGAAGGGGTTCCCGATATCCGGAATCGCAGCCGACCGCAAGGCGATGCTGCGCGACATCCTCGACGAAGTCGCGCTGACCCGCTACGAGATCGGCAAGGCGGCGCTCGACGAGCGGGTCATGGCCGCCATGGCGAGGGTGCCGCGCGAACGCTTTGTCGGCGCCTACGATCGCCACCGCGCGTTTGCCAACGGCCCCTTGCCGATCGGTTACGGGCAGACCATTTCGCAACCCTACATCGTGGCCCTGATGAGCGACCTTCTCGAGCCGCGGCCGGACAGCGTCATTCTCGAGGTCGGCACCGGTTCCGGCTATCAGTCGGCCGTGCTGGCCGAACTCGTGCAGCAGGTCTACAGCATCGAAATCATCGGCGCATTGGCCGGCGCGGCCGGCGAGCGGCTGCATGAGCTGGGCTACGACAATGTCGCGGTGCGGCATGGCGACGGCTATCAGGGGTGGCCCGAACATGCGCCCTTCGACGGCGTCATCGTCACCGCGGCGGCGCCGCACGTCCCGCCGCCGCTGGTCGAGCAACTGAAGCCCGGCGGCCGGCTGGTCATTCCGGTCGGAGAACCGGGGGGCATACAGCAATTGATGCTCGTCGAGAAGCGCGGCGACGGTTCAGTCGCCAGCCGCAGCATCCTGATGGTCGCCTTCGTGCCGCTGACGCGATCGCAAGCCTAGCGGCGCGCCACCTCGCATTTCCCGCGGTCAGGCTGAGTCCCGATGGCGCAGGGCGATGCCGAGCGCTTCGAGCGAGATGCCGATGGCGAGAAGCGCCAGGCTGGCCCACGTCTCCGGCGCGAAAAACATCAGGGCGGCGCCGAGTACGGCGAGCAGCACGGCCAGGGGGCGTCTGATGGCGGTCGTTTTCAGCATGGCGACAATCAGGCGTGGGCCTGCATCAGCACCGGGATGCGTTTGGGGCCGAAGGGCTTGCCGAATTCCTCGAAGCGTCCGGCGATTCGTCCGCCGCACTTCGGGCAGTTGCCTTGCGCCGTGAGGTCGTAATGGCGGATGTCGTACCAGTCGCGGACCACCGTCGCGTGGTGACAGCCCGGGCAACGGGTCGTGCCGCCTTCGACGTCATGGACGTTGCCGGTGTACACGTAGTGGAGGCCCGTATCGAGCGCGATGCGGCGGGCCTGGGTCAGGGTCGCCGGCGGCGTCGGCGGCACGTCCGACATTTTCCAGTCGGGGTGGAAGGCGCTGAAGTGCAGCGGCACGTCCGGGCCCAGTTCGCGGGCGACCCAATGCGCCAATTCACCGACTTCCTTGTCGGAATCGTTGTGGCCCGGAATCAGCAGCGTGGTGATTTCGAGCCAGCAGTCGGTGTCGTGATGGACATAGGCGAGCGTGTCGAGAATGGCCTGCAGGTGCGCGCCGGTGAGTTTGACGTAGAAGTCTTCGGTGAAGGCCTTCAGATCGATGTTGGCCGCATCCATCTTCGAATAGAACTCGCGCCGCGGTGCATCGTGCATGTAGCCGGCGGTGACGGCGACCGTCTTGAGTCCGAGTTCATGGCAGGCATCCGCCGCATCGAGCGCGTACTCGAAAAACACCACCGGGTCGTTGTAGGTGAAGGCGACGCTCTTGCTGCCGTGGGCGCGCGAAGCCGTGGCGATGGCCTGCGGCGACGCCTGGTCCATCAATCGATCCATGTCGCGGGACTTCGAAATGTCCCAGTTCTGGCAGAACTTGCAGGCCAGGTTGCAGCCGGCGGTGCCGAAGGAGAACACGCTGGAACCGGGATAGAAATGGTTCAGCGGCTTCTTCTCGATCGGGTCGATGCAGAAACCGGAAGAGCGCCCGTAGGTGGTCAGCACCATCCGGTTTTCGGCGCGGCCGCGGACAAAACAGGCGCCGCGCTGGCCTTCGTGGAGCTTGCAGTCGCGCGGGCAGATATCGCACTGCAGCCGGCCATCGTCGAGCACATGCCAGTATTTGGCGGGATGGCGCTGGTCGCTTCCGATGACTTCATCCATGGCGGCGGAAACCCTCTCTTCGTCTGTCGGCGTGTTCAAGTGTACCCGCGACAGATCGACTGCGCTGAATTTGTCGCAACCGGTTCGCCCTGAATGCAGACCAGGATTCCCTGGCAGTGCGTGGTTCGTCAGCCGATGGCACGGCGGGGTATAGTGGATAGGCAAGCGGAATAGGTTCGCCGCGTGGCGACGCTGAGACGAGGAAGTCCATGACAGGCAGGAAGATCGCCAAAACTGTCCCGGCGCGGGCCGGCAACGAGGCAACGGCCGGACCTTCGGAGCGCAAGAGAGCGCAGGAAGCCTCGGGCGCCTCTGTCGGTTTCTCCGGCAGATTGATCGAATCCATGCAAGAGGGATTGTCGCTGGTGGATGCGAAAGGCGTCCACCTGGAGGTCAACCCGGCCTTGTGCCGCATGACGGGGTTTTCGCGCAGGGAATTGATCGGTTCGGGAGTGCCGCATCCCTATTGGCCACCCGAGGCGGAGGCAGCCATTCGGGCCGCTTTCCGGAAGGTTCTGGAGGAACAGGCGAGCACGCTTGAATTGACCTTCATGCGCAAGAACGGCGAACGCTTTCCGGTGATCATCAGCCCGTCCGCGGTCAAGGATGCGCAGGGCAACATCCTCGGTTACATGGCGACCGTGAAGGACATCACCGAACGCAAGCAGATCGAGGAAAAATTGCGCGAAATGGCTGCGGATCTGGAGAAAATGGTGGATCAGCGGACCAAGGAGCTGCGCGCGCTTTCGGCGCAACTGACGATGACGGAGGAACGAGAGCGGCGCATGCTGGCGCAGGATCTGCACGACAATCTCAGCCAATTGCTGGCGATAATCAAGATCAAGCTGAGCTCGCTGGTCGCCGGCTCGCCCGACGTCCCCGTCAACCAGATCATCGGCCTGGTCGACCAGGCCGAGCAATCGGCGCGGTCGATCACCTTGCAGTTGAGTCCTCCGATCCTGCATACGCTCGGTTTCGTGCCGGCGCTGGAATGGCTGGCCGATGAAATGGATAGGGTCTACGGCATCGGCGTGAGCGTCGATACCGAAATTTGCCAGAAACCATTCGACGACGTGATACAGACGATCCTGTATCGTTCCGCCCGTGAACTCCTGATCAACGTTGCCAAGCACGCCGGGGTCAATCGTGCGAACCTGAGCTGCATGTGCAGCGACGGTCGCCTGATGCTGGTCGTGAGCGACGACGGGTGCGGCTTCGATCCGGCCGTTCAAGGCAGCGTCCTGTCCGGGCAACGCAGTTTTGGCCTCAACTCCATCTACGAACGCATCGCCAATATCGGAGGTGAAATGGATATCGACAGCAGTCCGGGCAACGGCACCACGGTCAGCCTGAGTGTTCCGTGTCTCATTGTGACGAGGGGGGGGTTGCGATGATCCGCATCATGCTGGTCGATGACCATACGATGGTGCGCGAAGCGTTGCGCACCGTGCTGGAGCAGGACGGAGGCATGCAGGTCGTCGCGGAAGTCGGCGATGGCGAGACGGCGCTGAGGCTGGCGGAAGAGCTGCTGCCCGACGTCATCGTCATGGATATCGCCTTGCCGGGACAATCGGGCATCGAGGTCACGCGACGCCTGACGGCCTCGCATCCGGGGATCAGGATACTGGCATTGTCGACCTATCTGGACCGGCGCATCGTTCAGCAGATGCTCGATGTCGGTGCGCGCGGCTACATCGCCAAGTCGGCGGCCGGGGCCGAACTGAAGCAGGGGATTCGCAGCGTCGTCGCCGGACAAAGCTATCTCTGCCCGCAGGTCACCTCCCTGGTGACCGACAGCCTGCGCAGCCGGCGGCCTGCCTCGGGCAGCCCCGACGAACAGCCGTTGTCGCGCCGCGAGATTCAGGTGGCCACCTTGCTGGCCGAGGGCAAGAGCGCCCCCGATATCGCGAACGAATTGCACATTTCGCCCAGCACGGTCGACGTGCACCGCCGCAACCTGATGCGAAAGCTCAAATTGCACAATGTGGTGGACCTGACCAAGTATGCCATTCGCAATGGCTTGGTGTTGCCCTGAGGCGTGTTGCGTGCCGCCGACCACCCTAGCGCGCCCGACCCGAAAATACCAGCAAGGCGGTAGCCGAAATACCTGCTTGCTGGTATTCCCGTTTTGTTCCGATGGCACAAAATTAGCAAATAGAAATCCATGCACCGTCTGGCTACGCGGCGCATGGCGTAACGATAAGTGGCTCGATTGCCTGTGTTTTCCGGACAATCGCCCCGGGGGAGATCCGCAGCGAAGCCGCCTGAGCAAGGAGCATCGCCGGAGTGGAGAATAGCAGCGAAAAAATGATTCCGTCGCTGAACGACATGATCGGCTTGCCGCCGGCAGCCTCGGCGGCGGAGCTGGATTGGGCCAGCGAAACGCGCTTTCAGGCGCTGCTCGACAAGGCTGCGGAGGGCGACGCGGACGCGCAACGCGAATTGGTGGCCCTGCGCATCGCCTACCTCAACTGGGCCTATGCCGGCCGGCAGCACGGGTTGAAGAGAACAGAGCGTGCGTGATTCCGCTCGGCCGGGCAGTCCCTTGGCCGGCGCGGCCGCTGAATCGACTGCGATGAAGCCGCCGGCGCAGCCGGAGCATTCCCGACTGGAACAGCAGATCGTGAAATTGCAGCATGCGCTGACCGCCATGGAGTCGGCGCGTGACCATTTTGCCGACCTTTACGAATTCGCGCCCAGTGCCTATTTCGAACTCACGGAAGAGGGTGTGATCGCCCATGCCAATCAGGCGGGCGCCGAACTTCTGCGAGTCGAGCGCAAAGAGTTGCCTGGCACGTCTTTCCTTCGGTTCGTGGCGCCGGGCGATATCGATTTGCTGACCGAGAAGCTCTTCGGCCCGGTTCTCAGCGAAGGCCAGGTGAGCTTGGAAGCAAGCCTGTTGCGCGGCGACGGATCGAGCCTCGCCGCCCAGCTCGACGGACTGTTGCTGACACGCAAGGGGGCGAAGCCGGTCGTGCTCATGGTGGTGACCGACATCGGCGCGCGCAAAAAGTCCGAGCTCGCCCTGCGCGAGCAGGAAAAGTTCTTCCGCCTGATCGCCGAGAACCTCGGCGACTTCATCGCGGTGCTGGACCTGGAAGGTCGGCGGATCTACAACAGCCCCTCGTACCAACGGCTTTTCGGTCATGAAAAAGACCTGCGCGGAACGGACTCCTTTGCGGAGATTCATGAGGAAGATCGGGCCCGTATCAGGCAGGCTTTCGTCGACACGGTAAGGACCGGGGAAGGCCAGCGCGGCGATTACCGCTTCGTGCTGCCCGACGGCAGCATTCGCTGGATGGAGTCGATCGGCGCGGTGATTCGTGACAACGCCGGCCAGGTGGCGCGGGTTGTGGTGGTCGCGCGCGACGTCACCGAGCGGAAACAGGCGGACATCCAGTTGCGAATCGCCGCCGCGGCGTTCGAGGCCGATATGGCGATTCTCGTCACGGGCGCCGACAAGGTGATCCAGCGGGTCAACCATGCGTTTTCGGAACTGACCGGCTATTCCGCCGACGAGGCTGTCGGGCAGACACCGAGAATGCTCATGTCCGGGAGGCACGATGCGCACTTTTACGCCGCGATGTGGGAGAGCATCCATCGCGGCGGATCGTGGCATGGCGAGATTTGGAACCGTCGCAAGAATGGCGAGATCTACCCGCAGTGGATGACGATTGCAGCGGTGCGCGACGTCGACGGACTGGTGGTGACACACTACGTCGCGACGATGACCGACATCAGCGAGCGCAAGGCAGCGGAGGAAGCAATCCGGCATCTGGCCCTCTACGATGATCTCACCCAGTTGCCCAACCGCCGGCTGCTGATGGACCGGCTGCAGCGCGCGGTGGCGACCTGCGCCCGCAGCGGACACCATGGCGCGCTGCTGCTGATCGATCTCGACAAGTTCAAGGAGCTCAACGACACGCACGGCCACGATCACGGCGATCTTCTGCTGCAGGAGGTGGCGGCACGGCTCAAGAGCTGCATCCGCGAGGTCGATACGGCGGCACGTCTCGGCGGTGACGAGTTCGTGGTGATGCTGAGCGAACTCAGCAAACATCCCGATGAAGCCAGACGACAGGCCGAATCCGTCGGCGACAAGATCCTCGTCGCACTCAACAGGCTCTACGTCCTGCTCGGCAAGGAACACCGCAGCACTCCGAGCATCGGCATTACCTTGTATGTCGATCAGCGCAAGACCATCGACGACCTGATCAAGCAGGCCGACCTCGCGATGTACCAGTCCAAGGCGGCGGGGCGCAACACCATGCGCTTTTTCGACCCCGGCCCGCCGGCAGGCCGGGAGTCGTCACCCGACGAAGGAAGGTCGGGGCACCGCTGACCGGATCAGTGGGCGATCGGCTTGAACTGCGGATCGTCGAAATAGGACGAGTATTTTTCCAGCGCGTCGATCACTTTCACCGCTCCGTCCTGACGCTTGGCCTTCTTGACCTTGCCGGCCATTTGCTCGGCCCCCGAAAGCAGGTCGGCGACGACCAGATGCAACTGCGCATCGGCCTTCGGCTCCAGCTTGCAATTGGCGACGATGTTGGCGACCTCGCCCTCGACCTTGCTCGCCAGGGCTCCATACGCTTTGGCCGGCAGGCGGTTTTCGTGTATCTGGTGCAGCGAGGCGTCGATTGCCTGGCGGATGCTGCCCATGGATTTGCGCAAGGCCTCGTCGGTTTCCCATTTCTTGCCGGCATTCAACTGCAGCGTGGCTGGCGCGCCGTGATCGGCGTGTGCGTCATGCTTGTGCGCCGCCGGCGCTGCGTGGCCTGCGGCAGCGAAGGAAAGGCCGGCGACCAAAAGGATTGCGCCCAGTGCGCGCGATGTCTGCTGTTGCATGTCTTCATCTCCATTCTTTGAGCGATGTCCGCCGTCGCGCCCGATGCGTCGAAGCGTGGACCTCTTTTGGATTAAACGAACGACCGGCAGAAATGTTCCATCGCCTTCGTGTCTAGTCGCGGTGCAATTGCTCGATGGTCGACGGGCCGACCGGCTGCGCCAGGAGCAGCTGGGCCAGCCGTTCGCGCTGCACCGGCTGCAGCAGCTCGCGTTCGCGCAGCAGTTGCGCGATCACCAGCTTCTGTTGCTCCTCCTGCAGGCGGGCGATGGCCGTGCGTTCGGCGTCGACTTTCGCCTCATCGGGTGTTTCGGCGAAGATCGCGCCGATCATGCGGTCGCGGTGGGTGCGAATCTGTTCGGCGCCGGTGCCGAGCTGCTTGAGGAAGGCGGCTTCCGATTCGTGCCAGCGGTGCAGTTGGTCCGCGCTCAGCTGCAGATGGCGCGGCAGGCTCTCGCCCGCCGCCGGTGCGGCAGGCGATACCGTGGCGCGATAGGTGACGGCGCCGACGACACCGAGGTTGATCAGGACGGACAGGGCGAGCGCGATGCGCAGGGTGTTCGGTTTCATTTGACGCCTCCCTTGGCGTAGCAGGATTCGAGGCCGATGCACAGGCTGCCCGGCGGCATGGTGTCGAAGACGTGCAGGGCGGCCATGCGCGGCGCCGTTGCGACGCTGCCCGTGACCAGCGCCGAGCCCATGAAGACGCCGGCGGCGATCGACGCGGCGGCGCCGACGGCCACCGGCAAACCCGCCCACCAGTCGCGTCGGCGGCGTGCGGACGCCGGGCGGGGTGCGGCGGCGAGGCGGCCTTCGATGACTCCGGCCAGATCGAAGCCGAGCGTTTCCTCGGGCAGCGCCCTGAAGCCGGCCGAGAGCGCCTGCAGGTCGGCCAGGCAGGCGGCACACGTCGGGCAGGCGGCGAGGTGGATGGCGACGCGCCCCCGTTCGCCGGCATCGAGTTCGCCATCCAGATAGGCAGACAGTTCCGGCAGGTCGGGTGCGTGCATGGCTGTGGACTGTTCATTCATCGCGGTGTTCTCCGGTATGACGTTGGTAGCCCGCCAGGGCGGCGCTGCGGGCGCGGGCAATGCGGGATTTGACGGTGCCTTCGGCAATTCCCAGGGTGGCGGCAATTTCGGTGTAGGACATTTCTTCCAGCTCACGCAGTAGCAGGATTTCGCGGTGCTCGGCCGGGAGTTCGCGCAGCGTGCGCTCGAGCAGTTCGACGCTCTGCCGGTCGGCCAGCCGCTCGTCGGGCTGCCGCGCGGGATCGGGCAGGGCATGCTCTTCCGCGCCGGCGGGAAGGTCGGCGAAGGAAACGAACTCGACATGCTGCCGCCGGCGCAGTACGTCGAGCGCGGCGTTGTGCGCGATGCGGAACAGCCAAGTGCGGAACTGCGCTTCCGGCCGCCAGCCGGGCAAGGCCTGATGGGCTTTCATGAAGGTCTCCTGGGTCAGGTCCATGGCTTCGTCGCGTGTGCCGGTCAGGCGCAGAATGAAGCGGAACACTCGATCCTGATACTGGCGGACGAGCGCCGCGAAGGCGCGATGGTCGCCTGCCTGCGCGCGGGCGACAAGTTCGCTTTCTGCGTCACCGGCCATTCAGTTCATCCGCTCCGTGCTTGCTTGCCATTGAAACGAACGGGCACCGGGAAAGTTCCATCAGCTGGTCTTTTTCAGAAATTGGCGTGACGAGCGGGTCATCGCATGGTGGCGCGCAGAGGCGCCAGCAGATCCTTCAGCCCGTTGTGGTCGATCTCCTGCATCAGCGCCAGCAGGCGGCCGATCTCCCCGGGCGGGAAGCCTTCGCGGGCGAACCAATTCAGGTAGTTGCCGGGCAAATCGGCGATCAGGCGTCCCTTGTGCTTGCCGAAGGGCATTTCGCGGGTGACCAGCAGTTGCAGATCTTCGGGGCGCATGCGAATCGGTTCGAGGCGGTTGGGTCGGCAGGAGGGGCGATTCGAATTGTCCCAGAGAAAACGCCTCCGGGGATTGCTCCGCGGAGGCGCTGTCAAGAGTAGACGCTGGTACGACGGCAAATGCGTGTCGATGTGCGGCACTGCTTGCACTGACATCGGATATTCATTCGTAGCGCAACGCGACGATGGGATCCAGGCTTGCCGCGCGGCGCGCCGGCATGTAGCCGAAGACGATGCCGATCACGGCGGAGAAAACGAACGCCAGCAGGTTGATGCCGGGATTGAACAGGAAGGGCATGTTCATGAGCGCGGTGAGCCCTAGACAGGTGACGAAGGCGAGCGCGATCCCGATCAGCCCGCCGAGCGCGGAGAGCACCACGGCCTCGATCAGGAATTGCAGCAGAACTTCATGCTCCAGCGCGCCGATGGCGAGACGGATGCCGATTTCCCGCGTGCGTTCCGTGACCGACACCAGCATGATGTTCATGATGCCGATGCCGCCCACCAGCAGGCTGACCGCCGCCACTGCGCCGAGCAGTCCCGTCATGGTGCGGATGGTGCCGGAGAGGGTCTCCGCGATCTGCTTGGTGTCCATGACGTTGAAGTTGTCTTCCTCATTCTCGGCCAGCTTGCGGCGCTCGCGCATCAGGCGCCGGACCTGGACCATCACCTGATCGGTGTTCGCGCCATCGCGCATCGACAGCATCACCGTCGAAACGTCCTGGTTGCCGGTGAGCCGGCGCTGAACGGTACGAATCGGCATCAGCACGACATCGTCCTGGTCCTGCCCCATTGCCCCCTGGCCCTTGGCGGCCAGCAGACCGACGACGACGCAGGTGAAGTTCTTGACGCGCAGCTCGCCGCCCAGCGGCGAGCCGCTGCCGAAGAGCTGCTTCCGCACCGTGTCGCCGATGACGCAAACGGCCTTGCCGGCGGTTTCCTCGTCCTCGTCGAAGTTTCGGCCGGCGGCGATCTTCCAGTTGCCCGCCGTGAAGTAGGCATTGCTGGTGCCGCTTACCTGCGACGACCAGTTCTGGCTGCCGACGACAAGGGTGACGCGGCTACCGACCACCGGTGCCACGGCACGCAGGGACGGAATCTGCGCTTGCAGAGCTTCGATGTCGGCCAGGCGGAAGTTCGCCGCGCCGGCACTCTCCCGGCCCGGGCCGAGTTGTTGCCCTGGCCTCAGGATCAGCAGGTTGCTGCCCAGGCTCGATATCTGGTCCGACACCATGCGCGTCGCGCCGTTGCCCAGCGTCACCATCGTGATCACCGCGCCGACGCCGATGACGATGCCGAGCACCGTCAGGAAGGACCGCATCAGATTGCGGCGTATGGCGCGCAGGGCCAGCAGCAGCGCGTTGAGCAACATCTGGTTCATGCCGCCACCTTCATGGAATCGCTGTCGACATTGCCGTCGGCGAAGCGCACGACGCGGCTCGCGTAGGCGGCCATGTCCGGCTCGTGGGTGACCATGATCACGGTGATGCCCTGGTCGCGGTTGAGCGAAACCAGCAGCTCCATGATTTCGTGGCCGCGCTTGCTGTCGAGGTTGCCGGTCGGCTCGTCGGCGAGCAGCACCAGCGGCTGCGTGACGATGGCGCGGGCGATGGCGACGCGCTGCTGCTGGCCGCCCGAGAGTTCCGCCGGGGTGTGGTGTTCCCAGCCGGTGAGGCCGACCTGCGCCAGGGCCCGTCGCGACGCATCGTGGCGATGCGCGGCATCCTCGCCACGATAGAGCAGCGGCAGTTCCACGTTTTCCTGCGCCGAGGTGCGCGACAGCAGGTTGAAACCCTGGAAGACGAAGCCGAGGTAGTGCCGGCGCAGCAGCGCGCGCTGATTGCGCGTCAGCGCATCGACCTCGATGTCACGAAACAAATAATGTCCTGAACTGGGCGCGTCCAGGCAGCCGAGGATGTTGAGCGCCGTCGACTTGCCCGAGCCGCTGGGCCCCATGATGGCGACGAACTCGCCTTGCCCGATGTCGAGATCGACGCCGTTCAACGCCTGGAAGGACGCCGTGCCCTCGCCGTAGGTCTTGGTCACCTGGCGCAGGGAAATCAGGCGCGTCCCGCCATCGTTCCGGCTCACTGCCTGGTTTCCTGATATTCGATGATGACCGGCATGCCGGCCTTGAGTTCGCCGCCGGTAATCTCCGTCTGCCGGCCGTTGCTGGGGCCCGTCTGCACCGCAATGGCCGTGGCTTGGCCGTCCTTCAGCACCCAGACCTGTGCCGGGCCCGATGTCGTTGCCGGCTGCCGGTTTTTTTGTGTCGGAGGGCGCGGCACCAGGCGCGAGACGATGCCGCCGGAAGGAGCGGCCGCCGTCGCCGGCGGGGTGAAGCGCAGGGCGCCGTTGGACACCAGCAGGACGTTTTCACGGTTGGCGGTGACGATGCGCGCCGTGGCCGTCATGCCGGGGCGCAATGCCAGGTCGTCGTTGGCGACCGAGAGCACCGTCTTGTAGGTGACGACGTTGTCGGTGATGGTCGAGCCCAGGCCGACGCGCTGGATGACGGCGGGGAAGTTCCTCCCGGTCCAGGCGGAAACCGTGAAGCTGGCGGGCTGGCCGAGCTTGACGGTGCCGACATCGGCCTCGTCCACCTTCACCTGGAGTTCCATCTTGGTCAGGTCCTCGGCGATGACGAACAACACCGGGGTGGTCATCGCAGCGGCGACGGTCTGGCCCGGTTCGACTTTGCGGGCGAGGACGACACCGTTGATCGGCGAGCGGATCACCGCCTTTTCGATGTTGGTCTCGTCGGACTTCAGTGTCGCGCGGGCACTGGTGTCGTTGGCGACGGCACGCTGGAAGGTGGCCTCCGCCGTTTCGAGTTCGGCCTTCGACGGCACCTTGCCGCCGGAGAGTTCGGCGACGTGGCGCAGGCGGTTGAGGTTGGCTCGCGCTTCCGCCACCGTCGCTTCCATCTGCGCCACCGCGGCGCGCGACTTGGCGACGGCATCCTGCAGTTTCGAGGTTTCGAGCCGTGCCAGAACCTGGCCCTTCGTCACGCGATCGTTGTCGTTGACCAGCACGGCTTCCAGCGTGCCCGAGAGCTCGCTGCCGACATCGACCGAACGTGTCGGCTGCAGCGTGCCGCTGGCCGAGATGCTGACGACCAGATTGCCCATGACCGCGTCTTCGGTGAGGTAGCGGCCCTGCCGGGAACCGCTGGCGGGCCAAAAGGCGATGGTCGCAACGGCGATCAACAACGCCAGTCCGCCGACGAGCCAGCGCTGACGGCCGGCGAGGCTTCCGGCCGCGCTGCTCTTGAGAAAATCGGGGGTGGGGGTGTCGGTTTGGTTCATGAGCGTGCGTCCCGGGATGTGCCTGCTGCCGTGTCGCCGGTGGGCTGCCAGCCGCCGCCCAGCGCTTTGTAGAGCTTGATCACTGCCGCGAGAAGGTCGCTCTCGGCGGAGGCCAGACCGTCTTCCGCGCTCAAGCGCGTGCGGCCGGTGTCGAGCACCTGCTGGAAATCGACCGAGCCGGCTTCGTACAGCGTGCGCGCCAGTTGCGCCGCGCTGCGCGCCGACTCGGCGGCACGGCGCTGCGTGTCGAGCCGCTCGCGTCCGGCGGCGTAGGCGACGAGCGCATTCTCGACCTCTTCGAGGGCGGAGAGAATGCTGGCTTCGTAAGTCACGAGGGCGCGTTCCTGCATGGCGTCCTGCACGGCGATGCGCGCGCGGATGCGGCCGCCGTCGAACAGCGTGGCGGCGAGGCTGCCGGCCAATGACCTGACGAGGGTATCGCCGCCGCCCAGGGCGGCGCTGCTGAATGCTGTCCAGCCCCACGAGCCCGACAGGGTCAGGCCCGGATAAAGCGCGGCCTCCTGTTCGGCGCTGCGCGCGACCTCGGCCTGAAGCGTCAGTTCGGCGGCACGCACATCTGGGCGTTGGCGGATCGTGTCGGCGGGTATGCCGACGGCCACATCCTCCGGCGCCCTGGGCAGGGGCTTCGCCTCGCGCAGCCGGTTCGCCCATGCCCCCGGAACCTGGCCTGTGAGGACCGCCAGCCGATGCTCGGCTTGCGCCCGACCGGTCTCCAGACCGGGAATCGCGGCCCGCGTCTGTTCAAGATTGGTGCGTGCCTGTTCGACGTTGAGCATTGTGGCGAGGCCGGCCTGTTGCCGCCAGTCGGTGATCTGCAGGGTTTCGGCTTGGCTCGCCGTATTGTCGCGGGCGATGGCCAGCCGCCGCTGATAGACGCGCAGTGTGACGTATTCGAGTGCGACTTCGGCCGCGAGTGAAACCTGCGCAGCGGCAAGCGTCGCCTCGCTGGCCGCAAGATCGGCCTGCGCCCCGGCCGCCGCGTCGCGCTTGCCGCCGAAGATGGATGGCTCCCAGCTCGCGTCGAAGCCGGCGGCATATTGGGTCCGGGCCTCGACCGTGCCGGTCTTCGAGCGGTTGGCGGAGGCCGACACGCCGAGGCTGGGGTAGAGGTTGCCCACCGCGAGATCGCGGCTGGCCCTGGCCTGACGCAGTTTCGCCTGCGCCGTTCTCAGGTCCGGCGCCGCCGTCATTGCCGCAGCGATCAGTTGGTCGAGCAGTGGATCGTCCAGGCGACGCCACCAACGTTGCAGTTCGCTTGTGGCCGAGGCGGTTTTGCTCGCCTCGCCGGCTCGCGACCACGCCGCCGGTATCGGAATCGACGACATTTGCTCCTCGTTCTTCGCTCCGCCCAACTGGGCGCAGCCGCCCAGCACTGCGATCACCAAACCAACGGCGGCGTAGCGAGCCCGCCGGGAAATGGCCGGAATTCCGCAACCGGACGAGCTCATGTCACTTCGCCGCGGCGAACACGCTGCTCATGACCTTTACCTGTTTGCGCATGTCCGGGCCGGTCAGGTCGGCGAGGCTCTGTTGGTCGGATGCGGGTTGCAGGCCGGCCGCGCTCAGGCGTTCGCGCAATTGTTCGGGGCTGAGTCTGGCCACCTGGGCCAGTGTCGTCAGCGGCGCGGCGGACAGGGCGCGGATGGGCGGGGCAAAGGGCGGTTCGCTCTTCTGGCCGCCAGGGCTGAAAAAGCTCAGCGCCAGTATCAAAGCGAACGCGCCCATCAGCACCTGACCGCGACGGGTGACCAGATGGCGCTTGAAGCCGCCGAAATTCGCGACAAGATGCAGGGCCACGGCGCCGAGCAGCACCCAGCTCAGCCACTCATGGACAAACTTGTTCAGGCCGCTGTCGATGTGAAAGAAGATCAGGACGCCCGTGACCGCAGAGAGGAGGAAAGCTCCCGCCGCCACCGGTGTCGCCCATTCGCGTTGCACTGCCATTGCCAACTCCTTGATGGATTGTGTTGACGGAATGATAGCGGCGGAATATCTTTCCAGAAAGATAAGTTACATCCATTTACAAACCCGCCTAATGCCCGGAGAGCGCAAAGCATGGCGCCGCAGACAAAAATTCGGACAAAAATGCCACGACATGAATGGTCGGAAGCGCATGCCCCGGACACGATGCCCTTGCTGATGCATCTGCATCGGGCGCAAGGCTTGGCCTTCGCCCAGGCGCAGGGCGTGTGGGCCAGGCATGGCCTGACACCGGCGGAATTCGACGTGTTGGCCACCCTGCGCAATTCGCCGCCGCCCTTCGAACTCACGCCATCGCAACTTCAGGCGTCTGTGATCATCACGTCCGGCGGGCTGACCAAGGTCATGCGGCAATTGGAGGACAGAAACCTGGTCACCCGTTCCCAAACCGACTTCGACCAGCGCGTCAAACCCATCAAGCTGAGCCGCAAGGGGAAAGGCCTGGTCGAGAAGGCGATGGCCGAATTGGCGGCAAGCTCGGATGCGTGGATAAAGAGCCGGCTCGGCAAGGAGGAGATCGGCTTGCTGACGGCATTGCTGGAAAAAATCACCGACGCCGATGATTCGGACGCGGCATGAGCGAGAAGGCGTGGGCTGTAGCTGAAAAAACGCCCCCGACGATTTCCCGTCGGGGGCGTTTTTGTTCGACCTGCAAAAGTCGACGCCGGTGCTACGGCGCCGGAATGCCGCTTCTTACACCGTGACCGTATCCGCCACTTCCTTGAACTCCGCGATCTGGTCGAAGTTCATGTAGCGATACACGTCGGCGGCCTTGGCATTCACCGCTTGCACCTGCGCCAGGTATTCGGCCATGGTCGGGATCTTGCCCATCAGCGCCGTCACCGCCGCGAGTTCGGCGGAACTCAGGTAGACGCGGGTGTCGATGCCCAGCCGGTTGGGGAAGTTGCGGGTCGAGGTCGACACGGCCGTGCTGCCCTTCCTGATCTGCGCCTGGTTGCCCATGCACAGCGAGCAGCCGGGCATTTCCATGCGCGCGCCGGACTTGCCGAGGATGGCGTAGTAGCCTTCCTCGTTGAGGATCATGGCGTCCATCTTGGTCGGCGGGGCGATCCACAGCCGCGTGGGGATGTCGCTCTTGCCTTCGAGCACCTTGCCGGCGGCGCGGAAGTGGCCGATGTTGGTCATGCAGCTGCCGATGAAGACTTCGTCGATCTTCTCGCCGGCCACGTCGGACAGCGTCTTGACGTCGTCCGGATCGTTGGGGCAGGCCAGCAGCGGTTCCTTGACGTCGGCTAGGTCGATTTCGATCACCGCGGCGTACTCGGCGTCGGCATCGGCGGAGAGCAGGGTGCCCTTGGCGATCCAGTCTTCCATGGCCTTGACGCGTCGGCCGAGGGCGCGCTTGTCTTCGTAGCCTTCGGCAATCATCCACTTCATCAGCGTGATGTTGGAACGCATGTACTCGACGATCGGCTCCTTGTTCAGGCGCACGGTGCAGCCGGCGGCGGAACGTTCGGCGGAGGCGTCAGTGAGCTCGAACGCCTGTTCCACCTTGAGGTCGGGCAGGCCTTCGATTTCGAGGATGCGGCCGGAGAAGATGTTCTTCTTGCCCTGCTTGGCGACGGTGAGCAGGCCTTGCTTGATGGCGTAGTAGGGAATCGCGTTGACGAGGTCGCGCAGCGTGATGCCGCGCTTGCCGGCTTCCGCCAGCGAGCCCTTGAAGCGCACCAGCACCGATTCAGGCATGTCCAGCGGCATCACGCCGGTGGCGGCGGCGAAGGCCACCAGGCCGGAACCGGCCGGGAAGGAGATGCCGATCGGGAAACGGGTGTGGCTGTCGCCGCCGGTGCCGACCGTGTCGGGCAGCAGCAGGCGATTCAACCAGGAGTGGATCACGCCGTCGCCGGGCTTGAGCGAAATGCCGCCGCGCGCGGTGATGAAGGAGGGCAGGGTGCGGTGGGTCTTGACGTCGACCAGCTTGGGGTAGGCGGCGGTGTGGCAGAAGGACTGCATCACCAGGTCGGCGGAGAAGCCGAGGCAGGCGAGGTCTTTCAGTTCGTCGCGGGTCATCGGGCCGGTGGTGTCCTGGCTGCCGACGCTGGTCATCCTCGGCTCGCAGTAGGTGCCGGGGCGCACGCCCCGCTGTTGCCCACTGAGTTCGGGGAAGCCGCAGGCGCGGCCGACCATCTTCTGCGCCAGCGAGAAGCCCTTGCCGGAATCCTTGGGCGCCTGCGGCAGGCGGAACAGCGTGGAAGCGGGCAGGCCGAGGAAGTCACGCGCCTTGCCGGTCAGGGCGCGGCCGATGATCAGGTTGATGCGGCCGCCGGCACGCACTTCGTCGAGCAGCACTTCCGACTTGTAGTCGAAGGTGGAAATCGTGGCGCCGTTCTTCTCGACCTTTTTGTCATAGGGAAAAATGTCGATCACGTCGCCCATGGCCATCTGCGCGACATCGCATTCGATGGGGAAGGCGCCGGCGTCTTCCTGCGTGTTGAAGAAGATCGGGGCGATCTTGTTGCCCAGGCAATAGCCGCCGAAGCGCTTGTTGGGAACGAAGGGAATGTCGTCGCCGGTCCACCACAGCACCGAGTTGGTGGCGGACTTGCGCGAGGAACCGGTGCCGACCACGTCGCCGACGTAGGCGACCGGATGGCCCTTCTTCTTCAGGTCCTCGATCAGCTTCATCGGGCCGCGCTCGCCGGGTTTTTCGGGCGTGATGCCGTCGCGCGGATTCTTCAGCATGGCCAGCGCGTGCAGCGGGATGTCGGGGCGGCTCCAAGCGTCGGGCGCCGGCGAGAGGTCGTCGGTGTTGGTTTCGCCGGTGACCTTGAACACGGTGACCGAAATCTTCTTCGGCACTTCGGGGCGCTGGGTGAACCATTCGGCATCGGCCCAGGACTGCATCACGGCCTTGGCGTTGGCACTGCCTGCCTTGGCCTTGTCGGCGACATCATGGAAGAAGTCGAACATCAGCAGCGTGGATTTCAGCGCCTTGGCGGCGACGGCGCCGACCACGGCGTCGTCGAGCATGTCGATCAGCGGCTTGACGTTGTAGCCGCCGACCATGGTGCCGAGCAGCTCGGTGGCCTTTTCGCGCGAAATCAGCGCGCACGCCGTCTCGCCAGCGCCTACTTTTGCGAGGAACTCGGCCTTCACCTTGGCCGCGTCGTCGACACCGGCCGGCACGCGATGCGTGATCAGGTCGACCAGGGTCGCCGCTTCACCCTTGGGCGGGTTCTTCAGCAATTCGACCAGTTCGCTGGTCTGCTGTTTGGTCAGCGGCAGCGGCGGAATGTCGAGGGCGGCGCGTTCGGCGACGTGTTGGCGATAGGCTTCAAGCATGGTGAGGTCCTCTCGTTGGGATAGGTAGAAAAGCGATATTTGGAACTTCTATCTGGATGGGGCGGTGTCGAAAAATCGGCGCCGCGCCTCGACCGGCACGGCGGCGCCCATGGCATGGGCGCGACTCAGCAACTCCCAGTAGTAGCGATAGGAAGCGCGGTCGTGCAGTTTGCCTTCCCACGCGATCGGCCCCCAGCCGGCGTTTTGCGCGGCCATGAGTATTCCGGCGGCTTCGGTCACCTCCACGAAATCGGGACGCATGGCTTCGACGATGGGCTGGATCTGGCGCGGATGAATGCTCCACATGCGCAGGAAACCAAACTCGTGGCGCGCGCGGCGCGCATCCTCGCGCACGACATCGGAGTCGTTGAGATCAATGGTCACGTTGTGGGTCGGAATCACGCCGTTGCCCAGTGCGGCTGCCGCGACTTCGCATTTGGCGCGCGTGACCAGCGGATGGGTGAACTGGGCCGGCGAACGCATGGCGTTGCCCGGAATCGCTCCGTGATGGGCGCTGACGAAATCCATCAGGCCGAAATCGATCGATTCGACATGGGGCAGTCCGGCGATTTTCCACACTTCGTGCAGGGCGCCCGGCGTTTCGATCATCACGTGTACCGGGATTTCGCGTTCGATGCCGTAGAGGGTGCGGGCTTGGTCGAGCGCAACGATCTGGCTCAGGACATCATCGGCATTCGCCGGTTTGGGCAGCACGATGTAAGCCAGCTTGTGGCCGGCACGCCCGACGACGATCTCGATGTCTTCCCTCCAGTGCGGGTGCGTGACGTCATGGATGCGCACGCCCAGCCGGCCGAAGTGATTGTCGGCATGAAGCATCACGCCGGCGATCATTTCGGCATGTTCGACTTCGCGGGCGGCGGGCGCCCCGTCCTCGCAATCGGCGGTGACGTCGAAGATCGGGCGGTCGTCGACGCGCAGTTCCCACTGCAACTGCAGCGCCTTGCGGATGGTCTTTTCGGATCCGGCATAGTGCTCGCAGGCGGCGAGTACCGGAAAAGGTTTTGCGCCCTGATAAAGCACGGACGCAGGATGAAGCGGCGGGCTCACCTCAGCGTCACCTCGGCCTGGTCCGCTTCATCCCGTCGGTCATCAGCCGAGGAGGCTGGCGACGCCGGCTTGCTCTTCCTGCAACTCGGCCAGGGTCTTGTCCATCATGGTGCGCGAGTAGTCATCGATGGCGAGGCCTTCGACGCGCTTGTATTCGCCACCTTCGGTCGTGACCGGCACGCCGTAGATGATGTCCTTGGGGATGCCGTAGCCGCCGTCGGAAGGAACGCCCATGGTGACCCACTTGCCCTGGGTGCCCAGCGCCCAGTCGCGCATGTGGTCGATCGCGGCATTCGCGGCCGACGCGGCGGACGATGCGCCACGGGCGGCGATAATCGCGGCGCCACGCTTGCCGACAGTGGGGATGTACTCGTTCTTGTACCAGGCTTCGTCGCCGATCGCGGCCGGTGCGGCGGCGCCGGCAACGGTGCAGAAGCGGACATCGGGATACATGGTGGGCGAGTGGTTGCCCCAGACGATCATCTTCTCGATGTCCGTTACGGCCTTGCCGGTGCGGGTGGCGAGTTGCGACACGGCGCGGTTGTGATCGAGGCGCAGCATGGCGGTGAAGTTTTTCGACGGCAGGCTGGGAGCGGATTTCATGGCGATGTAGGCGTTGGTGTTGGCGGGATTGCCGACCACCAGAACTTTGACATTGCGCGAGGCGACGTCGTTCAATGCCTTGCCCTGCTCGATGAATATCTTGGCGTTTTCCATCAACAGATCCTTGCGCTCCATGCCCGGGCCACGCGGCTTGGCGCCGACCAGCAGGGCGTAGTCGGCATCCTTGAAGGCGACTTTCGGATCATCGGTGCCGATCATGCCGGCCAGCGTCGGGAAGGCGCAGTCATCGAGTTCCATCATGACGCCCTTCAAGGCGGCTTGGGCCTTTTCCATCGGCAGTTCCAGCATTTGCAGGATCACGGGCTGATCCTTGCCGAGCATTTCGCCGGCGGCGATGCGGAAAACCAGGGCGTAACCGATTTGCCCGGCGGCGCCGGTTACTGCAACTCGAACGGGGGCTTTTGCCATTTGTAGAACTCCTGTATCAATTTGAATCGATTGGACAAGACTGCAAATAATGCTGGCTGAATGGTTGGCGCACCGGGATCTTGAAAACGCAGGGCCGATGCAGCCAGATCGCGAAGCGCAATCTTAGTTCTAGTGCTGCGCTGTGTCAATATCTGTCAGTTATCTTATATAAGACATAAGATATGCTCTGGACGAGCGGACAAAAATATGTTCAAATGCTGCCATGCCTGATTCTATCGTTTCGCAGAAGGGGAATTCTCCCGGGGTGGCCTCGCCGACCTTCAGTCCCTTGTATCGCCAAATCAAGAGCCTGCTCATGCAGCGCCTCGAGTCCGGCGAGTGGCGGCCGGGCGAAGCCATTCCCAGCGAATCGGAGCTTGCGACCCGCTTCAACGTCAGCCAGGGAACCGTGCGCAAGGCGATCGACGAGATGGCTGCAGAAAATCTGCTGCTGCGACGTCAAGGGAAGGGGACGTTTGTTGCATCGCACGATGATCCCCGCGCATTCTTCCGCTTTCTGCGTCTGGTGCCGCTGGCCGGCGGCATTGAACAGGCCCAGAGCATCCCGCTCGAATGCTGGCGCGCCAAGGCCGGGCCGGAAGTTGCCCGCATGCTCGAGCTCAACATCGGCGACCCGATCAACATCGTGCGTCGCTTGCTGCAGTTTTCCGGCAAGCCGGTGGTGGTCGATGAGATCTACTTGCCGGGCAGCATCTTCGGCACCGTCACGCTCGAAATGTTGCGCGATTACCAGGGCTCCCTATACAGCTTTTTCGAAAACCGGTTCGGCATCCGCATGATCCGTGCCGAAGAGCGTCTGCGTGCGGTACCTGCAGACCGAACCAGCGCCGAGCTGCTGAACGTGGCGGAGGGCAGTCCGCTATTGTCGGTCGAACGGGTGAGTTTCTCGTACGGCGACAAGCCTGTGGAATGGCGGCGAGGTCTGTACGCGACCAATGATCATTGCTACCTGAATGAACTGGGCTGAGGTGCATCGAATGTGCTTTCACCCGATTCAAGTTGTTTTATAGTGCACCGCGTCAATACCGGAGGAATTCGCTTATGTCAGAGCTAACCAAACAGCGCCCGAAGCACTTGGCGTTGCATGAGATTCGCCAGCCATTGGCCGCGATTGCGTCCATTCTGCATCGCATCAGCGGCGCCGGATTGTTCCTGATGTTGCCGCTGCTGATCTGGCTGCTCCAGCTTTCGCTGGGCACCACGCAGGAAAGCGCCGACCTGTTTCGCGCAGTTGCCGGCAACTGGCTGGTCAAGCTCATCCTGCTGGGTCTGCTCTGGGCCTTCCTGCACCACTTCTGCATGGGCATCCGCATCCTGTTGATCGACATTCACGTCGGCGTCGAAAAGGCCCAGGCACATGCATCGGCCAAGGCCGTGTTGGCGGTCAGCCTTGCGCTTACCGCTGTTTTCGGGCTCAAACTGCTGGGGGTCTATTGACATGAAGTGCATCGTCGTCGGAGCCCATTACGGCCTCATGGACTGGCTGGCACAACGCGTCACCGCCGTCGTCATGGCGATTTTCACCCTGATCGTCTTCGCCGCCATGCTGGGTGGCGTCCTGGGCAGCCGCGAGGCGTGGCAGTCCTTCATGTCCAACGGTGTGATCCGCTTTGCCAGTTTCCTGTTCATCGTCAGCCTGTGCTATCACGCCTGGGTCGGCGTCCGGGATATCTGGATGGACTACATCAACTCCGCCGCGCTGCGCCTGATCCTGCATGCGGCGACCCTGCTTGCCTTGCTGGGATACGCCGGTTGGGCAATTCAGATCATCTGGAGGCTGTGACCGTGCACTACACCATCCGCAAATTCGACGCGATCATCGTCGGTGCCGGCGGCGCAGGCCTGCGCGCGGCGATCCAGCTTTCCGAAGCCGGCTTCAAGACCGCCGTGCTGACCAAGGTTTTCCCGACCCGTTCGCACACCGTGGCGGCCCAGGGGGGCGTTGCCGCCAGCTTGGGCAACTCCGAGGAAGACCACTGGCACTGGCACATGTACGACACGGTCAAGGGTTCCGACTGGCTCGGCGACCAGGACGCGATCGAGTTCATGTGCCGCAAGGCCAATGAAGTCGTGGTCGAACTCGAGCACTACGGCATGCCCTTCGACCGCCTCGACAACGGCAAGATCTACCAGCGGCCCTTCGGGGGGCACATGTCAAATTTCGGCGAAAAGCCGGTGCGCCGCTCCTGCGCCGCGGCTGACCGCACCGGTCACGCCATGCTGCATGCGATGTATCAGCGCAACGTCAAGGTCAACACCCAGTTTTTCGTCGAATGGCAGGCGCTGGATCTGGTGCGCGATGCCGAGGGCGATGTGCTGGGCGTCACCGCGATGGACATGGAAACCGGCGAGATAGTGGTCTTTCATGCCAAGGCCACCATCTTCGCCACCGGCGGTTCGGGCCGTATCTATTATTCATCGACCAATGCCTTCATCAATACCGGCGACGGACTGGGCATGGCGGCACGGGCAGGCATTCCGCTGGAAGACATGGAATTCTGGCAGTTCCACCCGACCGGCGTGGCCGGTGCCGGCGTGTTGATCACGGAGGGCGTGCGCGGCGAAGGCGGCATCCTGCGCAACTCGGCCGGCGAGCGCTTCATGGAACGCTATGCGCCGAACGCCAAGGATCTGGCTTCGCGCGACGTGGTGTCGCGTGCGATGACCACCGAAATCAATGAAGGACGCGGTTGTGGTCCCAACAAGGATTATGTGCTGCTCGACATCACACATCTGCCGCCCGAAACCATCATGAAGCGGCTGCCCGGCATCCATGAAATCGGTGTTCAGTTCGCAGGCGTCGACTGTCTCAAGGAACCGCTGCCGGTGGTGCCGACCTGCCACTACCAGATGGGCGGAATTCCGACCAATTACCTGGGCCAGGTCGTGGTGCCGAAGGGCGGCAACCCGAGCGAGCCGGTGCAGGGTTTCTATGCTGCCGGCGAATGCGCCTGCGCGTCGGTGCATGGCGCCAATCGCCTGGGCACCAATTCGCTGCTCGACCTGCTGGTGTTCGGCAAGTCGGCCGGTGAAACTGCCGTGACCGATCTGCGCAACAGCGTCAAGGCGCACAAGCCTCTGCCGCAGGAAGTCATCGACATGACCCTGGCCAGGGTGGATCGCCTGAACCACCAGAAGGATGGCGCCGACGTGCATGAGACGCGTCTGGCGATGCAGCGCACCATGCAGAAGCATGCCGGCGTGTTCCGCTTCAAGGATATGCTGGCCGCTGGCGTCGAGCGCATCCACGAAATCGCCGGCCAGGTGGCGCAGACCCAGATCAAGGACAAGTCGATGGTGTTCAACACGGCCCGTATCGAGGCGCTGGAGCTGGACAACCTGATCGAAGTGGCCAAGGCTACCATCGTCTCCGCCAATGCCCGCACCGAATCGCGCGGCGCCCATGTCCGCGACGACGCCACCGACACTCCGGAAACCCCGGACGGGCGGGACGACAAGAACTGGCTTAAGCACACGCTTTGGTACCGCGAGGGCAATCGCCTCGATTACAAGCCGGTGCACATGAAGCCGATGAGCGTGGATACCATCGAGCTGAAGAAGCGCGCCTACTGACAAGGAACCGACGATGACGAATGCCACACGTACCGTCCAATTCAAGATCTATCGCTACGATCCGGACCAGGACGCCAAGCCCTACATGCAGGACATATCGGTCGAGATCGATTCGACCGACCGCAAGCTGCTGGACGCCATGGTGAAGCTCAAGGCGAAGGACGATTCGATCGCTTTCCGCCGCTCCTGCCGCGAAGGCGTCTGCGGCTCCGACGCCATGAACATCAACGGCAAGAACGGACTGGCCTGCCTGACCGCGATGGACAGCTTTCCCGAGGGCAAGCCGATCGTCCTGCGGCCGCTGCCGGGCCTGCCGGTGATCCGCGACCTGATCGTGGACATGACGCAGTTCTTCAAGCAGTACAACTCGATCAAGCCCTATCTCATCAACAACGATCCGCCGCCCGAGCGCGAGCGCCTGCAGTCGCCCGAGGATCGCGAAGAGTTGAACGGACTCTACGAGTGCATCTTGTGTGCCTGTTGTTCCACGGCTTGCCCGTCATTCTGGTGGAATCCGGACAAGTTCGTCGGCCCGGCCGGCTTGCTTGCCGCGTATCGCTTCATCGCCGATACGCGGGACCAGGCCACCAGCGAACGTCTCGACAACCTTGAAGATCCCTATCGCCTGTTCCGCTGCCACACCATCATGAATTGCGTCGATGTGTGTCCGAAGGGCCTCAATCCGACCAAGGCGATCGGCAAGATCAAGGACATGATGGTCAGACGGGCCGTCTGAGAATGAATGAAGAGCGCAAGGCGCGCATCAATCGTCTGAAATGGCATTGCCGGCGCGCCCTGCTGGAACTGGATCTGGTTTTCGACCGCTTTTGGGAGCGCCATGAAGGCGACCTCGATGCGCAGGGCGAAGCCGCCCTGGAGAGTCTGCTGGAACTGCAGGACCATGAACTTTGGGCATTGGTGAGCGGCAGGGAAGTCACCGACGATCCGCAACAGGCGGCAATGATTGAGCGGCTACGGGAAGTGTCACCGCTAGCCAATTTTGAGTAACAGAGTCACTCCAACGGACCTGAAAGAGGATCTGACCATGAGCACGAATCGCACAGCAACCCTGACCATCGACGGCAAGACCGTCGAGTTTCCCGTGATGGTGGGCGTTCACGGTAACGATGTCATCGATATTCGCACCCTCGGGGCCAAAACCGGGCTGTTTACCTATGACTCCGGCTTTCTTTCGACGGCCAGCTGCCAGTCGAAGGTCACCTTCATCGACGGCGACAAGGGAGAGTTGCTGTATCGCGGCTATCCGATCGAGCAACTGGCTGAGAAGTGCAATTTTCTGGAGGTGGCCTATCTGCTGAAGAACGGCGAGTTGCCGAATCAAAAGCAGAAATCCGACTTCGAAAGCACGATCAAGAAGCACACGATGGTGCATGAGCAGCTGGTGAAGTTCTACCAGGGCTTCCGTCGCGATGCGCATCCGATGGCGGTGATGGTCGGCGTCGTCGGCGCACTGTCGGCCTTCTACCATGACGTGACGGACTTCGCCGATCCGGAAGATCGCAGTGTCTCGTTCAACCGGCTGATTGCCAAGCTGCCGACAATTGTCGCCATGGCCTACAAGTACAACACCGGCCAGCCCTTCATGTATCCGCGCAATGACCTCGACTACACCGCGAACTTCATGCACATGATGTTCGGCACGCCGTGCGAGGAATACAAGCCGAATCCGGTGCTGACGCGCGCGCTGGACATCATCTTTACGCTGCATGCCGACCACGAGCAGAACGCTTCGACCTCCACCGTGCGCCTTGCCGGTTCGTCCGGCGCCAACCCCTTCGCCTGTATCTCGGCCGGTATCGCCTGCCTGTGGGGTCCCGCCCACGGCGGCGCCAACGAGGCCTGCCTGCAGATGCTGGAAGAGATCGGCGACGTGTCGCGTGTCGGCGAATACATCAAGCGTGCCAAGGACAAGAACGACAACTTCAAGCTGATGGGCTTCGGTCATCGCGTATACAAGAACTTCGATCCGCGCGCCAAGCTGATGGGCAAGGTATGCGCCGATGTGCTCGGCGAACTCGGTCTGGAAAACGACCGTCTGTTCAAGTTGGCCAAGGAGCTGGAAAAGATCGCACTCGAGGATTCCTACTTTGTCGAGAAGAAGCTCTATCCGAACGTCGACTTCTATTCCGGCATCGTGCAAAAGGCGCTCGGCATTCCGACGTCGATGTTCACCTGCATCTTTGCCCTGGCCCGCACCGTCGGCTGGATGACGCAGTGGGAAGAGATGATTACCGATCCCGAGTACAAGATCGGGCGTCCGCGCCAGCTCTATACGGGTGCCGCCCGCCGCAACGTCGCGCCGCTGAACCAGCGTTGAGCTGTCCCGAGGGGCGGATTGCGCCCCTCTTCGTTCGTCTCATTCAGGAACAGGTGATGCAATGATGAAGCAGATGCTGTCAAACTCGTATCTGTTCGGTTCGAACACGCCCTACATCGAAGCGCTGTACGACGCCTATCTCGCCAATCCGGCTTCGGTCGAGCCGGCGTGGCGCGACTATTTCGACAAGCTGGCGACCCTGCCGGGTGCCGGCAACTACACCGGCCCGGACGTGGCCCACTATCCGATCATTACCTCCTTCGCCCAGCGTGCGAAAGAAGGCACGCTGCAGGCCTCGTCCCGCGCCGCGAGTTCCGACGGCAAGCAGGTCAAGGTGTTGCAGATGATCAACGCCTACCGCTTCCTCGGCAACCGCTGGGCGCAACTCGATCCCCTGAAGCGCAGCGAGCGCCCCTCGATTCCGGAACTTGAACCATCCCATTACGGCTTTACCGAGGCGGATCTGGGCCAGGCGTTCCAGACCGGCTCCTTCGCGGCGCTGGCTGATACTGCCACTCTGCGCGAGATTCTCGAAGCGGTGCGCCAGACCTACTGCGGCACGATCGGCGCCGAGTTCATGTACCTGTCGGATGTGGGACAGAAGCGCTGGCTGCAGGCCAAGCTGGAACCCATTCGGGCAACCCCGACCTATACCGCGGAAGAGAAGAAGCGCTTCCTGATTCAACTGACCCAGGCCGAGACGCTGGAGCGCTATCTGCACACCAAATACGTCGGCCAGAAGCGCTTCTCGCTGGAGGGCGGCGAGGCCCTGATCCTGGCGATGGATCAGTTGATCCGCACCGCCGGCATGGTCGGCGTTCAGGAGATGGTGATCGGCATGGCCCACCGCGGCCGCCTGAATGTGCTGGTCAACACGCTCGGCAAGCAGCCGTCCATGCTGTTCGACGAGTTCGAGGGCAAGAAGAAATCGGCGCTCTCGGCCGGCGACGTCAAGTACCACATGGGCTACTCGTCGGACGTCGGCACGCCGAGCGGTCCGGTGCATCTGACGCTGGCCTTCAATCCCTCCCATCTGGAAATCGTCAATCCCGTGGTGGCCGGTTCGGTCTACGCGCGCCAGATACGCCGCGGCGTCGAGGGCAAGAAGCAGGCGCTGCCGGTGCTGATCCACGGCGATGCGGCGGTGGCGGGGCAGGGCGTCAACCAGGAGATGCTGAACTTCTCCAATACGCGCGGCTATGGCACGGGCGGCACGGTGCATATCGTCGTCAATAACCAGATCGGCTTCACTACCTCCGACCTGCGCGATTACCGCTCTTCGCTGTACTGCACCGACATCTTCAAGATGATCGAGGCGCCGATCTTCCACGTCAATGGCGACGATCCCGAGGCGGTGGCGCTGGTCACGCAGATCGCCATGGAATATCGCCAGGAATTCAAGAAGGACGTGGTGATCGATATCGTCTGCTTCCGCAAGCTCGGCCACAACGAGCAGGACGAGCCGATGGTGACGCAGCCCCTGATGTACAAGAAGATCGGCCAGCATCCAGGCACGCGCAAGCTCTACGCCGAGAAGCTGGAGGCGCAGGGCGTCATCGCCAAGGGTGATGCCGAGCAGATGATCAAGGACTATCGCTCCGCGCTGGATGAGGGCCGGCACCTGATCGACCCGGTGATCAGCGATTACCAAAGCAAGTTCTCGATCGACTGGACTCCGCATATCAATGTTCCCTACACGGAGAAATGCGACACGACCGTCTCGATGAGCGAGATGCAGCGCCTGGCGAAGCGCCTCACCGACATTCCTGCCAACTTCACGCTGCATTCCCGGGTGCAGAAGATCATTGACGACCGCAAGCTGATGGGCGAAGGCAAGCTGCCCGTCGACTGGGGCATGGGCGAGAATCTGGCGTACGCCAGCCTGGTTGCGGCCGGCTTCAACATTCGTGTCTCGGGTGAGGATGTCGGGCGGGGTACTTTCTTCCACCGCCATGCCGCCTTGCACGATCAGAATCGTGAAAAATGGGATGAGGGCACCTACTGGCCGCTGCAGAATATTCAGGAGAACCAGGGTCGCTTCATGTGCTTCGATTCGGTGCTGTCCGAGGAAGCCGTGCTGGCCTTCGAATACGGCTTTGCCACCGCTGCACCCAACGAGCTGGTGGTCTGGGAAGCGCAATTCGGTGACTTCGCCAACGGCGCCCAGGTCGTGATCGACCAGTTCCTGTCCTCCGGCGAAGCCAAGTGGGGCCGCGGTTGCGGCTTGGTGCTGCTGCTACCGCACGGCTACGAAGGCCAGGGCCCGGAGCATTCGTCGGCGCGTCTCGAACGCTACATGCAATTGTCGGCCGAGTTCAACTGGGAGGTTTGCGTGCCCTCCAACGCGGCGCAGGTCTACCACATGCTGCGCCGGCAGATGCTGCGCAAGCAGCGCAAGCCGCTGGTGGTCATGACGCCGAAGTCGCTGCTGCGCCACAAGGACGCCACGAGTTCGCTGGAGGAACTGGCCAATGGCACCTTCCAGACCATCATCGGCGAGGTCGACACGGTCGATCCGAAGAAAATCACGCGCATGGTCACCTGCGCCGGGAAGATCTATTTCGAGCTGCTTGCCGCGCGACGCGAAAAGAAGATCGACAACGTCGTGCTGGTGCGCGTCGAGCAGCTCTATCCGTTCGACGACCGCCGACTGCATGAAGAGATGCTGAAGTATCCCAATCTCAAGGAATTGATCTGGTGCCAGGAAGAGCCGATGAACCAGGGCGCCTGGTACGCCAAGCATCATCGCCTGGAACGGCTGGTCAAGAAGGGCCAGATCCTCGACGCGGTGGCGCGTCCCTCGTCGCCGTCCCCCGCCGTCGGCTATGCCGCGAAACACGCCCAGCAGCAAAGGGAAGTGGTCAACGCCGCCCTGGGCATCAAGGAATAACGGAGAAATGAATACCTTCCACAACACGACCCCCGTCCCACGGCCGGCTTTGCACAGCCGGCCGGCTGCGGCGGCGCGAAGCAGTGCTTCGCGAAACCCCGCCTACGCCCCGAGGAAGGGGATGACCATTGTTCGCGGGCTGCGCCCGCTCCTCATTTTGGCCGTTTCTCCTTGGGGCGGCCCTGCGGAGAAATCATGCTGATCGAAGTCAAAGTACCCCAACTGTCGGAGTCGGTGGCGGAAGCCACCCTGTCGGCGTGGCATGTCAAGGAAGGCGATGCCGTCGCCCGCGACCAGAACCTGATCGATATCGAAACCGACAAGGTGGTTCTCGAACTGCCGGCGCCCGATTCCGGCGTGATCGTCAAGATCATCAAGGGCAATGGCGAAACCGTTGCGTCGGGCGAAGTCATTGCCCATCTCGACACCGAAGCCAAGGCGGCGGCCGTCGCGCCTGCGGCAGCACAACCCGCTGCCGCAGTGACGGCACCGGCCCTCGCGGCAGCCGCGACCCCGATGCCGTCGGCGCGCAAGATCATGGCCGAAAAAGGCATCACGCCTGCCGAGGTGCAGGGCAGCGGTCGCGGCGGGCGCATTCTCAAGGAAGATGTCAGCGGCGGCGCGAAGGCTGCCCCGGCACCCGCTCCGGTCGCCGTGTCCCCAGCGTCTACTCTTGCGGCCAAGCTCTCGCTGCCGCAGCCGAGTGTCGTCAATGCGGATGCCATCGTTGCCGACCGTCCCGAACAGCGCGTGCCCATGTCGCGCTTGCGCGCTCGCGTCGCCGAGCGCCTGGTCCAGTCGCAGGCCACCAATGCCATCCTGACCACCTTCAACGAGGTCAACATGGCGCCGGTGATGGAAATGCGCAAGAAGTACCAGGACAAGTTCGAGAAGGAACATGGCGTCAAGCTCGGTTTCATGTCCTTCTTCGTCAAGGCTGCCGTCGCCGCGCTGAAGAAGTATCCGGTGATCAACGCTTCGGTCGACGGTAACGACATTGTCTATCACGGCTATTTCGATATCGGCATTGCGGTCGGCAGCCCGCGCGGCCTGGTGGTGCCGATCCTGCGCGATGCCGACCAGATGAGCCTGGCCCAGATCGAAAAGAAGATCGCCGAGTTCGGCGCCAAAGCGAAGGACGGCAAGCTCTCGCTGGAAGATCTCAGCGGCGGCACCTTCTCGATCTCCAATGGCGGTGTTTTCGGCTCGATGCTGTCGACGCCGATCATCAACCCGCCGCAGTCGGCCATCCTCGGCGTCCATGCGACGAAGGACCGGGCTGTGGTCGAAAACGGCCAGATCGTGATCCGCCCGATCAACTATCTCGCGCTGTCCTACGACCATCGCATCATCGACGGCCGCGAGGCGGTGCTGGGCCTTGTGACCATGAAGGAAGCGCTGGAAGATCCGGCGCGCCTCCTGCTCGGCGTGTAAGGAAACCGACATGGCAAACAAGCAATTCGACGTTGTAGTCATCGGCGGCGGTCCCGGCGGCTATGTCGCCGCGATTCGCGCGGCGCAACTGGGTTTGTCCACGGCCTGCATCGAATCGGAGTCCTACGCCGATCCGAAGGGTGAAGTGCGCCTCGGCGGCACCTGCCTCAACGTGGGCTGCATTCCGTCCAAGGCGCTGCTGCAATCCTCGGAGCTGTTCGAGCAGGCCAACCATTCTTTCGTCATGCACGGGATTGCCGCCTCCGGCGTGACGATGGATGTGGCGACCATGATCAAGCGCAAGGACAATATCGTCGGTCAGCTGACCGGCGGCATCAAGGCCCTGTTCAAGAAGAACAAGGTCACGCTGCTGCCCGGCCACGGCAAGTTCGTCGGTCGCGAGGACGACCGCTGGCGGATCGATGTGAACGGCGAGGTCGTCGATGCGACCCATGTCATCGTCGCCACCGGCTCCAGGGCGCGGCACCTGCCGGGCATTCCGGTCGATAACAAGGTGATCTGCGACAACGTCGGTGCGCTGGCTTTCGACTCGACGCCCAAGCGTCTCGGCGTCATCGGCGCCGGCGTGATCGGGCTGGAACTGGGGTCGGTCTGGAAGCGCCTCGGTTCGGAAGTGACCATACTCGAAGCCCTGCCGGATTTTCTCGCTGCCGCCGATCAGTCTGTGGCCAAGGAGGCCTGGAAGGTATTCACCCAGAAGCAGGGCCTGAATATCCAGCTCGGGGTCAAGATCACCAAGGTCGAAACCGGCAAGAAAGGAGTCAGCGTCGATTACGAAATCGGTGACGAAGCGCGAACCCTGCAGTGCGACCGGCTGATCGTCTCGGTCGGCCGCGTGCCGCATACCGAAGGTCTCGGCGCCGAGGATGTCGGCCTCGCCCTCAATCCGCGCGGCTACATTGCCGTCGACTCCAACTGCCGCACCAACCTGCCCAATGTCTGGGCGGTGGGTGACGTGGTGCCCGGCCCGATGCTGGCGCACAAGAGCATGGAAGAGGGCGTCATGGTGGCCGAATGCATCGCCGGCCAGAAGGGCCACGTCAATCTCGACACAGTGCCCTGGGTCATCTACACGCATCCGGAAATTGCCTGGGTCGGCAAGACCGAGCAGCAGTTGAAGAACGAGGGCGCCGACTACCGTGTCGGGCAGATTCCCTTTGCTGCCAACGGCCGCGCGCTGGGGCAGGGTGACACCACCGGCTTCGTCAAGATGATCGCCTGCGCCAGGACCGACCGCATCCTCGGCGTTCATGTGATCGGCAACAATGCCTCCGAGCTGATTGCCGAAGCTGTCGTGGCGATGGAATTCAACGCCGCGTCGGAGGATCTTGCCCGCATTTGTCACGCGCATCCGACACTGTCGGAAGCGATGCACGAGGCCTCGCTGGCAGTACATAAACGCGCGCTGCACTTCTAAAATACCGATCTGTCGCTGCAGGGCGGTCGGGCAAACCGGCCGCCCTTCTCATTGATGCCCCACAAAATCCTCAAGGTCGCCAAAGACGGCATGATCGAAGGCTTCAATGCTGCGCTTGCCGCGCGCGGCATCGAGGCAGATCCGGCGCAACAGATCGCTGCCCGGCGCCTGCAGAAGTTCTATGACGATCTGCTGGCGTTCAAGGTGGCCCGCCGCGGCAGGCTGAGAAAGCTCCTGGCGCGCCCGGAGCTGCCGCGCGGTGTCTGGTTCTGGGGCGGAGTAGGGCGTGGCAAGAGCTTCCTGATGGATTGCTTTTTCGCTGCGGTTCCCTATGCGCGCAAACGCCGCGTGCATTTCCACGCCTTCATGCGTGAAATCCACGAGTCCCTGCGGGCTCATCGCAACGAATCCGATCCGCTGGCCAAGGTGGCGGCGCGCATCGCCGCGGAAACGCGCCTGATGTGTTTCGACGAATTTCACGTCTCGGACATCGCGGACGCCATGATGCTGGGGCGCCTGATGCAGGCGCTGTTCGATGCCGGCGTGGTGTTCTGCATCACCTCGAACTATCCGCCGCAGGGCCTCTATCCGAATGGCCTGCAGCGCGAATTGTTCCTGCCGACCATCGCCCTGTTGCAGCAGAAACTCGACGTGATCGAAATCGATGCCGGCATCGACTATCGGCTGCGGGCCTTGCAGCAGGCTCAGGTATTTCTTGCAACCGGCGATGCCACAGCCGACGCCGACATTCAACAGACGTTTCATGCCATTGCCGGCGGCCACGGACATGCGCAGCCGCTCCAGGTTCTGGGCCGCTCTCTGCCGGTCGTGCATCGGGCGCCGGGCGTGGTCTGGTTTGATTTTGCGACGCTGTGCGGCGGCCCGCGCTCGCAGAACGACTATCTTTGGCTGGCCAACCGGCATCACACGCTGTTTCTTTCCGGGGTGCCCAGGATGGGGCCCGAAATGGCGAGCGAGGCGCGGCGTTTCACTTGGCTGGTCGACGTGCTTTACGATCATCGCGTCAAGCTCATCATCTGTGCCGCGTGTCCGGCTGAAGAGCTCTACACGCAAGGTGTGCAGGCCGCGGAGTTCCGGCGCACCGTCAGCCGCCTGATTGAAATGCGTTCCCTGGAATACCTCGCCAGCCCGCATCGGCGCGAGGATGTGCTGGCTGTCGGAGAGGGGGGCGGCAGCACTTGATTCCTTCGCCGAAGACTCGGTTAGAATGAACCGAGTTCGCCGCAGAGGGAGAACCACATGCTGCATCAAGGAGAGAAAGCGCCGGTGTTTTCATTGCCCGACGCCGATATGGAGTGGTTCGATTTTGGTTCGCTGCGCGGTCGCCAAAACGCCGTGCTGTTCTTCTATCCGCGAGACGGCACGCCCTATTGCACCCTCGAGGCGGCCGACTTCTCGGATCACGAAAGCGAATTCGCCCGGCTCGATTGCGTCGTCCTCGGCGTTTCGCGCGACGACTGTCTGTCGCACGCGGATTTTCGGGACAAGCACGGCCTGTCCATACGGCTGCTGTCGGACGAGGAAGGCGATGTCTGCCGCAAGTTCGGCGTGTGCCAGTATCGCGAACGGGACGGTCACAAAAAGCTTTGCGTCATACGTTCGACATTCATCGTCGATAAGGAAGGTATTGTTCGTCACGCCCTCTACGATGTGCAACCGAAAGGGCATGCCGCCGAGGTCTATCAACTCGTAAAAAGCCTCAACGGCAAAGGAAAGCAACATGCTCATCGCTAGAAACACTGTCGTCACCCTCAAATACAGCGTCAAGGCCAGCGATGGTGAATCCATCGACGAAGGCGCGGCTCCGCTTGTATATCTGCATGGCGGTTACGGCGGCATTTTCGATCGAATCGAGGAAGAGCTTCAAGGCAGGGCCGAGGGCGATGTACTGGAGGTCAAGCTGGAACCCGAAGACGCGTTTGGCGAATACGACGCCGAACTCGTCGCAATCGAGCCGCGGCAATTGTTTCCCGACAACATTGAAGTCGGTATGCAGTTCGAGCGCGGCAGCGAAGACGGCGAAAGTGACGACGCCTTGTTCACCATTACCGAGATTGCCGACGACAAGGTCGTCGTCGATGGCAATCACCCGCTGGCCGGCATTGCGCTGCTGTTCTCCTGCACGGTGACGGCCGTGCGCCCGGCGACTGCAGAAGAGATTACCCATGGCCACGTCCATGGTGATCACGGACATCACCATTGAGCCTGGCTTGCCGGAATGCAAACAAGGGGGCTTGGCCCCCTTTTCCGTCTGACAGACGCGATCGAATACTATGCCTGCCTCCGATTTCGCTGCCGCGGTGGATTGGCCCGAGGTTCCCGCCTGCTATGGCTGGCTCTCGCTCGACCGTCGCGGCTGTTGGCGACTGCGGGGGCAGCCCGTCAGCCATCCCGGCCTGATCGGCTACATCAACAGTCACTATGGCTCCGATGCTTCGGGCAACTGGATTTTCCAGAACGGGCCCCAAGCCGTGTTTGTCGCACTGGACTACACCCCGCTGGTGTTGCGCATGGACGCAGATGGCGGGCTGATCACTCATACCGGCGTCGCTGCGGGTACGGTCGCCGCTGCGTACTTCGATGAAGAAGGCAGCGTGCTGCTGCAGACCGCTCTCGGAGTGGGACTGCTGGACGACAGGGACCTTCCGGCCTTTGTTGCCGCTTGTCGCAATGAGCACGGAGCCAACGCGGTGGAGGATGCCCTGCTCGCGGTGATGGCCGGTGGCTCGGGCATCTTCTGGCGCAGTTTGCCGGTGCAGGCCTTGACTCGGCGCGATGTTCCCCGCCGCTTCGGATTCGAGCCGGATCCCGCACCATGATCGCGTCGCGCCACAGCGCGAGGTGTGGTCTTCGGTTCGCTACCGATGGTCGTTCAACTCAGGCGCAGGAGCCGTCACGTGTTTCGGTCAGGATCGGCCACAAGCCCTCCCATGCACTGCCGGAACACATTTTCTGGCACTGCTGGAAGGCCACGGTCACACGCGTGCCTTGTTCCCAGACGCGCACGATGCAGCGATCGTTGCGATGGCTGAGCTCCACGTTCGGCAATTCGCGCGTCTGACGAAAATTCTTCAGGTTGAAGCTGCATGCGCCGCGCCCCGGGACGTTCACCGTCGCCGCGAACGAGAGGACCTTGGCGGCTTCGACATCCAGTTGCATTGTGCCGTTGTAGCCACTCTCATCGTGAAATCTGCATTCAGTCTTCACATTGAGCGGTCGCGTCGGGATTGGTCCGGGCTTCTTCGGCTTGGGCATCGGGACCGTGACTGCAGGCCGCGGTTCCGCCGGTGCCGGCCGCCGGGTTCCGGCCTCGGGAGCCGGCTCGGGGCCGGCGCAAGCGCCGAGCAGCGCCAGCGGCAGGAACAGGGCAAAGTGGCGCGGCGTGCTGATCATCGAGAACTCAAGAGTAGGGACAAAAGCCAAACGGCCGCCAATCCGGCGACCAAGTCGAGTGATGACATTGCCCTTGAGGAGAGCCCGTGAAGGACGAGGAAGAATAGCGGGGTAGCTCCCATATTTCAAGGTAAGATCATTTTCGTAGTGCAACGGGCACTATGAATCGCATTCTGCGCAGGGCGGTTTCTGACGGTCGGACCGATCTCCGAACTTGCGCAGCGGACATGACACCGGCAATGGAATCCACCAGCAGGCGACTGAGAAAGTACGAGGCGGATACGATACCCAGCGCGGTCGATACAACCGAGCCGCCGATGGATTTCTTTTCGCCCTTCGGACCGTTGATCGCCAGACTCAGATTGCCGCAGGATATGGTGGATCGCGTCAATGAATATGCAGACACGATGACCTCTCCCGACAAGAGCACGGAATTTCTGCTGCCCACGGATTTTGTTACGGCAGGCGGCGAGCGCTCCCTTGCGCATCACACGGGAAACCTCGTCCGGCGCTACCTGAAGCGCGCCGAGGATTCCCGGGTGGAGCGTGTCGATTTCGATGTATTCTGGGTTGTCAGCCAATACGCCGGCACGCCGAGTCCCGTGCACTTCCACTCGGGCGATATCGCGGGAGTGCTCTATCTGAAAGTTCCGGATATCGATGCGGACGAAGAGGAACGGACCTACATATCGGGCCGCCAGGCCGGGTACATCAATTTCCTGATCGGCGGCAAGCAGCGCTTGTCCAAGTCGTTGGTCAGCTTCAAGCCGCAGGTAGGCGATTTCTATGTATTTCCCGACTGGCTGCTGCATGTCGCGGAGCCGTTTCGCGGCAGCGGAGAAAGGCGCTCGATGGCCTTCAATGCCGTTGTCGGCGTCGAAGAATCGTGATGCTTGCCTTGTGATGTCCAGCTTGCGCGTGCGTCCACCGGATATCGGCTCGTCGCGAGATGGAAGCCGATGATGGCCGCTTCGCCGCAGCCGGTGCGCGGGAGTCGATCGAACGCGGATTACCTGTGTGTCGACGAGTTCATGCGCGATCTGGTCGGAGCTCGTGCTCTGCAGAGCGCCCTGGAACTCGGTCTGGTCGACGACCTGCTGCAAAATCCGTCTGCTGATTTCCACTCCATCGCCGCGCGGTGCCGGCTGGAGCCTCGCGCCCTGCACCTGATGCTGGGCATGCTGCGCGCAAACCGCGTGCTGGAGGAACGGGGCGGGCGATTCGAACTCACGGAGCCGTTCCGGATGGCGCTGAAGTATCGTGACCTGCTGGAAGCGAAGCTTGATTTTGCGGCGCTCGTGGCTGCCGATTTCGCAGAAATGTTTACGGCCTTGCTTGCCGAACCCGATCGATTTTTCGAGCGTGCCAGGATTTTCGATCTGTTTTCCTATGATCGTTGCTTCGACTCGACGCCGGATAATCTGGCGCTGACCCGGCGCTGGATGCGGTTCACGACAACGCTCACAAAGTACGAAGCGCAAGCCTGCATCGATCATTACGATTTTTCGGCATGCCGGCGCCTGCTCGATGTCGGTGGCAACAGTGGAGAGTTTGTCCTGCGCATCTGCAAGGCGAATCCGCAGATCCGGGCGACGATTCTCGATCTGCCGCTGGTATGCGAGATCGGACGGGAGCACGTAACTGGCGAGCCCGAGGCGGCGCGCATCGATTTCGTCGGAGCGGGCGAAGACCGCGCGATATTGCCCTCGGGTTTCGACACGATTTGCTTCAAGTCCATGTTGCACGACTGGCCGGACAAGGAGATGCAGGAGTTTCTGGAAAGGGCCTATCTCGCGCTCGATTCCGGAGGCAAACTGCTCATTTTTGAGCGCGGGATACTGGAAACCGGCACCGGCCAGATTCCATATTCCCTGATTCCGATCATGCTCTTCTTCCGCTCCTATCGGTCGCCGGCCGAGTATGAGACGCCGCTGCGCCGGATCGGCTTCCGCGAAATCACAATCCGGATCATCGAGCTCGAAATGCCGTTCATGTTGATCACGGCGATGAAATGACACCCATGGGCGCAATCGGGAAGCGGATGGAGCGCCGTGGCGACCGGCAGCGAATGCTTGGAGGAGATTGCTGTTGAGCTTCCTGGAGTACGCAAGCGCGAGCGAAGCGCAGTTCGATTTCTGCCTTTGGGAGTATCCCGCGGCCAGGCCTTGTGCCGGCAAACTCAGGTCGATCAGCCTCCTTGCCGAGTCGTTTGCAGGGGAACAGGCGGGGCAGCGCGCGATGGACATGATGCTGGCCATTCGCCGGGGGTTCGGCGCCTCGCGCACTGTATGGGGCATTAAGCAATCCGGCACGGAAATCAGCTGGGAACTGTATTTTTACGATTACGCCAGAACCGAGCGCGAGCGTTCGATTCCGCGGCTGATCGATATCATCCGTCCCTGGGTATCCTGCGATATCCAGGCCAGCGAACACAGTCCTTATTTCATGTTTTCGATCGATCTTTCCCGGGAATTGCTGGTCGAGGGCGGGGATCTCAAAGAATTGCAGATGTACATCGGCAACATCGGCAGCCTTGTTTCGTCAGGAATCTGCTATGGAGTCACCAGGGAGCAGACCCGGCTGAAGAACTTCTACTTCTTTTTCGACGCCAGGAAGGAAATTGGCGAGATCGAAGGAAAAATCTGCTCCTCCGCCTATCTGGACGCGGAAAACTTCAGCAGCGACAGTGTGTTGTGGCCGGAGTTGCGCGATTGCGAGGTTATCGTCGTGGCCAACAAGACGGATCGCGACGGGGTCTATTTTTCCCGCATCAAGGTAGGGCAACTGCTCTGGTTCATGAAGAGAATGGAGTACCCTGAGAATCAGGTCCGGTTTTTGGAGGACAACATGGATCGTCTCGACCATATGCTGTACGACGTAGGTTTCGACTACCGCATGGAAGACGGACGGCTGAAGATCATCAAGAGTTCCTACTATGGGGTCTTCTGATCCGGTCGTGCATCCGGTCCGATTCGTTCACCCCGAGCCTGCGGCGGTCGGCAGATCGGGCTCGGTCAGCCGCTTCGATCACACGCAGTATGTGTCCTCCACCATGGAGTTCAGGTGCAACCTGAAGTGCGTTCACTGCATGATCGAGGACACCATGGACCGTCTGGCGCCACAGACTTTCGAGCATTTCAAGACGTTGCTGGCCCACAATGCGACTCATCGCCAGTGGAAAGGTCTGATTCTGACGGGCTCCGAAATCACCTTGCACCGGGATTTGCCGGAATGGGCGCGCATGGCGCGCCGCAGCGGGTTTGAGCACGTGCGCATCCAGACGCACGGCATGCGTCTTGCCCAGGCGAGTTTTTGTGATGAATTGATCGACGCGGGTGTTGACGAATTTTTTGTCAGCGTAGCAGCCGCGGATGCCTCGACTCATGACGCGATCACCCAGGTGTCCGGGTCATTCGACAAGACCTTGCGCGGGCTGGAACTGCTCGATGGCTACGATCACGTGACCACGATCACCAACACCGTGGTGACCACGCGGAATTACACCCAGCTCAACGACCTGGTCGGTCGGCTCAAGCCTTTGAAGCGGCTGGCGCAGATGGAATTCTGGTTCTATTTCCCGATGAGCGAGACCGACGAGAAGGACCTGATCGCTTCGCATCTCGATGTTCTGCCATTCCTGAAGGAGGCGGTTGCAGCCGTGCGCGGGCTGGGCCGCGGCGTCGAGGTCAAGAATTTTCCGGAGTGCCTGCTGGGGGCTGATCGGGACGCCCTGTACAACGACCAGCCAACGCTGTTCATCGATCCCGCTTTCTGGACCGAATTCATGCGCAACGGCTTTCACCAGTGTGTTTACCGGCAGCGGTGCGGGGCGACGCAGTGTCTTGGGCTCAACAGCGCCTACATGGAGAAATTCGGCGACCACGCCGAAATACTGAAGCCGTTTCCGCAAGCCCAGACGCGGCAATAACCCTTGTTGGCCAATGGACTGAAAATATCCGCCAGGATTTGAGTCCGATTTTCAGACGAAGCACTTCGGCTGGGGTATATTGCTATGCAGCAAAGGCTTCTGCTGCCAGCCTTGGAGAATCAATGACGGCGTTCTTTCGTGACGGAAATCACGGTAGGCGCCGGGTCAGTCCAAATAAATAAAACCCGGATGCAAATTGACCGGCTGTTTCATCTATACTTTTGAATGGTTAAGGGTTTCAACGTTAATGTGTCAAGCAGTGCGGCGCAGTTGGATGGTTCGGGACAATTGGCGGGCCAGTCGAGTGACGATGACAAGGAAATACTCTTTTCGGGGATGCGTGAATGACTACGTTGCTGTTTTATGAAAAGCCGGTACCCCTCAATGTCGACGTGCATCTCAAGGCACGATTGGGGTCGTTGGGGGGGAATGTCGGGTTTGCCGCAAAGACCAATTCGATTCCGCTGGCCGCAGTCGAGTTCATCGATACCGCCAGGGAATATCCGATCGCTTTCACCGGCAAGGAAGGCGGACCGCTGTTCCCGATAGCCTTGGTCGGGGTGCGGCAGAACGAGAACCTCTTCATCAACGAGGACGACCAATGGGATGGCCGCTACATTCCCGCCTATGTGCGTCGCTACCCGTTTGTCCTGGCCGAAAAGCAGGATGCCGACGATTTCAATGTCTACCTCGACGAAGCCTACGCAGGCTTTGGCGCCAACGACGGCGACAGGCTCTTCACCGACGAGGGCGAACATACCCCTCTGCTGAAGCAGGCGCTCGAGTTTCTCAGCAACTATCAAGGGGAGATCAAGCGCACCCGGCAGTTCGTGGAACGCCTGCAATCGCTGGATTTGCTGATTCCCAGAGTTCTCGAAGTGGTCCGCAATGGCGAGCCGCCGCTGGTGCTTCAGGGATTCAGCGTGGTTGACGAGCAGCGGCTGGCTGCCTTGGGCGACGCAGAACTGCTTGCACTGGCGCGCGACGGCTATCTCGCCCTTATTTATGCGCATCTGGGCTCGCTGGGCAACGTCCCCCGTTTGTCCGAGCGACTCGACGCGCGGCTGGCGGCAACGTCGGCAACCGCGGCGGCGGAAAGCGAGTCGGCGCCGTCCGCCAGGAAGAATGCGGCGAAGCGGAGTGCAAGCAAGGCGAATTAGCGCAGCGGCAAGGCAGATGAAACGAAACCGCGGATCGGGTCTGACGTTGATCACGCAAGAGCTTCAAGACTGGAGGCGGGAATGGGATTGAGGACAAAGAGCGGCTGTCGATTCGGGCCATTGCTTGTCTTGGCGGCGCTTGGCGCGGCGACGTTTCCGGCATACTGCGAAGACCTTACCCAGATTTATGCGCTGGCGAAAGCTGGCGATCCGAAGTACAAGGCCGGACGATTCGAGTTCGAGGCGGTGGGATACGCCGAGCCGCAGGCACTGGCCACACTGCTGCCTACCGTATCGCTGGAGGCGACGCAGACCGACACCCGGCAGCGCATCATCAGCAGTGCCAACGCCGTATTCGCCAGCGGTCTGTCGCAGTACCCGACGCGAAACATGACGCTTACGCTGACCCAGCCGATCTTCAAGCTGTCGGCCTGGCGCGGCTATGAGCAGGCGCAGATCAAGGTCAAGCAAGCGGCGGCCAACTTCGGCGCAATCGAGCAGGATCTGATGCTGCGCACCGCGACGGCCTACCTGAATGTCCTCGCCGCGCGCGATGCACTCGGATTTGCCGATGCGGAACGTGACGCCATCAAGCGCCAACTTGACCTGGTCCAGCAACGCTTCAGCAGTGGCCTGGTCGCGCGCGTCGGGCTATTCGATGCCAAGGCCCGTTACGAACTCAAGGAAGCGGACGTTGTCGCCGCGAAAAACGACCTCGACGACAAGCTGCAGGCCTTGCGCGAGATGACCGGAAAGCTGGTCAGCAATCTGAAGTCCCTGCGCGAGGACATTCCGCTCCAGCAGCCCGAACCGATTGACATGAACAAGTGGATCGAGGCGGGGCTCCAGCAGAATCTCCTGCTGCTTGCGCGTCGCCACACCGTGGAGATCGCACAACAGGAGGTCAGCCGCCAGCGGGCCGGGCACGCACCCCTGATCGATCTGGTCGCGACCCAGAATGGCAAGGTTACCGGCGGCAGCCTGTTTGGAGGCGGCAGCAACGTGGAGACGACCGACGTCATGGTCCGTCTCACCATCCCGATCTACTCGGGCGGGTCGACGTCGGCGCTCACCGACGAAGCGATGAAGCGGTATTACGGAGCGCTCGAGGATCTGGAGCGTGATGCACGCCAGGTAGAGCGCCAGACCCGGGCGGCATTCCTGGGCGTTACTGGCGGCACCGTTCGAGTCAAGGCGCTGGCTCAAGGCGTGGTTTCTTCACTCAGTGCCCGGGAATTGAAACTGGAAGGTTACAAGTCGGGACTGGAAACCATTCTTCAGGTGTTGGATGCCGAGCGGGACCTTTACGCGGCGAAGCGCGATTCGGCCCGTGCACGCTATGACTATTTGCTCAACCGGCTTCGTTTGAAGCAGGCGGTTGGCACCTTGAGCGAGGAAGATCTGTCGGAAATCAACAAGCTGATGAAATAAGCCATGCGCTGCCAGTCCTGACGACGGGCGGCACAACAAGAAGAAGAATCGCAAGGAAAAGGAAACATCTTTTTCTTGCCGCAGAGAGAAGGACAGGTTCATGACACGAACAGCACTGTCGACCGCGCTAACGACCTTGGCGGCATCCATCGCCAAGGCATTCCGTCCCTCCGGCCGGCTGCAGGCACCGGCCCGGCGCAAGGCACTGTTCGAAGCAATGGAGCAGCGCTTCCTGCTCTCCGTCGAAGGAGTGGTTCCGCCGCCACCGCCGGCCCCGACCTTGCCGGCTCTTGAGGCTCCGCTCGACACGGATGCCGCCGTCCAGTCGGTAAAGCTGAGCGCGGCGTCCACTCCGGTTCAGTACACGCTTCAAGGCGGAGACCAGGCCGGCGATCCCGATCAGGCTGCAGCCACGTTGTCCGCCGCTTCGGATCCGGCCGGCGTTGCGGCGACGACGCCAGTCATCGTCGCGATCGATCCGACTTTGCCAAATGCCGGATCAGAACTCGACACAGCGGGCAAAGCGGTCGTCTCGGCCACGCCTGTCGGCGCCCCGGCGGCATCCGAGAATCCGGAGCAAGCCGGTTCGAAAACAAACCAGGCCGGGAGCGAACTCGCCCCTGCGGTTCTGGCCGACGTATCTGCCGGCACGATTGGGACGCCGGTCCAAATTTCGCTGGCGGCCTATACCGCTTTCGTGCAAAGCCGGCCGGCTCCGGCACAGGTCATCATTGTTGACCCGGCGGTGACGAATTACGAAGAGCTGGTAAAGAGCATTGTCAGCTACGGCGCCGCGGAGACTGCGGCCACGGTGTCTCCGGCCGGCGATGATTCTGCCAGTGATTCCGCAACGAAACCGGCCACTGTCAGCCCGCTGCCCAATCCATCGGGTTCGCCGGCCGTATCCGTTGCAGTCGAACCGACGTCATCAGGTCCCATGCTGCGGGTGTCGCGCTACGGCGACGTCGAAGTCGTGGTGCTCGACGCCGGTCATGACGGTATCGACCAGGTCACGGACATCCTTTCTTCGTATCACGGACTGGCGGCGGTTCAGGTTCTGTCCCACGGGGGTAGCGGCTCACTGCGGCTGGGTGCGAGCCAGGTCACCGGGGACAAGCTCGACCAGGCCAGGGAGCGTGTCACTAGCTGGGGTCGCGCGCTGCGGCCCGGCGGCGACATCATGCTCTACGGCTGCGACGTGGCTCGCGGCACCGCGGGACTGGACTTCGTGCAGAACCTGGCGTCCCTCACGGGTGCGGACGTGGCAGCGTCCACCAACGTCACCGGCAACGCAGCGCTGGGTGGCGACTGGCAGCTTGAATACAGCACCGGCATCATCGAGGCGCAGCCCTGGTTCAATGCCGAGGCTCTTGCCGGATACACCGGGGTCCTCGACAACCTGACCGGAACCATATTCAACGACACGCTGACCGCGACCTACGCCGATGAAACCCTGATCGGCCTCGATCTCAACGATACCTACAAGTTCATCGACGACTGGGGCGACGACCTCGTCACGGAAACCACGACCGGCGGTTTCGATACCCTCGATTTTTCTGATGTCGCGGCGGACCTGACATTCACCTTGCGCCAGGATGGCAGCATACGCGTGGTCGATGGCGCCAATCCGCTGAATGTGGTCGAGGCCACCCACGTCGAGAACCTGATTGGCGGTTCGGGTGCAAACCGTTTCGTTTTCGAAGCCGGTTCGGTCCTGCTGGGCTCGATCGTCGGCAGCAGCGGTGGTAGTGCGACACTCGATTACAGCACCTACGTTGCACCGATCAGCTTCAATCTGGACACCGGAGCGACGACAGGTATTCTGGGCGCCCTGGCGGGTGGCGTCACCAAGGTCAACTCGATCATCGGCACGGCGTTTGGCGTCGGAACCGACACAATCACGGGCAAGGCGCTCGACAGTCGCTGGGAGATCACCGCTGCCGGTGCGGGCAAGATCAATACCATTTACTCGTTCACCGGGTTCGAAGCGCTGGTCGCCGGAAGCGGAGTCAATACCCTCGACTATTCCGGCTATGCGAGCGGCATCAGCGTCAACCTCGACGCCGGCACAGCCACCGGATTCGCTTCCGCCACGGGTTTCCGCAATGTCACGGGCACGGTCTTCGCCGATGCGCTGACCGGTACGACCGGTGACAACGTATTCTCCGGCGGCGCCGGCAACGACATCGTTAGCGGCAACGGCGGCATCGACACCATCGTCGAATCGCGCGACGCCAACTTCACCCTGACTGATGTCACGCTGACCATTGGTAGCGAAGTCGATAGCCTGAGCGGAATCTCCTGGGCGACTCTGACCGGAGGCGCCGGCAACAATACGATCACCGCGACCACCTTCAGCGGCAGCGTCACGCTGAGCGGCGGCGCCGGCGACGACATCCTGACCGGCACGGCGCAGGGCGACGTGCTGATAGGCGGTGCGGGGAACGACCTTGTCAGCGGTGGCGCCGGCAACGACAGTCTGACCGGTGGCGAAGGCATCGACAACCTCGATGGCGGCACCGGCACGAATACGCTGATCGAGACCGGGAATTCCCGCTTCGTGCTGACCAACAGCACCCTCGACATGGGCGAGGGCACGAATGAAGTGCAGACCGTCACCTTGGGCGCTGGCGTCACGGGCGGCACTTTCTCTCTGGTCTACGACGGCGAGACCACCGACCCGATTGCCTTCAATGCCAGTCCGGAGGCCCTCAAAACCGCACTGACCACGCTGACGACAATCGGCGACGACGACGTTCTGGTCACCAGCGCTGCGGCCGAACTGACGGGCACCGTGGCCTATCTGACACCGCGCGCCATCGCCGCGGGAACCCTCAGCATCGACATCGGGGAGGGCGCCATCGCGCTCGACGTGCTGGCCGGAACCTACGACGCCGGCGGCGGGACGACCGATATCGCCAATGTGGTGAATCGCCTGATCGCGCTCAACGCCCAACTCGCCGGCAAGGTCGAGGTGGCCACCGACGCCGGCGGCCATCTGGTGTTCACCACGGGGGCCACGGGTCCCGGAGCCACGCTCAGCGTCGGTGGCACCAACGCGGCGGCGATGTTCGGCAACGCGGCGGTCGCGAAGGGCGGCCCATGGGTGGTGAGCTTCCGCGGCAATCTTGCCGGCAAAGACGTCAGCCAGATGACCGTGACGAGCAATCTGACCGGCGGCACGGCCACGGTCAGCACGACGACAGCGGGTGTAGTCGAGGCCAATACGCTGGCGAACATACAGGTCGCCAAGCTCACGGGCGGTGCCAGCGACAACCTGATCAACACCACTGGATTTACCGCCGGCCATGTAGTCCTTGACGGTGGCATGGGCGCCGACACGCTGTTCGGCGGCATCGGCAACGATAGCCTGTTCGGCGGCCAGGGCGACGACCTCCTGACCGGTGTGGCAGGCAACGATACGATCGACGGCGGCCAGGATATCGACAGCATCATCGAGTCGGCCGACGCCAACATGACGCTGACCAACATCAGCCTGACGATCGGCGCCGAAGCCAATGTGCTGTCCGGCGTCGAACGGGCCACGCTGACCGGCGGCGACGGCGCGAATACCATCGACGCCGGCGGATTCAGCGGCGGCCTGGCGCCGGACGGCCCGCTCGCCTACCTGAACAACGGCACGGGCGTTCGCGTCCAGTCCGAAGTCGGCAAGAAGGATCTGTACATCACCTTGCGCGATGGCTCGACGGTCGACGTCGAACTCAAGTACCTGCGCACCCTGCAGGAAGTCTTCGACGCGATCCATGCCGCCAACGCCAACCTGACGGCAGGCTTGAATGCCGCGCGCACGGCCATCGTCATCACCGATGCAACGGCCGGTGCCGGCAACCTGACGGTCTCCGCACTGGCAGGATCGACCGCCGCGGCCGACCTCGGCATCCTGGGAGTCGGCGCTGGCGGCACGGTGACCGGAACGGGTCTGGTGATGGGCGGCGTCACGCTCGACGGCGGCGGCGGGGCCGATATCCTGACCGGCACGGCCGGCAATGACATCCTCACCGGCGGCGACGGCGCCGACGTGATCACCGGCGGACTCGGCACCGACCGCATCGTCGAGACGCGCGACGACGACATGGTATTGACCAATACCAGCCTGGCCATCGGCGCGGAAGGCAACGACGTCCTGTCCGGCATCGAAAACGCCACGCTGACCGGCGGCACCGGCGCGAACCTGCTGAATGCCTCGGCCTTCACGGCGGGCGCGATGATCCTCGGCACCGGCGGCGGCACCGACACGCTGCGTGGCGGCTCGGGCGACGACCAGTTCCTGATCGACGCCTCGGCGATGATCGCCGGCACCAAGGTCACCATCCACGTCGGTGGCGGCCTCGACAACGAGGTCAAGATCCAGGGCCGCAGCGGTACTCTCACGCAGGCCGATCTCGAGTGGTTTCAATACGAATCCGGTTCGGCGGCAGCCCGCACCACCTTCGAGGCTCCCTGGTACGACCCCTATCTGACCGTCGGCGAGAACATCATCGCGCCGGGGCAGGACATCACGATCAAGGCGACCCATATCACCTTGAACGGCTTCACCATCGATACCAGCCATGCCACCAAGGCCGGCAGCATAACGATGAGCGGCAAGCACATCACGATCGATGGCGGCGCACAACTAATCGCCAAGGCCACCACCGTCGGCGGGACCGACGGCAGCATCACGATCAGGGCAGTCGACGACCGCCCCTATGTCACCGGGCTGGGTTTCGCCAACGTCGACATCATGTCCACCGATGTCACCATCGGCAATGCCACGATCCGCGGCGGCGCCGTCACGGTGCAGGCCATTGCCGATACCCGGCATTACCTGAAGGACAGCGACTTCGGCACTTCGCCGATCAGCAGCTATCTCGCTTCCGGCTTCAATGCCGCGATTGGCGTCATCGACAAGTTCTCGGTGCTGGCCGCGGTTTCGGTGTCCAATGCCAGCACCAGGGTCGATCTCGGCGCGGCATCGGTGATCGAGGCGGGTACCTTGCTGGTTAACGCGTCGAGCCTGATCAAACTTTCCGCCAGCCCGACCATCGCTCCCGGACTGGGCGTCGCGGTCGGCGTCGGCACCACCAGCGCGAAGGTCAATGTCGCGGGACGCATCACGACCACGGGCGATGCCACGATCCGCTCGCTGGCCGATCACACCATCGACCAGGTGTCGGATTCCAGTGCCATGGGCGGCGCTGCCGCGGCCGTCGCCGTGACGGTCCTCAATTCCAATTCGACTGTAAGTGTCGTCGATACGGCGGATCTGACCATCGGTCGCGACCTGTCGCTCCAAGCCGACACCGTAGACCGTAACCGGACCATGGCCCGCTCGGTCGCCGGCACCGACGGCAAGATCGGCCTGTCGTTCGCCATCAGCGTCGAGAACGGCAGCACCAATGCCTACCTCGACGGCAAGGCCAGTGTCGCCCGCAATGTCGCCGTCACGGCGATGCAGAAGGCCGACTCGATCGAAGCCAGCAAGCTGTTCATCATTCCGGCTGACGGCGGCGGCGTCTCGGCCGAAGCGGGCGTCGGCACCAATTCGAAGGGCGACTTCCTCGACGACACCAAATCCGCGGCGGTAGACAAGGTCACCAACAAGCTCAAGACCGCGATCAAGGACAAGATCAACGCGCTCCTCAAGCGGACTCCGGACAACACGCCGGGCACCTTCGACGTCGCGGCGGCAGTGGCGGTCAGCGTCGACATCAACAACACGACGGCACGCATCGGCGACGGCACCCACGTCGCCGACGTGACGGCCGACGGCAACATCAACGTCACGTCGAAAATCGAGGCACGGCCGAACATCGTCGCCACATCGGAGGCCACGGACGAGAGTGAGGGGGATGACGAAAAGAAGGATCAGGCGCCGGCCAAGTTCGGCGGTTCGCTGGCGGCGGCGATCGGCGTTTATCAGAACAACACCAGCGCCTACATCGGCGAAAACTCGCAGGTCGACGCCAAGGGCGCCATCACCGTCAAGGCCGAGTCGCTCAATGAGCTCGATCCCTTCGACCTGTGGGGCGCCAACCTGGTCGCGCCCTTCCTCAACGAGAACACGCAGGCGAAATACTCCACCCAGAGCGGCGAGCAGGTGCTCGAGGCGGGCGATACGGTTGACGTCAAGGGCGGGCACACCGCCGGCGGCGAAGTCGGCACCCGTTACAAGTACATCGGACCAGAGTTTTCCCAGACCGATCTCGGCACGGAAAACTTCGGCGATACCTCCCGCTGGGAAAGCGCCGGCAATCCGATCAAAAACGCCGCGACAGATTTCATCAAGAACCTCGCCTCCTATGCCAACGGCAGTTTTGCCCTCGGGGCCGACAGCTGGAGCCAGGCCACCGCAGGTGGACAGAAGGTAGCACTGGCCGGGGCCTTTACGGTCGGCGTGATGGGCAACAAGGCGGAAGCCCTGATCAAGAGCGGGGCGCGGATCAACCAGCGCGCGACCCATACCGGCGCGCAAACCGTCGCCGTCACGGCGCGCAGTGTCGGCGACATGTTCAGCGTCAGCGGCAACTTCGAAACCCCCGGCGTGACCCGCGAGGGCGGCGGCGATTCGAAGAAGAGCTGGAAGCCGAAGTTCGGCGGTCCCGGCGGCGGGACAAGCAACGCCGACGACGGCAAGGGCGCCGTCGGTGCGACGATACAGGTCATGGTCTTCGAGAACGACACGACGGCGAAGATAGCCGACGGCGTCGTGCTCTATGCCGACAGCCTCGAGGTGTCGGCCACCAAGAGCGGCATCACGGTGGGCCTGGGTGCGTCGGGCGGCAAGGCCAACGGCGTTGCCTTCAACGGCGCCTTCTTCGTCAATGTCATCACCAACAACACGCTGGCCCAGATCGACAACGGCGCCACGATCACGGTCGGCTCGGCGCACGTCAAGGACGAGAACGACGTCGACCTCGGCATGTCGGTGCTGGTGCAGGCCACCGATACCACCATCGCCATCGTCGGCGCGGGCGCGCTGGCGACTTCCAACGAGACCGCGATCGGCGCCTCGGTGGCCGTCAATGCCGTTACCCGCAACACCCAGGCCGTGATCGGCAACCTGCTGGGCGAAAGCGGCGGAACGGCGGGCAACTTCACCGCCGGCGGTGACGTCAAGATCGCTGCGGGCAACAAGGGGTTCATCGGCTCGATGGCGGTCGCCGCCTCGAAGACCGCGAAGAATCCCCCGCCGGCGCCCGATGCCAAGACCGGGATGAAGGACAGCAGCGGCAACTCGACGGACGATCCGGGCAAGCTGCCGAACAACCAGAAGAACTACAACAACGTGATTGCCCAACTCCAGGGCAAGACCTCGCAGCCAAGCGGCCCCGACGCCAACACCACCGCCTCGCAACAAGGCAAGGCAGGCATCGGCATTTCCGGCGCGGTGACCATCAACATCGTGCAGGACAATGCGCGCGCCTATGCCCGTCAGCCCGGCGCGATGCTGCTGACGAACTCGGGCAAGCTGTTGCTCGACGCGCAGAACCCGACCGCGGTGGCGTCTCTCGCGGGCGCGGTAGCGATCTCGATCTCGCAGGACGGCAAGCCCGCCACCGGTATCGCCGGCGCGCTCGGCCTGAACGTCGTCTCGGGCACGACCGAGGCCTTCCTCGATGGCGCGGCCTCGATCACCGCAGCCGGGCTGGCAGTGAACGCGGAGCGCAAGGGCAATATCGTCTCGCTGACCGCCGGCGTCGCCGGAGCTACAGGTTCCAAGGGCGTCGCCGTGGGCGGCTCGGTCGCCGTGACGGTGACCACTTATACGGTCGAAGCGGGCCTGCGCAACACCACGGGCACGATCGGCGGTGCCGTGAGCGTCAATGCGCAGGACGACACCAACATCATTCTGGTCTCGGGTGCCGGCGGCTTCGGCGGCAAGACGGGAATCGGCGCGGCCGTGGCCTTCACCTACCTGGGCAACACGATCCGGTCGACCGTCGATACGGTCGCCAATTTCAGTCATACCGGGGCGCTCGACGTCACGGCGAAATCCACGGGACTGATTGTCGACGTCAGCGGCTCGGCGGGCGTCGGCAAGGATGCCGTCGGCGGCGCCGGAACCATATCCGTCAATCTGCTGGAAAACACCATCGAAGCCAAGGTGCTCAACAGCAGCACCCTGGCCGGGTCGGGCGCGGTATCGGTCACGGCGACGGACAGTTCCTTCGTCTTCTCGATTGCCGGTGCGGTCGGTGTCGGCAAGAACGCCGGCTTCGGCGCGGCGGTCGGCGTCAATGACATTCACAATACCGTCCGCGCCGTGGTCGAAGGCTCGACGCTGCGGTCGGCGGGAACCGTCACCCTGCGGGCGAAGACCGACTCGAAGATCGTCGGCATCGCCCTCGGCGTCGGCGTTACCCAGGGCTCTGCCGACGGCTTCGCGCTCGCCGGATCGGCCGGCGCCAACCTGATCGTCAACACGGTCGATGCCCACGTCAGCGGCAATTCGACCATCCAGGCGGATGGCGCGATCACCATCGAGGCCGCGGATCAGTCCTTGCTGATCGCGCTAGGCGGCGGCGTCGCCGCCTCGATCTCCGGCAAGGCCGGTGTCGGTGCCGCGATCAGCTACAACCGGGTCAGCAACGGCGTCGCGGCTTATATCGACAATTCGGTCGTGACCTCGGTCAACAACAAGCTTTCCCTGCTGGCCAATTCCCAGGCGGTGCTGGTGGCCGTCGCCGCGGCCGGTGGCGGCGGCAAGGACGCGGGTGGCGCCGGCACCATCAGCATCAATTCGATCGCCAACACCGTCGATGCCCACATCTCCGCTTCGACCGTCACCGTCGCCGGTGACGTCAGCGTGGTCGCCAGCGAAGCCTCGACCATGGTGGTGCTGGCTCTGGCCGGAGCCGGCGCGACCAGTGGGTCGGCAATCGGTGCCGCGCTGGCCTACAACTATGTCGGCGGCTCGATCTCGATTGCCGATCCGAACGTCATCAGCTACAACGACGGCGCCGTAGAAGGAACCAAGAACGCTACCGTCACCGGTACCGACAGCGCCACGCCGAGCAACGTCACGGCCTATATCGACGGCACCGGCGTCAACGCCGGCGGCAATGTGAGCGTGCTCGCCGGCTTCGACGATCCGTCGAAACTGGCCAACCCCGGGCCGCTCGCAGGGGCGGTGAAAACAGTCAACACGGCGACCGGCGTCAGCCTGACACGCGACACCATCAGTTTCGGCAGCGCCCACGGCTTCAATACCGGCGATGCGGTGTATTACCGCAATGGCGGCGGCACCAGCATCGGCGGCCTGGTCGATGACAACGCCACCAAGTACTACATCATCAAGGTCGACGGCAACCGCATCAAACTCGCAGCGAGCGTCGATGATGCGATCGGCAACAGGGCGATCGCGCTGACCTCGACCGGCACCGGCACCGGCCATACGGTGGTCCCGGTGGCGCAACCGATCACCATCGATCCGGCGGCCACGGTCGGCAACACCCTCAGCTTCACCGCAGCCCACGGCCTCAATACCGGCGACGAGGTGCTTTACCACAACGGCGGCGGCGCCAGCATCGGCGGCCTGGCCGACGATTACACGACCAAGTACTACGTGATCAAGGTCGGCGCCAACAGCGTCAAACTGGCGACGTCCCAGGTCAATGCCCTGGCCGGCACCGCCATCGCCCTGACTTCATCCGGCACCGGCAGCGGCCACAATCTGGTGCTGACGGCCGCCCCGGTGACGCTCAACGCAGAGCAGACGGTCGGCAACACCATTGCTTTCTCCGGCGCCCACGGCCTCAACACCGGCGACGCCGTGCTGTATCACAACGGCGGCGGCGCCAGCATCGGTGGCCTGACCGACGACTACGCCACGCGCTACTACGTCATCAAGGTCGGTACCGGCACACTTAAGCTTGCGGCAACGCGCGACGATGCACTGAACAACAATGCCATTGCCCTCACCGGGGCCGGCAGCGGCAGCGGCCACAGCCTGGTGCTGGCGGCCGCGGAAAACAACTTCAATCCCGCTGCCTCCGCCGGTAGCACCATCGTCTTCGCCGCAACGCACAATTTCAGCACCGGGGACGAGGTGCTCTACCACAACGGCGGCGGGGCGAGCATCGGCGGCCTGATCGATGACAGCACCACCAAGTACTACGTCATCAATGTCGGCGCAAACAGCGTCAAGCTCGCCACCAGCAAGGCCAATGCCGAGGCCGGCACGGCCATCGGCCTGACGTCCGTCGGCAGCGGCACCTCGCACAACCTGATCTCGACCGTGGACGGCGCCACGGCGGTGAGCTTCAATCCGCAATCGGGCGTCCGAAGCGCAATTTCCTTCGGCGTCGCCCACGGTCTCAATACCGGCGATGCCGTGCAGTACCGCAGCGGCGGTGGCGCGAGCGTCGGCGGTCTGACGGACGGCACGCTCTACTACGCGATTCGCGTCGACGAGAGCACGGTCAGGCTGGCCACCACCAGTGCCAACGCCCAGGCCGGCACCGCGCTGACGCTGACGTCGGCGGGCACGGGCAGCGCGCACAGCCTGGTGTTTACCGCCCAGGAGGTGGATTTCAATGCCGCCGAATCGGCCGGCAACATCATTTCCTTCGCTTCCGCCCATGGCCTGGCCACGGGCGACGAGGTGTTCTATCACAACGGCGGCGGTGCCAGCATCGGCGGCCTGGTCGACGACAGCCTGACCAAGTACTACGTGATCAAGGTCGGCGACAACAGCATCCGGCTGGCGGCGACGCAGGCCAATGCGCGGGCGAATGCCGCGATCACCTTTACCGCCGCGGGAACCGGAAGTTCGCACAGCGTCATCTCGACGGCAGCCGGTGCGACGGCGATTTCGTTCAATCCGGCTGCGGCGGTGCGCAATTCGATCGGCTTCGCCTATGCGCACGGCCTGAATACCGGCGACGCCATCGTCTACAAGAAGGGCGTGGCCGCCAATTCGGCACTCGGCGGCCTGGCCGACAACACCACCTACTACGTCATCAAGGTCGACAACAACACCGTCAAGCTCGCCAGTTCGCAAGCCAATGCGCTGGCCAACACGGCGATCGGTTTCGCCACCGCGGGCACCGGCGCGGGCCACACGCTCAATTTCGTGCCTCGGGCGGTGGGCTTCAATCCGGCGGCGGCGCTGGCGAACACCATCAGTTTCGGCTCGGTGCACGGGTTGGCCACGGGTGACGAGGTCGTCTACCACAACGGCGGCGGCGTCAGCATTGGCGGCCTTGCCGACAACAGCCGCTATTACGCCATCAAGCTCGACGACAACAGCATCCGGCTGGCGACCACCCGCGCCGCGGCGCTGGCCGGCACGGCGGTTGCTCTGACTTCTTCAGGCAGCGGCGGTGCGCACACCATCGTCCTCACGGCGGCGGCGAGCCGGGTCCGGGCGCTGTCCGGCGGCGTCGACACGATCGGCCTCGCCAGTGTCCATAATTTCAAGACCGGCGACAGCGTCGTCTATCACAACGGCGGCGGCGCCAGCATCGGCGGTATCGCCAACAACGCCACCTACTACGTCATCAAGGTGGACGACTACGCCTTCAAGCTGGCCAGTTCGGCGCCCAATGCAACGGCCGGCACCGCCATCGCCCTGACCGGGGCCGGTAGCGGTAGCGCGCACAACTTCGTGCCGACCGGCACGGCCCAGAGCTTCAATGCCGGCGTGGCGGCGGTGGCCGTTACCGATCCGCTGGCCGACAGCATCAGCTTCGGTGCCGGCGTCGGCGAGCGCATGGTCGTCAGCTTCGCCGCGGCGCACGGATTGCAGACCGGTGACGAGGTGCTGTATCACAACGGCGGCGGCACCAGCGTCGGCGGCCTTGCCGACAACACCAAGTACTACGCGATCAGGGTCGACGACAACACCTTGAGGCTGGCCACGACGCGGGCCAATGCGGTGGCCGGCAATGCCATGGTCTTCACTACCGCCGGCAGCGGCAGCGCACACAGCATCGTGCAGACAGCCCGCGCGACCAATTTCGACGCAACTCAAGCGCTCGCCGGCACCATCCGCTTCACCGCCGCCCACGGTTACGCCAGCGGCGACGAGGTTCTCTACCACAACGGCGGCGGCACCAGCATCACCGGCCTGGTCGACAACGGTACCACCCGGTACTACGTCATCAAGGTCGATGACAATGCAATCCGCCTGGCCAATTCTCGAACGAACGCTTTGGTGGGCACCGCCATCGAGTTGCGCTCCACCGGCGCCGGTTCTTCGCATTCGGTGATCTCCACCGCCGCGGGTGCCGTGGCCAAGACCTTCGATCCCGGCGTAGCGCTGGACAGGACTGTCGGCGATACGATCGCCTTCACCGCCGCGCACGGCCTCGCCACGGGCGACGCCGTTTATTACCACAAGGGGGCGAGCGGCAATACCTCCGTGGGCGGGCTGGCGGACGACAGCAAGACGGTCTATTTCGTCATCAAGGCCGGCGACAACACGATCAAGCTGGCGAACTCGCTGGAAAATGCGGAGGCGGGCGTCGCCATCGCCTTCACCAGTGCCGGCGCTGGCGCCGGACACAACGTCATCAAGACGGCAGCCGGTTCGACTGCGGTCGCCTTCGATCCGGGCGTCTCGCTCGGCAACACGATCAGTTTCGCCACTGCGCACGGCCGCAATACCGGCGACGCCGTCGTTTACCAGCGCGGCGCGGCCAGCAACGGAGCCATCGGCGGCATCACCGAAAATGCCACCTATTACGTCATCAAGGTCGATGCCAATACGATCCGCCTGGCGCTGAGCCAGGCAGATGCGACGGCTGGCATTGCCGTCGCCTTCACGTCGGCGGGAACCGGTGCCGGACACAGCATCGTCTCCGCGGTTTCCGGCGCCAGCGCAATCACCTTCAACGGCGCCACGGCAGTTGGCACCGCGCATGCTCTCGCCACGGGCGATGCGGTGGTGTATCACAACGGCGGCGGCACCAGCATCGGCGGCTTGGTGGATGGCGAAACCTATTTCGCGGTCAAGGTGGATGCAACCCACGCCAAGCTCGCGGCGACTTATGCCGACGCCACGGCGGCGAACGCCAAGATCATTTCGCTGACCTCGGCGGCGACAGGCGCCGGGCACACCCTGGTCAAGAAGATCAGCCAGGTCGGCATCGCTGGCGCGATGCTGCCTTTGCCGATCTCGATCTCGGGACAAATCGTCAGCGTCACGGCGGCAGGCGCCGGCGGCAAGAATTTCGGCGGCGCGGGTGCCGTCACCCTCAATTTCATCCGCGAAGGCGTGGACGCGCACATTTCGAATGCGTTGAACACCCGGCAGGTACTCGCCGGCGGCAGCATCAGCGTGCTGGCCAACGACACCTCGCAGATCGCTTCCGGCACCGGATCGCTGGCACTGCAACTGGGCGGCTCGGGCGCTGCGGTAAATGCCTCGGTCGGCGTCTCCGACATTCGCAATTCGGTGCTGGCCCACGTCGACAGCGCCAAACTCGTCGCCAACGCGGGCTCGGTGAAAGTCGGCGCCGGCGAGACGGCGCGCATCATCAACGTGGTGGCCGGCGGTGCCGTGTCCACCGGTTCCAGTTCAGCCGGTGCCTTCGGTGGATCGTTTGCCGTCAATACCATCCGCAACACCGTCGCCGCCACCATCGGCAAGGCAGCCGCGCCCGGCTCCGGTGCTTCGGACGTCAGTGCCAACGGCAGCGTCACGGTTCAGTCCGCGGATACCGCGCTGATCGCCACGCTGGCGGGCAACGTCAGCGCCTCGTTCGGCGGCAAGGCGGCGGTCGGAGTGGCCTTCGCGGTCAACGACATCAACGATTCCTCGAACGCCCTGATCGACGCAAGTTCCGTATCTTCCGCGACCGGCGACGTCATCGTCGATGCCAGCTTCGGCAAGCCCTCGGTGCTGCCGGCGATCCTCGACTGGCAGATCGCTTCCATGGCGGTCAGCGGTGCCGGCGCGCAGAGCGGAGCGGGTGCCGGTTCGGTGGCGCTGAACTGGATCCGCAACAACGTCCAGGCCCGGATCACCAATGTCGGCGACCTGCGCACCGGCGCCGACATCAGCGCCGCCGGCAAGCTCAGCGTCACCGCCAGCGACAATTCCACGATCAGCGCTCTGGCCGGCGCCATCACCATCGCCGGCATCGGCAGTCAGGGCGTTTCGGGCGCGGTCGGCGCGTCGGTTGCCTACAACTATCTGGGCGGCGATCCGGCCAATCCGGCCACCACCACGAACAACGTGGTGCGCGCGGCAATCGAGAATGTGACCGGCAGCATCGAAGCCAGCCAGGTCGTTGTCAGTTCCACCTACAACGGCCGCATCAACAACATCACGGTAGCCGGCGCCGGCTCGACGGGCCAGAGCGTGACCTTCGCCCTCGGCGGCGCCGTGTCGATCAACCGCATCCGCAACACCACAGACGCGCACGTCTCCGGCGTCAGCGACCTCAAGACGACCGGCACGCTCGCCGACAGCGTGAAAGTCAGCGCCGAAGACAATTCCTCGATCTGGGTGCTCGGCGGCGGCGTCGGCATTTCGGTCGGCACGCAGGGAGGAGCTGCGCTTGCGGCGGGCGTATCGGTCGCAGCGAATGAAATTACCAACGCCACCATGGCCTACATCGACGATGCGAAGGTGGCATCGGCCGGCGGCGTCGACGTCAGCGCAAAATCGACTTCCTCGATTGCGGCGATGACCTTCGGCGTGGCGGTTGCGGTCAGCACCGGCAGCGGCGGCTTCGGCGGTTCGGGAGCTGGCGCCGGCTCCGGCAATACGGTCAACAACACGATTTCCGGTTCGATCCGCAACAGCCGCCTCGGCGGCAAGGGCGTCACGGCCGGCGGCGGGCGGGCAGTCGCCGTCACGGCGACGGACAACAGCAACATCGTCGCGGTCGCCGGTTCGCTGTCCTTCGGCGGCGCCTTCGGTTCGGGTGGCGGTGCGGCGGGTTCGGTCGGCATCTCGCTGGCGATCAACAGCATCACCGACACGACCAGCGCCTATATCGACAGCGCCAACGTCAGCACCACGGGCAACAACGTCACGGTCACGGCCACCGAGCAATCGTCGATCACGGCCGTCACCATCGGCGGATCGGGTGCCGGTGCCGGCGGTTCCGGCGGCGGCGGCGCGCTGGCGGGAGCGGGAGCGGGGTCCGGCAACACGATCAAGAACAAGGCGCTGGCCTATATCGCCAATGGCAGCACGGTCGGCGTCGCCGGCGGCACCTCGGCGGTCAAGCTGGCCGCGAACGATGTAAGCGTCATTACGGCGATCGCCGGCGGGATTGCCGTCGCCGGGGCGGGCGGCGCGGGCGGCGGTGCAGCGGGATCGCTGGGCGCCGCTGCGGCCAACAACAACATCGAGAATCAGGTCAAGGCCTATATCGATTCCTCCACCGTTAACTCGGTGGCGAGCCTCGAACTGACGGCGCAGGAGACTGGCGTGATCACGGCGGTCAGCATCGGCGCCGCCGTCGCGGGCGCAGGCGGTGCCGGCGGCGGTTTCGGCGCAACGGCGTCGGGTTCGGGTTCGGGCAACACGGTGAAGAACACGGTCGCCGCCTATGTCGCCGGAACGACGTCGGCAAGCAGCGTGAGCAGCAGCAGCGGTGCCGTGAAACTGACGGCGACGGATGCCACGGCGATCACGGCCGTGTCCGGCAGCCTTTCCGTCAGTGGTGCCGGCGGTGCCGGCGGCGGCGCTGCGGGCGCCGTAGGCGTTTCAGCCTCGAACAACGACATCGCGAACACCGTCAGCGCGTGTATCGACCATTCCGCCGCCACGGCCGCAGCCGGCCAGAACGTCGAGCTGAATGCCACGGAGACTGCCGTGATCGCCGCCATGAGCATCGGCGGTTCAGTCGCCGGCGCGGGAGGGGCGGGCGGCGGCGCAGCGGTGGCGGCAGCCGGCGCAGGGTCCGGCAACAAGACGGCGAACAAGGTGCTGGCTTACATCGCCAACGGCAGCACGGTGTCGACCACGGCCGGCGGCGCGGTGAAGCTGACCGCGGTCGATGCCAGCGTGATCAGCGCGATTGCCGGCGGCCTGGGTGTCGCCGGGGCGGGCGGCGCCGGGGGCGGCGGCGCGGGATCGCTGGGCGGGGCCGCGTCGAACAACGACATCGCGAACGAGGTCAAGGCCTACATCGACTCGTCCACCGTGACGTCGGCGGCAACTCTTGAAATCACGGCGAGTGAAGTCGGCGCGATCAGCGCCATCAGTATCGGCGCTGCGGTGGCAGGTGCCGGGGGCGCCGGCGGCGGCTTTGCCGCGTCGGCGGCCGGCTCGGGTTCGGGCAGCGTGGTCGCCAACACGGTCGCGGCCTATATCGCCGGTTCGACCGGCGCGAGCAATGTCAGCAGCACCGCGGGTGCGGTGAAACTGGCGGCGACTGATGCCACAGTCATCGTGTCGATTTCCGGCAGCCTGGCCGGCGCGGGCGCCGGTGGCGCCGGCGGCGGCGCCGCGGGTGCGATCGGCGTTTCGGCGGCGACCACCAATGTCGGCAACACGGTCAAAGCTTATATCGATCACGCCACGGTCACGGCCGCGGCGGGACAGAACGTCGAACTCACCGCCAATGAAGTGTCCGTGATCATGGCCATCAGCATCGGCGGCGCAGTCGCGGGCGCCGGCGGCGCGGGCGGCGGTGCCGCGGTGGCGGCTGCCGGGGCAGGCACGGCCAACGCGGTGAAGAACAAGACCTCCGCCTACATCGCCAATGGCAGTTCGGTGAGCACCACGGGCGGCGGAGCCGTCAGGCTGCTGGCCAGCGACGTCAGCGTCATCAGTTCGATCGCCGGCGGTCTGGCCGGTGCCGGCGCGGGCGGCGCCGGCGGTGGCGGCGCGGGTTCGCTGGGTGCGGCGGGCTCCAGCAACACGATCGAGAACCAGGTCAAGGCCTACATCGACTCGTCTACTGTTACATCCTCCGCCACCCTGGAACTGACCGCGCAAGAGATCGGCGTGATCGGCTCGTTCAGCATCGGCGCCGCGGTAGCCGGTGCCGGCGGCGCCGGCGGCGGCTTCGCCGCGTCGGGTGCCGGATCGGGCTCCACCAACAACGTGCGCAACACCGTGGCCGCCTATATCTCCGGCAGCACTGCGGCCAGCAATGCCAGCAGCACCAGCGGCGCGGTCAAGCTCACTGCCACCGATGCGACGACCATCCTGGCGGTTGCCGGCAGCCTTGCCATCAGCGGCGCCGGCGGCGCCGGAGGCGGCGGCGCCGTGGCCGTCGGTGCATCGACGGCGAACAGCGACGTCGCCAACACCGTCAGCGCCTACGTCGATCACGCCAATGTGACGGCCGCTGCTGGGCAGAACGTCGAATTCAGCGCCACCGAAACTGCCGTGGTCGCCACCATGAGCATCGGCGGTGCCTTCGGCGGCAGCGGCGGCGCCGGCGGCGGCGTCACGGCAATGGCGGCGGGTGCCGGCTCGGGCAACAAGATCGCCAACAAGGTCTATGCCTATATCGCCAACGGCAGCACGGTGAACACCAGCGGCAGCGGCTCGGTGAAGTTGACCGCTACCGACAGCAGCGTCATCAGCACCATTGCCGGCGGCCTCGCGGCGGGCGGTGCGGGCGGCGCAGGCGGCGGCGCGGCCGGTTCGGTCGGCGCGGCGGCGGCGACCAGCGACATCCAGAACGAGGTCAAGGCCTATATCGACGCCTCGACCGTGGTTTCGGGCGGCAACCTGCAGATCACCGCGCAGGAGACCGGCGTCATCGCCACTCTCAGCATCGGCGCGGCCGTGGCCGGCGCGGGCGGCGCGGGCGGCGGCTTTGCCGCCTCGGCGGCAGGTTCGGGTTCGGTCAACAAGGTGAAAAACACGGTCGCGGCCTATATTGCCGGCACGACTGCGCTCGGCAACGTCAGCAGCACCGGCGGCGCAATCCAGCTGACGGCGACCGATGCCACGGTGATTGCGGCCGCGGCCGGCAGCCTCGCCATCGCCGGATCGGGCGGCGCCGGCGGCGGCATCGCCGCGGCGGTCGGCATGTCTGCGGCCACCAGCACCATCGAAAACACCGTCAAGGCCTACATCGACCATGCCAGCGTCACAGCCGCAGCCGGCAAGAACGTCGAGCTGACGGCCAACGAAACCGCCAGCATCACGACGGTAACGCTCGGCGGCTCCTTCGGCGGCAGCGGCGGCGCCGGCGGCGGCGTCACGCTGCTGGGTGCCGGAGCGGCATCCGACAACATCGTCAGGAACAAGGTTTACGCCTACATCGCCAACGGCAGCACCGTGACCACCAGCAACGGCGGCGGCGTCGACGGTGCCGTCAAGCTCACCGCCAACGACACCAGCGTGACCAGTGCCATCGCCGGCGGCCTTGCCGCGGGCGGTGCGGGCGGCGCCGGCGGCGGTGCGGCCGGATCGATGGGATCGGCGGCGTCGACCAACAGCGTACAAAATGAAGTCAAGGCGTACATCGACGCCTCCACCGTGAGCGCGGCCGGTGCGGTCGAGGTGACGGCGCACGAAACCGGCGTCATCGCCAGCCTGAGCATCGGCGCTGCGGTGGCCGGCGCCGGCGGCGCGGGCGGCGGATTTGCCGCTTCGGCCTCCGGGTCGGGATCCGGAAACACGGTGAAGAACACCGTGGCCGCCTACATCGCGGGCAGCACCGCGCTGAGCAACGTGAGCAGCAGCAATGGCGCGATCAAGCTGACGGCGACCGATGCCACCTATATCGCGGCGGTTGCCGGCAGTCTTTCCATTGCAGGTTCGGGTGGCGCCGGCGGCGGCATCTCCGGGGCGGTCGGGATTTCCGCCGCGACCAGCAGCATCGAAAATACGGTCAGTGCCTACGTCGACCACGCCAATGTCACCGGCGCCGCGGGAAAGAACATCGAACTTTCGGCGACCGAATCCGCCAACATCCATGCGCTGACCCTGGGTGGCTCATTCGCCGGCAGCGGCGGCGCCGGCGGCGGCGTATCCCTGGCGGCGGCCGGAGCAGGGTCGGCCAACACCATCGGCAACAAGGTGTCTGCCTATGTCGCCAACGGCAGCACGGTGACGGCATCGGGAGCCGGCGCGATCAAGCTCGGCGCCAGCGATACCAGCGTCACGCTGGCAGTGGCCGGCGGTCTCGCCGGATCGGGCGCGGGCGGCGCCGGCGGAGGGGCGGCGGGTTCGCTCGGCGCGGCCGCGTCGACCAACAACGTGCATAACGAGGTCAAGGCCTACATCGACGCATCGAGGGTGCTGTCGGCGACCGGCAATATCGAATTGACTGCGACCGAGGGCGGCTATTTGACGGCGACTAGCCTCGGTGCTGCGGTGGCCGCTGCGGGCGGCGCGGGCGGCGGCTTCGGCGGTTCCGGCGCCGGGTCCGGTTCCGGCAACACCGTGGGCAATACGGTGGCTGCCTACATCAGCAACAGCATAGGCACCGGCAAGGGTGTCAGCACCGGCGGCGGGGCCGTCAAGCTGACGGCCAACGACTCGACCACGATCAACGCCGTGGCCGGCGCACTGGCTTTCGCCGGCGCCGGCGGCGCAGGCGGCGGTGCGGCCGTGGCCATCGGCGTGGCGGCGGCGACCAACAACATCACCAATTCGGTGAGTGCCTACGTCGATAATTCCAGCGTCAGCGCGGCCACCCAGAATATCGAGCTGGCAGCCAATGAAACGGCGTCGATCGGCGCCACGACCATCGGCGGCACCCTTGCAGGATCGGGCGGCGCCGGCGGCGGCGTGTCGGTCGCGGCCGCGGGCGCCGGCTCGGGCAATACCATCGCCAACACCGTGCGCGCCTTCATCGGCAACAACAGCGTGGTATCGACCACGGGCGGCGGCGCAGTCAAGGCCACCGCAACCGACAGCAGCAGCATCAAGGCGCTGGCCGGGTCATTGGCCCTGGCCGTAGCGGGCGGTGGCGGCGGCGCAGGGTCGGGCTCGCTCGGCGCTTCCGTTGCGATCAACAGTATCGCCAATCAGGTCAAGGCCTACGTCGACAATGCCACGGTCACTTCGTCCGGCGCCGTCGAACTGTCGGCCAACGAAACCGCGACGATCAACGCGCTGGCCATCGGCGGCGCGCTCGCCGTGGCGGGTGCCGGCGGCGGCGCGGGGGCAGCGGCAGGAGCCGGTGCCGATTCACGCAATATCATTACCAATACGGTTCTGGCCTATGTGGCCAGTAGTTCCGGCGCCAAGGGCGTCACCGCGACGGGCGGTGCCCTGAAGCTGACGGCGACCGACAACTCGCACATTACCTCGGATGGCGGCGGCGCTGCCGCCGCGGTGGGCGTCGGCGGTGGCGGCGGAGTCGGCGTGTCAGTCGGGTATTCGGTGTCGATCAACAGCGTGACCAACACCGTCCGCGCTTACGCCGATGCCTCGCGCCTGAACGCCACGAATTCGAACATTGAAATCGGCGCGAACTCCACGACGACCATCGATGCACTGAATGTCGGTGCGGCGCTTGCCGTCGGCGCGGTACGGTCGGGGTTTCGGCGGCCGGCTCGGGCGGCAATTCGACCAACACGGTGCGCAACACGGTGGAGGCGTATGCCGCCAATGGCGCCACGCTGACCACCACCGGCAGCGGCGCGGTCAAGCTGGCAGCGACGGACGTCGCGACCAGCAACGCCAAGACGGTCGCGACCAGCATTTCGTTTGCGGCCGGCGCCGTCGGCGTGGGCGTCGGCGTCAGTGCTGCCCTGGCGAAGAACGACATCGCCAACACGGTGCGCGCCTACAGCGACTACTCGACCATCAATTCGGCAGGCAACGCGGAATTGACCGCCACGGCAAACCCGACCATTACGGCGCTATCGGTGGCGGCGACCTTCTCGGTCTCGGCGTCACCCGTGGGCGCGGCCCTGTCCGGCGCCGGTGCCGATTCGCAGAACACCATCAACAACATCGTCGAAGCCCGCATAGTCGGCGGTGGCGCCACGGCGGCCGGCAACATTTCGCTCAGCGCGGCCGAGACCGGTTCGATCACGGCAGACGTCGGCTCGGGTGCGCTGTCGGCCGGACTGATAGGCGGTTCCATCGGCATTTCGCTGGCGACCAACACGATCGGCAGCACGGTGCGGACCTATGTCCAGAGCACGTCGCTGACCTCCACCCAGAACAACATCTCCCTTGCGGCCACATCGACCGATTCCGTAACCACGCTGGCGGTGGCGACCTCGATCGCCCTCGGCCTCGGCGGCGCCGGCGCCGGCGCAACCGCCACGTCGAATGTCAGTCCTACCGTCGAGGCCTATGCCGGCAATGGCAGCACGCTCAACGCGGCAGGCAACATCACGATCGCCGCGACGTCGTCGAATGCGGCCACGGCAACCAGCTACGGCATTGCCGGCGGCGTAGTCGGCGTGGGCACCACGATCTCGAACGCGACGGCAAACGGATCGGTGCTGGCGCACCTCGACGGCAATGTCACCGGCGTCAATACGCTGACGATTCAGGCAACAGCCACCGACACGTCGACCGCTAACTCGACGGCGGCGACCGGCGGTATCTTTGCCGGTTCAGGCTCGGTCGCGAATGCGACCACCTCACCGGTGGTGCGTGCCTATACAGGCGCCGGTACCATCTCGGCGCGCGGCGCCATGATTGTTGCGGCGACCCTCACGCCCAAAGCCAACGCCAACGCTCTCGGTGTGTCGATCGGCGCCCTGGCCGTGGGTGTTTCGTCGGCCACGGCCACGGTGTCGCCGACCGTCGATGCACATGTCGGCGGCATCATCACGGCGGCCAGCCTCAGCGTCACGGCAACCCAGGCCTTGCCGGGCGGGGCCGAATCGGCCAACGCCCGCGCCACGGGTGCAGTCGGGGCGCTGATCGGCGTCACCGCCACCTCGGCCACGGCGATCAACGGCAGCGCCGGGAGTCAGGCCGGAGTCACCAGTTACGTGGCCAACAATTCCGTGCTGAACATCACCGGCGACACCACGGTATTCGCCAACAACAACAACAAGCAGCGAGCCGAAGGTAATGCGGCGGCGGGCGGCCTCCTGGCCGCAGGCGTGGCAAGCTCCAATGCAGCGTCGAATACCGTGACCCGCGCCTATCTCGGCAGCGGCGTGAGCCTGACCGGCAGCAACCTGAACGTCACGGCAAATGGCGTCGACAACAATCTCGCGGTGACCTACGCCGGCAGCGGCGGCGTGCTTGCCGGTGCATCGGCATCGGGGTCGACCTCGAACGTCAGCCTGACCGAGGCGACCATAGGCGCCAACAGCACGATTCAACTCGGCACTCGCGGCACAGGCGCGCTGGCAATTTCCGCCGACCACGTCGCTACCTTCAACGCGCAGGAAATCACGGTTGCGGGCGGCGTGGTGGCTGGCGCCGGCGTGAATATCGATCACGGCGTCGATGCAACGGTCAATGCCGGCGTCGGAAGCAACGTCAATGCCGTTGCGCGCAACATCAAGATCTACGCCACCAATCACGCCGACAAGCAGTGGCTGTCGGCCGACAACGTCAAGGGCACTACCGGCGGCCTGGTGAGCGGCGCCGGCGCCTATAGCGACACCCGCATCAGCTTCAATACCACGGTGACGGTCGGCAGCGGTGCCCGCCTGGAAGTGGTCGGGTTGCCGACGGCGGATTCCTTGATGGAGCTGCGTGCGAAGAACGATCTGACGGTTCTCGACAAGGTCACCTTCATTACCGGCGGTGCCCTCAGCGGTGCCGGAGTCGAGGCGAAGATTCGCACCCTTGCCGACCTGGCGCGGGTGAATATCGGCAACAACGCCACCTTGCTGAGCAAGGGCGCAATCGACATGTCGGCGCGCGGCACCGGACGTGTCACCCAGCAGATCAACGTCGATACCTATGGCGCCGGCACCTTGACCACCGGCGAAGCGCGGGTCGACGTGCTGCCGGTCAACGAGGTCATCATCGGCGACTCGGTCAATGCCACCGCCTATGGCGATCTGAAGATCTCGGCAGGAAGGGACACCAATTTCGACGCCGACGACTACACGATCGAGGCCCGCTACGACGGCATCGCCGGCAGCGTGGTGCCGATCGACCGGGTCGATGGCAAGGCCTTCCTGGTGCAGGAAAACCGGATCAGCATCGGCACCGGTTCCTGGCTGAAGACCGCGCGGCAGGCTCTGATTCATGCCGAGCGGCTGGCCGACAATACCGTGGTGGGCAAGGCGAAGATCACGAGTTGGGTCAGCGGCGTGGCCGACGGCCTGCTCAGCCTGACCGGCGGCGGCGCGGATCAGTACAACGGCCACCTGCTGCAGGAGTCGCACGCCACCGTGACCAACAACGGCACCGTGGAAACCGGCATTACGCGGCACCAGTCGTTGACCCTGAACGGGTGGAATGCGGCGACGGGGACGGTCACGGGCGTCGCGACCGACGGCGTCACCTTCATCTCTTCGCAGAAAGTGCTGGAAAGCACGCTCGCCACGGACTTGCGCCTGGCCCAGCAGCAATTGGCGGATTACGGCGCCAACGATCCGATATTGCGCGACGTCTATACCGCCGATATCGCCCGCATCAAGGCTCTGATGGCCGCGCAGGGCCTCACCGATCCGGTTTCCGGCCTGCCGACGGTGCAATACGTGATGACGGTGACGGTCGATCCGATCTGGGCGCAGGCCGGCAAGATCGACGTGCGCTCCGGCGTGCTGCAGGGCAGCGGGCGCTGGATTGCTCCTACCGATGCGACGGTTACGGTGCTCAATGACACGCCGGCCTTCGTCGAAATCAAGGGCATCACGATTCCCGACGAGACCGGCCGCCTGTTCTTCAACGGCAGCCTGGTCGAGAACAACGGCAACATCACGACCGAGAACAATGCCAACGCGGCGTGGGACAACTCGCATGGCTTTGCGGGCGTCGATGCGACGGTAGTTCCCGGTGCGGCGGCGTTCGTGGCGATTCCCGCGACAGCGGTCGGCACGCTCGAACCCGAGGTGCTGGTCCAGAACCGGCTGAACGTCAAGGCCGTGAACGACGGTTATTCCTACAACTGGCCGAACATCAAGATCCTGGGTGCGAACGAGGGCGGCACCGGCATCCGCAACCTCGCCGGCGGCATCAGTCTGAGAACCGATGTTCCGACCGGTCAGGGCAGCATCATCGTCGAGGGATCGGTACTCGGCAAGCGCGTCACCACCATTGCCGGCGGCAACATCTACATCAACGGCCAGAGCAACATCTCCGTTGCCGGCGAACCTTCCTCGGTCTGGGGCGACATCACGCGCGGCACGTATGGCGCCGGCAGTGCGACGGGGGCCGGGGTTCGCGCCGCGACCAGCGGGGAAATCAGCAACCTGCTCAGCATTGTGCCGACCGAGCCGGCAATGTATGGCCAGCGGATTTTCATCCGCGCCAACATCATCAACATCAACGGCCTGATGCAGAGCGGCAAGGATGTCTTTACGCTCAACCTCGACGCCAACGCCGCCGCGGAAGTCCAGCAGCGCCTCAATCAGGGCTGGTCGGGCCGCTTCTACCTTAACCAGACCTCGGCTGCCAGCAAGGATTTCGCGGTCTATTTCAATACCGCGACCGGCAGCTTCGAGGTCGACGAGCTCGCCGTCAGCGGCGGCCGCATCGATCTCGACGGCAAGATCCTCAACACCGGCAACGGCAAGATTCGCGTACTCGGCGGTTACGGCCAGATCAACGTCAACAATACGACCCAGTGGGGCCTGCAGGTCAACCGCCTCGACGCGGGAACCCGCGGCGAGGGCATGCTGGTCATCATCGACCAGGCCAAAAAAGTCAACGGCATCCCGACGTCCACGGTCTATCAGCAGAACACGCCGCTCAGCACCAGTTATCAGGTCTCGAATACCTGGCGCTACGGCTGGACAGTGGGCTACGACACGGGCGTCATCGACCGGGTGCACCGCGAGAGCAGCAACTGGCTGGGTTTGATCAACCTCGGCACCACCACGTTCAACGATTACGTCACCGAGAACCGCTCGGCGCCGGTGCTGATGGGGGCGGGCGGATACTTCTACGAGGTCGATGCCGCTGCGGCGAACAGGGATGCCGTCTATCAGCACAGTGCGCAGACGATTGCGACCCCCGGTGCCGACACGCCCGAGTGGAAGGAGGTCTACCACACCGTCCGTTCCACCTGGTACGGCAAGAAAACCTACATCTCGGATTACCAGCGGCTCCGCGAACTTACCACGCTGAACACCCACAACATATCCGCACACCGCGACATCGGCATCGAGTTCTTCGGTGCTGCCGAGGCTGTGGTCAATGTAACATCGACCAGCAATCGCGACGTGCTGATCGGCAGCATCATGAACAACTCGGGCACCACCACCGTCACCTCGGGTGGTGCCATCAAGGGCCTGGGCGAGAACAGCGTCATCGGCGGACGGCGTGTGGTGCTGACCGCGGCGAGCGGCATCGGTACCGATGGGCGGGCGATCAAGACCAATGTCACGGATACATCGCTGTCCAGCCTGCAAGCCGTCACATCGACCGGCAACATCAACCTGAACGAGAAATTCGGCGACCTGTATGTCGATGCGATCCGGGCCTTGTCCGGCGGCAGCGTGAACCTCGTCGCCAACAAGAACATCTTCATCGGCCAGCAAAGCGCCGGCGTCTGGTACAGCGGTGCCGTACAGGGCGGCGCCATCACCATCAATGCAGCCACCACCACCACCACGTCCGGAGGTGCCATCGGCAACGACGTCGATCATGCGCTGCTGATCGATTCGGGCAACCTGGCCAACGACCGCGTGACGATAACTGCCAGCGACGACGTCTACGTGCAGGAGACCAACGGCGATCTCAAGCTGAACAAGATCGACACCGGCGGCAAGGTCTGGCTCAAGGTCGCCAACGGCAACCTGATCGACGCCAACAACACCCAGGAAGTCGACACGCGTACCCGCGACATCCTGCTCGGCGGCCTGTGGAAGGACCTCGGCCTGACCGCGGGGACCGGCGCCAACCAGAAGATCCTCGACAGCATCGCGGGGTTCAAGGCGGTGAAGGAGCAGGAATACCGCACCTACTGGAAGACCCGCAATTCCCAGACCGATCCGAGCGTCTACGATTCCGGCTTCCAGGCGCACCTGGCGGCCGACGACAAGGCCTATTACCAGAATGTGCTGGGCTACGACGCCGCTGCCATCAACGTCCTCGAAACCAAGCTGACCCAGGAATACCACGCCCTGCACGTCAAGTACGGCGATGCGGTTTACGGCAGCACCTACAACGCCGCCTTCAGCTACACCCTGACCGCCCAGGAAGATGCGGACCTGCGTGCCAGCATCAAGGTCTGGACCGAAGAGGAGCTGCTGTTCTCGATGAGCGGCGGCCTGCTCAAGGCGACTGCCGATACCCAGACCTTGATCGAGGATCCGAACATCAAGGCGACCGAGGTCATGATCATCACCTCGAAGGGGATCGGCAACACGGTCGGCAAGGAAATCATCGATGTCGCCACGGTCAAGGCCACGGGCCTGACCGCGGACCAGCGTCTGGCCCTGTCGGCCGCCGACCGTCCCGATCTCACCTATGTCGGCGGCAACATCATTTCCGGGCTGTTCACCTTCACCCGCGGCAGCACTACCGACACGATTACCCGATTGGATGGCGGCAACTGGGCCGCCGACGGCTTTGCCGTGGGCATGTCCATCCAGATCGACGGTACGGCATCGCTCAACGCGACGGCCAAGGCCACCTTCTACAAAGTCGCCGGCATTTCCGGCGCCACCATTACCCTGACGTCCGACGTCAGGCTGGTCGCCAGCGAATCGAGCATGCGCGCCACCCTGGCTCCGGTGGTGGTCGATCCGCTGGCATTTACGGCCGCCGGCGGCAATGTCGTCACCACGGCCGTCAATTTTGTTGATGGCACCTTCCAGGATTCGATCGTTCGCCCGGGCGGCAGTTGGCTGACAGACGGCTTCGTTGCCGGCAAATACGTCAAGGTGGAAGGCACCTCGCCCAACGCACCCACCGGTGCCGCCTACTACAAGATCGCCAGCGTCACGGCCACGACCCTGACTTTGACGCCCAACGTCCGCACCACCGCCGAGTCCAATGTCAGCCTGACTTTCAGCCTGATGTCGATCAACAGCGAATCGGTGACGAAGATCACCATCGACCAGCGCAACGACGTCAATCTGAACGTGGGCGGCAAGGTCGTGGTCAATGCCGGCACCAACATTTACCTCGGCACCCTGGGCGGCCTCAACATCGAACGCGTTACGGCCGGCGACGCGGTGCGCATCAAGGCGAAGGGCGACATCGTCAGCATCGCCACGTCCGGCGTGACCATCACCAGCAGCGACCTGATCCTGGAATCGGGTCTCGGCGCGATCGGCAGTGCGTCGAACCCCTTCGACATTGCGTTGTCCGCCTCGGGCAGCCTGCAAGGCACCCTGACCGCCCGCGCGCTCAACGAGGTCTATGTCACCAGTGCCGGCACCATCAAGGTCGAGGCCGTGTCTTCGCAGTCCAGGGGCGTGTACCTGACTGCAGGCGGTTCCATCCTCGACGGCCTGCTCAGTGATTCGGCCAAGATCGCCGCCAATCGCATCGAGCTGACCGCCAGCGGCGGCACCATCGGCAGCGCTGCCAACTACCTCGAAACCGACCTGCTCGGAACTCCCGGCAGCGGGGCTCCGCTGACCGGCACGCTGACCGCTACAGCCAGCGGCAGCATCTACCTTCACGAGACGCTGGGCGACTTCAATGTGGATCGCATCAAGTCCACCACCGGCGATGTCGAACTGCGCGCCCACCAGTCCATCCTGGATGCCTCCACGGCCACCGGCGAATCGGGCAGCAAGCCCGGGATCGACCTGTGGGGCAACAACATCAAGCTGGTTTCCGATCTCGGCACGGTCGGCCAGTTCGGCGATGACATCGACATCGACAGCAGCTACTCTGCGGCCGGCCAGCTCACTTCGTCGAGTTACCTCGGCACCAACCTCATCGAAGTAGCCGGCAACCTCACCATCGATCAGGTCAGCGCCGGCGCCGCCTATACCGCCTTCATCGCGGCGCCGACGGGCGGCATCTTCAACGGCCGCAGCAGCGGCAACAACGTCCTTTCGGGCAAGACCCGTCTGTTCGCCAACGGCGACATCGGCACCTCGGTCAGGGCTTTTGCGACGGCCGTGGGCGCCATCGAGGGCGTCTCGGAGACGGGCAAGGTCTATGTGACCAATACCGGCGCCATGACTATCGGCGGCGTGACGGCTGCAACCACGGGAATCGTGGCCAAGGGCACCGTCACCGTGACGACCATGAGCCCGATGACCGTCGCGACGAACATCACCTCCGACCAGGACATCATCCTCACCGCCAGCGACAGTGCCGGTGCCGGAGACGATCTGACCGTCAATGCCGGCGTGAAGCTCGAATCGCTGACCAAGGTTGTCCTGCGCGCCGGCGACCGCCTGGTGCTGAGCGAAACCTCGGAACTCAAGGCGCCTGTCATCGAACTCCGTAGCGACGATGTTTCCAACGACAGCCTCGGCGGCAGCATGGAGTTGTATGGCACGCTGACCGCGAACGCGGTGAACGCCTATGGCGGCGGCGACGACGACACCTTCGTCATAACCCGCAACGCCAGTCCGGTCAGTGTCTTCGCCGGTGCCGGCAACGACACCATCCGTGTCGGCAGCACGGCGACGCTGACTACCAGTACGGGCGGCACCGCAAACCTGATTGCGGCCAAACTGATCATCAACGGCGAGGGCGGCAGCGATGCTGTCATCGTCGATGAAACCGGCGAAATTGCAGCGACCAGCCTGACCCTCGACCGCGAGACGATATCCACCACCACCTACGGCCGGCTGACCGGTCTCACCAGTGCCAATATCCTTTACGACACGATCGAGACACTTGATGTGAATCTCGGCAATGCCGGCAATACCGTACAGATCACGAGCACCCAGGCCGGCACGACGACGACACTGCGCAGCGGAACCGGGGCCGACGCCATCACCGCAGGAAGCACACTTAGCGACACGACCAGCACCGTGAACGATCTATCCGGCGCGCTGGTGCTGGACAGCCAGGGCGGTACCGACACCTTCAGGATCAACGATTCCGGCGACAGCGCGAACAATACCGGCACTCTCACGACGACGACTGTGACGGGGCTTGGTACTGCAGGGATCACCTACGGCAATGTCGAGACCTTCAACATCGATCTTGGCAGCGGTGCCGATGCCTTCACGATCGCCAGTACGCATGCAACCACCACCAACCTGCGCGGCCAGGCCGGTGCGGATTCCATTCTGGTGCAGACCACTGCCGGCCTGACCACGATCGATAGCGGTACGGCCGGCGACACGATCAACATCGGCGACGCCAGCCACGCCCTTTCCGGCATGGTCGGCCAGATCGACATTGCGGCCGGTGCAGAGACCACGGACACGCTGAATATCGTCGATAGCTTCGACACCACCGGCCGGATCGGCACCTTGACTTCGACGGCGCTGACCGGATTGGGCCTGACGCAGGCCGTGAATTACACGGGTATCGAGAGCTTCAACCTGACCCTGGGGCAGGGTGCCGACACGCTGTATGTCGCCAGCACCAGCACGGCCGTCAACGCCATCGACGGCTACTGGGGCAGCGACACCATCAACGTCAATTCGATTTCCGGCGTCACCACGATCTACGGCGACCAGGTCGATTCCTCGATCGGAGGCGGCGACCCCGGTCGCGGCCTCGGCGGTGACGACACGATTCGCGTGAACTATCGGGAAGACGGCAAACAGACCTTCGCCAACGGCGTTGCTGCGCTGCTCACGGTGAGCGGCGGCGAGGGCAGCGACCAGTACGACATCGGCCTTTCCGGCAAGCTGTCCGGTTCTGCGACCTCGCCGCTGGCATCCCGCATCAACGTCAATAGCACCCACGCTGCCGATCTGGGCGCAGACCGGATGAACGTCTTCGGCACCGACGACCCGGACCTGTTCCTGTTCCGTCCGCATACCATCATGGCGCTGCAGATGGACGCCGCGGGGCAGCCGATTGCCGGCGGCGGCGTCGAGCGCATCAACTATTCGACCGTCAGCGGCGGCATCACGGTGTTCGGCCGCGACGGCAACGATACCTTCGCCTTCGACGATACGAGTTCGGCGCTGACCGTCTATGGCGATGCGGGTGCCGATACCTTCCAGGTCGGCCAGATTTTCGCCTCGCCGCGTGATGCCTATGCAGGCCTGGCGACGGAAGACCAGTTCCAGACCACGCTGACGACACGCGGCTACCTCAGCAACGGAGTTAACTTCGCCACCACGCTGCACGGCGGCATCGGCAACGACGTCTTCACCATCTATCACAACAAGGCCGACCTCTTCCTCTATGGCGAGGAAGACGACGACACCTTCACCGTCCGCGCCTTCGTCGCCGTCGACCCCAACGATCCGCTGAAGCCGATCACCAACATCAACGGCGGCAAGGGCAAGGACCTGATCACCTACACCATCAACGCGCCGGTGCATATCGACGGCGGCGATGGTTCGGATACGCTGATCGTGGTCGGCACCGAATTCGCCGACAAGTTCGTCGTGGCCGACACGGGCATCTATGGCGCCGGACTGTATGTCGAGTACACGGCGATCGAGAACATCGTGGTGGATGCGCTCGAAGGCAACGACCAGTTCTTCATATCCGGTACGCCGGAGAACGCCTCGGTCCAGGTCATCGGCGGTCTCGGCAGCGATACCTTCAATGTCGCCGGGAACCAGTTGGCGACGCCGATCGATGTGGTCAGCAACGATCTGCTCGGCCATAGCGGCATGATCGACCTGAGCGTTCCGACGGGCAATACGACGGACGCGAATTACCAGAACCTGTTCGTCAAGGACATCTCCGCCAGCATCATGGACAACGAGGCGGCAGGCATCGCGGTGGTGATGCTCGGCGGCCTGCTGCGCGTATTCGAGGGCGATACGACGAACGCGCTGACCAGCGCGCAATACTCGGTCGTGCTGACACGCTCGCCGGAAGAGGACGTGCGCATCACGGCCGCGCCGTCGGTGCCCAAGGAGACCGACAGCAAGGCCGGCGGACTGGGCGTTGCGGTCAATGGCAGCGCACTGGGCACCACCTTGCTGTTCGACCGCACCAACTGGTTCATTCCGCAGGTCGTCACCATCACCGCACCGGCCGACGTGCTGGCCGAGGGTCGGCGCGTGGTGAACATCCAGCACACGGTGGTGCAGGGCGCCGATCCAACCGATGGCGGTGCCTATGACGGCCTGGTGATTCCGTCCATGGTGGCGGAAGTCTTCGACGACGATGCAGCAAGCGTCGTGGTCACTCCGGCCAATGGCAAGGTGGTCGTTTCCCAAGGCAACGTGCAGCAGGGCGACGCCTATTCCGATTCCTACTACGTCACGCTGGCGCGCCGTCCCGCCACCGACGTGCAGATCACGCTCAATGTCCAGCCGGATGACAATGGCGTGGCCCAGGTGGTGACCACCAACTCCGTCGGGACCCAGATTTCCACTCTGAGTTTCACCACCGCCGATCCGGGCGCCGACGACTACTGGAGCAAGCCGCACCTGGTCAAGGTGGCAGCCGCTGATACCGGCAATACCGTGCAGGGTCTGCAGTACGCAAGGATCACCCATCAGGTCGTGACGGCGGACCAGAGCGCCTATTTCAACCTGAGCCTCGACGATGTCGCGCAAGGCCTCAAGGCCAAGGTGCTGGCGGACCTGAGCGGACAGTACACGGCGACCGCCAGCGGCACGACGGTGAGCGTCACGGGCCGGGTGCCGATCAGCGCCGCGGTGAAGGCCGGCAGTGCAGGGCTCACCATCACCGGAACCGAGAACGCCTACACGGCGGCCAATGTGACGCCGACCGGCGCCGTGGCCGCGGGCAACACCTTCACCCTCTCGATCAACGGCAACAACTACACCTATACCACCGGCTCGACGCCGAGCGGCGGCTCGACGCCCGACGCGCTGACCTTGACCGCCGTAGCGAACGGCTTGAGTGCCGCCTATCTCGCCAACTCGCTGACCGGCGTCACGGTGACGGTGGACACCACCACCACGCCGGGCACTCCCTTCCTCAAGATCGCCGGCGCCTCGGACTTCACCGCGCGCCTGAGCCAGTCGTCAGGTGCCACGGCGACGGTAGCTGCAGGGACCGGAAATACCTCCACCAAGTTCGGCTCCATCAATCTGCAGCCTACCGGCACCGTCGCGGCGGGCACATCGTGGACGGTGACCCTCAACGGCGTCGATTTCCGCTACGTTGCCGGCCTGAACGGCGAGATGACAGTTTTGCCGTCCATCGACGTCACGGTCACGGACAAGGACGCTCCGGGCGTGCTGGTCACCCAGACCGGCGGCAGCACTCGCGTCACCGAGCCTACCGGGGCGGTGTTCCTCGGCTCCGGCCAGGTCACCGGCAGCACCGGATCGAGCGGCTATGCGCTCGCCGTGAACAGTGCGACGGCGCTGACAACCGACTTCGCGATCGACTACGGCGTCAGCTTCAGCTCGCCGGCATCGCAAGCCAAGGCCACGTTCAGCGGCACCCAGGTATGGAAGACGGCGAACATTGCTTTCGAAGGCGGGGTATCGGCAGGCAGCACGTGGACGGTGCGGATCGAGAACACCGACTACAGCTATGTCGTTCCCAACAGCGGCGGCACGCTGACCCTGGCAGCGGTGGCCAGCGGGCTGGAGGCGGCCTATCTGGCCAATGTGCAGGCCGGCGTCACCGTGTCGGCAGCCGGCAATATCCTGACGGTAGCGACCGCAAATCCCCCCGGCGTCATCGCCAAGGTACTCAACGGCACAGGTGCCATCACCGGCGTCTCGGCGTATCGCAATCCGACCGTGGCATTCAGCGGCACGGTTCGCGCCGACGAGATCTGGACGCTCAAACTCAACGGCACGTCCTACACTTATTATGCGGGCGCCAGTTCGCTACCAGTCGGCGCTGGTACCACGGCGACCTTTGGCGCGGCGACGCTGGCCGCCATGACCGCAGGCCTCGAGAGCCTGCTCGACACGGCCGGTTACGACGCACAGGTCCGCCAGCTCAGCCAGTTCTCGGCCGATTTCGGTGCAGCCACCCTGAACGAGGCCCAGTCGGCCCACGATTCCGTCTACACGGCGCAATCGCTCGACAATGCCAGTTGGGCGCTGACAGCCAATGCCGACATTGAAAGCGCAACCACGGTGCCGCACCTGACGATCCACGGCACGGGCAACGGCCAGACCGACTACTACAAGTTCAACATTTCCAACGCCATGCTGCATGGCAACGGATTGAGCAATCCGCTCACCCCGGTCAATGCCACCTTCGACATCGACCATGGCTTCGACTACTACGACAGCATCTTCTGGGGCAGCCGGATCAACCTGTTCAAGGCCGACGGCACGCTGATCGCTTCCGGTCGCGGCTATTCCAACCCGACGACGGGCGCGGGCGGCAGCACGACCTGGCTCGACGACTACCTGACCTACCAATTCAACACGGCAGGCGATTACTACGTCGAGGTCACCAACTGGATTCCGCAGGCAGGCAACTCCAACGGCCTGCCCAACGGCGTCGATTACGATCTGCAGGTTTCGATGGACCGGCATGCGGTGGGCAGCTTCACCTTCGCCCCGTCGCCGATCCTCAAGACCGATCTGCCCGGCAATGCGGCGCAGAACATCGACGCCGCAGCGAACTGGTACACCTTCTACGACCCCGAAATCGGCAATGGCATCAACATCGCATCGAGCACACCTTACGCCAAGATCAAGGGCGCCGGCGATGGCGGCACCGACAGCTACTCGTTCACCGTAACCGCCGACATGTTGACGCGGACCGGCGCCACGACCGGCTCGACCACGCTGGAGAACAGCCCGGCGCACACCTATTACAAGAGCGCCAACATCGAACTGACCGGCAAGATCGCCGCCAACGACATCTGGACCGTGACGCTCGACGGTCTCGACTACAGCTATACGGTCACCACCGCCGACGTCGGACTCGGCAGCAGCGCGGCCCTGGCCAAGATCGTTTCCACCCTGGCCACGCAGATCGCGGCCCATACGCCGGACAGCGGTTCCGCCACGACCGCGACTTACAGCGCCGCGGCGCTTGCTGCCGGCTCCAACACGCTGGTCATCAACGACGCCAACGGCTTCTGGTTCGACCTCAAGCACGAGTCCGGCACCTCTGCCATGGCCCTGCGCCAGGGCGCCGTGTACGGCAATCAGGCGCTGCCGCTGACCAGCGCGGACATCGAGTTTTCCGGCACGGTTGCGATCGGCGACGTCTGGACCCTGACCCTGACGCATACGGATTCGAACAACCTGGAAGTTGCCAAGGACTACATCTACACCGCAAGCACAACTGCGCTGGCAGATGTCGTGACGGGCTTGCTGACCGAGATCGAGCAAACGCTCCCGACCGTCAACAAGCCGGCCGGCGCAGGCTACGATGCGACGATCGGCGCGTCGAGCAACATCCTGCATGTCGCCAATTCGCAGGGCGGCAGTTTCAAGGTCGCCATCAAGGAAAGCGGCATCAAGGCCGAGGGCGTCGCCAAAATTCAGAACGCTGCCGCCTACACCACCTACAGCGCGAGCGACATCGCCCTGAGCGGCACGGTCGTCGTCGGCGACGTCTGGGCATTGACGCTCACGGACCAGGACAACCGGACCAAGACCTACAGCTTCACCGCGACGACGACCAGTCTCGATGACGTCGCCGCCGGCCTGACGACGCTGGTCAATACGACCAGGCCCGCCGGCGCCACCTACACGGCGACGCACTTCGACAGCCTGGTGCGGATCGCCGACGAAGGCAGCGGCAAGCAGTTCAGCGTCGCGATCAACCGTACGGGCACAGGTACCGGCACGGGCAGCGTCACAGGCGTTCCGGTACAGACCGGCATCACCGGCGTGAAGTGGACCGACGCGTCGATTGCGCTCACCGGCACCTTCACTGCAGGCGACATTTACCGGGTCAAGGTCAACACCGGCGATGCCGCTACGGCCTACGAGGCGGTCTACGTCGCCGGTGCGGCGGGCACGGCCGGCACCACCGGCACCACGACGAGCTATGCCGCATCGCTGGATGGCGTTGCACTGGCTCTGCGCGACGCAATCAACAACAAGGCACCGGGCGCTGCCAACTACAACGCCTCCACTAGCGGCGCCACGCTGAGCATCGCCGATGCCAGGGGCGTGACGGTCGAGTACGGCGTCACCGGTGTCGCATCACTGGGCGTCAATGCCGACGCGTCGGGCTGGGTCAGGTCGGAAGCTTTCTCCAACAGCGTCACCGCCGGACAGATCTACACCGTGACTGTCGACGGCGTGGCGGCGGCGACCGGTACCGTCTCCTTCACCACCGGGGTGGCGCTATCCGGCTCCACCACAGCGGCGCGGACCCTGACGGTGACCCTCGGCTCGCTTGCCGCGCAGAACCTCGTTCTTGCCAACAACACCTACGACACGACGGGCGCCAACGACATCGCAACCGCGCTCAATACATTGATCACCGCCAACGCAACCCTGAACGGCAAGCTGGTCGCCAGCACGAACGCGTCCGGCCAGTTGGTACTGACCTCGAAGATTGTCGGCGCAGGCATCACGCTGAGCGGCACGAGGGCGGCGCAATTGTTCGGCACGACGCTCAGTGCGACGGCCGGCTACGCGCACTACAACTTCACCGCTGCCGACACTTCGATCGCCAATGTCCTGAGCGGCTTGAAGACAGCAATCGACAACGACGGCATCTACCAGGCGTCCTACGACACCGATAGCGTCCGGGGTACGGGTGTGCTGACGGTGGCAAACAAGCTGAAGACGTCTTTCAGCATGCTGGTAAATCAGGGCAGCCTGGGTGCACCGACGACCTCCGGCTGGTTCGTGACCGAGCGGCTGGCCGGACCGGTGACCGCCGACCAGGTATTCACCCTGACGGTCAAGGCAAGCACCGGCGGAGCGACCCAGACCTTTGCCTATCATTCTGCCGACACCAGCGCCGCCGCAGTCGTCGCCGGGCTGGCGGCCAAGGTGAATCTGGATACGGCGACTCACGGCTATCAGGCCTACGTGAGCCCCGACACGACCGACACCATCGTTCTGGTCAACAACAACAAGGCAGCATTCACCGTCGAGACTACCCGCGGCGGATCGACCGTCGTGTCCGAGACGACGCCGTGGGCGAGAACCCAGCGGATCACCGGCACGGTCACGGCCGGCGAGGTATTTACGGTCACCATCGTGCCCGACAGCGGCACGCCGGTCGCCTACAGCTACCAGGCGACCGCTACCGGCGATGCAACCACCACGGCGATCAATAGCGTGCTCACCGGCCTCGCCACCGCGATTACAGGGGCAGGCTACACGGCGACGGCAAATACGGACCGCGACACGCTTACCGTGGTCAGCAACACGGGGGCCGGCTTCAGTCTCAGTTACACACGGGGGAGCGCCACCTCGGAGTCGGGCGCGTCCGGTTTGGCGCATTCGGCGAAGCTGGCCGGCACCGTGTCGGCGGGTGACGTATTCACGGTGGCGCTCAAGCGCGTCAATGTTTCGACCACCAACTACTATTCCTTCGAAGCAACCTCGGCCGGGCTTAGCGGCCTGACCACTGACGACCAGAAGATCGACTACGTACTGAACGGGCTCGCCGGCGCCATCGATTCGGCGGTTTATGTGGCCACCGCGGATGCGGCAAGCGACTCCCTGACGGTGGTCAACAAGTCGGACAACGACATCACCCTGAGCATCGATCGCGGCACGGCAACCGACATCTCGGCCTGGTCGAAGACAGTCGCGGTCGGTGGCACGATTACGGACGGGGCGAACTGGACCGTGACGGTCAACTACGGCACCTCCTCGGTCAAGACCTACACGGCCACCAGCCTGACCGTGGCCGGCGCCAATAACGCAACGAATGCCGCGACGGAGCTGGCTGCAATCATCAACGCCGACGGCGCCGGCTTGTTCTTTGCCACGACGAACGGCGCCGCACTGAACATTTTCAGCGCGACGAAGGCCAATTCGACGACCGCGATATCCTCGATTACCGGCAGTTCGAATGGCGGAGCGACGATCGCGGCATCGGCGACGACCGTAGCGCGCTCGATACAGATCACCGGCACGGCGGCCGCCGGCAAGCTGTGGACCGTCGGCCTGCTCGATGCTGCCGGAACCGGCACTGATTACATCAGCTTCGTGGCGACGACGTCGACCATGGCCGACGTCGTCACCGGGCTGACGGCGGCCATCAACGCCAAATACAGCTCCGTTACGACCTACAGCGCAGTCGTTTCTACACACAACTCGGGAAGCACGCCGTCCATCACCATCGTCCGCAACGACACCACCGCGTTTTCGCCCGCAGTCGCGACACCGGCTGCTGCACTGGCCGACGCTGCCAGCTCGGTTGAAACCCTGCAACTCGGCGGCGCGGGCGCTGCCGGCACGAATACCAACAAAGCCTGGACGGTATCGCTGGAAAGCGGTGGCGTCTACGAAAATTACAGCTACGTTGCGGATGCCAACGACGTCATCGGCGACATCACCAGCGGCCTGGCGGCCACTGTGGCGGGCAGCTACCGGGCGATTCTCACCGGCAACGATACCGTCACGCTGATCCGCAGCAACGGCGATACTTTTGCCGCCTCGACGACGACGCCGGCGAGCACGCCGTCCGATGTCTCCGCCTGGACCGAGACAATCCAGCTTACCGGCACGGCGGCCGCCGGAACCACCTGGGCGGTCGGCCTGAAGCAGGGCAGCAATTACGAGAGCTTCAGCGTCGTGTCCGCCGATGGCGATCCGGGCAACATCGCAGGCCAGCTGGCTACGACGGTCGGCGCCTCCGGAAACTACGATGCCTTCTACTCGGGCAACGGTACGGTCACCATTCTTCGTCAGTCGGGCACCAGCGCGTTCAGCGCACTGACGATGCTGGGCAGCAATCTTGCGGACGCCGCCGGCTGGTCCGAGACTCTCGAAGTCACCGGTACCGCCGATGCCGGCAGGACTTATACCGTGTCGGTCCTGCCTGTCGGGGCCACTGTGCCGACCTACTTCAACTACACCACCACCGGCGCCACCACCCTCGCCGCCGTCGCTGCGGGCCTGGCGGACGTCATCGACGCGAATGGAGGTTACGCAGCCCTGAGTACCGGCAACAACACTCTGACAGTGATCCGGCAGGGTGACACGACGGACTTCGCAGCCAGCACCGAGTCGGCTGCGGCGGCACAGCTGGCTGGCACCTGGGCCACCACCATAGAGATCGGCGGCACCATCAAGGCGCGGGAAATCTGGAGCATCACGCTGGACGACGGTACGCCTCTGAGCTTCAGCTACATCGCAGGCATCGATGCCGCCGCGCTGGATGCACAGACCGTGGCGCAGGGTCTGGCCAGCGCGATCGATGCCAGCCTCCTGTACAAGGCCTCGGTGCAACAGATCGACACCGGCGTCTACGCCCTGACCGTGGTCCGCGAAGGCAGCCAGACGGCGTTTGCCGTGGCGCGCAGCATCACCGCGGCACCGGCACTCGTCGCTCCAGGCTTGAGCGGCGACGCCAAGGTCGGCTGGAGCCAACAGCTCACACTGGACAACGATTCGCTGGCCAACGACACCTGGACGCTGGCGATGAGCAACGCCAGCCAGGCCAATGCCAGCCACGTCAGCACCGCCGACGCCTTCGCGACCGACGGTACCGGCGCGGTGGCGGATCTATTGGCGACGCGCCTCACCGCAGCCGGCTATACCGTGACACATACCGGCGGCACCAATGTGGTGAGCCTGACGGCGGCCGATGGCAGCTTTGTCGCCTTCAATACGCTGGATCACACCCACAAATTCGCCCCGGCCACGTCGGTCGCCGACAATGCGCCGCGCCTGACCAGCGCTACGTTCACGCTCGAAGGGCAGGTGACCCCGGGCGACGTATGGACCGTCAAGCTGAACGGAATTTCCTACAGCACCACGGTGCAGGAAGGCGACATCAAGAACAATGTGGCGACAAGGCTCGCCGCGGCGATCGACAGCAACCTGTACACCGTTACCACCACGGGCCCGACGCTGACCATAACGCGCAAGGCCGGGGCCTGGTTCACCGGCTTCACCCACGACGTCTCGCAGGGCGGCGGCAAGGTCACGACCGTGCTCGACATCGATCACGCCAACCAGATCGTCGGCCAATCGACCTTCTCGGTTCCGGTACAGATTCCCTACATCAACGAGTTCGGTGTTCTGAGCTACATCGACACCTTCGAGAACCAGCGCTTCGCCTACGTCGAGTACCTGACGCTGAGCCTCAAGGATCAGCTCGGCAACATGGTCGGCACACTGAACATGAACACGGGAGTGCAGGACGCCGGCAGCACCACCATCAACGATCCGATGATCGTTCGCGATCTGACCGTGGCTGGTACCTATACGGTCGAGGTCGGCGCCTACCGCGACTATCTGGTCGACAATCCCTACTTCCAGGACGGCTTCATCGGCATTTCGCGCGGCCAGGCCTACGACCTGAACGTGTCGCTGCAACGCCACGAGATCAACAAGGAGGCGATCAGTCTTGTCGGCAAGCAGATCACGCTGACCACCGGTGCCAACAAGGGCCAGACGGCGTCGATCCTGGCCTACGACCCGCGGACCAACCAGTACACGCTGGCGAGCGAACTGGCCGTGGCGACGAACGACAAGTTCCGCATCGAGTACGACCTGCGTACCGAGTACCCGGGCTACGTGCCCAATTCCGACAGCTTCCAGGTGGTACTCACCGGCCAGCCGGCCGCCGACGTCACGCTCGACGTCCAGCCGACCAGGACCTTGAGCTACAACTCCGAACTGGCCTTCTCCGCCAAGGACAACTACGGCCAGCACGAAATTGTCCAGGTCAACGTGGCTACGCCGCAGGCCAGGATAGCGCTGACCGGCAGCGTGGTCGCGGGCGAGAAGTGGACGCTGACCCTGAACGACACCACGTTCGAATACACCGCCGCCGGCACCACGCTCAACAGCGTCGCCCTCGGCCTCAAGGGACTGGTGGACGCCGCCGCGGCCGGCTACACGACGACCGTCACGGGCGACACGCTGACCATCAGCCGCTATGCCGGGGACCACGCTTCCTTCACCGCCAGTCTCGCCGTGCGGCCGTATTCGGACGGCAGCGCCACGATCACCCAGATTTCCGTACCGAAGGTCGAGATCGCCCTGGCCGGGCAACCGGCCAAGGACGAAGTCTGGACGGTTCGACTCAACGGCGCCGATTACGCCTACACGGTGCAGTACGGCGACGACCTGGCGGCGGTTGCCATCGGCCTTTTCAACCAGGTCAAGGGCGTCACCACCTATCGTTCCAGCCTCACCGGTCTGGTGCTCAGCGTCGCCACGGCCGACAACGCTACGGCGCTGACGGCCAGCTACACCATTGCCGCAGCCGGTGCTCCGGCGGTCAGCATCCCGGCCAATACGGCGGGAGCGACGGTTACCTCGCAACTGGTCTTCGTGTCGACACTGGGCCAGTGGAATTCCTGGAACCAGCAACAGAAGGTGCTGGTCACTGCGTTCGACGACAACATCGTCGATGGTCACGACATCAAGGTGTTCCCGGCCATGGACGAGCGGATCAACAGCATCCGCGGGCCGCTGATCATCGAAGGCGGCGTGCAGTACGCCGACGCCCGCGGTCTCAACGATCCCTTCATGACCGCCGGCGAAACCAACTGGGTCCTGCCCAACAGCACGCTGACCGCCTTTGGCACGGACGCGACGGGCAACGGCACGCTGACCGATACGCACATCACCCATGTCGATGCGCAGCGCGGCGAAATGCCGGGCCTCGATCCGCGCATGAACGACTACCCCTATCAGATCACGGTAATCAACGCCCCCGGGGTCGGCACGGCGATGGATCTGGCGCTCGGAGGACTGACCGGCGACACCGTGGCGATCAAGACCGAGGACGGCACCAGCAGTTTTACCGCGACCGTCACGCCGCCGGCAGGCAACACCGCCAGCCTGAAGGGGCATGGCGACGCAGCGACCAGCTACCTGTCCGCCGACGTCGTGCTCTCCGGCAACGTGCTGAAGGACAGCGTCTGGGAATTGACCCTGGGCGGAACCGCCTACAACTACGTGGCCGGAACCGGCGGCGATGCGCTGACGCTCAACGTGGTGGCGCAAAAGCTGAAGACGGCCATCGGCGGCGCTTACACCGTCACGGTGAATGACAAACTGCTGAAGATTTCGCGCGGCACGGCATTCACCGCGCAAGTCACGCAGGGCAGCGGCAACCTGACCGGCGTACCGGCCAATCCGGCAGGGGTCAATTGGTCGCTGGCCGAAGTGAAACTCGGCGGCACGGTGGCGGCGGGGCAGGTGTGGACGCTGGATCTGCTGAAGTCGGGTGGCGGCGAAACCACCCAGCAGTTCAGCTACACGGCGAAGGCCGGCGACGACCTCAAGGCCGTTGCCAAGGGGCTGGCCGAGGTCGTCGACCTCAGCGCCAAGTATCACTCCGACATCAAGTACGAAACCGCCACCTTCACCACGGCCTGGCCGACCGATGCGGCCCATCTGCCGATCAATGACCTCGGCTATTTCATCACGCCGGTGAACCGCAACTTCCTGGTCAGCGAAGCGGACCAGGTCGATGTCCTCAACGCCTACAACCGCAGCAGCGTGTCGGAAGACCGGGGCACCCTGACCGAAGATCGCCTGTTCGGCTTCGGCATGGGGCTGGACACCACCATCACAGGCAAGAAGTTCAACGGCGGCATCACCTATCACAACCTCGAGCAGTTGAACCTGATGCTCGGTTCAGGCATCGATCATCTCAATGTCGAATCGACGCACCTCGGCTCGACGACGATTTCCAGCGCCGCAGGCAACGACGAGATCAACGTCAAGACCATCTCCGGCCACACCACGATCGACAGCGGGCTTGGCGCGGACGTCATCAACGTCGGCAGCGCCGCCAACCTGGTCGACCAGATCGCCGGCCTGCTGACCATCAATGCCGGCGGCAACGGCGCGGGCGACGTGGTCAACGTCACGGATTCCGGCGATACCAACAACAATGCCGGCACGCTCACGGCTTCGACGCTGACCGGCCTCGACATGCCGGCCGTGCAGGAAGTGCAGACCCTCCGCATCCAGGCCAAGTCCGGCACCTTCAAGATCGGCCTCGACCCGGCACTGACGGGTTACGGACCGACGCAGACCATCACCTACGATGCGGCCGGAGTCGCCGGGGCGGTGACGGTCATCGAGGACGCGTTCAAGGCCCTGTTCAACACCCAGGATCTGACGGTGACCGAAGTCAGCCGCGAAATTCCGGCGACCGACACCCAGGCGCATGTCATCACCTATGCCATCACCTTCGTCAAGTCGATGGCCGGCAAGGATCTGCCGCAAATCCTATGGGCCGAGTCGCGGGCAGCCGGCGGCGCGCTGCCGGTCACCGAGCTGGTGGCCAACGACCAGGAGTCGGTCGATATCGCCATCGCCACCAAGCGCCAGGGCACCACCACGCCGAGCATCGGCAACGTGCAGACCTTCGCCGTGAATGCGACCAGCGGCACCTTCGCCCTGACCGTAAATGTTCCCGTGCCCGGCAGCGCCACGGTGCTGACGCAGACCACGGCGGCGATCGCCTGGGATGCCTCGGCAGACCAGGTGCGTACCGCGCTCGACCCGATCCTGAATCCGAACGGTTCGATCCTCGACCCCTTCAATCCGCGCAACGACAATTCGAAGCCCTACACCAACAATGTAGAGGTGACCAAGGTCGGCAACGTCTTCACCATCGCCTTCCAGGGCGAACATCGTGCCAAGGCCGTCACCGCGTTCAATGCCGGGCTGCTCGTGAATGGCGCGGCGGCCGGCACCATCGACGCCGCCACCCGTCTCTCGGGCATCAACTATTACGGCGTCGGCACGCTCAACATCAATCTCGGCGCCGGCGATGACATCTTCAACGTGCAGGGCACCAGTGCGGTGACCAATCTCGACACCGCGGCGGGCAAGGACCAGATCTACCTGTCCTCGACCGCCAACGTGAACCGGACCACCGGCGCTACCGGCTTCCTCACCGGCAACGTGGTGAGCTTCAGCGGCGACGACACGCCGGTCCTGGCCTACGAACTCAGCGGACTGACGGCTGCCACCGGCATCAACGTCAAGGTGCTGGATGCCGGCAACACGGTGGTGCGCACCATCGCCATGGGCACGCAAGGCAACGGCGCCTACGCGGCCGTCTGGGATGGCAAGAACGATGTTGGAGCGGTTCTCGCCGCCGGCGCTTACAGCTATTCGGTCACCGACGCCACTTCCGGTGCGGTGATCGGCGTCACGGCGATGAAGGGCGACCTCGACGACATGGCGGGGCTGCTCAACATCGATGCAGGGTCGGATGTCAGCCTGGTCGCCGATCCCCTGGCGCCGGTCGGCAACCTGCTGATGGTCAGCGACGTCGGTTCGCGGAATTCCGATGCAACGGTGACGATCACCAGGGACAAGATCAGCGGCCTCGCTGCAAGCGACATCAACTACCTCGCAACCGGCGGCACCTTCACCGGCGGCGTCTCGATCTGGAGCGGCTACGCCAACGACGGCATTACCGTGTCGAGCACTCGCCTGGAAGCCGACCCGGCGGTGAGAACCATCACCAGCCTCAACACCGGGCTAGGCAACGACACGGTGACGGTGAGCCTGAGTTCCGCCACCGACGGCTTCTTCGCGCTGAACACGCAAGGGCAGTTCGATCACGACTACACGGGCACCGTACGCACCGACGACGACATCGTCAATGCCGCGGCGTCCTCGCTGCCGCTCGTGATCTTCGGCGGCCAGGGCAAGGACGACATCACCGGCGGCAGCGCAGACGACATCATCTTCGGCGATCGCGGCCGGGTCGTGTATTACGCGGCCGACGGCGTTACGCCGGTGCAGGTGCTCGGCAACGGCGGCCTCGGCGACAAGACTGATGGCCTGACGCATCTGGTCGGCACCATCGATACCGTCGACCCGAGCGTGGGCAGCAACGACCTGATCGTCGGCGGCGAAGGCCGCAACATCGTGTTCGGCGGCGCCAATGGCGGCGGCGTGCTCGGCAACGGCTACGACGGGGATCACATCACGGTCGGCAGCGGCAACGACATCATCCTTGGCGACAACGGCCGACTGAGCTTCAATGCGGCAGGGCTGGTCACCGAATACCGGACCACCGATACCGTCGCCGGCACCGGCGGCAGCGACCGCATCATCGGCGGCGAGGGCAACAACACCGTGCTCGGCGGCATGGGCGGCGACACGATCTCGACCAGCAACGGCACCGACACCATCCTCGGCGACAACGGCATCGTGCAGATGGATGCGGCGGGCCTGCATTTCGCCTCGATCGCCACTTACACCCAGCCGGCGATCACCGATCTGGGCGGCGACGACAACATCACCGCGCTGGACGGCGTCAAGGTGGTGCTCGGCGGCGACGGCAGCGACACCATCAATCTGGGCGTCGGCAGCGCCACCGCCAGCAACCACATCGTGATCGGCGACAACGGCTCGATCGGCTACGTGGCCGGCACCGACTTGCCGCTGGTCTATCAGACGACAGATACCGTCGCGACCACCGGCGACGGCGACACGATCAACACCGGCAGCGGCAACAACGTGATCCTCGGCGGCATGGGAGCCGACACGATCTCGACCGGGACCGGTACCGACACGATCCTCGGCGACAACGGCATCGTGCAGATGGATGCGGCGGGCCTGCATTTCGCCTCGATCGCCACTTACACCCAGCCGGCGATCACCGATCTGGGCGGCAACGACAACATCACCGCGCTGGACGGCGTCAAGGTGGTGCTCGGCGGCGACGGCAGCGACACCATCAACCTCGGCGTCGGCAGCGCCACCGCCAGCGACCACATCGTGATCGGCGACAACGGCTCGATCGGCTACGTGGCCGGCACCGACCTGCCGCTGGTCTACCAGACGACCGACACCCTCGCGACCACGGGTGACGGCGACACGATCAACACCGGCAGCGGCAACAACGTGATTCTCGGCGGCATGGGCAGCGATGCGATCACGACCGGCACCGGCACCGACACCGTCCTCGGCGACAACGGCACGGTACAGATGGACGCGCAAGGCGGCAACTTTGCGCAGATCAGCACCTTCTCGCAACCGACGACCGGCGGCAGTCTCGTCG